>CAVQPB010000028.1:0-376354 GCA_963714525.1 uncultured Pseudomonadota bacterium
TTTATCCGTGGTGAACATGGCCATGCCCCGGCGCTAGTTGACCCGACGGTAGTCGTAGCGCGGAATACCGCGCAAACCGTTCAATTGCAGATAAGAAACGGTGCCCGTGTAAATGAAGCGCTCGGTCTCAAGACTCGCGCTGATGGGCAAGATACGTGAATCGAGCTTCGCAAATAAATCGCTTGCTCTGCTTCTGCTGCCAGTGGCGGTGGAGATGTTAAAGCCTTGTTCTGCGTGCGCTGTCACGGCGAAGTGGGCTGAGATCAACAATGCGGCGCCGAGTTTGGCGAGCGATTGGGAGTGGGTCATTGCTTCCTCCAGTTCAAATGGTTATTCATCAGCGGTTGAGAAAAACCCCGGCCCTGATTTTTATTGCGGGCCGGGGTGCGAAGCCTGCGTCATATCCTGAGCGACACATAACGCAGGAGGAGGGGTACTTTGATGCCAGGAAAGCAACGCAAAGGCGCGGGGCGCAGCTTAGCTTTGTCTGCGATCGGCACGACGGTCTTCGCGACGGATGTGTCCGGGCGCATCATCGGCGCCGCGACCGCGCCGGGTGACGATGTCAGAATCTTGACTCAGCGGATGGCCAGGCCCGTGCACGCCACGGTCATCGCCTGCCTTGTCGTCGGCGCCACGTCCGCGCCGGGCGACCACATCAAGTTCTTGCGTAGAGGACTGGTCGAGCACTTGCACGCCGAGGTTTTCATCGGCACTTAGGCGAGCGAATGACGAGGTGGCGAAACCCAGGCCAAGCGCAGCAACGGCGATCGCGAGTTTGGTTTTGGTCAGCATGGTAGTTCTCCTTTAAAGTAAATATCTAAAACGGTTTAGGGTCAATAAAAAGTGAGTTTATTTCCCACAGTCTGGACTATGCACAACACGTGCCAGTAAGTGGTCAATTCATGAAATGAATTACTATTATGTTGAAAAATAATGAATAATTTATTTATAAACGAATTATTTAATGTAAAAAAATCACATATCTAATTCGAAATTTCCCAACTATGGGGCATATAACAACCCAATATTGGGGAATTTAACCCAAATAATTGGCTATTCCATTTCCAAATCAAACTAACTTTGTCGGCTTCGCCTTGCCGTGCTACAGCACTGTATGCCGCTCGCCTTCGCGTCCATTTTGATTTGGAAATGGAATTAGATGATGGAAGAGATACTTAGAAACGAAGGCGCGCCACCAGCCTTATCCAGCTTGGCTCCTGGCGGCACCGTGCCTGACAACCGCGCTGGTATTGCCTCTCCGGGTAGCTATCTATCTAGGGGAATAGTTGCAGCACTATGACGGGTAATGGGGTTAGCATTTTTACGTCCGGTGATCGTGGCGATCACAAAGTTTTCGCGGTGGCGAGCACTCGCATGGACAACGCCGCCGACATGAGAGCCAACCGGAGCCAGCGTTCCCCAAGCCATATACCAGGGTGCTCCACCTCTAGTCTTGGATCTCAACTTCACCGCCATTGGCAGCGGTCGCGTCGATTTGATTGTCGGGATTCTCAATGCCTTTGGCGCCGACGATTGCACCCGAAGGCGTCGTATCGAAGAACGTATCTAAACCGATGGTGTTCTCGTTGAGGTCGCTAAATATCGTTCCGCTATTCACCGCAATGGGAACCTGCAAAATGGTGAAGACCAAGCTTGCCTTGTCCACGGTTTGCAGCGGCCCTTGCAGCCGCGCGGCGCCATTTGCGCGTCCGATCTGCGTGGCGATGATCTGAGCGTCGCCAATTCGATAGCCCAATATCTTGAGCGGATCGCCCGCTGCGATGCTAGCAAGTGCAACACCGTCCTTAAACTGCGTCACGCTGCTAACCTTGACCGAGATACCCAGAATGCGAAACGTTTGCGCCGCGACGTCGGCCGGCCCGTCGGCGAGCGCTTCGATTTGTACGCTGCCCTTCACGAACGCGACTTTGGTGGAAACCAATTGTCCGAGGGAATTGATGGTTCCCTCCGCTTGGATTTTGCGGTTATCGACCAGGTCGCTGGCGTTACCGTTGTGGAAGATCGTTTGCGAATTCGTGATCACGCGTTGCCCTTCGAGGGAGAACTCGGTGCACGGTAGCGAGCAGTCCGCCGTCACCCCGGTGATCTCGAGCGGATTTTGTGTGCCAGGATTAATCGGCCGGTCGATGCGCGCGATTGACGCGGCGATGAACGAGCCGCTTGCATCGAAGCTGACGCCTTTCACCTCAACATAGGGCGCCTGGGTCAGATCACCCAACGTTAGATTTTTGAACACCGTTCCACCGTTGGCATCGTAGTCGATCGTCAACGGCCCGATTTTGAAAGTCGTTGTACTTATGTCGAGCGCACTCACATTACCTTTGATCTCAACTTCGGTGGAGCCATCGGTGAAAGCGCCTTTTCGCTCGATAAAGCTGGCGACGATATTGCCGAGCCCATCCGTTGATCCGCTCACTTCGACGATATCGTTCACATTAAGATCGGCGAGCCCACTTGCGCTGGCGAACTTTGTACCGATTACCGGATCGCCGTCGATCAATACTGTTTGACCCATGGCCGTAAAGCTATTGTTGACGGGATTTTTTGCCGTGATCGGGCCTTCGAGATTATCGAAGTAGATGACACGGTTCGCGATGCCGGTGCTGGGGCTCGAATAAGTCCCGCTCACCAACACGATTTGTCCGACTTTGATTTTCGATAGATCGCCGCGACCGGCCTGGGTTTCACCTTCGATGGAAACGATTGCGTTGTCGGTGGCGAATTCCGTGTCGTTCACAATGATGCTGCCAAAACCGCTGACCGGGCCAAGTGACGAGCCTGTACCGCCGATGCCACCGGCCGACTGACTACCGCCTCCTCCGCCACAGCCGACCAAAAAAAGCGCGAGCAAGCCGACCATTTGCAAGCTGGTTCGAAATGTATCCATGGTCCTAACCTTTCTCGTGCCGAGTGGATAAACGACTCAGCACCGTCAAGGTGCCGAGCCGGCCCACAAGCGGCGGATGGCTGGTATGTTCCGCGCTTGTTGGCAAATCATAGTTTGATGCCGTCGGAGAAAACCAGGTAGGGGCAAACTCTGGTTAATCTAGTGCTTGTGACCCTATACGCATAGGTACATTTGACCCTAGTGCCGGGATCCCGCGTCGCTCGGTTTATTCATTAACGCCCAACCGTTTGACCAGTTCAACGCGGCGCGAGATTTGCAGTTTCTCGAACACGTTGGCGAGATAGTTTCTTACGGTTTTCGGGCTGAGTTCAAGCACCGCCGCGATTTCTTTATTGGTCTTGCCATCGGCGACGAGCAAAGCAACTCGCTGCTCCTGCGCGGATAACGCATCGTGGGCCGCGCCGGTTTTGCCGGAGGTGGTCGATGCTTTTATCCAACCGAGCATTTGCTGGTTAACCGCCGGGTCGGTAATCGTATGTCCGGCGGCGCTGCTTCTAATTGCCTGGACCAAAGCGTCCGAGCCAATTTCTTTCAACAAGTAACCGCGGGCGCCGGCGAAGGCAGCGGCAAGAATGGAGTCTTGATCGGAGTAGGAGGTTAGAAACAATACGTGTATCTGCGGGTACTCGGCCAGAATCTCACGGCACGCCTGCACGCCACCCCCACCCGGTAATCGCAAGTCCATCAAGACGACATCGGGCTGTAGCCGCGCAGTCTCGCTCACCGCGCCATCCGTCGCGTCGGCCTCGCCGACAACTTCGATATCGGTCATGTTCTTCGAACGCGGTACGCAAGCCGATGCGGACCAACTCATGGTCATCCACTATCAGTAGGCGTACTTTCTTAGTTTCGCCGGACATGGTTTTATGCGGTTTGCGGAAGATCGAGAGCGATCTGCGTGCCGAGACCCGCCTTGGAAAGGACTTCGAAACGGGCGCCGATAAGCCGTGCCCGCGCCGCCATGTTGCGTAGCCCATGACCTTCCGCGTTCGCATGTTGCGTTTCAAATCCGCGGCCGTCGTCGCTGATGGTCAGTCGCGGGTGACCGTTGAAATGTTTCAAAGCAACTTTCACGCTCCGAGCGCGCGCATGGCGCTGGGCATTGCTAATCGCTTCGCGTACGATTTGCAGTAAGTTTCTGGCATGCTCTTCAGGCAGCGAGGGCATGACCTTCGGATCGACCTCGGCGCTCAGGGTCGGCGCTAAGTTCCCCTGCGCATTTTGAATAAGCGAGTGCAGCGCCGACATCACATCTTGCGTGGTGCGCAGCCGCGCATCGGGTTCAAAAATGTACAAGCGAACGTTGCGCATAATATCGTTAAGCTGCTCGATCGCGCTCGCCAGTCGCTCGCGCACGGCCTGGGTGTCGGTTTGGGCGACGCGTCGAAGCGCTTCCAAGGTCAATCCAACTGCGTAAATGGATTGCAGGACATCGTCGTGCAGATCGCGATTGACGCGCTCGCGTTCCGCCAGCGCGGCATGCAACTGCTGTTCGCTGACGCGTAATTCTTGTTCCATGAGTTTACGTTCGGTGATGTCTTCGCACACAACCGTGGCGCGATAAACCCGGCCTTGCGTGTCTTTGATCGGGAAGCTGCGGTCCCAAATCCAGCGAGTCGAACCGTCCGGACGAATGATGCGATACTCCCGTGTCCAAGGTTCGCCCATTTCGAGCGCTTGAATTTTTGCGATCGCGCACTCGCGATCGTGCGGATGGAGGGTCTCAACGAATGATTCAGGTTGCCGGTAAAGGCTCTCAACCGGACGGTCCCAAATATTTTTGTAGCCCGGGCTTACGTACATAACATCTTTTCCGAGCGGATCGCTCATGACGAAAACCCCCGGAAAATGCTCGGCCATCTGGCGAAATCGCAGTTCACTTTCCGCTAAGGCCGCATGATGTCGTTGCAGATCGTTCACCATTTCATTGAAGGCAATCTGCAGACGCCCGACCTCATTTCTGCCCGTGGCCGCTACCCTTTGGTCAAACTTTCCTTTCGCGACTGCGGCGGCGGCGGAAGCTAAACGATCCAACGGGCGCACGACGACACGCCGCATGAAGGAAACCAGCGCAACCATAAAAACGATGAACAGCATCACGCTCGCGAGGAAGTCGTAAATCGTGTGTTGCGCACGCTTGCGCATAGCCTGTTCGTTCGCGGCGAACTCCGCTTCTCGATGGGCGGCGATTTGCGGCCGCAGTTGTTCCGCGCCCGGCTCATAGGCGTAGATTGCATCCAGCACAGGTCGAGTGCTGGCCAAATCGGCGCTCGGATTAAGCCCCTGTGCCGCTTGCACCCCATTTTTCACCAGTCCGAGCAGGTGTCGTTGGCGCTCGAGGAAAGCTAGGTGTTTTGCTTCCAGGCCTCGGATATCAAGTTCGTTTGTGATGGTTTCTTGCAGCGAATTAAGGGCCGCCTCAGCTTTCGTAAGCGCCTCGGTAGCCTCGCTCAAATACACTGGGTTGCGAGTGGTGGTGTAAGACGCGGCCTCCCCTGCGGCGCGAACCAGGGCAATGTCGAAGTCCGCGTTGAACGCGCTTTGCCGGGCATCGCGCATTTGCACTTGCGCCAGCCGCTTGAGCTCGATCAGATCGAGGATAGAATCCAGCGCGAGTGCCGACACGATCACCAGTGCCACAGTGGAAATAGAAATCAGCTTGAAATCGAGGCGCGATGAGAAGCGCATGGTTGTCTCCTATAAAACGCAGGGTTACGCGATCGCAATCCTGTTGCGGCAAAGGCCGCTACGCGCGGCCGTATGGCAGCCGATAAATCTCAAAGCGCGGCCTTGCCAGACGCCGCTTCCAGCTTGTATCGCAGACGTGCATGTCTGCAAAGGCAATATCCATGCGGTTTTCCAGGCATGTCTCGCGCTGAAATTATTTGCGCAATACGTCGAAAATTTTCTTGGCGATATCGGTGCTGGCTTTCACAGGATTGGCGCGCAGGGCTTTCTCCTCGTCGGCCATCATCACGAATAGCCCATCGAGAGCTTTTTGCGTCACGTAGTTTTCGACATTAGATTCGTTTTCTTTAACTAAACCCAGCTTGGACATCTTGCCGGCGACGGCATTATATTTTTGCGCCAAGCCAACTTTCTCGATGGCTTTAACCACGATGGGTAAAAATTTTCCCCTGAGCGGTCCTTCCGTGGACTTACGGAAATATTGTGTCGCGGCATCCTCGCCGCCGCTGAAGATGCCTTTGACATCCTGCACCGACATCGCTTTCACCGCGCCGACGAACAGTTCTTTCGCCTCCGGCACCGCGGCTTCCGCCGCGCGGTTCATCGACAGCACCAGATCATCGGCTTGTTTTTTCATGCCGAACGCGCGCATCATTTTTTCCGCCTGCTGCATGGGCTTGGGCAAAGGGATTTTGACTTTAGCATTGGAGAAGAAACCGTTTTCCTGGCCCAGTTTCGAAACGGCGGCGAGCGCGCCCTGTTGCAGCGAATCCTTCAATCCCGTCGTCATGTCGGCTTGCGAAAATTGGTCGAGGATCCCAGCGCGAGCGACGAGTCGAGAAAAAACAGCAGCAAAAACATAGGATAAGACGATGCATTCGATACCTCGACTAGTCTAAAAGGCTTGGTCTTCAGACCACCGTGACCTACAGTGGTATTTATGACATGATTGCGATGTTAACGCCTAAGCAGCCGAAATGGGTCATAAAGTTGCGCGTTAAAAGTTGCTGTATCACGTTAGGTTTGTATCGATAAGCGTTGACTAATTAAAAATTAAGATATTGGAGTTTGGCTGGGTGGGGTCTTATTTGCGGCCCGTAACACCGGATCAATCTCATTAAAAGGAAAGGGCAGAACAATGAATGGAAAAACGCTAAATATTATCGCGCTCGCACTGAGTTTCACGTTAGTCGCCTGTGGCGGCGGTGGTGGTGGGGGTGGTGGAGGGGGAGGGGGTGGTGGCGACAAATCGGGAACGCCCGCCACGATTGACGGCTCTACATTCTATATTGCGGCAAGTTTGGTCGTTCGAAGCATCGCTGTTGCTGACTCGCCGAATTTCAATGGGGGTTATCCTAACGCTGTAGTCGCGGAGTCGCCTCGGTCCACGGTGAGCCCGCTCAACGTCGCTCGGCTTAATTTTGCCGAGATGAAAAGCGTAACCGCGAATGAGATTTTGAGTGCTGAGTTGCCCGTTGGCGTCGCGCCAAGTGAGCAAGGTCCAACCCCCTGTGCCGCGGGTGGCGAGAAGAACAAGGCGTACCTAGACCAAGATGGCGATAACGAACTTGACACCCGTACCGTCGGCGATAACTTGGTTATTAACTACAGCGCCTGCAAATTCAACTTACTGCAGGAAGCGAACAATTGCATCAACGTCATTAATCCCCTAAACAACGTCACGCTGCAGGGTAAGGTGACGACTACCATTGCAGCCGTTGATGCGGCCACCAATGCGTATACGTTGAACCTCGTTTACGAAGGCTTGCAGATAACGAGTGCTGCAGGGAGTACAACTACGTTTAGCGGCAGCGTTCAGCAATCGCGAAAGGCCGTCGCGCCGCAGAACACGGTAACTGTCCTATCCGCTTCGCCGCTCCAGTCAACAGGAGGCGGTGTAACGGAGAAATTGGTGAGTGGCACGATTTTGTACGACGATATTTTAGGAGCGTGCGGCGCGGGTGGAACGACGAACGATTATGTCATCGATAGTGCAACCAACGGGCGTGTAGCGGCAAGTGATTTGGGTCATCTCGATTTTGATGTCGAAACCAATCTCGTTGGCAACAGCGGCGATACGAACAGCCAAGGTTATCCTCGGCAGGGCTTCATTCGGGTGACCGGCGGTGGAGGTACGTTCATGACCATCGACGTTCAAAGTGCGAGTTTAGTTGTCGTTACCTTCAACGACAATAGCACTTGCAACTTTACCTGGGCGCAGCTCAACGATGGCGTTGACCCGGGAAATTGCCGTAGTATTTGATTGATTAGCATTCGATATAAAATGGAGCTAGAGCCGACACGGGCTTTGGGGCCCTACCTCCTGGGTTCAGTGTTGGTGTTGTGCGGCTGGCTTGGTCCCACCGGTGCCGCCGAAGCCCACGAATTCACCCTCGGCCCATCGCTCCAGTCGTTCCACTACAAAGAATTCCCCGATAACGAGCGTCTTCGCAATCGCGAGGACGGCTTGTTGCCGGGGGTGACTGCGGGACTGCGTTTCGCGCCCGGCGCTTGGCGCATCCGCCTTGCCGGTTCCTATCACGGCGGAAACGTCGATTACGATGGTGCGACCTCGTCCGGCAATCCGCACCAGACCGATACCGATACCGACATTTTCGATGTAATTGCCACCGGCGGTTATTCGTTCGCCCTCGGGGATTCGGTCACGGTTGCGCCTTACGCGGGCGCGGGTTATCGCTATTGGCGGCGCGATATTTTGCCGAATCGAGGCGTTTCTGGGCTGTTGGAAGTTTATCGCTGGCCCTATGCCGCGGTAGGTTTGGAGCTGGGTCTATTTCAATCAGAACGCTTTCAGGGTGGCATCGATGTCCGGCTTATTCGGCCGATCAACCCTAAGCTCGAAGTGGACATTAACCCTGATACGACGCTGGATTTAGGCGCGCGCACGGGCTATCGGATTTCGCTGCCGCTGCGCTGGTCGTTCGGCAAGGCCCAGGGAATTTTGCTTGAGCCTAGCTACGAACGCCAAGAAATAGGAGCAAGTCCACCCAGGAATGGAATCTTCGAGCCGAGCAGCGATGCGGATATTTTTTCGCTGAGTTTGAGTTGGCGGCTCAGATTCTGACATTGCATTGGCATTGGAAATCGCTAGCGCGTGTCGAAAAATCTTACAGTTGGGTTCGGAGTTGTCAGTGGCGCATCCCGGTTTAATTGGGTTTACCTTAATTAATTAATTAGTTAAGCAAGAAATTGCGCGTCTGGCATATGACTTGCTTTGTATCAAGAGTACGGTTTAGAAAGCATAAAATACGATATCCTGAGCGGCTCGTTGGTGCGTTACCCAGATCGGGACAGTGGATGTGTTGTATAATTCGGCTGGCGAGTGAAACTAATTTAGTTTAGTTACGATCGAAAACTAATAGTAAAAACAATTAACAGCTCGGCGCAGCGGATTTTTGCGCTTTAGGATTAGAAAGGACAACAACATGATGCGCACTGCAAGACTCTCTTTGAGGGTCATTTTAGTAAGTTTGATGTTATCCCTGTCGCTCGGCGCCAGCGCCTTACCGCTGAGCCCTAAGTGGATGAAATCGTCCGTTGAAGGTAAAAAGGTCGACGAGCCCCGTCCCGGTGAATTGGATACTGGAAATGGCGGCGGCACCGGCGGCGGTGTTGTGCAGGCGCTCCCGATTCCTGCAAGCCTATGGTTGTTTGCGATCGGCGCGGTGGGAATGACGCTCGTTCGTCGTAAGAAAGCCTGATCTTCTAGCTATAGTTCGCGGGACTGCGGTTAGAGTTTAAACCCAGTCCCTTCCAGTCAGAAATTCGCTGTATAACTTCTCTTCCGCACTTCCTGTTTCCGGACGCCAATCGTAACGCCAGTTAACGACGGGCGGCAGCGACATTAATATCGACTCGGTTCGGCCTTGAGATTGCAGTCCGAAGAGGGTTCCGCGGTCGTACACTAAATTGAATTCAACGTAACGCCCACGTCTGTAGGCTTGGAAATTACGCTCGCGTTCGCCGTAGGGAAGCTCAAGGCGGCGCTCTAAGATGGGCACGTAAGCCGGCAAGAAATGATCGGCGACGCTGCGCATCAAGCCGAAGCTAAACTCAAAATCCTTATCGTTCAAGTCATCGAAGAAAATGCCGCCGATTCCGCGCGGCTCTTTGCGATGCTTAAGGTAAAAGTATTCGTCGCACCAGCGCTTAAAGCGCCGATGATAATCGTCGCCGAACGGCGCAAGCGCGGCTTTGCAGGTGCGATGAAAATGCTCCGCGTCTTCGACAAAACCATAGTAGGGCGTTAAGTCCATGCCGCCGCCGAACCACCACACCGGCGGCTCTAGCTGGTGGGTGGCGATAAAAAACCGCACATTGAGGTGCACGGTCGGCGCGTAAGGATTGCGCGGATGCAACACCAGCGACACCCCCATCGCCTCAAACCCGCGGCCCGCCAGCTCCGGGCGCGTAGCGCTGGCGGAAGGCGGCAATTGCTTGCCGAACACATGGGAAAAACTCACCACCGCGCGTTCGAACACACGGCCATCTTCGGTGAGGCAACTGATACCGCCGCCGCCCTCGGGCCGATCCCAGGAGTCGCGTCGAAAATCCTTGCCCTCGATCTTTTCTAGGGCGGTGACGATCCGATTTTGCAAATCGAGGTAGTAGTCCCGTGCGCGCGCGGCGATCATCGAATAATTTTACCGGTGATTAAGTCTTGGATGATGGACGGCTGTTTGCGCTGACCGACTCTTCCCGGGATAACGCATACCCGCGTGCCGAACCGGCGCGAACAGTCGCGGGTGGTTTTGATGGGACGCTGTCCGCCGCGATTGGCGCTCGTTGAAACCAGAGCCATATCGAGCCGGCGACAGAGCTCCCGCGCAGCGCGGTGTCCCGGCACGCGCACCGCGAGGGCCGCATGTTTGCCGCGCAACGCCCGCTTCGCGCGGTCCGTGGCAGGAATCAGCCAAGTGTGGGGACCGGGCCAGGTTGCATCAATCTGCGATGGGCTGCTGTCGTCCAGCGGCTTCAGAAATCGGGCGAAGGACTCGAATCGATGGCCGATCACAATCAACCCTTTCGCTTTTGGCCGGCGCTTAAGACGTAAGATTTTTTGCAACGCACGCTCATTATTCGGATCGCAGCCGAAACCAAAACACGATTCCGTTGCGTAGGCGATCACGCCGCCGCGGCGAAGATGCCGGCGTATGCGTCGCAATCGCGCCGCGCTTAACGCCATCAGCGCGTTGCCAGTCCACGGTGCCCGATGTCGCTACGCATTTGCATGCCGTCGAAGCGGATCTCCCCCGCCATTGCGTAAGCCCGCTGCTGCGCGACTTTCATGTTATCGCCCAACGCCGTGACACACAGCACTCTGCCGCCGTTGGTGATGACTTGGCCGTCCTGCAACGCGGTTCCGGCGTGAAACACCACGCGGTCGGGACCCGATTGCGGTAACGGCCCGATCACATCGCCCTTGCGTGGCGCTTCGGGATAGCCAGCCGCCGCAATGACCACGCCGAGGGCGATGCGGCCGTCCCAATCGGCTTCGATTTGATCGAGCGTGCCGTTCACCGCATGGTCCAACAAATCGGCGAGATCGCTTTTAAGCCGCATCATGATGGGCTGGGTTTCCGGATCGCCGAGCCGGCAGTTGAACTCCAGCACTTTCGCGTTGCCCGTTTGATCGATCATCAGCCCCGCATAAAGAAATCCCGTGTAGGCTATGCCCTCGCTCTTCATGCCGACGACCGTCGGCCGGATGACTTCGCGCATGACCCGGGCGTGCAGCGCCGGCGTGACGATGGGCGCGGGCGAATAGGCCCCCATGCCGCCGGTGTTCGGGCCGCGATCGCCGTCGAGCAAGCGCTTGTGGTCCTGGCTGGTGGCGAGCGGGAGTATATGTTCGCCGTCGACCATGACGATGAAGCTCGCCTCTTCGCCTTGCAAAAATTCTTCGACGACGACGAGCGCGCCGGCTTCGCCGAGCTTGTTATCCGCCAGCATGAAATCGATGGCTTGGTGCGCTTCGTTCAACGACATGGCGACCACCACGCCTTTTCCTGCGGCTAAACCATCGGCCTTGATGACGATCGGCGCACCGTGCGCTTCAATATAATGATGCGCCGCATCGGCTTGAGAAAATGTTTCGTAGTAAGCAGTCGGAATCCGGTGTCGCTGCATGAACCGCTTGGCGTAATTCTTGGAGCTTTCCAACTGCGCCGCTTCGCGCGTCGGCCCGAATATTTTCAGGCCGGCGTCGCGGAAAGCGTCGACCACACCGGCGGCGAGCGGCGCTTCCGGCCCGACGACCGTGAGGCCGATGTCTTCATCGCGCGCGAAATTCACCAAAGCGGCGATGTCGGTGATGGCGACATTGGAAATACCCGGCTCGCGCGCGGTGCCGGCGTTGCCGGGCGCGACGTACACTCGCGACACCCGCCTGCTTTTTAGCAGCTTCCACGCCAGAGCATGTTCGCGGCCGCCGGAACCGATGACTAAGACCTTCATGATTTCCTACATTGGCCTTGCCAGGAGCCGCATGGATATTGCCTCACAGGCATGCATTGTCGGAGCGCCGCGCTGGTATTACCTCTGAGGCCGGCATCATTAAACTCAATGACGGAAATGACGCACGCCGGTCAGCGCCATGACGATGCCGTGCTCGTTCGCCGCGGCGATGACTTCGTCGTCGCGCATGCTGCCGCCGGGCTGGATCACCGCCTTCGCACCCGCTTGCGCGATCACGTCCAAGCCATCGCGGAAGGGAAAAAATGCATCCGACGCGGCGACGGATCCTGCCAAGCTCAAGCCGGCTTGTTGCGCCTTCATGCTGGCTAGGCGGGTGGAATCAACCCGGCTCATCTGCCCCGCGCCTATGCCCAACGTTCTGCCGCCGGCGCAAAAAACGATCGCGTTCGACTTCACAAATTTCGCCACGCGAAACGCGAAAATCATATCGTCCAACTGCGCGGGAGTCGGCTGGGCTTTGCTGACGATTTTAAGATCGCGGGCTTCGATCAGCGCGCTGTCGGGTGATTGCACCAATAAACCGCCGCCGACTCGCTTCATGTCCCAGCGATGATGGCTCAAAGCGAGTTCGACTTTGAGCACGCGCACATTGGTTTTTTGCTGCAACAACGTTAATGCCTCAGCGGAATAGCTCGGCGCGATCAACACTTCGAGAAATTGTTTCGTCACTGCATCGGCCGTCGCCGCATCGACTTCGCGATTGAAGGCGATGATGCCGCCGAATGCCGAAGTCGTGTCCGTGGCGAAGGCCAGTCGATAGGCTTCGAGCGGCTGGTCCGCGATGGCCACGCCGCACGGATTGGCGTGTTTGATAATGACGCAGGCGGTGCGCGAAAAGCTTTTCACGCATTCCCACGCCGCGTCGGCATCGGCGATGTTGTTATAGGAAAGTTCTTTGCCTTGCAGTTGCTGGTAGTTGGCGAGCGTGCCCGGCGCCGGTTTGAGATCGCGATAAAACGCCGCGTGTTGATGGGGATTTTCACCGTAACGCAAGGACTGAACCCGCTCGAATTGCAGATTGAGCCGGGTTGGAAATTCGCCGGGTTTTTTATCGTCGCCAAGAGCGGTCAAATAATTGCTGATCGCGCCGTCGTACTCCGCCGTGTGGCTGAAGGCTTTGCAAGCCAGCCGAAAGCGCGTCGCGTCCGATAGCCCGCCTTGATCGGCGAGTTCCTTCGCGATGGCTCCATAGTCCGCTGGATCCGTCACGACGGCGACGCTGCCATAATTTTTTGCCGCGGCACGCACCATGGTCGGGCCGCCGATGTCGATGTTTTCGATGGCATCGGTCAGCGCAACATTAGGCCGCGCCACGGTTTCGCGGAACGGATAAAGATTCACCACCACCAGATCGATGGGCGGAATATTGTGCGCCTTCATTTGCGCAACGTGATCGGGCAAATCGCGCCGGCCCAAAATGCCGCCGTGGATTTTCGGATGCAAGGTCTTCACTCGACCGTCCAGCATTTCGGGGAAGCCGGTGTAGTCGCCGACTTCGGTCACGCGAAATATTCGGCATCGCGCAGGAGCTTCGCCGTACCGCCGGTGGAGAGGATATCGACACCGTGGGATCGCCAACGCGCGGGCAAACTCCACAACGCCGGACTTATCGGATACGCTGATCAGCGCACGTTGAATCTTGATCATTAGTTAAACGAGCTATTCGATACCGTATTGCGACATCTTCTTGCGTAGCGTGTTTCGATTCAGTCCTAAAATATCCGCGGCCTTAGTCTGATTGCCGCCGGCTTGATGCAGCACCACTTCGATCAGCGGCTTCTCCATACTTTCCAGCACTGCATCGTAAACTGCGCACGGTTTTTCACCATCGAGATGTTTGAAGTATTCGCCGACGGTCTTGCGCACGCAGGCGGAGATTTCGTTTTCTTTTTTCATGCCGCAAGTTCTTCAGGCAGATAGGCTAGGCGTTCGTGTTCGGCCGCGAGATCGCCGAAAAAATCGTCGATGGCGAAAATTTGTTCGCGACTGGTCTGCAATTGCATCAAGCCATGGCGGAAATTCGCGGAGCCGACCAATCCTTTGGTGTACCAGCCGATATGTTTACGCGCGACTTTCACGCCGGTATCCTCACCGTAAAACCCATATAGGTCATCCAAATGTTTCATCATCACGCGATGAATTTCGACTGACTTCGGGCGGCGGTAAATGCGCGCCGGTTTTCAGAAAATATTCGATTTCGCGAAAAATCCACGGCCGGCCCTGGGCTGCGCGGCCGATCATCACCGCGTCGGCGCCGGTGTAAGTCAGTACACGCTTTGCTTTTTCCGGTGTGCTGATATCACCATTGGCGATGAGCGGAATATTTACTTGGCTTTTGACCGCGGCGATGGTGTCGTATTCGGCATCGCCGGTGTAGCCGCAGGCGCGGGTGCGGCCATGCATGGCGAGCGCCTGAATACCCGCGCTCTCGGCGATGCGCGCAACGGCGATCGCGTTTTTGTTTTGCTTGTCCCAGCCGGTGCGAATTTTCAAGGTCACCGGCACGTTCACGGCGCGAACCACGGCATCGAGAATTTTTCCGACCAAGGGCTCGTCGCGCAGCAAGGCTGAACCCGCCATGACGTTGCACACTTTTTTCGCCGGGCAGCCCATGTTGATATCGATTATTTGTGCGCCGTTATCGACGTTAAATTTCGCCGCCTCGGCCATCATGGCGGGATCGGCGCCGGCGATCTGCACGGATTTGGGTTCCACTTCACCGTCGTGGTTGGCGCGGCGCATGGTTTTTTCCGAACCCCAAAGCAACGAATTCGACGCCACCATTTCCGACACCGCCATGCCAGCGCCCATGGCTTTGCAGAGTTGCCGGAACGGGCGGTCTGTTACACCCGCCATAGGCGCGACGACGAGATTGTTCTTCAGCAGGTAGGGGCCGACTTGCATGGATATTTTTTTCGGGGAAGGTTGCGAATTTTACGCTCAATTTTTAGGCAAGTAAAATCTTGAGAATTTCTCGATTGACTGCCTGGAAAAATTCTCCGGGAACCATCGGTTAGAATAATAACTCGAAGTAGCTTGTCACCCACCACAACCACTTCTAAGGAAGCTCTGATTTATTCCGATTTCGTCGCAATGCTGCGTTGTTCAGGAAAAATTGTTCCTTACATATCATCTATAATGCTGCGTCACAATTTTTCCTTCGCGCCTTGTCTTGCTTAGAACTCGAAATAAATCAGAGCTTCCCTAAAATTTTCTCGCGAGGACGCTATGATCAAAAAATTATTCGCAACAGCCTGTTTCGGCGCCGTGCTTTCCGGGAGCGCAATCGCCGCGGAATGTCAGCCCGAGGGGGCGTATGACCAGTTTGCATTCCAGCCGCCGGAAGGATTCGTCGAGCTGCGTGCTCGCCGCGCGTCTAACGGCATCACCTATACCTTTCGCGAGGACAAGCTCGAAACCGAGGCGGCCGGTGTGATTCAATTGGTGTTCAACTATACACAAGACGATTATTCGCTTTTGAAGCCCGAGCAACAGGAAGAGGTGAAGGAACTGTACCTCAAGCGTTATATGGCCGGTTTCGAAGGGCGACGGATAGAGTTCAAGAAAGGTGAGATGGCCAACGAGTCGTTCGGCAACAGTGCGTACAAAAAAATGAATTGGTCCGGTAAGGCAGGAAAAGAAGAAATGCGAGGCGTGATGTACGTCACGGTAATCAACAATGTCGTCACCGTGGTTAACCTACAATTGCCCACCCCGGGCGAAGAAACGTTGGAGAAATCGATTTACGACTGTCTGGGGACTTTAAAACTGACACTCGACTAGTTCGATGGGGTTCTGCACCATGAGCAATAGGCCACCGCCGCGTCGGCTGTTATCGGTGTCACAGAAGTTTACAAAGTCGAATAGCGATTCTTGCTATCCTCTCGTCTATGGAAAACTTCAATCTCCCCGCCGTAGTTCTGTTTGGCTTCTTGATCATTTGGTCGCTGATGTATTGGATCTTCCCATTGCTGCTCGTGCGCTTGCGAGCGCCACGCAAGATCAAAGACCAGCATCATTCCAGTTTTCTTGCGGAAACCGGAACTATCCACCGCCTCGGTCGCGACAGCGAATCCGATCACCGTTTGTAAAATAAGCAAGCAAGCCTGGAAGCCGCTCAAATAGCGGCGCTCCAGGCATGCCTTGCCCCGAGGCAAGCTCGGTGCGCCTCCTGGCGTACCACTTCGTCTGCGGGACACAAAACCGTTAAACTAACGGTTATGAACGCCAACCCTATTTTTCCGTGCTAGCGAAACTCGCCGGTGGCACGGTCATCGATCCCGCCCACGATGTTAACGGCGAGGTTCGCAATATTTTTATCCGCGATGGGCGCATCGTAGCGCCTCCGCCGGCCGCTGACCGCATCGATCGCGTTTACGATCTCGCCGGAAAAATCGTCATGGCCGGCGCCATCGACATGCACACCCACATCGGCGGTGGTAAGGTCAATATCGCCCGCGCCATGTTGCCGGAAGATCATCGCGGCGATCCGCTCGCAGCCACGGAACTCACTCGCGGCAGTGCCGGCCGTGCAGCGCCGGGTACATTGGCGACCGGCTATCGTTACGCGGAAATGGGTTACACCGCGTGCTTCGAGCCCGCCATGCTGCCGGTCAATGCGCGCCAAGCCCATCTCGAAATGGCCGACACGCCCATCGTCGATCGCGGTGGCTATGCGATGCTCGGTTCCGACGATTTTTTGCTGCGCATGTTGGCGGCAAAGCGCGATCAGAAAGCGATCAACGATTACGTTGCGTGGACCTTGCATGCGGCACAAGGCATGGCGATTAAAGTCGTCAATCCCGGCGGCATCAGCGCCTTCAAATTCAACCAGCGCAAACTCGACCTCGACGAGGAACACATTCACTATCGCCAAACACCGCGCCATATTTTGAAGACGTTGGCGCAGGCGCTTGAAGACTTGAAGGTGCCGCATCCGCTGCACGTTCATGCCAGCAATCTAGGCGTGGCGGGGAATGTTGAGACCACGCTTGCCACAATGGACGCGGCGGAAGGTCTGCCGATTCACCTTACTCACATTCAGTTTCACTCGTATGGTACCGAAGGCGATAGAAAGTTTTCCTCCGGCGCGGCGCGCATCGCCGAGGCTATCAACGCCCGTAAAAATGTGAGTGCCGACGTCGGCCAAATACTTTTTGGACAGACGGTCACCGCTTCCGGCGACAGCATGGCGCAGTATCGCAATTCGGGGTTTGCCGATCCGAAGAAATTTGTCATCATGGATATCGAATGCGATGCCGGTTGCGGCGTAGTGCCTTTTAAATATCGCGATAAAAATTTCGTCAATGCGCTGCAATGGGCCATCGGCCTGGAGATTTTTTTGCTGGTGACCGATCCATGGCGCATTTTTTTAACCACCGATCATCCCAACGGCGCGCCGTTCACCAGCTATCCCCATTTGATCAAATTGCTGATGGACAAAACCTTTCGCAACGAGCAGTTGTCGCGCCTCAATCCCGACGCCGCGGCGCTGAGCACCCTCGGTTCCGTCCAACGCGAATATTCGCTGTACGAGATCGCGATCATGACCCGCGCGGGGCCGGCTAAAATATTGGGTTTGCAAGATCGCGGCCATCTCGCGGTCGGCGGCGCGGCGGACATCACCGTCTACGCAGATATACCCGATCGTGAGAAAATGTTCGCAAAACCAACCTATGTTTTTAAGGACGGTGAACTGGTCGCCCTAGACGGCAAGATCGTTAAAGTCACGCGCGGTAGTACCCATGTCGTGAAACCCGAGTTCGATCGCGCAATCGAAAAAGAGCTCAACGAATATTTCGATCGCTATCAAACCATGCGCTTGAACAATTTCAAGATCGGCGACGACGAAATGCGTGAGATCGGCCAGGGATCCGGGCTTTATGTACATGATTGCGGTCGCGGTTAATCGGCCCGCGAGCCAACGCTCGAGGTGACCCTTGTATTCGTGCAGATCTTTGACCATTAGCTTTTTCTCTAACAACGCGCCATTGTTTTTCCTGCCAGAAATTAGATAATGGCGTTTTGACTTGCCGCTCAAAAGGTAACAAACATGATCCCCGATAAAGTCGAAGTGAATATTGCTGGTGGCCTTGATTTCCCGTTGCCGCCGATGGCGCGTGTGCGACAAAAATTCGATGCCGCTAGGTTGGGCGATATTCCTGGGGCTATCCATAAAGAATTCGCGCGGCCGGAAATTCGCGAGCGGGTGAAACCCGGTCAAGTGGTTGCCGTCGGTTGCGGCAGTCGCGGCATCGCGAACATCGCGCAGATCGTCTGCTCGGTGATCGCGGAACTAAAAGCCCTGGGCGTAAAGCCGTTCATCTTTCCCTGCATGGGCAGCCACGGCGCGGCGACCGCCGAAGGCCAGAAGAAAGTGCTGGAAACCTACGGCATTACGGAAGCGGCGACCTGCGTGCCGATACGCGCGACTATGGAGACCGTGATAGTCGGCCACCTTGCCGACGGCACGCCTGTGCATATGGATAGATACGCAGCCGAGGCCGAGGCCATCGTCGTTATCAATCGCATCAAGCCTCATACGGGTTTTCGCGGCGCGACGGAAAGCGGATTGACTAAGATGCTGGCGATCGGCATCGGCAAGATCACGGGCGCGGCGACTTATCATACCCATGGCATGGATAAATTTCCGGAACTGTTGCCGCAGATTCGCGAAGTGAATATTTCGCAGCGCAACGTGTTATTCGGCGTGGGCATCGTCGAGAACGCGTATGACGAGACTGCCCACATCGAGGTCATCCCGGCGAAAAGTCTCGCGACGCGCGAGCCCGACCTGCAGGCGATGGCGAAACGCATGATGCCGCAATTGTTTTTCGACGACATCGACGTGCTGGTGATCGATGAGATGGGTAAAAACATTTCCGGCGCCGGTTTCGATCCGAACATTACCGGGCGTAATCGCCGCAACGTCAAATGGCAGGATAAACCGCGCATCAAAAAAATCGTGGTGCTCGGCCTTACCCGCGTGAGCCAGGGAAATGCGACGGGTATCGGTTCCGCGGACGTGATCACCATGCGCTTGTATAAAGAACTCGATGTCAGTTCGACTTACGCCAATGTCATCACGTCCATGAATCTCGACGGCGGCGCGATTCCCATCGTGATGAACAACGATCGCGACGCGATTGCACTGGCGGTGAAGACCGTCGTGCGGGTGAAGCCGGAGGATTGCCGCATCGTGCGTATTCGCAATACGCTGCATCTCGGTGAGATCGAAGTATCCGCTGCATTGATGGATGAAGTGCGCCGTCAGCCGGCGCGGTTTGAGGTTGCCGAACTTGCGCGGGATATGAAGTTTGACGTGCAGGGAAATCTTGCGCCGTTGCTCGGCGAAGTTCACGCCGCGGCATAAGATCTGTCATTCCCGCGCAGGCGGGAATCCATGGTGCCGTCGCAATTCCAAATGCCTCATGGATTCCCGCCTGCGCGGGAATGACAACATGGTAATCATGGTGCATTGCCTTTCGTCAACTATTGCGGAGAAGCTAAGGAACAAATGAAACTCTACGAACTCCAAAACCGTGGTGGACTCGATAACGTTGTCCGCGCCGAGCGCGCCGATCCTAAACCCGGCCCGGGCCAAGTGTTGTTGAGAATGAAAGCGTGCTCGTTAAACTATCGCGATCTCATGGTGGCAAAAGGCGGCTATGGCGCGCCGCCGCCACCTGGGCGAATCCCGCTTTCCGATGGTGTTGGCGAAGTCATCGAAATCGGCGCAGGTGTGTCGAGGGTGAAAGTTGGCGACCGAGTCGCCGGCGCGTTCATGCAGGGATGGCTGGGAGGTGGCATTCCGGCCGAAGCGCCATTAAGCGCGCTCGGTGGCGCTGTCGATGGCATGTTGGCCGAATACGTCGTGCTGTCGGAACAAGGCGTGGTCAAGGTTCCTGCCCACCTCACCGATGACGAGGCCGCAAGTTTGCCCTGCGCCGCCGTCACGGCGTGGAACGCATTGATGCGCCAAGGTGGACTGAAGGCGGGCGACACCGTGGTGTGTCTGGGCACGGGCGGCGTGTCGATGATTGCGCTGGCATTCGCGAAAATGAGTGGTGCGCGCGTGATCGTCACCTCGAGCTCCGACGAAAAACTCGCCATCGCCAAACAACTCGGCGCCGACGACATAATTAACTACCGCGCCTCGCCTGATTGGGACAAAGCGGTGATTGAACTTACGAGCGGCCGCGGCGCCGACATCGTAGTCGAAGTCGGCGGCAGCGGCACGTTGTCGAAATCCATCAATGCGGTACGGCTCGGTGGGACCGTCGCGCTGATCGGCGTCATTGCCGGCACAAGCGGTGAGATCAACACCGCCGCGATCCTGCGCCGGCACATACGCGTGCAAGGCATCTATGTCGGTTCGCGCGAAATGTTCGAGGAGATGAACCGCGCCATCGAGGTCAACCAAATGCGTCCGGCCATCGGCCGCAGTTTTGGTTTCGAAGAGGCAGGCGCGGCGTATCGTTATCTTGAAAGCGCCGCTCATACGGGTAAGGTCACGATTCGAATGTAGGGAAGATCCTATCCGCCGCACTTTTTAAAACAGCGAGTTAAGATCGACGCTCACTTCCGGCAGCGCTGTCAGAGCAACTAATCCTGGCGTACCGGAAGTCTGTTCGTGCTGGTAGCGGTCGCCGCTTGGCGAGTGATAAATCGACAAGGTTTTGTGCTCGATGCTGATGATCCAAATTTCTGGTATGCCGTGATTCGAATATAAAGGCAATTTGATTTCGCGGTCGAAACGTTCCGATATGTTGGAAACTTCGATGATAAGTAAAGTATCGGCCGGGGTAGGATGTTGTTTACGGTAGTCGTCTGCGCGAAATTTTAAGATCGCAAAATCGGGTTCCGGTTCGGATCGATTGTTCAGGCGAACCGGATTTTGAACGGACAATATCGCTTTGTCCATCACCGCTTTTGCTAGAAGCCGTGTTAATCGGTTCACCAGGCCCGCATGATCGCTGCCGATAGGCGCCATGTCGATAATCTCCCCTTCAATAAGCTCCACGCGTTCATCTGGTGCGATTAAACCAACTTCGCCCATACGATAATACTCATCGACGGTGATTTGGCGCCGTTTGATCCAACTGTCTGCAGAAACACCCATGGCTACCTCGCGAAAACTCATTACTATGCTAGCGCAACAAACTTTCGAGTGCAATTTCACCGGCTTGTCAACATTGCCGCGCCGCCCAGCCTCCGCGTAACATAGCGCCATGATCATCAATGGCACGCTTATCGACGACACGTTCGCCGAAGCCTTCGGCATGAAGGCGACCCGCATTCTCATCACCGCGCACAACTTAAAATGGGCTTATCATTCGGCGCTGTCACTGACCGGCTTTGCGACTTCGGTCATCGCTTGCGGGTGCGAGGCGGGGATCGAGCGGCGGCTTGATCCCAATGAAACGCCCGATGGACGGCCCGGTGCGTCGGTATTGTTGTTCGCCGTTTCAACCAAAGAATTGGCGAAGCAAGTAGAGCGTCGAGTCGGGCAATGCGTGCTCACGTCGCCGACCAGTGCATGTTTCGCTGGTATTCATGAGGGCGAAAAATTGCCGCTCGGAAAAAATCTGCGCTACTTCGGCGATGGGTTCCAAATCGCAAAACTCATCGACGGTAAACGCTATTGGCGCGTGCCGGTGATGGACGGCGAATTTTTATGCGAAGAATCGACGGGCATGGTGAAAGCGGTCGGCGGCGGAAATTTTTTGATACTCGCTGCGGACCAAGCCGCTGCGCTCGCGGCCGCTGAAGCCGCAACCGAAGCGATGCGTAAAGTACGTAATGTCATCATGCCGTTTCCAGGTGGCGTGGTGCGTTCGGGCTCGAAAGTCGGCTCGAAATATAAAGCGTTGCCCGCGTCGACCAACGACGCGTTTTGCCCGACCCTACGCGGCATCACCAAATCGGAACTCTCGCCGGACATCGGCGCGGTATTAGAAATCGTCATCGATGGTTTGACGGAAGCCGACGTACGCAACGCGATGATCGCCGGCATACGCGCCGCGTGCGCGCTCGGTGCGGAGAAAGGCGTGACGCGCATCAGCGCGGGAAACTACGGCGGCAAGCTCGGTCCGTTTCATTTCCATCTGCATGAATTAATGAAGGCGAAATCTTGAGCGCGCTGGCGTTTACTTTGAAGCAGCCGCTCAAACAGCGCGTGGATTGCTCGGCGCTCACGCCCGATGGCCTGCGAGGCAAGACTGGCGCGGCGATCCAGCGTATCGAATTGCCGATGGGCAATACTGACATCGCCGTCGCGGAACTATTCGAGGTCACCGGTAGCGACGCAGAGCACATTATTTTTTCTGGCGAATGCGGCAAGCTCGATCGCATCGGCGCCGGCATGATCGGCGGGAAAATCGTCGTCGAAGGTCAGGTGGGCGACTACACCGGTTTGGGCATGAAGGGCGGTATGCTGTACGTTAACGGCGACACCGGTATCTTTGCCGCGTGCGCCATGCGCGGCGGCGTATTGCAGATCGATGGTAGCGCCGGCGATTTTCTCGGCGGCGGATTGCCCGGCGAACGGCGCGGAATGTTCGGTGGAACCGTTGTCATCAAAGGTAACGTCGGCGCTCGTGCAGGGGATCAAATGCGCCGTGGCATGATTTTGGTCGCCGGTAGATGCCGGCGACTATTTGGGATCGCGCATGTCCGGCGGTACCGTCGTCGTGATGGGCAAAGTCGGCGCGTTAGCCGGTTACGCCATGAAGCGCGGAACGCTGCTGCTTAAACAAATTCCGAAGGAGTTGCCGGTGACTTTCAATGATTGCGGCGTACATCCGTTTGGATTTCTCGGGTTGTTGCTTCCAGCAATACAAAAATATGGAGAGCCGTTTGCCGATTTGAAATTCGCTGGTAATCGCGCACAGCGTTGGATGGGTGATGTGGCGAATGTCGGGCGCGGGGAAATTTTGACACCGGAGTAGGGTGGATCAAGCGCAGCGGATCCACCAAACGCCCATGGTGGATCCGCTACGCTTGATCCACCCTACCAACGTTCAGCGTGCGACGCCGATAACGCAACGATGGCAGCGCAAACACCAAGCCTAAAGCTAACCCCGCAATCACATCGATCAGCACATGCTGTTTGATGGCCATGGTGGAGAAGGTGATGGCGATGAACCACAGCCAATTGAGCGTGCGCGCCATCGATGGCGCGCCCATGTCGCGCAAGATGTAATCGAGCCAAAACGCCGAGAACACCGCGACGGCAACATGCATCGACGGGCACGCGTTGGCGGCAGCGTCTACGCCTTGCAACATGTTGAAGCTGGCATGTTTGCTCCATTCCTCCGTCGGCAGCAACACCGTAGTCGGCCAAAAATAAAAGCACGCGAGTCCCGCCACACACAGCGCAGCGACCCACCAGCCGTAGCCGATCAGCTCGCGTCGATGCAAAATCAGCGCCGCCGGCAGAGAAACGTAAATCCACAAAGTCAGATAAGGAATCAGCGCCAGCGGTTGAAACGGTATCAGGTCATCGATCGCGGTGACGGGCATTACGGTCACAGCGGAACTCGGATTCTTCATCAAATGAAAATAAGCGATGAAGAATACGCTCATGTAAGCCGTGGTGCCGACGGATTTCAACAGATGGTGGGCGCGAATTCGCGGGAGGATCTGGCGGTACCAAGAGTGCGGTCGCGTGGCCGCGCCGGCGGTTGCGATGCGGGCGGAAGACTGTATCGGTTGCATGAAGCTAATTTTCTCAGGATCGCGCGGCGCCGGGGGAAAAATCTTTACGGTTATGGATAGGGCACTGCGCCACGAGCCAGACCCCGTGCGGCTCGTGGCGATGCCTGCCATGAGAGTCAATATCCATGCGGTTCCTGGCATGGCGCCCGCAAGCCTTGCAATGCTGTGGCAGAATGAATCAATTACCTGGCCTGATGGTCGAAAGGTGAGATGCGTGACGGAGGAAATCATGGAACAAGCCAAGGAACGAGTTTATTCGGAAAGTGAAATCAAAGCCAAACTCGAGAGCGAGTTGCCGAAATGGTTTTTCGAGGATGGCTGGTTGCGCCGCAAGTACAAAACCGAAGGCTGGAAGGGCACGCTGATGGTGGTCAACACCGTCGGTCATCTCGCCGAGGCGGCGTGGCACCATCCCGATCTCACGGTGTCCTACGCCTTCGTGACCGTCAAGCTTTGCACCCATTCGGCCAAGGGCATCACCGATAAGGATTTTGAACTGGCGAAGAAGATCGAGTCGGTGGTGCACTGGCAGCCTAAGGTTGAAGGCAAGGGTTTGGAAGGCACGCCGAACGAGGATCAGCGCTTCCGGTATATCAAGTACGACTATTGAGCGTTATTTTATTTGCGAAAATGGACGCTCGCCCTCACCCCTACCCCTCTCCCAGAGGGAGAGGGGATACATTCCCTTCTCCCTCTGGGAGAAGGGTGGGGATGAGGGTAAGATATTCCGATTGCGTCGCGCGGAAAATTGAAAAAAACTTAGGACAAAAGTGAACAAACTCAAACAACTCTTGATAACCCTTCTCGCTATCGCCCCGTCATTGACGTTGGCCGACGACGCAGCCTTTAACCTCAAGGAAATCGCGCCGGGCATTTTCGTGCACCAGGGCAAGATGGTGGCCGAGCGTACGCCGGCAAACCTAGGCGATCAGGCGAACATCGGCTTCATCGTCGGCGAAAAGTGCGTCGCCACCTTGGATGCCGGCGGCAGCATGAAGGTCGGTTTGCTGTTGCGCGAGGCGATCAAGAAAACCACCGACAAGCCTATTTGCTATGTCATCAACAGCCACGTTCATCCCGACCACATGTTCGGTAACCCCGCGTTCAAAGCCGATAATGTGACTTTCATCGGCCATGAGCGGCTGGCAAAAGCCGCCGCTGCGCGCAGTAATGCCTACAATAACTCGCTCAAGCGCGATCTCGGCGACGTAGCGATTGGCAGCGAACTCACGCCGCCGACAAAAACCGTGAAGGCCGGAGAAACCCTGGAACTCGATCTCGGCGGTCGTAAGCTCAAAATCCAAGCCTGGCCCGTCGGCCATACGGATAACGACGTCAGCGTGCTCGACGAACAGACGCAAACCCTGTGGCTCAGCGATTTGCTGTTCATGGAACATGTTCCCGCCATGGATGGCAGCATTCCCGGTTGGCTGAAGGTCATTGCCGAGCTGAAAAAAATTCCGGCCAAGCTGGTCATTCCCGGCCATGGCCCGGTGACCGCGCCTTGGCCTAGCGCGATCGAAGCGCAACAGCGTTATTTGGCCAAGGTCGAAAATGGTGTACGTAAGGCGTTGAAGGACAAACAGACTATCCAAGAGGCGATCGAAAACGTCGGCTGGGATGAAAAGGACAAATGGCAGCAGTTCGAGAATTTCCACCGCCGAACGGTAACGGCTACCTATGCAGAGCTCGAGTGGGAAGAGTAAGCTATACTATGAGAATGTCTCGGACAAAGGTGCGGACGTGAAAACAAGAACAGGGTTGAATCGAGGTTTTATCGGTAGCGTGGCTGGCCGCGCTACTGGCATTGAGCACGAATGCGTTCGCGGCCGATCCGATACCCGACGGCGACCAGTCCGAAGTCTGGCAAAAAGTGCGTAAGAGTTACTTCGAAGATCGAGCCATCAGCGATGACATCGACGGCAAAATAGTCGCGCTAAAAGCGCCCAAGCGCGCGGAAGATGCCTCCACGGTACCGATTCAGATCAAAACCGGCTTGATTCAAGCCAACGACCGCTACATCCAAAAGCTTTATCTTTTCATCGACGCCAACCCCTCGCCCGTCGCCGCGATTTTCAGCTTTACGCCGGAAAGCGGCCGTGCCGATATCGACACCCGGGTACGCATCGAAGCCTATACCCATATGCGCGCCGTGGCGGAAATGAACGATGGCAAGCTCTATATGGCGACCCATTACATCAAAGCCGCAGGCGGTTGTTCGGCGGCGAACGGCACGTTGCCGGATTACGCGAATTTCCAGCCTAAGCTTAAATTCAAGGTCGATCCCGAATGTGGAAAAAGGTCAGCCGACCATCGCGCAACTTGATGATCAATCATCCCAACGCGTCGCCGCTGGTGAAGGATCAAGTCACCCATCTCTATCAGCCCGCCTACTACGTGCGCACCATTAACGTGAGCTATGCCGGCAAACAGATCATGACGGCGGATGTGGATTTTTCCATCAGCGAAAATCCAAATTTTCGCTTCTACTTCACGCCCGACGGCGAAGGCGATTTGCGCGCAGAAGTAGTGGACACGAAAGACGTCAAAGTGGAAAGCTTCATTAAGGTCACGCCGACCGGCGGTTAAGCCGTTGCCGGTCGCGTATTTGAAATACAGTGTTTGCATTTAAACGAACCAAAGAGGAGTTTGCTGTGATCAAAAGCATAAGAAACATGGTTGTATCCGCCGCCGGGTTGTGCCTGCTGGCTTCCTCGGTTGTTGCCACGGCCGCCGATCCCGATCAAAACGAAAACTGGCTCAAAGTCCGCAAAATGATGTTCCAGGACCGCGAGATCCACGCGAATGCCACCAATGTTCTCCAACTCTGGGTGCCGAAACAGGCGGAAGACGCCGCCATCGTACCGGTGTTGATCCGCACCAAAATCGACCAAACGCCCGAACGCTACATCAAAAATGTTTGGTTGATGATCGATAACAATCCGTCGCCCGTCGGCGTGAAATTCTCCATGACGCCGGAAAGCGGCCGCGCCGACATCGAGACCCGCGTGCGCGTCGAAACGTATACGCCGATGCGCGCCGTCGCTGAAATGAACGATGGCTCATTGTGGATGCACACCAGCACCATCATCGCCGCCGGCGGTTGCTCTGCGGCGGTCATGAAAACCGAAGCGCAGTTAAAAAATATGGGTAAGATGAAATTCAAGATCGATGATTTCGTCGAGAAAGATCGCCCGGTTATGGCGCAGTTGATGATCAATCATCCCAACTTCTCCGGGTTGGCGATGAATGAGCCCGATTCCCACTTCATCAAACAAGTCAATGTTTACTACGCCGATAAGCTGGTGATGTCGGCCGATGTCGACTTCACCATCAGCGAGAATCCCAATTTCCGCTTCTACTTTTTGCCGAAAGAAAAAGGCGAGTTGCGCGCGGAAATCGTCGATACCGCCGATCTGCGGTTTGAAACCAAGCTAGTCATCAACGACTCCAGCCTGGCGTCGGACCAGGTAGTGAAACAGTAAGCAGTACGGAATTTTTTGGAACAAAGGGCGGCTAAGGTCGCCCTTTTGTTTTATGACGCAACGGATGCTTCTTCCCACTTCGTCATTCCCGCCCCCGCGCGAATGACAAGAATATAGGATGAAGGCTATGAAATCCCGAACAGAAAAATCACGGTAGTAAAGCGCCGAGCTTTGTGCTCAACTTTTTCGCCAATTTTTCATAGCCATCCTTGTTAGGATGAATTTCATTCAGCCAATCGTTGCTTTCGCCGACCGAGCCCAGCACCGCGCGGCTGATAGTCCCTTGCGTGTCGACGACGTGGAAATTAGCGAGTTGTTTAGCGCCGGGCGTTGCCAACTCCAGGATGGTATCGCGCAGCACGGTTAACAGGTAATCCGCCAGCGCAATCCAATCGGTGGTCGGAATATTTGCTCGTTGCAGCGCGGGAAACAACCACGGGCCCAGCGTGATCGGCCCGATGACGGCAGGCGAGTTGGTCGGCGTGACGAGATCGTAGGTATGAACGATGACCGGTGCGCCGGCGCAGGAACTCTTAGGCGCATCGCGCAACGCGACGATGCGCGTGTAGCCCTCTTGGATATAAGCCATCAATTGCGCCAGCTTGCTCTGATCGACGTAATCCTCTGGGCCGTTAACCGTGCCGCGCTCGTCTTCTGGAATGATGATGCTGTCTTCCGATGTTTTGCCGCTGGCGTAATCGATGAGATCGTTGCCGCCGGCGCTGAGTATGATCGCATCCCAATCGTAGCCGTGCAGCTTATCCATGGCGAAGCGCAATTCTGAGTTGTTGCAAATTTCCGCCATGCTTTTCAAGGTGTCACCGGGCTTGGCGAGCGTGACCACGATGTTGGTCGCTGGAAATTCCAGCGAATAGAGCAGATTCCAAATCGGTACACCGCCGATGGTGAACCACGAATCGCCTTCAGCCAAAACTTTGTGGCGATAGAACGGATGATCCGGATTGGTCTCGCGGCGGGAAAGCTCGATGTCCATCCAACGCAAAATGTAGCTCCTTGCCATGACGGGTCTCCTCGGTAAGTGTCGGTAACGAACTATTCTCCAATTCGCCGCTCGCGTCCATATGTCGAAAGTAATAAGACATTCGTCTCAATGGTATCTGCATCGCCCGGAGAGGCAATACTGGTGCGGCTTCCAAGGCATATCCGTTACCATTGAGGCGCGCACGCATACACGAGGCTCATTTCGGCAAACCGGATGCGAGCCGATGGGCGTGGCGCGTGGTCTCCGGCAAGCGATAGCGAGTGGTGCAGGCGAGCACCCAATCGATCGCTGATGTAAGCGAGATGCGATGACCGATGGAAATGTACAACGGGTTGGTGTTGGCTTTGCTGCGCAACACCGCGCCTATGGTTTCATCTTTGTGGACTAGCGGTTGCCACGCGCCGCGTTGTTCCGGCACTTTGCCGTATTCGCCGATCAATCGGCTTTTGGCGACGCCTATGGTCGGAATGCCGGTCAACACGCCCAGATGGCAGGCGATGCCGAAGCGGCGCGGGTGGGCGTAGCCGTGGCCGTCGACCAGGCACAAGTCGGGTTGAACGTTCAGTAGTTCAAATGCCCGAAGCACAGCAGGCAATTCGCGAAAGGACAACAGGCCCGGCACGTAGGGAAAACTCGTCGGTACGCGCGCGATGGCGTGTTCGACTAATTTGAGATTCGGAAACGACAGCACGGCCACGGCGGCGCGGGTGATGGTTTTGTTCGCTTCGAAGCCGACATCGACACCGGCGACCCACCGCACAGTTCCAACCTCGTCGACCTTGCTGACCCAATCGCGCAGCTCATTTTGCAGCGCGATCGCTTGTTTCGGCGTGAGATTCCAGTCGTGCCGCGATTCCATCGGGATCTTCATAAGAGTAAAATCAGAGGTTACTTCGGAGGCAGAGTCCATGGCAATTAGCGACATGAATCATTTCACCGTATTGACCCACGATCTGGAAGCGACACGGCAATTCTACATCGGCATACTGGGCCTGAAGGAAGGCTTTCGGCCCGATTTGGGTTTCCCCGGCGCTTGGCTTTATGTCGGCGATCGCGCGGTGTTGCACGTCATCGCCGGTCGGCCGGTGCCCGATCCGCCGGCGGGTGTGCTCGATCACATGGCCTTCAGCGCCGATAATTTACCGGCTACCGTCGCAACTTTAAAAGAACGCGGCATCGAGTACGTGTTACGTAAACAAAACGATTCCGGCACCTGGCAGTTGTTCTGCTACGATCCCAGCGGCGCGCGCGTCGAGTTAGATTTTGCGGCGACCGAGCCGGCGCCGGCGGCCTGACTTGAGCTCATCGATGAATCTCACAGCCGACGCAATTTTGCCGGAAGACGCCGCGCGGGCGACACTCGTCGGTCGCGCCCATGTGCCGGGCAGTCCCGGCGGGCCCAGCCCCGTGCTGGTCGACACCGAGCAGGTTTACGATTTGAGCAGCGTAGCGCTGACGTGCGCAGAACTGCTGAGCGGATCCGATATGGTGAAAGCCGTAAAAGCCGCCCGCACTAAGCCGATCGGTAAGTTAGCCGATGTGTTAGCCAACAGCGACGCCGATAAACGCGATCCGCAACGGGCCTATTTTTTGGCGCCGTGCGACTTGCAAACCGTCAAGGCCTGCGGTGTGACGTTCGTTTCCAGCATGCTGGAGCGGGTGATCGAGGAGCAAGCGAAGGGCGATCTTAAGCTCGCGGAAAGCATACGCAAGAGTCTGGGCGAGGAAATCGGCGCCAGCATTTCCAGCGTCAAACCTGGTTCGCCGGAAGCGATGCGCGTGAAAGAATCCCTGGTGAAGCGCAACCTATGGTCGCAATATCTGGAAGTGGGCATCGGTCCCGACGCGGAAGTGTTCACCAAAGCGCAGCCTATGTCCGCCGTGGGCCTCGGCGCCGAGATCGGCATCCATCCTGCTTCTCACTGGAATAATCCCGAGCCGGAATTGGTGATGGTGGTGAATGCGCGCGGCGAAATCGTCGGCGCCGCGTTGGGGAATGACGTGAATTTGCGCGACTTCGAAGGTCGCAGCGCCTTGTTGCTCGGACGGGGCAAGGACAATAACGGCTCTTGCGCCATCGGCCCATTCATCCGATTATTCGACGAACACTTCACCTTGGATGACGCGCGTGCGACAAAAATTGAAATTGAAGTCGCCGGGGCGGACGGTTTTTACATGTCCGGTGTGAGCGATCTGAAAAAAATCAGCCGCGACATCGCCGACCTCGTCGGCCAAACCATCAATGCACACCATCAATACCCCGATGGGCTGATGCTGTTTCTCGGCACGATGTTCGCGCCGATTCAAGATCGCGATGCGCCGGGACAGGGCTTTACCCATAAACTCGGCGACACCGTGACCATTCGTTCCTCGCGCTTGGGAACCTTGGTCAATCGCGTCAATCACACCGACAAAATTCCGCCGTGGAATTTCGGCAGCCAGGCATTGTTTCGCAACTTAGCAGAGAGAGATTTATTAGGCGCGCACCGTTAGCGTCCAACCAAGCGATTCACCGCGAAACTAAACACCGAAATAAACAGCGCGAGCAACACGCCAGTGCCCAAGTCGGCGATGCGAAATCCCGGCACCAGCCATTGCACCAAAAAAAGTATCGCGGTGTTGATCACGAGGATGAACAGCCCTAAGGTGAGCACCGTAATCGGTAAGGTCAGTATGACGAGCAACGGTTTGATCACCGCGTTAACCAGGCCCAGCAGCAACCCCGAAAGGATCAAGGTTTCCGTGGAATCGAAGCTCACGCCGCGAAAGATATAACTGGCAGCCCACAAGGGTAAGGTCGTCAACGACCAACGCAATAAAAAACTGGCGATAAAGTTCATATCATTCGCGATCAACTAATTGTTCAGGCAGCATAAGCGTGACAACAGGCCCGCGCAAGCATCAGGTCGCTTGCGGTGAGGAACCACTCCTTGCGTCAGTCGTTATTCATCACGCCAGAACCCGCATGGATATTGCCTCTCCCGATGCCTATTCCGGAGAGCCGCTTCCCTATTGCCGTTCAGGGCATCGCCTCGCGCGTTTGTCGGTTATCGATTTTCCGTGGCATGATAGAACGCTGACATCCATGGAGGGCCCATGGCTCTTTTTGTTACGGGCGCGCGGGAAAGCTTGGTGCGGGAGGGCATGTGAATCCTGCGAGGCAACCGCGATTTGTGCTGTTATTCAGCGGCCATATGGTGGATCGGCCGGGCCGCAATCCACCGCGGTTTCCGAACCAAAAATCACCGTTGGCCCAGGATGCGATTCTTATGGCGCTAGATGAGTTCGCTGCCGAAGATACCGATCTCGCGATCTGTGGCGGCGCTTGCGGCGGAGATTTGTTATTTGCGCAACTGTGTTTGGATCGAGGCATGGCGGTGCAAGTGTACTTACCTTTCGAGGAAGCATTGTTTCTGGAGAAATCGGTAAGCTTCGCCGGCGCGGAATGGATGCAGCGATTTCAGAGAGTCAAAGCGGATAAAAAAACAACGCTGTTCGTTACGCCGGAGAATTTTAGCCACGGTGGCGGCGCCGATAATCCCTACGCACGCAACAATTTACACATGCTTTACAATGCGGTGGCATTCGGCGCCGACAAGATTCGCTTCATCGCCTTGTGGGATGGAAAAGCGGGCGATGGGCCGGGCGGCACCAAACATATGATCGAGTCCGTGCGGCAACAGCTCGGTCAAGTTCGCATACTAAATACCGAGCACATCTTTGAGTATTGCTGAAAAAGTATCGGGGCTGGGTCCGAAACGTTTGCTGGCGCTGGACGGCGGCGGGATACGCGGCATCATTTCCATCGAGGTGTTGGCCGCGATCGAAGCGCTGTTGCAACGCCGCTTGAATCGCGGTGACGATTTCGTTCTGGCCGATTATTTCGACTACATCGCCGGCACCAGTACCGGCGGCATCATCGCCGCGTGCCTGGCATGGGGCATGCGCGTTGCGGACGTGCGCACGTTTTATCGCGAGAACGGCAAAACCATGTTCGACAAAGCGTCCCTGCTGCGGCGCTTTCGCTACAAATACGAAGACGCGGCGTTAGCCGGAAAACTGCGCGAAGTGTTCAGCGAACACGGCGAACCGAGCACCCTCGGTTCGGAGCGATTGCGCACGTTGCTTTTGCTGGTCATGCGCAACAGCACAACCGACTCGCCGTGGCCCGTGTGCAATAACCCGAAAGCTAAATATAACGACCGCGCGCGGCCGGATTGCAATTTGAATCTGCCGCTGTGGCAATTGGTGCGCGCCAGTACGGCGGCGCCGACTTATTTTCCACCCGAGGTGATCGATGTCGGCAATCAGCGATTCACCTTTGTCGACGGCGGCATCACGCCGTACAATAATCCGGCGATGCAACTGTATATCATGGCGACAGTGCCGCAATACCGGTTGGGGTGGCCGACCGGCGAGGATAGATTGCTGATCGTTTCCATCGGCACGGGAACAAGCCCGGAAGCCAATGAGGATCTGGCGCCGGGCGACATGAATTTGCTGTACAACGCGACTTCATTGCCATCGGCGCTCATGGCCGGCGCGCTGCATCAGCAAGATTTATTGTGCCGGGCGCTGGGCAAGTGTTTGTACGGCGACGAGATGGACCGCGAAATCGGCAGTATGATTTGGGATGAGGCGCACGCCGGGCCGACGCGGCAATTTACCTATGTCCGCTATAACGCCGAACTTACCTCGCGGGGTCTGAAGGAGTACGGTTTGAGCGACGTCCGCCCTGAGAATGTGCAGCAACTCGATTCCATCGCGTACATAACGGATTTGATGCGAGTCGGTCGGGGGTTAGGCGAGCGCGTGCGGGACGAACATTTCCCGCTAGTATTCGACAAATAAACGAGGAAGACGACTATGGCTGGCATCTTCATCAGTTATCGAGAGCGGGATTCGAAGGGTTGGGCGCTGAGCCTGCGGGATCGTTTGGTCGAAGCGTTCGGCGAGGATAAGGTGTTTCTCGACAAAGACGCGTTGCGCGCCGGCAAGTGGAAGGATCAAATCGAGCGTGCGTTGGGCGATTGTAATGTCGTGCTGGTGGTCATCGGGCGCGGTTGGCTAAACGCCGCCGATGATCAAGGTAATCGGCGCCTCATGTCGGATGACGACGTGCATCGCCGCGAAATCGCGTTGGCTTTGTCGCGCGCGGACGTGACGGTCATTCCGGTGCTGGTGGACGGCGCGACCATGCCCAAGACTGATGAGTTACCGGAGGATATTCGCGACCTGCGGCAACAACAGACGCGGGCGATCAGCGACAGCGCCGCCCATCGCCGGGTTGATTTGGATGGTCTGATCGGAGATATCCGCCGGGTGGGCGGCTTGCATCCAAAACCCGACCCTAACCCAACGCCTACGCCGCAGCCCCCGCCGGGTCCGTTAAAAAATAGCGGTAAAGTAATCGTTGCGCTGAGTTTGGTCGGTTTGGTGATACTCGCCGCCGCATCCGAAAGCGGTTTGGATCATGAGGGAAAACTCGGCAGTCTTTTCATTTTGGCGCTGGGGTTGTGGTTCGCGATACGCGGCTACGGCGACGTAAAATCCGGCATGCGTAAAGGCCGGGGCCTTAGTCTGGCGGCAATCGGCGTTACGGCCTTGACCGGACTTGGCTTACTCGGGACTTTGGGGCAAACGGATGCACCGCTGCCCTTGGTGAACAACATAGCTCCGCCGGCACCTATCCAGTTTCCGAGTCCCGCGCCGGCGCCACCGCGCGTCGACATTACACCGGCCAAAATCGATGCGCCTAAGCAAGTTGCGAAACGCGCGTCTCCGGCTCCCAAGGTCAAACCTGAGACGCTAGCGGAACCCGAACCGGAGCTTGTCGATACCGTTGCGGCGGCCGATTATCGCGGCATATGGCAGGACGGGCACGACTTCACCATCTTCTATGTGCTTCGCCAGGAGGGTGATGCGGTGTATCTGCAGCAGTACAACGCCTACGGCGCGCTGACATTTGAAGCGACGGGCGTTCCACGTGGATCGGAGCTCAAAATCGACCATCCCCGGCTCAGCGCGAGTCTCGCATTGTCCGACGGCGGACAACAACTTTCGGGCAGCTCGAAGGACAAAGCGAACGGCCTGATGCGTCCGATATTGCTCCGCAAAGTCGATTTAAACGCTCTCGATCCGCAAATCGCACAACTTTTAAGACCGCTCGTTCAGTGAATCGGGTGCTCTTAGCCGACCAAGAAAAGGCACAAAGGTTTATTCTTGGGTTGACTCGATTCGGCCGGTAGCGCAAACGCCTCTGGTCCGGATTGCCTCTAGGCATATGAAAAAGGAGAATATTCAAGCGGTTACGAATGTTTGTCCGATCCCGACACCGGCCCTCGTGAGCCCCAACCTTCAAGTTAGGGAATTGGCTCGATAATTGCTTTATGCAATACCCAAAATCCCTATATCAACAAACAGTTGCAAATCGTTTTGAAAAATGCTATCACCATGTAGCAAAAATGCATTTTCATAACATTTAACTACTCAAAAGTAGAACAGCCGATAAGCAACAGGCCCCCCAAAAGAGAAGAGGAATTTTACAGAATGAACTCCGCTAACCGTGAGGGCCCTACCACATCGCGAGAGAATATGTCCGTTCATGAGATTCGATCAGCTTCTTCGTATCGAAGTACTGTGCTGGTGATCGATGACCAATCTACCGGTCGGGTCATACTCGAAGAGATAGTCCGTGGGGTCGATCCAAGTATTCAGGTCCAAACATTCGCCGATCCGCTGGCCGCCATCGAATGGGCGAAAACCCATCCGGTCGATTTAGTTCTTACCGACTACAAAATGCCGCAGTTGGACGGTGTCGAAACTATACGGCGTATCCGCGGCATCTATTCGTGCATGGATGTGCCGATCGTCGTGGTTACTGTGTTGGAAGACCGCGAGGTTCGCTATAAAGCGCTGGAAGCCGGCGCGACCGATTTCCTCACCAAACCCGTCGACCAATACGAGTGCCGCGCGCGCTGCCGGAATCTGCTGACCATGCGGCGCCAGCAAATTGTGATCAAGGATCGTGCGCGTTTGTTGGAACAGCAGGTCAGCGACGCGGTGCGCGATATTCGGCTGCGCGAAGTCGAGACGATATTCCGGCTAGGTAAAGCCGGCGAATTCCGCGACGAGGAAACCGGAAACCATATCATTCGGATGGCCAAGTATTCGCGCTTGATCGCCGAGGAACTTAAGCTTTCCGACGACGAAGGCGACATGATCGAGCTCGCTGCACCGATGCACGACATCGGCAAGATCGGCATACCAGACCATATATTATTAAAACCGGGTGGATTGGCCACCGATGAAACCATTAACATGCAGCGTCATCCGCGCATCGGCTACGACATACTCAAAGATAGCCCGTCTAAGTACTTACGCATGGGTGCAGTCATCGCGCTGGGCCATCACGAGAAATTCGACGGTAAAGGTTATCCCAGTCAGCTCGTCGGCGAAGACATCCCTCTGGCGGCGCGCATTGTCGCCGTCGCCGATGTGTTCGACGCGTTAACGTCGATACGCCCCTACAAGCCGGCCTGGCGCGTGAACGAAGCCTTGGGCTATCTAACGCAACAACGCGGTAAGCATTTTGATCCGCGTTGTATCGACGCCTTTATGCGCCAATTGGATAAAGTCCTGGCGGTTCGCGATAAGTTCCAGGACGTGACGAGAACCCAGGCGAAACTCATGTAAGTTTCGCCCATTTCCCGATAATAATTATGTTAAAAGCGCTGCCATCACCTTGGTTGGGTAAAATCAGGGCGAGATTAGCTTCCCGTGCCGATAGCGAGCATGAACAAGCTGCGTTGCGACTGATCGTGGCCGGTATTGTTTTTTGCTACCTTCTCGGCAAATTCAGCGGTCAAGCGACCCCCGACGGCGCGGGTGCGTTGATGTGGTGGGTTGCGTGTGGGTTTTTGCTCTATTCGGTAGTACTTCAGCTTTGGATACTCGTCGATCCTAGTATGCATCCCGTGCGACGTTTGCTCGGGGCAGTAGCGGATCATACGGCCACGTCCTATTTCATGATTGTGATCGGCGAGGCCGGCGCCGTGCTGTATGGCGTGTACCTGTTTGTCACGTTCGGAAATGGTTTCCGCTACGGCAAGTCTTATCTGTTTTTCTCTCAAGGTTTGAGTGTTGCCGGTTTTATCGTCGTACTGGCAATGTCGGATTTTTGGCGGACCCATCCGACCCCCGGAATTGGGTTGCTTATCAGCTTGGTGGTTTTGCCGCTTTACGTTTCGACATTGTTGACCCGTATCACCGAGGCTAGGACGCGCGCGGAGGAAGCTAATCAGGCTAAAAGTAGATTTCTTGCCGTCATGAGCCATGAGATGCGCACGCCGTTAAATGGCATTATCGGTATGAATAGCTTGTTGGCAAATACCGAGCTTAACGACGAGCAAAAAGATCTCGTTTTGACCATGAATAATTCGTCTAAAGTCCTCTTATCTTTGGTAGAGAACGTGCTGGATATTTCAAAGATCGAAGCCGGTAAGTTGACGACCGAGACGATCGATTTTGATCTTCACGCGCTAGTGAATTCCACGACCAAAATGCTAATGCCGCAAGCTCAGGCTAAGGGTCTTGCCTTAAATATTCGTATGAGTCCCAAGGCTTCATTCCTGCTTCGCGGTGATCCGCATCATTTGCGACAGGTGTTAATCAACTTGGTCGGCAACGCTGTCAAATTCACCGAACGGGGAGAGATTACCGTAAGCGTGAACCTAGTGAGCGAAGAGGAGGGGCGGGTAACACTTCGCTTTGATGTGACGGATACTGGAATCGGTATCGCCCCGGAAGCCCAGGCTCGCATATTCGATAGTTTTACCCAGGCCGATCAGTCCACCACTCGACGTTACGGTGGAAGCGGACTGGGGACTACCATTTCTAAACAACTAGTGGAGCTCATGGGTGGACGAATCGGCCTTACCAGCCAGGAGTTCAAGGGTAGTAATTTCTGGTTTGAATTGCCCTTCGGCAAGCAAGAGCGGCGATTGGAGCAGGACACGTTTCAAATTGGCCGTAGTCGGGTCTTGTTGATTTGCAGGTCGGACGTCGACGCGGCTGTCGTCGGTGGTCATTTGACGGGTTGGGGAGTGTTTTTTCAGCGCGCTGTGAGTGTTGAAGCGGCGAAAGCAACATTAATTGCTCAGGAGACGCAGTCTGCGCCCTTATTCGACGTGGTGCTCATTGATCAACGCGTGGTAGAAGACAACGAGCAACGAGGCGTGCTGGGGTTGCGCGCCAAAATACCGTCGAACAGACACATCGCGTTGGTACTGTTCAACACTCAGTTCTCGACCTATACGGATGAAGAACTTATCGGCTGGGGATATTCGGCGCTGCTCGCCGATCCTGGCAACAAGACCTTACTCTTCAATGCCCTGCACGCAGCCGCGTCGTTAGAGGAAGGAACGCCGAATGCCGACGTGATTTCTCTCAATAGCAAATACGTGGAGCAAGCGCGGACCAAGACTAACCTTAGAATTCTGGTGGCGGAGGACAATCCGACCAACCAAAAAGTGATTTGCAAAATTCTCGAGCGTGCGGGGCATGAGGTACAACTGGTGGAAAACGGCGAGGAAGCGCTTGATATTCTTGAAAAGAACCAGTTCGATCTTGCAATTGTCGACATGCACATGCCCATCATGGGCGGAGTAGAAGTCGTTAAGTTTTACCGATTCATCGACCGTAAATTGCCGCGAATGCCGTTCGTCATGTTAACTGCGAACGCGACGCCGGATGCCATGGAAGAATGCAACCAAGTGGGGATCGATGCGTTTTTAACCAAGCCTGTTGAAATCCGATCCTTGTTGGCAACAATCGCGAGCCTCACGGGCCTCGATAACGTTGATATTGAAGTTGCGGCGGCGAAGAGTTCTCATCCCTTGCCGAACGACGCCGGTCGCCTGTTGGACTCCGAATGTTTACGGGAATTGGAACAACTCGGAAGCGGCGGAACGTTTATGACCGGCCTAGTTAATGGTTTTTTACTAGATAGCGAGACTCTTATTCGAGACATGCAGTCGGCGCTGGAAAATCAGGAGTATGAGAAGTTTAAGGATCTTGCCCATGGATTAAAAGGCAGCGTCGGCAGCATAGGCGCTAGAGCTTTGTACGAGCTAAGTTCCAACATCCTGACATACTCTCATCTTGACATCCAGAACCACGGATACGAAACCATGGCTGAGCTGAGAGCTTTGTTTCAGCACACAAAGCAAGCCCTTCTCCAGTATTTGGAGCAAGCAAGGGCGGCAGCGGTATAAGTTAAGCTGCGGCTAACAATGCCGCTTGCGGCACTTGGCTGCGGTCAAGTTTTTGCTGAGCGCGAACTAATCTGTCCATCATTCGTAGATCCTTTTCCTCCAGGCGCAGCGCTGCATCCACCCAAATTTTTGTAACGCCGAGGAGCTCTTCGTAAGTTACCGGGTCAATAATACGGCGAACTTGGGATAACGCTTGCATGGTATTGCGACGGCGATGTTGTCTCTTGATCCAATCGTAAAGGGCGACTTCTCCTTGCCCGGTTTCCGCAACCACGTCGACCAATCCAATTTGATGTAGTTCTTCGGCAGTATAGATGTGACCACTCAAAATCATCTGTTCGGCCTTCTGTCTGCCGATGCGGCGCGCGATCAGGCTGTAAGCGCCCATTCCGGGGAATAAATTAAACAACACTTCAGGCAATCCCATTTGCACATGTTTTTCCGCAATGATCACGTCGCTCGACAGCGCTGCTTCCATGCCGCCGCCCAGCGCGTCGCCCTGAACAAGGGAGATTGTGGTCATAGGCAGATTGTAGTTAACGATGTTTGGGAACAGCACGTCGATGCAAGCGGTTGCGTAGTGAAGTAGTTTTTGACGGTCGCCGTTAACAATGAGAGCCTTAAATAAGCTTAAGTCGCCCCCGAGGTTAAATGTCCCGGGTATCGCGGAATTCAGCACCAAGTAGTCCAACGTGCGTAATCGCCCGTTCATTGCAACCACGCCGCCCGTTGCCTCGACGGTCATTTGCGCCTCACGCAGATCGGCGAGGAGCTGAGGCGTGAAGCAAGGTCGGGGAGAGGGATTCATAGTTAACCAAACCACGCCGAATTCCTGTTCGAAATGAGTCGTCAGTTGGTCATACTTGCGATCAAGAAGATTAATTTGCTCGGAGATTGCATTCATGGAGGCACCTATTTCGTTAAGTTATGGGTTAGGTAAAATGAGATCGTTTGCGACGAATCCTCACTCCAGTGTAAGGCGTCGAGGTCAGCGCTGCGTTTGAAAAAGCCGCGTTTTGTCATCTTTAGTCGCATCACTAAAGCATCTATTAGTATGATCGGCGATTACCACGTTTACGTCGGTCGTGGGTCGAGTGATCGTCTGCAATTGCCGCGAAATAGACGCCATGATCTAGCGCTATTATGGGCCCGACAATTTTAGAGCAATACTGCGATTACACTATCAAAAATTTGTTAAACATTGCAAACTTTTTCAGGTATTTAGATCGAAATAGCGCAACATGAACGGCTCGAATCCCATCGCTTCCCTAGGACGGCAGAATTGGGCGACCCGCAAGGGTAAAGTGCAAGCCGTTTCACGCGGGCGCTGACGCTACGGATGACACTAACTCATCATTAAGTGGCATAACGCTTAGTGAAATCGTCGCGCGCGTCTTCGGCTCAATGATATTTTGTTAACTAATTGTTTTACATGAATTTATGAACGAAGCAGCGCCGCCAGCGGCATGGATTGCACGCTGGGTTTCGCAAATCGAATCCCAGGGAACTACTTTAGACGTAGCGTGCGGCGCCGGTCGCCACACTAAGCTCCTATTGGAGCGAGGATACAAAGTGGTCGCAGTCGACGTGGATATCGGCGCGATGGCGCCTTTTCAGGATCGAATGAACCTTAAGTTGATTCAAGCCGATCTCGAGAACGGGCCCTGGCCGTTCCCCGACGGCATTTTCCATGGAATCGTTGTCACCAACTATCTGCATCGACCGCTCTTCCCCCGTTTGATGAGGGCGTTGAGGCCGGGTGGGATATTTATCTACGAAACGTTTGCGCGCGGAAACGCGGAGTTCGGCCGGCCGAGTAATCCGGATTTTCTGTTGCAACCAGGTGAACTATTACGCGTGGTAGAGGGCAAGGCACGGGTGATCGCATATGAAGATGTCTACATCGCAACACCTAAGCCGGCCTTGGTGCAGCGTATATGCGCCGTTGCAGATGGTGGAACGCATCGCCATTTTCCCACCCCCGGCAATTAGGGTAAACTCGCATTTTATTTGACCCTTTGCACATGATTAAAGGCAGCTTAGTCGCCATCGCGACGCCGATGTTTGCCGATGGTGGAATCGATTATCAGCGGCTCAAGTCGCTGATCGATTTCCATATCGCCTCGGGCACCAACGGCATCGTCGCCGTCGGGACCACTGGCGAATCGCCCACCGTCGATGTCGACGAACACGTAGAAATTATTCGTGTGGTGATCGAACATGCCGCCGGCCGCGTGCCGGTGATCGCCGGGACCGGCGCTAATTCGACCAAAGAAGCGATTGAACTGTCGCGCCACGCCAAGGCGATCGGCGCGCAGTACAGCCTGTCGGTAGTGCCCTACTACAACAGACCATCGCAAGAGGGGCTTTACCAGCACTTTAAAGCGATCGCCGAAGCGGTCGAGTTGCCGCAGATTCTTTACAATGTGCCCGGCCGCACCGTCGCCGATATGGCGAACGATACGACGTTGCGCCTGGCCCAGGTGCCGGGCATCATCGGCATTAAAGATGCGACCGGTAACATGGAGCGCGCCGCCGACCTCGTCCGCCGCGCCTCGCAGGATTTTGCTCTCTATAGCGGCGACGATGGAACCGCGCTCGCATTCATGTTGCTCGGCGGTCATGGCGTAATATCGGTGACGGCGAATGTAGCGCCGGCTCTGATGGCGGATATGTGCCGAGCCGCATTGAATGGCGATCACGCCGCTGCGCGCGCCGCTAACGACCGATTGCAGATACTGCATCGAGATCTATTCGTCGAAGGTAATCCTATTCCTGTTAAATGGGTATTGGAACAAATGGGCAAAATAGGGCCCGGTATTCGCTTACCACTCACGCCATTGTCATCGAGTTACCATAACCGTTTGCGCGAGGCGATGCGTGCAGCCGGAATCGATTGATGTACTCCAAGTCGCCTACGAAAATTTGCTATCCGCTCTGTTTGAGGTTCACCCCATGAAGTCCACTGCTCGCGTTGTCATCGCGTCGTCGTTATTTTTTCTGGTGTTGGGTTGCAGCGCACCGTCGTCGTTTCTCGAAAGCAAAAAGATCGACTATAAGTCCGCAGGACAAATTCAACCGCTTGAAGTCCCACCTGATTTAACGGCGCCATCCGCCGACGATCGCTTCGCCGTTCCGGATGGAAAATCCCAGAGCGGCGCGACTTATTCCAGTTATGATCGCGATAAGACTGCCGGCGCGGCGGCGCAGAAAACTGGTCAAGTTCTGCCGGCAAACGACAAGATTAAGCTGGAGCGGGACGGCAATCAGCGCTGGCTGAAGGTAAATATGCCGGCCGAAGAGTTGTGGCTACAAGTAAAAGATTTTTGGCAAGAGATCGGGTTCATCCTGAAAATCGAAGCGCCGGAAGCCGGCGTGATGGAAACCGATTGGGCGGAAAATCGCGCCAAGATTCCTCAGGATTTCGTGCGTAACACCTTAGGAAAAGTATTCGATGGTTTATATTCCACTTCGGAGCGCGACAAATTCCGTACGCGATTAGAACGCGGTAAAGACGCCGGTACGACGGAGATCTACATTACCCATCGCGGCATGCAAGAAGTTTATACCTCGGAATTGAAGAAGGACACGCGCTGGCAGCCGCGCCAGCCCGACGCGGAACTCGAAGCCGAGATGCTGCTACGTCTGGCTAACCGCCTGGGCTCGGAAGATGCTCGCACACAAGCCGATGCCCAACCAAAGCCGGAAGACAAGGCCAAGTTGGTGAAGGGTGACGGCGGCAGCGGTCAACTCACCGTCCTGGAAGACTTCGAGCGTGCGTGGCGGCGCGTAGGACTGGCGTTGGATCGGGTCGGTTTTACCGTGGAAGATCGCGATCGATCCAAGGGCTTGTATTTTGTTCGCTACGTCGACGCGCAGGAAGATAACCAAGTCAAGCCCAAAGGCTTTTTCGCCCGCATCTTCGGCAGCGGCGATCCCAAGCCCGGAAAGCAGGAACAATACCGCATCTTGGTGAGCGATTCCGGCGAATTCACCGCCGTGCGTGTGCAGGATAAAGCCGGTGCGCCGGAGAAAACGGCTATCGGCGGCAAGATTTTGGCTTTACTTTACGATCAACTCAAGTAGTCGATGCTGCGCTTCGCTTCCCTAGGCAGCGGCAGCGAAGGCAACGCACTAATCATCGAAGTCGGAAAAACCCGGCTCATGCTCGACTGCGGCTTTGGGCTAAGCGAGACCGAAACACGACTCGCTCGCTTAGGCCTTAATCCGCAAGACATCAACGGCATCCTTATCACTCACGAGCACGGCGACCACATCCGCGGCGCCGGTAAATTTTCGCGCAAGCACGGCATTCCGGTGTGGATGACATACGGCACCCGCGCCAGCCAAGCGGACGATTTTTTCGCAACGCAATGGCTGCGCGATATCGATAGCCACTCTGCCGTCGCCATCGGCGACATAGAAATTTTTCCATTTCCCGTACCCCACGATGCCCGCGAGCCGGTGCAGTTCGTGTTTAGCGACGGCGATTTGCGTCTCGGTGTGTTGACCGATGTCGGTTCCACCACGCCGCATATCGAAAGCATGTTATCCGGCCTTCATGGCCTGGTGCTGGAGTGTAATCACGACCGCGAACTGCTGTGGCAAGGGCCTTATCCGCCATCGCTGAAAGATCGTATCGGCGGGCGCTACGGTCACTTGGATAACGCTACCGCAGCCGCGCTCCTGTCGCGGCTCGATCGCAGTTGCCTGCAACTAGTCATCGCCGCACACCTCAGCCGGCAAAACAACAGCCCGGAATACGCCCGCGCCGCGCTCGGGCCGGTGTTGCAATGGACGCCGGATCGAATCGGCATCGCCGATCAGGATCGCGGCCTAGACTGGCATACTCTTATATAAGATATATGACAAAAGATACTTGAAAATACTGTCAGGACATGAGGTATTATGCAGTTTGGTTCGATCGAGCCAAGCTTCAATTGGCGCTGACCAAAGGCGTTCGAGCTCCTCCATAAGAGCGGCTAGCGACAACAAAGCACAGATTACGACAAATTACTTTCCGTTTAAGGGGGCAGGCGTGTTCAGGTGCCGCGGCCCCGATGCAGTGAACGCTGAAAAGCGTCAGAGTCTGCGCAACATGGCGAAGAAATACGGTGAGCGCATCAGTGAAATATTTGCAACAACGCTCGCCGACGGCCGCCTCAGCAAGGCATGCCGAAATGGGTAGGCGTGATCAGCGATGCCGAAATCGCCACGATCAAGTCCTACCTCGACACCGTACAAGAAAAATAACCTCCAGGAAGTTGGTAAGAGATTATGCCCGCCGCGTGCGGGCATTTTTTTGATCATGCCACGAGGCAATGGTGGTGCGGCTCCTGGCAGGCATCGTGCCAAGAGGCAGACTGGGTGCGCCTTCTGGCACGGTGAATTTTCAGTCTTGCGGAATGGATTGACGCAATCCGAAACGGTGTCATCGAGTTGAACGCCTAAGAAGTATTCAAATCCTATCGATGCTTATACGCATTAGCCATGGGGCGCGGGGCACGCAAACACCCTGCGCCTAAGCGACCAAGGCTCTACAGCGCTGCTCACGAGTCACGCGTCTCGAACACACCAAGCTTTTTGTGCAGCGGCGTTTCATCGGCGATGAAGATGAATGAAGGTTGGTTGGTGAGCAAGTTGCGTAACGTGACGGCAGCATATCCGGGCGCGCAGCAGGTGTCGGCCGCATCCAGCGTGAAGGTGTGCGCTTCGATTTTGGCCTCGACGCCGCCTTCGATTAAATGGAACACGCTGGCGGGAGAGCGCACCGGCAGACGCAGCGTCTGCCCGGGGCGCACCATCAGCGCATGGAAGCCCAGGATGTTCTCGGCGTCGGCGCCGGTTTCCGGATTCACGTAGCTAATTTGCACCGCCTCAAGATCCGGCCGGTCACTCGCCAGTGCCAGCAGCGCGGCCCGCGCTTCTGCCCAAGGATAGCGCAGCATCGGATAGGCCTTGTTTGAACGCGCGAACACCGGCGTCGGTACGATGCCGCCATGGGCATAAGCGCGGTCGGCGCGACCGGGTTTGATGGCCTGACGCTGCCCTTCGATCACATATGAAGCTTCCAGGTAATAAACGAGGGGCAGATCCAGCACATCGAGCCACACCACTGGTTCGGTTCCGTCGTGGCCGTGCTCGTGCCACAGGCCGCTGGGGGTAAGGATCAAATCACCGCGGCTCATCGGGCACTTCTCGCCTTCCACGGTCGTGTAAGCGCCTTCGCCCTCGACGATCATGCGCACCGCGTTGGGGGTGTGGCGATGGGACGGCGCCCGCTCGCCCGGCAGCAGCAACTGCATGCCCAGATAAATCGCGGCGCTGGCCTTCATGTTCTCCAGCCCGTGGCCTGGGTTGGCCAACACCAGCACACGGCGCTCGGCTTTTTCGATCGGCGTGAGTTCGCCGGAGCGCAGCAGCAGCGGACGCAGCGCTTGGTAAGACCAGAAGGTCGGCGTGGTGTTGGGTCGCGGTTTGCCCGGCGGCAGCATCGCGCGCAGGCTGGGCCACAGCGGCACCAAATTCAGCTTGCGCAGGTCGTCCAGATAGTCCTGCGGTAGATCTTCGAGGCGACCAAGTTGATGCATGGGATTTTCTCCTTTAGGGAAGCTCTGAATAAGTTCGAGTTCTAAGTGAGACAAGGCGCGAGCAAAAAATATCGACGCCGCATATAAATGATATGTAAGGAGATATTTTTTGTGAGCAACGCAGGATCACGACGAAATCGGAGTTATTCAGAGCTTCCTTAGAAATTATTTGGCCAAACAGTTGCCAACATTCCAACCATACAGCCATTCCACCGCGTCGTAGAAGCGTTCAGGCGTGCGGCCCTTCCACAGTTCGTTGCGCACCAGGCGCTCGATGCCTTTGGCGTGATAGATGCGACCCATCTCGCGGCCCGACAGCACGATGCGTGCGGTGCGGGTGATGCGCGAGCGCTGGTAAAGATCGAGCGCCCGCGTCCAATTGTTGTCGTTGACGCGCAGCGCTTCGCCTAAGGTCACTGCGTCTTCCAGCGCCATGCAGGCGCCCTGCGCCATGTATTGCGTTGTCGGATGGGCGGCGTCGCCTAGCAGCGTAACATTGCCGTAACTCCACCGGTCGATCGGTTCGCGGTCGGCGGTAGCCCAGCGCTTCCAACTCGTCGGCAGGTCGATCAGTTGGCGTGCCTTAGGGCAGATGCCCTGAAAATAACTCCGCACTTCCTCGCGGCTGCCTTCGGTGACGCTCCATTCTTCTTGGTTGCGGCTGTGGAAGGTCACTACCACGTTGTACTGTTCGCCGCCGCGTAGCGGGTAATGTACCAGGTGACAGTTAGGCCCCACCCAGATGCTGGCGGCATTCCACTGCAAATCCAGCGGAAAGTCTTTCTTCTCGACCACCGAGCGGTAGACAACGTGTCCGGTTACACGTGCCGGATCACCGACGTATTGCTGGCGCACTACTGATTTGACGCCGTCCGCGCCGATCAACGCGATACCCGTATGCACTTCGCCGCGCTGATCGTAAACGGAAACGCCATTGGCATTCTGCTCGACGCGCGCGACACGGGTCGAGGTCAGGAACTCCACCTTGCCGGTTTCTTGCACGCCTTTGAGCAGCGATCGATGCACATCGACGCGGTGGATCACCGCGTAGGGATTACCGAAGCGTTGGCGAAATTCATCGCCGGTGGGAATTTTACCGACTTCATACTCGTCGATTGCGTCGTGCATCACCAGGTAGTCGGTGTAGACCGCGCGGGCGCGGGCTTTGTCGCCCACGCCCAGGGCGTCGAAGGCGTGGAATGCGTTGGGACCAAGCTGAATGCCGGCGCCGATTTCGCCGATTTCCGGGGCTTGTTCGAGCACTCGGACGGCGAAGCCTCGGCGCACCAACGCCAGCGCCGCGGCAAGGCCGCCGATACCGCCGCCGGCTACCAGGACTCGAGAGTGAGGTTGGTCCATTGCCGGCTCGCGCGCATCATAGATAGACTGATCATCAGTTAACTGTCGATTAATACGCAGTATACTGATGTTTGCCGATCGATCAAGCGGTTCTAAACCGTGTGCCGCCGTCCGACGCTGGAATCGAAGCAGCGCTTTCGACAAGCGTTGGATCTGAATTAAATGGGATAGCATCAATGAAAAAACCTGTGGCAAAAACCGCGACGTTAAAAAAAACCGCATCGCTGTATGAGTTACCCGGCCACCTAATCCGCCGTTGCCACCAGATCTCGGTGGCGCTGTTTTTGCAGGAATGCGCCGCGTTTGGCATCACACCGCAGCAATATGCGGTGGTGCGCGTACTAGCCGATCACGACGGAGCCGATCAGATCACAGTGGCAGGCCTCGCGGCATTCAACCGCACGACGGCCGGCGAGCTCGTGGCGCGCATGGAAGAGGCCGGTTACCTTACGCGCGTGGATAGCAGCAACGACCGTCGGGTTAAAAATCTTTTCCTTACCAAGGCAGGCCGGAATTTGCTCAAGGACGTAGAGGCCAGCGTCCATCGGGTGCAGGAACGATTGCTGGAACCGCTCGACAAAACGGAACGTAAACAATTCATCGACTGCCTTGCTCGAATCGCGAAAGTGAACAATGAGTTGAGCCGCGCGCCGTTACGGCATCCGCGCGCGAGTAAGGGTTCCGAGCCGGTTCGCACTGCACGCAATGACACCAGCCGGTAATCTTAAGTTCGGCCGGCCCACGAATGGAGGGTTTGTTTATTCGAGACGCATATTCAAGCTGCCACCGGATACTCGGCCAGGAACCAATACCAGAGCGGCGCGTGGCGCATGTGCCGCCAGGATCAAGGCTGCATGCGGCTGGTGGCGCGGTCGAGAATTTGTTCTCTACTAATATATCGACTTCGGACTTCGTTTCTGTTAACTTATTTTTCGTCGATCAACGTTCTTTATGGCTGGTTGACTTACCTTACCCGCTTAGCCCAGTTTTTTCGTTCGAACAATTCTTTAACCAGGGAGTTTTCGATGAATTGCCTTTACCCATCCCGTAAATCTATTCGATCCGCCATCTTGTTGTCGTCGGCATTGCTGGTTGCCCAGTGGGCGGTTGCCGCTGACATCAACATTCCAAAAAAGGGCGCCCATTGCGTCGACGATCCGAATTGTCACAACCGATGGCATCACGATATTAAACCCGTCGCGACCGCGAAACCGGGCGACGTTATCACCTTCGGCACGCGCGATGCGCTTGACGATGCCTTGACCCGCCAGTCGTCCGCGAAAGACATCGCCGGCGTTAACTTGAATTTAGTGCATCCGCTCACCGGGCCGCTGTTTATCGACGGCGCGGAAGCGGGCGATGTACTGGCAGTGGAGTTAATAGACGTCAATCCGGACAAGTTCGGTTACACAACCATAATCCCCGGATTTGGATTTCTGCGCGACTTGTTCACCGAGCCGTTCCTGGTCCGCTGGGACTTGACGCGCACCGGCGCGACCTCGCCGGACATGCCCGGCGTGAAAATCAAGCTCGATGGATTTTTGGGCACGGTCGGCGTTGCGCCGGGGCCGGATCAAACGGTCGCGTGGAAAAAACGTGAAGGCGATCTCGCCGCCGCCGGTGGCGTGGCGTTGCCGCCTGAGCCAAAAGAGGCGCTTCCGGCCGCCGTATGCGGTGAAAACGGCAGCGCGAAAGATCTTTGCCTGCGCACCATTCCGCCGCGCGAAAACGGCGGCAACATGGACATCAAGCAAATGCAAGTCGGCACGACGATGCTGTTTCCGTGCTACGTGAAAGGTTGCCTACTCTCCATCGGCGACGTGCATTTTGCCCAAGGCGATGGCGAAGTATCAGGCACCGCGATCGAGATGGGCGCCACGGTGAAAGTGAAAGTGAGCGTGCGCAAGGGCCTCGGCTCGCAGGTGAAAACCGTGCATTACGAAGGCGGCAAGCAATTGCATCGCATCACGCCGAACAAGTTCTACGCGACTGTGGGTTATCCGCTCAAGCCGGCCGGTATGGCGCCGCCGACCCATAAGTATTTGGATGGCACTAAGATCACGGGTTTGACCAATTTGTCGGAAGACGTGACGTTGGCCGCCCGCGATGCGTTGATCCACATGATCGATTGGATGGTGGCTAACAAAGGCCTATCGCGCGAGCAGGCTTATTGTTTAGCGAGCGTCGCGGTCGATTTGCGTATCGGCAATGTGGTCGATGTGCCGAATTTCGCCGTCTCCGCGATTTTAGATCTCGGGGTATTCACCAAGTAGCAGTGCAAAAGGGCGGGGTGGAATACCCCGCCTGCATCATGAATCGCCGTTCATTCATTTCTTCCGGGTTTGCGATTTCCGCATGGGCGTTGTTAAGCGGTCACTCGCCCTATCGAAAATTTCAGATCTACCGCAAGACTCGGCTTATCGTCATGGCAGCCAAGGATGACACGCGCGCCGGCGTAGTCGCGGATGGCCTCGCCGTGTTTTTTGCGACCTACTGGAAAGATAGCAAATCCACTTCCGGCCGCGCCCGGACCGCGCCCGAGCTAGTCCGACTGCTGTCGACCAATCAACTGGAAGTCGCGGTGTTGTCGCGAGTGGATGCGGTATCCGCTCGGACGGGTCAGGACCGTTTCGCTAAACAAGGTCCGGCGGCGTTGTGCGCACTTGCGGTGCTGAAGGATCACGTATTGGTGACACGGGAAGATTTGCTGAAACCAGTTGCCACTAAAATCATCAACGCGATGCAAAGCAACTGGAAGTCGCTCAAACCGGACTTAACCGGCGCCGTTGCGGGACCGTATGTCGGTCAACAGATCGGTATTCCGCTGCATAGCGTCGCCATTGACTTTTATCGACGTGCTATTCCGGTAGCGGCCCTTACGACTTAACAACCCGACAAAGCAATAAAAAAAGCCGACCCAGAGGTCGGCTTTTAGTACTAATCACTTCGCTATTACTTTTTCTCTTCGCCCGTAACTGCTTCTTTAGCAGCATCAGCGGCGCCAGCAGCAGCATCCGCGGCGCTGGAGGCAGCATCCTTAGCAGCGTCGACGGCACCGGCGGCGGCGTCTTTCGCGGCGTCGGCGGCGCCAGCGGCTGCATCAGCAGCACCGGCGGCAGCGTCAGCGGCGCCAGCAGCAGCATCTTTCGCAGCATCCACAGCGCCGGCGGCCGCGTCAGCAGCAGGTGTTTCCGTCGCGGGTGCGGCGGGGGCTTCAGCGGCAGGAGCAGCAGGCGCTTCAGCGGCGGGCGGAGGTGCAGCCGGTTCTTCTTTCTTGCCGCAACCGGCAAGTGCAACAGCCAGCAATGCGGCGAGGAGCAGAGAGTGTTTCATATCGTTCCCTTACGTTGGTTAACAAAGCTTATCTGACCGCATCTAAACGATCGACTAAAAAATTTTACCAGGTCTAGAGAAATTTTCTAGATTAGCCTTGTATTGTATCAGTATTTTTTGGCTATTTGTAAAAACACAACACTTTTGGGCAATGGTGTACACCTTAAAGACCCAATACTGTGGCCGATAACGCCGGTTCGCTATAGATCCAAATTTCGTCGAACCGGCGCTGCAACAGTCCGGCGCCGGAGTCGTCGTGGAATGCTTTTTCCGCGCGCGGATGGTCGCGGTGAAACCGATGGAAGTAGTGTTGGCCATCGGCGATAACGAAGCCGTCTTGCACTTGCTGCGCCTCGGGAAGCGTTCGATGCACTTGCACCGCATACGGAAACTGTCGCAACAATAGCACCATGCGCGTGCATTCCCGCTCGAGATAGTCGCTTTGATGCACAGCGATATCGACGCGATTGCGGCGGCTTGCGAGCAGAAATACCTTGAGGCGATTGAATCGTTCCGCGCTATTGTAGCCGCCATCGGCGAGATCGCGATCGAATATCGCGACGCGATGGGTCGCGGCCGCAATGACTTCCTCGATACCGCGAGCCATTTCCGATAAGCCATTGATAGCAGCCGTGGTCGGTTGTTCGCTAACGGTTATTCCCATCTTATTCACTCCGTGCGAAGTTGCAGGTATCCGTCGCAATACCAAGCGTACAGCAGCGCTAGACTTTTGCGATCGATTCTAGATCTAGGTTGGATCATCCAAGAATCGCTAAGTTCGCGCAACAGGGCGCTTGACTGTGGCGGAATCGAGATCCGATCGCCGTTCATGAATGCCCAAGCGTCATGGGTCAACAGCCTGCTTTTCCTATCGAGCACGGCGCCGTGGCGCAGCACCGAGCGCCGAAAGTTCTCTATTTCAATAGGATCAGCGGGCGGAACAAAGAATACATGGGACTTCGGTTCCGTTAAATACTTGCCAAGAAAAAGAACGTAATCGCTTTTAGTCCAGGACAAGCGCCGGATGATTTGGGCCGTTTTCTTGACCATCGCGCTGCCGATTTCCGCCGGATGCCGTTGCGCTTTAAGATCCGGGTCGGCATACATGCCATCGAGCGCAAGTTCGTCTTGCGCATGGTTAAGAAAATTAAACGCCAATTCTTGCGCCGACGGCGCGCGAAAGCCGATGGAATAGGTCGCACAGTCGGTTATAGCAACGCCTTCGTGGGCGTAGCCCGGCGGCAGGTACAACATATCGCCAGGGTGAAGCTGCCATTCCTGTTCCGGACGAAAGGAGTGCAGAATTTTTAGCGGTAAATCGGGAATGAGTGAAAGTTCTTTTTGCTGCGATATGCGCCAGCGCCGCGTGCCTTCGCCTTGCAGCAGGAACACATCGTAGGAATCGAAATGCGGGCCAACCCCACCGCCGGGCGCGGCGTAGCTAACCATCAGATCATCGAGCCGCGCGTAAGGAATGAACGAGAACTGACGCAATAATGTCACGCCGGCATCGATGAAATGATTGAGGTCTTGTATCAGTAGGGTCCAGTTAGATCGCGGTAACTGTTGCAATTGGGTTTTGCTGAACGGGCCATGGTCGAGCTGCCATTTTCCCCGGCGCTGGGAAATCAGACGTGACTGGGCTTGCGCTTTGCGCGCGAGCGTGAATATCTCCGCTCGCGCGACGATGCCGCGAAACCCGGGAATCGCCCCGCGCACCAGCAGCGGTTTTTTTTGCCAATGGTCGCGCAGGAACTGACGTGGCGTGAGCCCACCGAGTAAAGTTAAGGAAGCCCTGAATAAGTCCGATTTCGTCATGATCCTGCGTTGCTCACAAAAAATATCTCCTTACATATCATCCATAGGCGGCGTCGATATTTTTTGCTCGCGCCTTGTCTCACTTAGAACTCGAACTTATTCAGAGCTTCCTTAATTTCATATCAGCATTCTAATTGCGTTTTCTCCGGAATCTAAATTTTGCGAGGGGAAGAGTCCGCGCCCGTTTTCTATGCCGTCTCGTAATTGAGGTAAAATTCTTGTATCGAATTGTGTGGTGCAAGCGGATGCTGAAAGTAGGCGATGCGGCGCCGGATTTTGATTTACCCGACGCCGGTATGGAAATGGTGAGGCTCGCTGATTTGCGCGGCAAGCGCAAAGTCGTATTGTATTTTTATCCCAGAGACGATACGCCCGCTTGCACGCTGGAATCGATTAATTTCGGCGATCTAGAACCGGAATTCGAACGCTATGATACCGTCGTATACGGCATCTCGCGTGACGATTGCCTTTGCCACGCGGCATTTCGCGATAAACACGGCCTCACGGTGCAACTGCTCTCCGACGACGATGGCCAGGTGTGCCGAAGCTATGACGTGTTGGAGGAACGCGAGAAAGACGGCATGAAAAAACTTTGCGTTCACCGTTGCACCATTGTGATCGATCGCGAGGGGATCGTCCGCCACATTATTCGCGATGTTAAGCCCAAGGGCCATGCCCGCGAAGTGCTTCAATTAATGAAAGAAATCAATTAGAGGTTGCTGAATGCTGATCGAGAAAAATTCCGTTGTCACCATTGCTTACGCGCTGTCGGATATCGACGGTAACATCTTAGAAAAAAGTGAGCCCGCTGTGAGCTATATACACGGCGGTTATGACGGTATCTTTCCCCACGTGGAAGAAGCATTACACGGGAAATCCGTCGGTGAAGAATGCTTCGTTCGGCTTGAACCCGACGATGCGTTCGGCGAATACGATGAGACCCTGGTTCATGTCGAGCCGAAAAAAATGTTTCCGCCCGACGTTTCGGTCGGCATGCAGTTCGAAGGCTCGCCCGAGGGCGGCGATGAGGACGATGTCATTTTATATACCGTCACCGATATCGCTGATGACAAGATCGTGGTCGATGGTAACCATCCGCTCGCCGGCAAGACGTTGGATTTCAAATGCACCGTTTTGGAAGTGCGCGCCGCGACAAAAGAAGAGTTGCAGCATGGCCATGTACACGGCGAACACGGACATCACCATTGAAAGGCGGTTGCGAAACGACTGAGGATAGTTCCTGGCAGTGCTGTCATTCCCGCGCAGGCGGGAATCCATAGGGCCGTCTTTACTGCGAATTCAATATGGATTCCCGCCTGCGCGGGAACGACATGATGGAGCATGTCTGAGAGCCAATATCCATGCGGATCTTCAGGCCATGCTTAAAAACAAAAATATGACCAGCAAAAAAATCAATCCCCGTCCCGAAACTATCCGTCTAGGTTTTTGGCATCAAGCAACCGTCTACGGCGCCACTGCGTTGCTTGTGATAAGCGGCGCGGTTTGGTTAGTGTTGCATTATTTCATGGCGGTTCAGGGCGAGTTCGGCGAGACCCATCATCCGCTGGAGACGTGGATGTTGAAGTTGCACGGCGCCGCCGCCATGGCTGGGTTAATCATTTACGGCTCGCTGTTGCCGATTCACATTCGCCGCGCCTGGGCCATCCGCCGTAATATTTACCTCGGCATTGGCCTGGTCGCAATCATGCTTTTGCTGACGATCACCGGCTATCTGCTTTATTACGCCGGCGGCGAAGAAACGCGGCCCATCATCAGCGCCGCCCACTGGATTTTGGGCGTGATTGTTCCGGCGTTACTCGCGTGGCACGTCGTTTCGGGAAAGCGCCGCAGCCGTGCCGCGGGCGAAGTGTAGACATTTTTTCTTATTAAATTCCATGACTCTCGACATCCGCTGGCTTGCGCCGGCCGCCATCGTTGCCATCGCGGCCACGCCCGGCTTCGCCGCGCAATATATGAGCGTGGAGCAAGCGCGCGCGTTGATCTTTCCACAAGCTCAGGAATTCATTGCGGCGCGGGTCGCGCTTACCGCGGAGCAAGTCCAGCGCCTCGAACAGCGATCCGGTGTCAAGGTGCGTAGTCCGAACCAGCAGGTTTGGAAAGTGTACGCTGCCGGTAAACTGCTGGGTTGGTTCATCCTCGATCAAGTGATCGGCAAGCACGAATTGATTACCTACGCCGTCGGCATTAATACCGACGGCAGCTTGCGGCAATTTCAAATTATCGAATATAAAGAGGCGTGGGGTTCGCAAGTCCGGGACCTGAAATGGCGCGATCAATTTGTCGGCAAAACCATCGCCGATCGGCTCGAAGTCGGTAACGACATCGGCAATCTTAGCGGTGGAACGATGTCGGCTAATCACGTGACCGATGGCATCAAGCGGCTCCTCTTTCTCCACGACATCGCCCTGCGCTGAGGTCGCGCGCGCACGTCCCGCGATGGGGACCTTTGTCCATGTGTCCGCCAGCGGCCCGGATAGCGTGACCGTTGAGCGCGCGATAGAAAAAGCATACAACGCAATTGAGCAAGTCGAACGGCTGATGAGTTTTCACGATCAAAACAGCGAACTCTCGCGACTGAATCGCGACGCTCATCGTCAACCGCAAACCGTTCATCCATGGACATACGCCGTATTGCGGCGAGCCATACAACTCTCGACGTTGAGCGATGGATTGTTCGACATTACCGTCGCGCCGTTGTTAGTCGAAGCGGGTTTGCTGCCTCGTGCGGAAGTGACGACAGTGGCATACGGCAACTGGCGATCGCTCGATTTGCTCGCGGACAATAGAGTCCATTTCGCGAAACCCCTGTTGCTCGACTTAGGCGGCATTGCCAAGGGGTTCGCCGTCGATCGAGCGATACACGAGTTGCGCCGCGGCGGCTGCACCGAAGCGATCGTAAATGCCGGCGGCGACCTGCGCCGCGTTGGCAAGAAACGTCATCCCGTCTACCTACGCCGCAGCACGGGGCCGGTGCAAGTCGCCGAGTTACGCTGCGGCGCCGTGGCCACGTCCAGCCCATACGCTATCTCTCCCGATCGACTGGCGCAGCCGATCGGCTGCATCATCGACGCAATGCAACGGCGCGCTTGGAGCGGTAATGGCGGCGTGATGGTGGCCGCGCGCAGTTGCATGATCGCCGACGCACTCACTAAGATCGCGGCGCTTGCTGGGCCATCCTGCCAACCGCTACTCCATCGTTTCGGCGCGCAAGCGATGTGGGATACCGAGGAGCAATAAATCGGACGGACCGCTAAATAGTTCGGCGATCGCCCTACGAGGCAATACTGGAGCGCCTCTCCGGCCATTGGATGATGTATTTAGCCGCGCGCCTACGTGTACGCAAGTCGGTTCAGCTACGTTACGACGGACTTGCGGGAAAATGCTAAGCTACTGCAGCAAAATTTTTCTTCGCAGTATCAATCAGCCAACAGGATAGCAAAGCCATGCATCTTATTTCACAAACCATGATCGCCGTCGCCACGCTGACGATGGCCGCTTCGATTTTCGCCGCCGACACGATTAAGATCGCCCACATCGATCCGATCAGCGGCCCGTTCGGTCTGGCGGGACAAACACTCGGCAAGCACCTCGACGCGGCGGCGGAAGACATAAACAAAAAAGGCGGCGTGCAATTCGTCGTTACTCATTACGATAACAAGGCCAGTGCCCAGGAGAGTGTCACGCTGCTGCAGCAGATCATTGATTCCGGCATTCGCTACGTCATCCAGGGCGGTGGCTCGAATGTGGCCCACGCGCTGTCGGACACACTCGCCAAGCACAACAGCCGCAATCCGGACAAGGCCGTGCTGTATCTAAATTATGCTGCGCAGGATCCCGCGCTCACCAACGAAAAATGTAATTTCTGGCATTTCCGTTTCGATGCTCACGTAGACATGAAACTCGACGCCATCACTAATCACATTGCACGGCAGAAGAATATTAAGAAGGTGTATCTCATCAACCAGGACTACGCCTTCGGCCAGGCGATCGCCCGCGCGGCGCGGGAAATGTTGGCGAAGAAGCGAGCCGACATCCAGATCGTCGGCGACGACTTGCATCCAATGGGCAAGGTGAAAGATTTTTCGCCTTACGTTTCCAAAATCAAGGCCTCCGGAACCGAAACCGTCATTACCGGCAACTGGGGAACGGATTTCTCCTTGCTCATTAAAGCGAGCAAAGATTTTGGCTTGGACGTGACCTACTACACGCTAAACGCGCAAAATGCCGGCGCGCCGAAATCTATAGGTGCAGCCGGAGCCGATCAGATTAAAAACGTGTCGGCCTGGCACTCGAATGTCGCGGAAAACAAAGCGGAAAAATTCGCTAACGATTATCGCAAAAAGTACAAAGATGATTTCTACTATGGCACCTCCAAGACCGCCATGGATATGCTCGCCAAAGCGATCAACGATGCAAAATCCACCGACCCGTTGAAGGTAGCGAAAACACTTGAGGGAATGAAATTCCAGGGCGACACCGGCGAAATGTGGATGCGCACTGAGGATCATCAGTTAATGCAGCCGATCTATATTTCGACTTTCACCAAGGCGGGCGGCAAGGACGTGAAATACGATCTAGAGGAGACGGGTTACGGTTGGAAGACCGATTTTCGCGTCGAAGCGAAAGACAGCGTGATGCCGACGAATTGCGCGATGGTGAGGCCGTAGCACGGGTAGTACCTGAAGGGACGCGTGGATTCGAGGTCGGGTCGAGTCAAGTCATTAATATTACGATTACCTACCTATTGTCATTCCCGCGAAAGCGGGAATCCATACTGAGTCACCTTAGCCAAGGCCCTATGGATTCCCGCCTGCGCGGGAATGGCAATAGTTGAGGTTTTCTTAGATTCGCCAAGGGCTCTTCTAAACCAAAACTATTCCGTAACAGGTTTGTCGGCCGTTGGGGGGGGCGGGTCTTCGGGCGCCGCGCCTGGTTGATTTGCCTGCTTCAGCAATTTCTTTTCTTCTTTCTTTTGTTTTTTAGCCAATTCTTTCTGACGCTTTGCGAACGCATAGTTGGGTGTCGCCATTAGTGCTCCGATTCAATTGGGTTGCAAACAAACTGCTTAACGACTTCATTTTACCTTGGATCGGCTGCTACGACGACTGAATCTAGTTTCAGAACTGGGTCGTAATGGGGAAAACTCATCCGATCAACTTCCGCCAAGCAAACAGCAATTCCAACGCGGCCTTCGGCGAGAGTTCGTCCGGATCGATGTTTTCCAGCGCTTCGATGACCGGATGTATCACCGGCTCAGGCGGTTGCGGCGTTGCTGCGCCGGCAAAAAAATCCGCCTGTCCGCCGCGCATCACGGCGCTGTCTTCGAGTTGCTTCAACTTTTGCCGTGCGCTGCGAATAACTCCAGCCGGCACGCCGGCCAACTGCGCGACTTGCACGCCGTAGCTCTGGCTTGCCGGGCCGTCTTTCACGCTGTGCAAAAATACGATTTGGTTTTGATGTTCGATGACTTCGAGATGGACGTTGGCGATTTGTCTGTGTTCCTGGGCGAGTCGCGTGAGCTCAAAGTAATGGGTGGCGAATAGCGTCAGCGCTTGATTTTTCTCCGCCAGTTGTTTGGCGATCGCCCAAGCCAGCGCGAGGCCGTCGAAGGTCGAGGTGCCGCGCCCAATTTCATCGAGTAGCACCAGGCTATTCGCCGTGGCATTATGCAAAATATTCGCCGCCTCGGTCATTTCCACCATGAAAGTCGAGCGGCCTCCGGCGAGATCGTCGGCGGAGCCGATGCGCGTGAAAATCCGATCGACGGGGCCGATGCGCGCGCGGTCCGCCGGAACGTAGCTACCGCAATAGGCGAGCAGCGCGATCAGCGCCGTCTGCCGCATATAGGTGGATTTGCCGCCCATATTCGGCCCCGTGATCAACAGCATCTGCCGCGACGGCGCGAGCAGCGTGTCGTTGCCGATGAAGTGATCGATGGTCTTTTCGACGACCGGATGACGGCCGGCGTCTATCTCGATCACGCGCTCGTCGGTTAGTTCCGGGGCGACGTAGTTCAACGCCGTGGCCCGCTCCGCCAGCGCGCACAAGACATCGAGTTCGGCAATGGCGCTCGCGGCGCTTTGTAATGAGCCGATGTGAGGCAGAAGTTGTTGCAGTAAGTCTTCGTACAAAAATTTCTCGCGCGCCAAGGCGCGATCGTTCGCCGACAAGGCTTTATCTTCAAACGCTTTTAGTTCCGGCGTGATATAGCGCTCGACGTTTTTCAGCGTTTGCCGGCGTCGATAGTCATCGGGTACTTTGTCCGCGTTCGCTTGGCTGACTTCGATATAAAACCCATGAACGCGGTTGTATTCAACTTTTAGATTGACGATGCCGGTGCGCGTGCGTTCGCGAGTTTCCAAATCGAGGAGGAATTTGCCGCTATCGGTTTGGATCGCTCGCAGTTCATCTAATGCTGTATCAAAGCCATCGCGAATCACCCCGCCTTCACGAATGATGGATGCGGGCTCGTCTTGCAACGCGCGCCGCAACAGCGATTCGATGTTAGGGTCGATACGCAAGTCGCGGCTGAGGACCGCGATGCGCGGACTGCTCAACCCGGCCAGAAGCCTCACCAGTATTGGCTCTGCGGCCAGGCTATCGCGCAAACCGGAAAGATCGCGCGGCCTGGCAGTACCAAGCGCGATACGCGCGGTGATGCGTTCGATGTCGACGATTTGCTTGAGCGTGTTGCGCAGTTCTTCATAAGCATGGCGACCCGGTTCACCGATCAGCGTTCGTATTGCATCGTGGCGCAACCGTAACGTGTTCACATCGCGCAGTGGATGATGCAGCCAATGCCGCAGACGGCGACTACCCATGCTGGTGCTGGTGGTATCGAGCAGTGACAGCAAGGTCGGCGCCGGTTCACCGCGCAGCGTTTCGCTGATTTCGAGATTACGGCGGGTCGCGGCATCCATGATCACGAACTCGCTTTCGCTTTCGAGTATCAACCCCTGCACGTGGGGCAGGGCGACCCGCTGGGTGTGTTTCACATAGCCGAGCAATGCACCGGCCGCGGCGATGGCGGTTTGCGCGTCGTCGCAACCAAAGCCGGTTAAATCGCGTGTTTGAAATTGTTGCGTCAGGGTTTTGTAAGCGCTATCAAAATCGAACTGCCAATCGGCGAGCCGTTTGACGGCGATTTTGTTGTGGGCAGGAATGAGGTGCGCATGGCTTTCGCCGATCACGATCTCCGCCGGCTTGATGCGCTCCAATTCCGATTGCAGTTGCGCAAGCGCGCATTCACGCAAACGAAAATCACCGTTAGCGAGATTAAGCCACGCGAGGCCGATGGTTTTTTCGTGCAATGAAATCGACAGCAACACGCTGTCGCTGCGATCGTCAAGCAAGGCCGCATCGGTCAAGGTCCCCGGCGTGATGATGCGCATGACTTTGCGCTCCACCGGGCCTTTGCTGGTGGCCGGGTCGCCGATCTGCTCGCAAATGGCGACGGATTCGCCGAGCTTCACCAGCTTCGCCAAATAATTTTCCACGGCATGATAGGGCACGCCCGCCATCTTGATCGGCGCGCCGGCCGAGGCGCCGCGCTGGGTCAGCGTGATGTCGAGCAGCTTCGCTGCGCGCTCGGCATCAGCATAAAACAATTCGTAAAAATCGCCCATGCGATAAAGCAGCAGCATGTCCGGATACTCGGCTTTGATCGCCAAGTATTGCTGCATCATGGGGGTGTGGCCGGAGGCATTCATTTTTGTGAAGGATTTTCTTGAGTTTGGATTTTAAACGTTGTTGCCTTGGCGCGTGAAAATCTTCAGTCTGCCACGGGCCGCATCTGGCTTGCCTGGTGGCAGTGCATTGCCTAAGAGGCAATATCCATGCGCTTCGTGGCGGCACAAGCGTATGATGTATTTCGCTGTTTACTGCAAGGAAAGTTGATGTTGTTCTCGCGCGCCGTGCCGCTGCTGGTATTTTTGTTCAGTGCGATCGCTGTCGCACAAGACACCAGCGTTGGCTCGCCATCATTGTTACTCGCTCACGTCGCGAGCAACGACATCGATCCCGCACCCTATCTCATCAGCGAGAAATTCGACGGCGTGCGTGCCTACTGGGATGGCAAGACGTTGCGATTTCGCAGCGGTAATTTGGTGAATGCGCCCGCGTGGTTTATCGCTAAGCTTCCGCTCCAAGCGTTGGATGGCGAGCTTTGGCTAGGCCGTGGCCGGTTTGAAGAGTTATCTGGGATCGTACGCAAAGAACAACCCGATGACATGCAGTGGCGACAAATCAAGTACATGATTTTCGAGTTACCCAATGCGCCCGGGTCATTCGCGCAACGTTACGGCGCCATCCGCGATCTCGTCCATCAGTTGAACTGGCCGCAACTGCAAGCGGTGGAGCATATCAGGATCGCCAACCGCGCCGGATTGCAGCGCAAGCTCAAACAAGTCGTGCGCGACGGCGGTGAAGGCTTGATGTTGCATCGCGCCGATTCGTTATATGTGACCGGCCGCAGCGACGCCTTGCTGAAGTTGAAACCATTGCTGGACACGGAAGCGAAAGTAATTGCGCACGTTCCCGGCAAGGGCAAATTCGAGGGCATACTCGGTTCGCTGGAAGTCGAAACGCCGGAGGGGAAACGCTTTCGTATCGGCACGGGATTCACCGATGCGGTGCGAAAAAACCCACCGCCGATCGGTTCGACCGTGACCTACCAATATCGTGGGCTGACGAAAAACGGCTTACCGCGGTTCGCTAGTTTTTTGCGCGTGCGCCAGGAATTATAGGGAACCTCTCATTAAGTCCCTCGCGGTCGCGATGGACTTAATCAGAGGTTCCCTAGTGGGTCGCTTGGCAAAGATGTATCTCCGCCGTAACGTGCACGATCTCGTCGTGTTGTGCGAGTTGGTCGCGAATTCGTTGCGGTGTCAGCGTTGTGTCGTGGGTGACGACACTTACCGCGCAAGCATAGGCGCGCTTGCCGACGCGCCAGACGTGCAGATCGGCGATGCGTGTATCGCCCGCGTCGGGCTCGGTCTCGATCGCGGTGCGAATTTCATCGACCACCGGGTGATCCATTTCGCGATCGAGCAACACCTTGCCGGTTTCGACGATGAGTTGTTTTGCCCAGATGGCAACCAGCGCCGCGCCGACTATCCCCATGACCGGATCGAGCCAGGACCAACCATAAAACCAGCCGCCGGCCAGAGCAACAATGGCAAGAACTGAGGTTGCCGCGTCCGCCACAACATGGGTATACGCGGACTTGAGATTCAAATCGTGATGGTGATGAGCGTGTTCGTCAGGGCCGTGATGATGGTCGCCGGCACGATTTAGAATCAGCGCACAAACGATATTCACCACCAGCCCAATAATAGCGACGGTGATAGCCTCGCGATAATGTATCGCCTGCGGCGAGAGCAATCGTTCCACCGAGCCGACGATCATCAGTGCGGCGATACCCATCAGGAAAATCGCGCTGCTGAAGCCGCCTAAGATTTCGATTTTCCACGTGCCGAAAGCGAAGCGAGGATCCGTGGCGTAGCGGCGAGCCGCGGAATAGGCGAAGGCGCTTAGGCCGATGGCCACGGCATGGGAACTCATGTGCCAACCGTCGGCGAGCAAGGCCATGGAGTTGTACCACCATCCGGCGACAATCTCCACCACCATCATAACGGCGGTGATCCACATTACTATGCGGGTGCCGCGTTCAGCGTTAGGATTACCCGCGTCGAACGTGTGGTCGTGGGACCAATCGGGGAGATGATCAGTGTGCATTAAGGTATTTGACATTAAGGCTGTGCATCGTTCACAAGCCCAAGCTTTTACCAAGCCCCAGTATAGTGGCTATGCCCAAAATCGCGAAGACCGCCGCGGCGATGCGATGCACCAGCGTCACCGGCAATCGATCGGCAATGCGTTCGCCCAGATACACCGCCGGGACATTGGCGATCATCATGCCCAAGGTGGTGCCGGCGACGATGGCGTATAGGCTTTGGTACTGCGCCGCCAGCGCGACGGTGGCGATCTGCGTCTTGTCGCCCATCTCGACCAGGAAAAACGCCAACAACGTTGTGCCGAAGACGCCGAAGCGCGCAAGCTTGATGTCGTCGTTGTCTAACTTGTCGGGTATCAACATCCACGCGGCCATGGCGATAAACGAGATGCCGAGTACCCAGCGCAGGGTCTCGGGTGTTACTAGGGACGTGAGCCACGAACCCAGGCCTGCGGCGACGCTGTGGTTTAACAACGTTGCGATGAGGATGCCGAAGACGATAGGTAAGGGCCGCTGAAATCGCGCTGCGAGAACGAACGCAAGCAATTGCGTCTTATCGCCGATTTCGGCGAGGGCGACGATGCCCGTCGAGATCAGGAATGCTTCCAGGATTTGTCCATCGCTAGTCGAATAGGGCGTGACATTACCACAGCTAACATTCCAGCGTGCTGCTATGAAAATTGAAGGCGCACCCAACGCAATCGAAACCTTGGTTTTTGATTCGATACCGCCGTCATCGAGATCCGCACGGCCGACAAATCCAATGGTCGATTCAGTTCGACAAGTGAAGCATCCAGCGCTTGGTAATGATGGTGGAGTATTATCCGCAATGATATTCCTGCAATGCTTAGGTTGATCCATGAAGACAGTCACCCTGCCATCAGGTGAGAAAGTACCGGCCCTAGGCCAAGGGACATGGAATCTCGGCGACAGCCCACTGACGCGTGCCGAAGAAATCGCCACGCTCAAGCTAGGCCTCGATCTCGGCGTCACGCTGATCGATACTGCGGAAATGTATGGCGAAGGCCGTTCCGAGGAGCTTATCGCCGAGGCGATTGAAGGTAGGCGCGACGAGGTGTTCTTGGTCAGTAAAGTCTATCCGCACAACGCCTCGCGCAAAGGCGCGATCGCGGCCTGCGAGCGCAGTCTGCGCCGCCTCAAAACCGACCGGATCGACCTTTATCTTCTGCATTGGCGCGGTAGCGTTCCGCTTGACGAGACCATGGAGGCGTTCGCGGCGCTCAAGCAATCCGGCAAGATTCGGCACTACGGCGTCAGTAATCTGGACCTCGCGGACATGCAGGAACTGTGGCGGGTTCCCGGAGGCGCGGCCGTCGCCACCAATCAATTGCTCTACAACCTCACTCGTCGCGGCATCGAATGGGACCTGTTGCCTTGGCTACGCGAGCGGCGCGTGCCGGTGATGGCCTACTCGCCGATCGAGCAGGCCAAACTCGCCCGCAACAAAAAACTCGTAGATTTTGCCCAGCGCCACGGCATGACGCCGGTACAGGCTGCGCTCGCTTGGCTGCTTGCTCACGACGACGTTATCGCCATCCCGAAGACCGGCCGGCGCGAGCGCTTGCGGGAGAACGTAGCCGCGCTCGATTATCGTTTGACGGCGGCGCAGCTTGCCGAACTCGATCGTTTGTTCCCGCCGCCCACCGGCCCCCGCTCATTGGAAATGCTTTAAGCCATCTGCCCGAATTTGCCGCTATTAAAATCCTTAATAGCCTGTGCGATCTCCTGCTTGCTATTCATCACGAACGGCCCGTAACCGACGATAGGTTCTTCAATCGGCTGGCCCGCAAGCAACAGCACGCGCGCGTCGTTATTAGCCTCGATACGCAAGTCACTGCCTTCGCGACTGAGTATGACCATTTGCGATTCCCGTGCAACGGCGTCGCCGTTGACTTGCACCGTTCCTCCGAGGACCACCAGCAAGGTCGTCCAGCCATCCGGTTGCGGCAGGTCGGCGGTTTGGCCGGCAGCAAGTTGCACATCCCACACATTCATAGGAGTGAAGGTACGCGCAGGACCCTTGTGGCCGGCGTATTCGCCCGCGATGACACGCACGGCGCCCGCGGTCGTTAGCGACACAGCAGGAATGTTCGCATCGATGATGGCCTGGTAGCCGGGCGCGGCCATCTTGTCTTTCGCCGGCAGGTTCACCCATAGTTGCACCATCTGAAACGGGCCGCCCGACTTGCTGTAAGCCTCGGAATGAAACTCCTGATGCAAGATGCCGCCGCCCGCCGTCATCCATTGCACGTCGCCTGGGCCGATAACGCCGCCTTTTCCCGTCGAGTCGCGGTGTTCCACTTCGCCCGCATAGACGATGGTCACCGTTTCAAAGCCGCGATGGGGATGCGTGCCGACACCGCGCCGATGGTCCGATGGCGCGTCCGGGCTAAAGTTGGTGGGAGCGGCGTAATCCAGCAGCAAGAAGGGGCTAAACGCCTCCGCGCCTTCCTGGTAGCTGAACATCGATTGCACGGGAAAACCATCACCTACCCAATGCTGGGCGGGGGCTTGCGCAATGCTGATGACCTTTTTCATCCTGCTCTCCTAAATGCGTTCAGGAACACTGTGTCCTGAACCTAGATTCATCATATAGGGATGCATAATGTATTTTGTAAGGGGCTAAAAATTTACAAAATCCGTATTTGATCCGAGTTTCCCTAAATATTGGGACTAAAAATTTACCGCACAGCGAAATGCGCCTCGCGATGGCGCCGTCGATGCTCGTTGTAGACGATGGCTACCAGCGGACCCAAGGTCAGCAGCGGCAATGCCCATGCCATAGGCAAACCCTGCCCAACGGCTGCTACGACAGTGCCGATGCAGGCCAAACACACTAATAGCAAGACCCACTGGCGCGCTTGCGCTCGCGTCGCGTAAATCCATAGAGCCCATACCGTCACCATAAAAATTCCTTGCGCCAGAGCCACCATGCCGATCGCCTGTACGGGCGACACAGAATGTGCCTCGACATGTGCTGCTTGCTGTGTGTTTTTCAATACATCGGCGACGACTTCCAGGCCGGATCCCACCGCGGCCAACGCAGCGAAAACGAAGAAATGTCCATACCCCCAACCGAAGGCGCGCTCCCGATGGTGATGCAATGCTTCTGCCGAAGGCAACAAGAAATATACCCACCACAAGCTGAACACTAAGCCTGTGCCACCGAGCCCGACCAAAGCCAACTCCCATGACCAACCCGTGGATTGAAGCACACTGGCGACTGCGTTGGTCGCGCCCAACACACATTCGCCGAGCACGATGATCGTCATCAGGCTGTAGCGCTCGGCGATGTGATGCGCATGCCAGGGCGTACCGCCGGTAGCGCGCTCGGCCCAAACGGGGACAGCCAGTTCCACGAGCATCAGTATCACAAAGCTCGGCCAAAGCAGATCGATGGGCAAGGCCAAGCGTGCGATCCAGCCAACTTGCGCGACGGCGATGCCCACTGCATAACGAACACACGTAGCTCGACACGGGCGATCGCCTTGCGCAGCGCGTAGCCACTGGATGACCAGCGCCAAACGCATGACGGCGAAGCCCACCACGGCGGGCGCCCACTGGTTTTTGAAAATAAATGGAATGCCGGTGGCGAACACCAACACACCCACCATTTGCAGCATGGTGAGCAGGCGAAACGCCGCATCGTCGTTATCGTAGGCGGAGGCAAACCAGGTGTAGTTCATCCACGCCCACCAAATGGCAATAAAAGCAGCGCCGAACTGCAACAATGCTTGTCCCGAGTGATGCTCCATCACGCCGTGATGCAATTGCGCAGCGGTGAGGGCAATCGCCACGACGAACACCAGGTCGAATAGCAATTCGAGTGGCGTAGACACGCGATGTGCTTCGTGGATATCGCGCCCGCGTTTAGGCTTAGCGCTGGCGTGGATGGGCGCTGGTGAATTCATGCGGAGCGATAAAGTTAGGGGTAGAAATCAAACCGACGTTTTGGCGGCCTGTGCGAACGCTGCAAAGCCTTGCACAAATGCGCTCAGTTGTTTTGTCAGCGCGGGGTCCTGCAGCGCTCCGTCGATCAAAACCGTGTGCGCTTTGGATACCATCAAGCGCCCACCGGCCCAGTAGTGCATGCCCAATGTTCGCAACACCGGCAACCACGCGGTTTGCGCCAAGATCGTGCCGAACCCTCCTGGCGACGCGCCGATAATGGCTACCGGTTTGCTGCTCAGCACCGATGGATGCTCGGGCGAGGTACGCGAGAGCCAGTCGATGGCATTTTTAAAAACGCCAGGAATGCCGTTGTTGTATTCGGGCGTCGCAAGTAATAGGCCATGGCTGGCTTGGATGCTGTTACGTAGCGTCAGCACCGCGGGCGGCAAGCCCTCACGCCCTTCGACGTCGCCATCGTAAAGCGGAATGCCATGCAAGGTCGCAATATCGAATTGCACCTCGGATTCGGCCAGGCTTTTTGCCGCTTGCAATAATGCGGTGTTGAAAGAAGCAGCGCGCAAGCTGCCGGAAATGCCTAGGATGCGGGCGACGGGATGACTCATTTGTGCACGTTAAGCCTAAGATGTGGAAGTTAACATGTTACCGCGCATGCCGCGTGCGCGGTGACTTGGGTAAAGGAGCCGAATGGGTGGCCGAATATCGCAGGCATTAGGACCTCTTCTGGGAATCTCTCGAATTTGAGGGCTGCAGCATTGCACACTCGAGCCGCCAAAAATTTGCGGGCGGTTGTGACTAGTCGCGTGTGCCGAAAGAAGATGGCCAGGGTGTGTCAATGTGAGTCACGATTGCTGCAATTTGAGGTTTATGTTCTACACACAACGTCGATAATCTGGTACGTTCACCCCAATTCGTTGAATTTTGCAATATCGATTGCGATTTAACCCGTTATTCGAGCTAAACTACCGAGGTCAGTATTAAAAATGGTTACAGATCCTCGACCAATTTCGCATATGGCAAAACAACGACATCTTGATAATGCACCGATTATCGAGGCGTTAGCTGACTTCCAAGTCGTTCCCTCAAGGATTTTTAATCTTAGTCAGTTTGAAGAGGCGATGAGCGAATTAGATTTTGGGTACTATGTAAAGAATCCAATTACGCAGGGAAGCTTTAGATTTCAACTCAATGCGGAACCATTACAAACTGAAACTACCACCCAGTCAGCCCATATAGGATTGCGACTTCACTCTCAGGACGAAAAGTATGTTGCGCAGTTTCGGTTTTCAGGACTGACACTGAGCCGACTACCTCCATATGAGAGTTGGAGTAGTCTCATCTCGGAGACCAAGCGAGTTTGGGATGAGTACTTGCGCCGAATTTCACCCAATCGCGTGAGTCGAGTCGCCGTTCGATATATTAATAATCTAAATCTACCCCTAATGGCCGGTGATTCTTATCAGATTTATCTTGAGAAGTTTGTTGATTTGCCGGACGGAGTTCCACAATCTGTGGAGTCCTTCTTTCAAAACTTTCAGCTTGTGGAGGTCGAAAATGATGCAAGGGTGAGCTTAACGCTCGCGCTAGATACAACACCATTGATCGGTCCCGCTCCAGTTATCCTGGACATAGATGCATTCAAGCAGGCCGATCTGCCTCCGACCGACAACCGAATGTGGGAATATTTAGAGCAATTGCGCGAGCTAAAAAATAAGAGTTTTTTCGCCACAATTACAGAGAAAGCCGTGGAGTTATACTTGTGAGTAAGGTAAGTCCGACAGGAGCATTGCGTCTCGTTCACGACGCTGGTTACGAGCTTACTAGCGAGGTGGGCAGAGAAATTCAACAGTCTTGGGTGAAGCGGCAGAATTTTCTAAGCAATACTGCATCAGATTGGTTTCCATTGATCGACGGGGCTGTCGGGGTCATACGGGCCGAATGTAAAAATGAAGGTTGGGACGGCCAGGGCTCTATGCCGGTATCGGACATCACGATAGCACTTGCCCAGAAGGTCATCGGCGCGTTGTTCGAATCGCTTCCTAAAGGAACGCCTGCCCCAGACGCGATACCTGAATATGACGGCGAGATATGCGTCAGTTGGACATTAGATAAAGCTCAAGAATTTTCTTTAAGCATCGGCGCGCATGGCAAGATCAATTATGCCGGTCGGTTTGGAGGAAAGGGGGATGTTCATGGTTGGCAACCGATTAATTCAAGCGATGGTCAAGCGATTGAAGAGTTTATTGCCGACATCGTCCGATACGTCAACCGGCTCTACGAGCCCAGTCCCATCAGAAGTACGGCCTGAAGAAATTGTATGCAGCTTCGCGTATCAAACTGCCCACATCGTTAAGAAGACCAAATCGATTCACCACACGCGCTTGATGCCTCGGCGCCAAGGCGGTACGGGAAGATTTGAAACATCAGTTTGTCGAACAAGTGGTTTAAGTGAAGAGCAAGTTTGGGAAATTTGCCGTAAATATTTCGAACCTCATATAACAAGGCCTGCAATTGGGTGAGGCGACGGCAAAGCGGAAGTAGTCTTTAAGTCGGGGTTAAAATTCGATCCCGACGGTAAGCCGTATCTCGAGCATGCAAACATCGTAAATTGGCACGATTCCGTAAACTTGCCGGACAATGAAACTAAGCACTTTCGAATGAATCAGGCGAAGCAATTGGCGCCGCACTTTGCATATGTCCCGTGTTCAGATAAAGACAGCTGATTATTTGCAATCCAATGGTGTTGCTATGATCTTGTAGAGGTGGCGAGAATCGGCCATTCTGGCCAGCCACTTCGTTTGCAAGCGAAGTGGCGTTCGCGGGCTCCTGGCGTTGCCACTCGAATTCCCCAATCACCCCGCGTCCGTTCCGGACGCGGATTCGATTAGCAGTCAGCGTTCATCAAAATAAGAAAGCCCGAGACAAGCTCGAGCTTTCTTATTTTGGTGGAGGCGGCGAGAATCGCCCTTGCAGGGCGCGGTTGCGCTTGCAGGCGTAACCCGGCTCGTAGGCGAACGGAATGAAGCAGTTCATTCCATTCGTCCGACTCGCCGCCGCGTCCGTACCGGACGCGGAATGAATAACCCCGCAGCAAGCTGCGGGGTATCTCAAAACAGCGCCAGTTGATGATCTGAGTGGAGCTTGTGATACTCATTGCCTTGATTTTTGACGTAGTTGGCTATCGTCGTTTCATCACCCTGTTTACCAACGGTGCTGGCGAAATAGCCATCCGTCCAAAATTCGCCACCCCACAGTTGTTTCTTAACTTGAGGACAACGCCGGAAAATCTCTCGCGCCGTTAGGCTCTTCACCATCCTCACAATCTTCGTCACACTGTAGGTTGGCACCGACTGAACCAAAAAATGCACGTGATCTTTGTCCGTGCCAATTTCCAAAAACTTCAATTGGTAACGCGCCGAAATCCCTAAACATATTTCTTTCAGAACCGTATCTACCTGCTCGTCTATCACCGCTCGCCGGTATTTCGCCGGAAATACGATGTGGTACATCAAAACCGTTACATTATGGCTCTTGTGGATATACTCGCTCATCCATAAAGTCTACGCCGCAAGCGGCGGGGAATCGATCCCGAAGAGATTCAATTCCAGTCAGCATTCATCAAAATGTAAAAGCCATCCGATAGTGCTGGATGGCTTTTACATTTTGGTGGAGGCGGCGAGAATCGAACTCGCGTCCGCAAGTCCTCTACAGGCGGTTCTACATACTTAGCCGAATCACTTTATTTAACCTGACGCATGCCAATCGGCGGGCCCTCGTCAGGCGAGTTACCTATTTTTTAGCACTGGCGCAAAGTAACCCTGCGTAGCGCGATCTCGTACGAATGACTCTGCATCCTCGCCTTGCGGTTCAGACCCGGCCCACGAGAAAGCCGGTGCAGAGCCTAGCCGGTATTAGGCGGCTAGGGCGTAGTTGTCGTCGTTGGCGACTATTGCGTTTCCAGTTGGATTTACGAGGTGGCTGGTCCTCGGTATGCCCCACACTGCTTTGTAACCCACGTCGAAACCAGGTCGCCCCCATGATCGGTGCAGCAGAAACAATATTGTACCCCACTCGGGCATTTTCAATGGCATCGCCATGACGCGCTTGGATACTGAGTGGCCTCGGGCTATCTGTTCCACCGCAAACCGGTTGCGCCGCCAAGCAGGCGATGGCGCTCGGCCTTCAGTCTTCAGGTACGCAGCCCCGGCAGCGGCTTATCGGCAGGAACAAACTCCAGCGCCAAGCCGTTGTTGCAGTAGCGCTTGCCGGTGGGCGGCGGGCCGTCGTTGAACACGTGGCCCTGGTGGCCGCCGCAGCGAATGCAGTGATATTCGGTGCGCGGGTAGATCATCTTGAAATCGGTCTCGGTGCCGAGCCTGCCGGGGATGGGAGCATAGAAGCTCGGCCAGCCGGTGCCGCTTTCGTATTTGGTTTTCGATTCGAACAGCGGCAGGAAGCACGCTGCGCAGACGTAAGTGCCGCTGCGCTTTTCACGGTTGAGCGGGCTGGTGCCGGCGCGCTCGGTGTCTTGCTTAAATAGGACTTTCCACTGCGCTTCGGGCAACAGCTTGCGCCATTCGTCATCGGATTTTTTGAGTGGCGCGATCGGCTTACCCTGGGTCTTGCCGCCGTCGGCGGCCACCACAGTGCCCTGCAAGGAATCGGCGCCGATCAGCGCCAAAATCGAGGAAAGGAAACTGCGTCTGGTCATGATATCTCCTGCTGCCTATGATCCGTAATAAGTCGCCCCTGGCGACGCGGTCTTACAACGTAACGTCAATTGAGACGTTGGCGACTAAGCGAAGTTCACCACCGCAAACTTCACATTTTTATCACGCATGCCGACCGGCAGGCCATCGTCAGGCGAATTATCTATTGTGTTTGGCGCTGACGCGAAGTAACCCCCGCGTGACGCGATCTCGTACGAATGACTTCGCATCCTCGCCCGAACGGAATGAACGATGGGCTGTTCTCCACCTGAAAACAGCGGATCCTTCACGCTGCTCAGGATGACATAATTCATGAGGCCTAGGTTCGTGGCCGTTGTGCCGTACCCGCACCGCCGAGGCAAGCAGCTCGTAGTGAGCGTGATATTTCGATTAGTTATTTAAGCTTCGACGGACCTATTGTGATATTATTATGCACACTTTACTGTACATTAAAAAGATAATCATGCCCATCACCACCCGCGACGTTATCCCCCTCACTCAAGCGCGAGCCAATCTCTCCGACTTAGCGGACGAAGTCAAACTCGGCGCGGAGAAGATCATTACCAAGAATGGCGAAAGTTATGTGGCGTTGATCGATGCCGCGCGATTGGATTATTACCATCGCCTGGAGCGCGCACACATTCATCTATTGCTGTTGCAGGAAGCGGAGAAAGGCCTAGTAGATGTCGCAGCGGGTCGTGTTACAAGCGCCCATGCCTCGCTGGCAAAACTGAAGAAACGCCGAGCGGCCGCGCGCTAGTGCCTGGGTTTCGCAAGCATTCGGTAGCGGTTAAGTTCACCGCTAACTTCGAGGCGAACCTCGCATCGATCGAAGCGTTTTTGACGGAAGGCGAATTTGCGCAGGGTTATGGTCGTTTGTTGGACGAATTGAGTGATGTTGTTGTTCCTAACCTCGAACGCTTTCCCTCCATGGGCCGACCCTTCCTGGCGCGAGCGACTCGATCGATCGAAGCGCTTACGATAGCCGATCGTTTGCATGCCAACTTAGCCGGGCTTGAACCCGACGCGGAACTTCGCGAGTACGTGATGCACGATTACGTCATTCTTTACGCGTTGGTGGGAAACAGCGCTTACATGCTGTCGATCAAGCACCAGCGCCAACTGTCGTTTGATTTCGGTCGATTTTGGTCTGAAGAGGATCGGCCCAAGTAGGCGCAACGGTAATTGCGCCGAATGCTTGCCAGGAGGCGCATGGATACTGGCTCCCAGAGCAGCATCGTCTGTAAGCCTGCGCTGGTATTGCCTCTCCGGCACAGTAGTTGGCGGTCTAAAGGTACAAGTGCAACACTTTTGAGGACTAGGATGAGAATCAAGAGGAGGTGTTGCATGAAGCGTTATCGACACGTCGACGAAATGGAACGAGAACGGATAGCTTCGATGGTTCACAGTGGGGCGGGGGCGGCCGAGATTGCCCGGGCACTTGGCCGGGCGCGCAGCAGCGTCACGCGGGAACTTGCGCGTAATCGGGGCGTTGATGCCTCGGGTCAACCGGGTTACTTCGGGTGCCAAGCCCAACGGCAAGCCAGCCAACGGGCGCGGCAGGCGAGACGGCCGAGGTTATTAGTGCCGGGGAGTCGGCTATGGCAGCCGGTGATGAGCAAGTTACGCCGTGGCTGGTCGCCGCAGCAGATTGCCCATCGGCTTAGAATCGAGTATCCGGATGACCAGGAGCAGTGGGTGTCGCATCCCACCATTTATCACGCCTTGGAAGTGTTACCGCGCGGTGAGTTGAAGGCCGAACTCCAGCGTCACTTACGCCGTCAAGGCAAGCCGGCCAAAGGTGCCGTATCCTCGTTACTGGGCGCCAGCATCCATGCGCGGCCACCGGAAGCGGCGGACCGCCGGGTGCCGGGGCATTGGGAAGGCGATCTGATCGTGGGGCAAGGCAACCGCTCGGCGGTGGGGGTGATGGTGGAACGCCACACGCGTTACCTGCTGTTGGTGCAACTGGAGCGCAAAGATGCCTTCAGCGTGTATCAAGGCTTTGCCCGTAAGCTCAAGCCCGTCCCGGCGATCTTCCGCCAAACCCTGACCTACGACCGCGGCCGGGAAATGGCCGAGCATCAACGCTTGACCCATAAAGTGGGGATCAAAGTGTACTTCGGCGATCCGCATAGTCCGTGGCAGCGCGGTAGTTGTGAGAACACCAATGGCTTGCTGCGTCAGTACTTGCCTAAGTCGACGGACTTATCACCGTTCTCGCAACGATCCCTTAATGCCATTGCCGAACGACTCAACACTCGACCGAGACAAACCCTCGGTTGGTATACCCCGAAGGAGGTCTATACGCGCTTGCTGAAGGAATACAACCTGAACGACCACGCAATTAATTCGTTGCACTTGGAACTTTAGACCACCGTTCCAATAAATCTATCGCCGATTGCGCGCCGCATTTTTTCGGCGCACACTTATTTCATTCATTGGTTCACCAGTGACTTGCTAGCGTTGCCTCGGAGCGCGTTTCAAGCTCAAGCAAAGTAATAACAATAAATTTGGGTTAGCCCGGTGGGGTTGGGCTTAGAAAAAACTATCCGCGGAGGCAACACCATGAGTAAACCTGTCCATCTGCCGCGCTCGCTTGGCAGTATCACACTCGCGATTACATTGAGTTTGATACCGCTAGGCGCTCGGTCCGATCATGGGTCTCACGAGCATAATTTCGTCAAGGATTTTGTCAACGGCCACGCGCACGACAACCGGTCGACAAATAAAACGCAAGCGCGTTCTTCGCAACCTGCGCTAACGAAACCGGCCGGGACGCCGCCCTATGCGCAACTTGCGGCGGTGGATATTCCGCAAACCGGTGTGTTGGACGATACCCATCTGAATCCAGTGTGGGGGCTGCTCGATTCGCGTCATGGTTCCCTCGTTGGTGACGACGATCATCGCGACGCCCACGGCGATTTGGATAACATCAGCGTCGATGGTTTGGAATTGAATCGCGATCCCAATGTGGGTGAAAAAATCCTGTTGGCCCAAGCCCAGGTCGGCAACGCGGTGGGAACGCCGGACCAGATCGGCCAATGGTCGGGCGTGATCGGCATGCCGGTGATTCCGATTTTCACCGCGTTGCTGCCCAACGGGAAAGTATTGATGTGGGATTCGGTGGGTGATGCGCCGACGGAGAGTTTTCCCGTACACGATTTCACCCGCGCCGCGGTGTGGGATCCGATCGCCGGCACCTCTGCCCGCATCGACGTCAGCGGCTTCAATATTTTCTGTGCAGGCTTTGCCCACATGGCGGACGGCAAAGTGTTTGTCGCGGGCGGCAACAAAGACAGCGCGTTGAACGGTATCCGCCAAACCCATCTATTCGATTTCAATAGCAACAGTTGGACCCGGGGCCCGGATATGGCCTATGAACGCTGGTATCCCTCGGTCGCGGCGCTCGCCAATAGCGAGCACTTCGTCATGGGCGGCGGGCCGGATACCCACGAAGTGAGGCAAACCAATAACACCATGCGCACCTTGACCGGCGCGGTGATTGCCCATTCGCGCGAATATCCGTTCATCCAAACGGGACTCGATGGCCGCGTGATTTATGCCGGCCCGCAGAATGACATGCGCTTGATCGATACTAGCGGCGCGGGTTCCGTTCAGGCCCAGGGCGGCCGCGATGGTTTGTATCGTTCTTACGGCAGTTATGCGTTGTATGACGTCGGCAAACTAATCGTCACGGGTGGCGCCAGCAGCACCAACACTGCGACGTTAGTGAACATGGCGAGCAACGCGCTTACCGCATCGGCAACTTCGAGCATGAAATACGGCCGCCGTCAGCACAACGCCACCGTGCTCGCGGATGGCAGCGTATTGGTGACGGGTGGTTTGAGCAGCGGCGCGGGGTTGGTTGACCTTGCCGCCGGTGTGTACGCTGCGGAAGTGTGGAATCCGGCGACGGGTGTGTGGAAAGAATTAGCGAGCGCCGCAGTCACGCGACAGTATCACTCCGTTGCCATGTTGTTGCCCGATGGTCGCGTCTATACGGGCGGCGGTGGCATTTGTGGCGTGTGTCAGCAAGTGGGCTATTTGCGCAAAGACGCGGAAATTTTTTCGCCACCCTACTTGTTCAGGAAAGACGGCTCGGGTCAACTCGCAGCTCGGCCGACGATTTCCAACGCGCCGGCCACGGTTGGCTACGGCCAAGGATTCAACATCGCCACGCCGGAAGCGGCATCGATCGGCAAAGCCGCACTGGTTCGCCTCGGCGCGCCGACCCATGGCCAGGATCAGGATCAGCGCTACATCCCGTTGAGCTATAGCGTCAACGCCGGTAGTCTCACGGCGACATCGCCGGCGAATGCCAACATCGCGCCGCCGGGTTACTACATGCTGTTCATCGTCGATAGCAGCGGCGTGCCGAGCGTGTCGAAGATGGTGCAAGTCGCAAACATCACACCGCCGAGTGGAAGCGGCACGGGTTTGACCGGACAGTATTTCAACAATATGACGTTGTCCGGCAGTACCGCGTTACAGCGCACGGAAGCCATCAACTTTAATTGGGGAACCGGCTCGCCGGGCACGGGCATCGGCGTCGATCGTTTCTCCGCGCGCTGGACCGGCCAGGTCGAAGCGCCGCTCAGCGGAAGTTATCAGTTCCAAACCGTGTCCGACGACGGCGTTCGCGTATCGGTCAACGGCCAGCAGATCATCAATAACTGGACCGACCATGCACCGACGACCAATACCAGCGCGGCGATTAATTTAACCGCGGGCACAAAGTACAACATCAGCGTGGAGTTCTACGAAAATGGCGGAGGAGCCGTTGTGTCGCTGGCGTGGAAGTTGCCGAATAGCGCCGCGTTCGGCATCGTGCCGGCGAATCGACTTTACGCTTCAGCACCTCCGCCAACGAATGGGCCATTCGCGTCGACCTTGGTGGCGAAACACAGCGGCCAATGTCTGGACGTGCCGGGCAGCAGCACTACGCGCGGAACGCAGTTGCAGCAGTACACTTGCAACGGCACCAACGCGCAATTGTTCGACTTCGCGCCGGTGAGCGGCAAGACCGATGTCTACACCATCAAGAATCGCAACAGCGGACAATGTTTGGATATCAGCGGCGCCTCGCAAAATAACGGCGGTCTCGCGATTCAATGGACTTGTCACGGCGGCACCAATCAGCAATTTTTGTTGACGCCGATCACCTCGGCCGGCGCCAAGGCATTTCAAGTGAAACCGCAGCACAGTAACAAATGCATCGACGTTTCAGGCGCGTCGCTTGCGGTCGGCGCTAAGGTGCAGCAATGGGATTGCGGTGGCGCCAGCAGCAACAATCAGATTTGGACCATCAACGGCAGGCCTTGACGTGATCTATCCCTCGCGTGGGGCCACGCGAGGGATATTCTTATAGTTCATCCGGACTGGTGTATGAGTCGATGTGGCGTCTGGCGATGTATAACGGCGAAAACTCAGCGCACCAGCGCTCGCGCGGTTTTGCGCTCCGTTCGGTCGAATGCGAGTAATGCCTGAAACGCGGTTAGGGAGCGGTCCACATCGCGATTGTCCGCAAGCTTGTAAATCTGCTCGTAGTACCAGCCCAGCGCGCCCCAGGCACTGAGGTCGCGGAGAAAACTGATAGGCGAGCGTGGGCCGAATAAACCGTTGCCGACTACGAGCCCCGCATCGGGTGTTTGCAGAATGTCTATTTGTCGCTTGAGAATTTTGTGTGCGACATCTGGATCCAATACGAACGGGCGGCCGAGACCGATCACGTCGACGCCATCATTCGCGACCGCATCGGCCATGGCGGCCGCGGAACGAAAGCCGCCGGTGACCATAATCGGTATGGTCACATGCTTGCGCAATTTCGGAACAAAATCGAGGAAATAAGCGTCTCGATGGACCGTGCTTTCGCGGCGGTTGTCCGCCAACGGATCTTTGCGCTCGAAGTCGACCATGCGCGGTTGCTCGTAGTTGCCGCCGGAGATTTCGATCAAGTCGACGCCGGCGTCTTGCAACCACTTGGCTACGATGGCGCTATCGTCGTCGGAAAAACCGCCGAATTGAGCTTGACCGACACGTTGCTGGTGATTAGCAAACCCGCGCCGCCTTCACCCCGGTGGCGGTAAAGCGTGGTGTGTTGCGCGTTGGCTTGATTGTTTCCCGTGGCGAGGCCCTCGGTCATCGCGGCTTTCGCGATTCGATTATTCAGTACCGTGCCACAGGGAAGGCGTAACGGCTGCAGAAGACTGTTCATGTTGGATTTTTATTGTGAATGACGGCGTCAGGATAGACGGTACCTCAACGCATTCAATGCATCGAGCCAGAGCCCAGTAGTCGTGCGGTTCTCGGCGATCTATGGTCGAATACCCTCATGGATATGGACTCTTGGCGATGCATCGTAGAAATGCCGCACTGCTTTTAGCGCATAAACGTTGCCGCGACTTTGACTAAAGGTCTCGGGCGACGCGAAAGCCAACTTGGTAATTGCGATAGTTTTCAGGTAACGGATGGCGATAGGCGGCGCGCGATGTCGATGCGCCATCCATCCAGCCACCGCCGCGTACGATGCGTTTTTCACATTCGGCGGAAACTTTCGCCGAGCCATCGGTAGGCGCATCTTGGTACGGGCCGTGGCAATCTTCTACCCACTCGCGCAAGTTGCCAAGCATATCGTGCAAGCCGAATGGGTTGGATTGGTAGCGTCCGACCGGCGACGTCTCACCAAAGCCATCGTCGCATAAATGGTGGGACCAAACATAATTCGGATGCGCTTTCTTGCCGCTTTCATCGTGCAGATTGGCGAATTTACATGCCGCGCGCGAGCCATAGCTGTCCTCCGCGGCGCCATAAAACCATGCGGTTTTGGTACCGCCACGGGCAGCGTATTCGAACTCCGCTTCGGAAAGCAGGCGATACTTCTTGCCGCTTTTTTCCGACAGCCAGGCAATAAAGGTTTTCGCGTCTTGCCACGCGACATTGATCACCGGCCGATCGGCGCGGCCCAAGTCGTCGTCCGACACTTTCGGGCATTTACCGTCGGCGCTGCAAGCATCCCACTGATCGAACGTCGTTTCGAATTTCGATACCGCAAACGGTTTCCCGATTTTGACGACATGTAGCGGTTTCTCGTCCGGGTGGCCGCTTTCCACTGCATCGGAACCCATGTTGAATTCGCCGGCCGGGACGACGATCATCGCCGGACAGGTTGCACAATCGCTGAATTCGCTACCGAACTCCGGTCCGGCGGCCTGAGCGCGCGCGATAAAAATCAAAACCATAGCGATAACCTGCGCGGTGAGAAAAATGCTACGCATTGAGTACATGTTGAAACTCCCCGAATGATCAATTTAAAAAGCTAACGTTAACGTGGTGAAGATTGCTTGATTTAAGTCAAACGATAACGCCGAACTTACAAAAGAATAGCGTTGTGATATTAACCCGCGAAGAGAATGAAAACGATGTTCGCCGAACCTGCGGTCGAGTTTGATGCCGAATTGATACAAAAGTACGACCGGCTCGGTCCGCGCTATACGTCCTATCCGACCGCGGATCGCTTTACCGCGAATTTCGATATTGAGGCGTATCGTCGGGCGCTGGAAAACTCTCGGCGTAACGGGCAGTCGCCGCCGCTTTCGTTATATTTTCATCTTCCGTTTTGTTCTAAGCTGTGCCTGTACTGCGGTTGCAACAAGATCGTTACCAAGGACCAGTCCAAAGCGGCGCGGTACGTGGATTATTTGCGCAAAGAGATTGCGATGCAGAGCCGTCTGGCCGAACCGTCCCGTAAAGTGGAACAGTTGCATTGGGGCGGCGGCACGCCGACCTTCCTTAGCGCCGAGCAAATGACGACGCTGATGGGCGTGACCCGAGATCATTTCGATCTCGCCCTAGAAGGCGAGTATTCCATCGAAATCGACCCGCGCACAGCGGGCGAGAACATCATCGAGCTGCTCCGGTTCATCGGCTTTAACCGCTTGAGTTTGGGCGTGCAGGATTTCGACCTCGATGTGCAGCGCGCCGTTAATCGAGTGCAAAGCGAACAGCAGACTAGGCGAGTGGTGGAAGCCGGTCGCGATGCCGGATTTAAGTCGATTAGCGTCGATCTTATTTATGGCTTGCCCAAACAAACGGTCGACAGTTTTCAGCGGACGCTCGATAAAGTCATCGCGCTGGATCCGGACCGTATTTCCACCTATAGCTACGCTCATTTACCTTCGCTATTCATGCCACAACAGCGCATCAACGAGGCCGACCTGCCTGCCGCCGCGGAGAAACTCGCAATCTTGCGAGCGACGATCCGATCCCTCAGCGAGGCGGGTTACGTCTATATCGGTATGGACCATTTCGCCAAAGCTGACGACGAACTCACGCTCGCGCAACACCAGGGAAAACTGCATCGTAACTTTCAAGGCTACTCGACCCATGCCGATTGCGATTTGATCGCCATGGGTGTCACGGCCATCGGCCATGTCGGATCGACCTACAGCCAGAATGTCCGTGCCCTTGACGATTACTATCGAGCCCTCGAGGCGGATGCGCTGCCGATTTTTCGTGGGATCGCGCTGTCTGCGGACGATAAAGTTCGCCGAAGCATCATTCAACAACTGATGTGTAATTTTGAACTTCGTTTCGCCGCGATCGACGTCGAGTTCGCGATTAACTTTCGCGATTATTTCGCCTGGGAGTTGGATGCGCTGGCGCAGTTGGCAGAGGATGGCCTAATCGACATCGGAGAAGAGGGGCTTCGCGTTACGCGCCGTGGAAGATTACTGATTCGTAACATCTGCATGGTGTTCGACCACTACTTAAATCGCGATACCGCGCAAAGGCGTTACTCCAAAGTCATCTGATGGGTTGGACGAACGCTTACGATCGCTGGCGCATCAGGGGAGAGAAAAATAAATGGCGGTCTGACCGCGATGGGATTCAGCTTGCTTGATTTGGTGGCGTGCGACGGCTTGTAGATGAACTTCATCGGGCCCGTCCGCAATGCGCAGGACGCGGCCCCACGTCCAAAGATAAGCCAGCGGTGTGTCGGGTGATAGTCCCATCGCGCCAAACACCTGAATCGCGCGATCGACGATGCGCGTTTGCATTTCCGGAATCAGCGCTTTGATCATCGAGATCTCATTGCGCGCTTCGCGGCTGGAGAAGCGATCGATCAGCCATGCGGTTTTCAGTACCAGTAATCTTGCTTGTTCGACTTCAATACGCGATCGCGCGATCCATTCGGCCACGTTGCCCAAGCTGTGTAAATACTTGCCGAATGCCTTTCGTTCCAGCGCACGTTCGCTCATCAACTCGATGGCTAATTCGCACTGGCCGATGCAGCGCATGCAGTGATGGATGCGTCCGGGCCCGAGGCGCGCCTGCGCCAGAGGGAATCCGCCGCCCATATCGCCGAGTAAATTTGTGCGCGGCACGCGAACGTCGCGCAATAGAATTTCGCAATGACCTTCCGGTGTTACGTGATGCATGACCGGAATATTGCGCACTATCGTTACGCCGGGCGTATCCATCGGCACCAGCACCATGCTATGGCGTCGATGGGCCGGCGCATCCGGATTGCTGAGGCCCAGCACGATTGCGACTTTGCAGCGGCTGTCCGCGGCGCCGGTGATGAACCACTTGCGGCCGTTGATGACGAAACTATCGCCTTCGACGCGAATCTGCGTTTGAATATTTCCCGCATCGGAAGACGCGACATCGGGTTCGGTCATGGCAAAACATGACCGGATCTCGCCTTCGAGTAACGGATTGAGCCAGCGCTCGCGCTGCTCATCGGTTGCCGCGGCGTGCAGCAGTTCCATATTGCCGGTATCCGGCGCGCTGCAGTTGAACACTTCCGACGACCAGTAAACACGTCCCATGATTTCCGCAAGCGGCGCGTATTCCAAATTGGTCAGCCGTGTGCCCGGCTCATCGGATTTCAGATTGGGTAAGAATAGATTCCATAGCCCCTCGAATTTCGCCAGGGCCTTCAGTTCCTCGACGACCGTCGGCGGATTTTCGCCGGCCGCAACTTCTTCATGCCAGCGTCGCAAATGCGGAAGCACGTAACGATCGATAAAATCCGTTACTCGGTGCTGCAGATCGATGACTTTAGGCGGGTGAGAAAAATCCAAGATCGGTCGATTCGCGTTAGGCGCGGTTTTTGTTGGGCGAGCTGAATTATCCTTGCCTTGGCCCGCTCGCGTGTTTGACTTAAATCAGTAAAACCCATGATTTCTTGCGCCGCGCGCGGCTTACCTCCCCGACTTGATGGCCAGGGACCAGCATCCATGCGGCTCCCAGCGATGCATGCCCTGAGTGCCGCTTTGGTCTTCACTCGTGGCGCCTATTCTATTTAAGAAATAACTCGCTACGAATATGCCGACCATCAAGAACGCGATGCCGAGTTTTACGGCGACGCCGATGACGATGCCGAGCCAGGTCGCGAAGCCGACTTTGCCGGCTTGAAGGGCGTCTTGCCGGGTAATGAATTCACCGATCGCCGCGCCGACGAACGGGCCGATGATAATCCCGATGAAGCCGAGGAATAATCCTGCGATCGTGCCCACCGCCGCGCCGATGATGGCGAGGCGGCTCGCGCCGACTCTTTTGGCGCCGAAAATCGCGGCTAGATAATCGATCGCAAATGCGAACACCGTGAGTATGCCGAGGATCACCAGCGTGACAACGCCGACTTTGTTGAAACCGTCTTGATAGGCGATCAACAGCAAACCGCCAAAGATTAACGGCACGCCAGGTAGCGCGGGCAAGACAGTACCGGCCAGGCCGATGATTACCAGTAACACTGCAACAACAGTAAGTGCGATTTCCATATTCGAAACAAAAAACCCCGCGCGTGGGCGGGGTTCGGTTAATAAGCCATGCTGTTCTCGATCAACTTCCCTTGATCCCGCGTATTACGACTTCCACACGGCGATTGGGTTCCAAGCAAGCGACCAATTGCGGCGTTTTCTTCTTGCCCTTGCATTGTTTCACCGGCTGGCTCGAGCCTTTGCCCATGCTCTTGATCAACGCGCCATCGACGCCGTTTTTTACGAAGTAGTTCTTCACCGTTTGCGCGCGCCGCTCGGACAACGCCTGATTAGCGGCCTTCTTCCCAATCCGGTCGGCGTGACCGACGATGGTGATGCTTTCGATCGAACTCCTATCGTAGGCAACGAGTTGAGCAGCGAGCTCATCCAGCTTCTCCATACCTGCAGGCAGTATGCTGCCCTCATTCGATTTGCCGAAACGGAACAGCGCGTCGCCCAGCAACGAGATTTTTTCATAGGATGGCGCCACCGTCGGCAGTTCTTCTACCGGCTGCACTTGCGCCGTCGCATTGCCTGCATCGCTCTCTTGTACGATAGCCGGCGGTTCGAGCTGCGCCGGTGTGGCCGCTTCCGGCTCGGTCTTCGCCATATCGTCAGGAGCCGGGGTTTCGCCCGTGCCGGCGGCCATATCGGTTGCGGGCTTTAACCCTTGCTTATCGCAGTCGTTGGGATGCTGGCCACTGTCCAGAGAGTTGCCGACATTGACACAGTCGCCATATCCACTGGTCACGGTTTTGCCGGCGCTATCTTGCACATGATGACCATGGTCCGCGGCGACTTGCATCGGCTCGGCGCTCGGTGCCTCGCTTGGCGCCGGATCGGCTTGAGCAACTTTGGCGGCGTTGGTTTCGTCGCTACTCGAAAACATGCCGTGCATCCACGAGCAACCCGACATGCTCAGTGCAAGCGCCAGCGCGAGAGCCGACAGTTTTAATATTTTGATCTTCACAAATAATCTCCTTTGAATCTTTAAAGTACCTAACGAGAACGATTATAACCATCGAACGGTTAGAAATTGAACGCCCGATCAAGCTCTTGTACCTAAATTCCCGCCGTTGAGGCCAAAATCCTACAGTTTCGGCGATGGCGTGAGAAAATATGGCGAAACAAACTTTCTCAACCGCCGTCTTATTTCAAGGAGAGCGCTATGGCAATCAAAGTGGGTGATCGTTTACCCGAGGGCACGTTACAGGAATTCATCGAAGTCGAAGGCGATGGCTGCAGCATTGGCCCCAACACATTCAAAGTGGAAGAGCTGATCCGCGGCAAGAAGATCGCGATTTTCGGCCTACCCGGCGCGTTCACGCCGACTTGTTCCGCGAAACACGTGCCCGGATATGTCGCGAACTACGATCGATTGCGCGCCAAAGGGGTCGACGAAATTTGGTGTCTGTCGGTCAACGATGCTTTCGTCATGGGCGCATGGGGCCGCGATCAGAAATCCGGCGGCAAGGTGCGCATGATGGCAGACGGCAGCGCCGAATACACTAAAAAGTTAGGTCTGGAACTCGACCTCATCGCCCGCGGCATGGGCATACGCGCGACGCGGTTTTCCATGTTGGTGGACGATGGTGTGGTGAGGGCACTCAACGTCGAAGCGCCGGGGAAATTCGAAGTCTCCGACGCCGATACCATGCTCAAGGCGGTGGCTGGATAGGTCTTGGAGGCTGACGAAGGCAAACGTAAGTTTCCTGGCTCCTGGGGAGACTAAGGCAACGCGAGTGCTTTCTCGTGTAGTGCCCAGTCAATTTACAGCTTAAGGAGAAATAAAATGACATTATCAAAAACACTGATTTCCGCGACTCTCATGATCGTTTCCGCTGCCGCATTTGCCGCCAAGGGTGAGTACGGCGATATGTGCGTCACCGGTTTGAGCATGGGTAAAGAAGTGCCTACCGACTGTTCCATCAATATGGTGATGGACGGAAAAACCCTGTGCTTCAGCGGCGAAACGCCGAAAGAAATGTTTATGAAAGATTCAAAGGCCATGCTCATGAAGGCGGATGAAAATTTCGCTAAGATGAAGAAGTAATTTGACGTGTAGCAAAGCAACCCTCCTGCTGTAACAAATGGCAGGAGGGTTGCGCAAAATGTAATACCTCGATAACCAGTCCCAGCTATAGATCATCGCTAGGAGCCAGTATCCATGCGGTTCTCCGGGCATATCCATGATCTGATCGATACTGGTTAGTAAATTCCAAGACAGTTAGATGTAACTCGTGATCACACCACTTGATTTGTTGTCGATAAACGACAGAGGAATCGGCCCGTGTACGGCCTATCGTACTGATTATTGGCGTCGAATTACCCGTCGCCTAACACCGACACGCCTACCGATTTGAATTTCAAATGAACTTCGCAATTTCACCGGAGTCGTAAAAGTACCGATAGCAATAACTATATCGGTTGCTCGGCTAGGGCATTCATCGTGTTAGCACTGTTGCCCTGGCCCACGATAAGTATTAAATCCCGCTACCCGGCTGGTGCAGAGAAATCTGTAACGAATGCGTGCGCTTTCGTGCGCAGATTTTGAATTTTTTTCGGAGGTTCCATGAAATTAGTTAAGACTTATATTGCAACAGCCATTCTCGCTTCGTCATCGTTGGCGTTTGCCGCCATGGGCGAGTTCGCCGACAACTGCGCATTCGGCATGTCCATCGGCAAAGCGGTTAAAACCGACTGCAGCATCGCCGAAAAGATCGGCGGTAAAAACTATTGCTTCAGTAGCGAAGACGCAAAAGCGACGTTTATGAAAGACTCCAATGCCCTGTTGGCGAAAGCCCAGGAAAATTGGACTAAGCTCACCAAGTAATCTTTGAGTTATGGAAATAAAAAAAGCGGCGATTACTCGCCGCTTTTTTGTTTACAGAATGTAGCAAGAAGTGCTTTTGCGTTTACGCTTTCTTACGAGCGAATCCTAGACCGAATAAGCCCAGGGCAACGAGTAGCATCGAAGCCGGTTCCGGAACTTCATTTCCACCACCACCGCCGCCACCGCCAGGACCGCTTTGCGCGTCATGGGAGAAGGGTGCGAATTGGCTGATGTCTAATTCGCCGGTAGGCGTGGTTGTGCACACGCGGCTCTTACCTTTACCGGTACAAACCGTTTCGCCGATAGCCGCGCTGTTGTACAGATCGAAATGAATCGAATAGTTCTCGTCCAACCCGGTCACGTCGATGTCGAATTTCTTGAAGTACATGCCGCTGCCGGGTTGCGGGCCGAAGGAAGGATGATCGGCAGTATTGAATGCCGCGGTTTGGTCCGCCGCGCTAAAGCTAAAAGTACGCTCGATGAAGTAAGTCGGAAACACGCCGTGGGTTTGCAGATCGTGATTATCGCCACCCGGCGTTGTTTCAATAGTTGCGTCAAGTGGAGGAATACCGTAAGTCATACCCGATGTGACATCAATAACAGCGCCGTCAACGCTGAACGATCCTAAGCTCGCAGGGCTGTTAACCTGGGGCGAGACCGCCATCGAGATGGTGTAACTATCGCCGATGGGATTTGAACTATCGGCAAGCAGATAAGCGTAGAGGCTAAAGCTATTGGTTGATGCGACACTGGTTTGCGTCGTGGCGTCGTAAGTGCCGCCGCCGATGCCAAGTTGCAGTGTAGGAATGGCGTTCGCCCAACTGGAGATTCCAAGCAGCGCAGCGCCGACGAGGGTTGTTGAGATCTTAGTTTTTAAGTTCATATGCAGCCCTAAAAAAATTATTATTAAAAAACTGTTTAAGTTATGTGTTACTGATCAGCCTTGAAGCAATTTCCGAGCCACTACTATAAGTAATTGAAATAACTACTTTTATTTAATCTAACTCCGCCATTCTTCAAAAAGTGTAAAGAATACCGACAAAGCTGTATCGCCGAGTCACTCAACAAGCTTAGGCCAAGTTCTTTATAATAAAACGACATCAATCAGGTTAAAGCCAGACATGAACGCTCCTGAATCCATCTCTTCATCGCTCCGATACTCTTTACACCCGCCGCGCTCGTTATTTCTCCGACGACAACGGCTTTACCTTTCGCTGGCCGCCGGTGGCGGTGCGGCAATTTCTCGCCGAACGGGATCGTGCATTCGATTCCAATACGCCCACCGGCATGATCGCGCTCGACTCTTCGGATACGCTAGGCACAAGCTATCCGGCGACAACGCCGGCATTGCTGCTGCGCTACATTAAGATTCGCGCCGATGAGGAATTAAGCGCCAGCCTCAACGCGTCGGGCGAAATCTACTACGTCATCAGCGGCAAGGGCGAAAGCCGCAACGGGCCGGACAGCATCGCGTGGGGCGAAGGCGACATGTTTTTGTTTGGCGGTGGCTGCGAGACGGTACATCGCGCGTTGGGCGGAGACTGCTTACTCTATCTTGGCACCGACGAGCCGCTGCTCGCTTACGATGGCCTACGCGCGCCGGAGCCCGGCAAAGCGAAAGTGCAAACCACCCATTGGCCCGCGGCGGAAATCGAGCGCCGGCTGGAAAGTGAGTGGCAGCGGCCGTTGACCGATTACAGCACCGGACGCTTCGTGCAATTCGCGAGCGACGCACTAGCGCCGAGCAACAACACCTTGCCGTTCATTGTCGTCGGGCTCAACACCCTGGCGGTAGGATTCGACCAACGCGCCCATCGTCACAACGGCGTGGCAGTGACATTAGCTTTGCAGGGCGAGGGCACCTATTCCATGATCGACGGCCGGCGGGTCGATTGGTCGACAGGCGCGGTGCAGATCACGCCGCCGACGAGCCTGCATTCCCATCACAACCGCGGCAGACAGCGCATGCGCGCGTTGATCTTCCAAGATGAAGCATTGCATTACTACACCCGGACACCCGGATTCAGCTTTGACTAGCTAAGCTGCATTAGGCAACGGCAAAGCCGTTTGGTACTTAACTTGTTTCAACGCGAAACTGGATTTGATGCTGGCAATTCCGGGGATTTTGGTCAGATGATCCAGCATGAAGCGCTCGAATGACGGCAAGTCCGGCATCACCACGCGCAATAAATAATCCGCATCGCCGGTCATCAAATAACATTCCATCACTTCGGGCCGATCGCGGATCGATCGTTCGAAATTTTCCAGCGATTGTTCGATTTGCTTCTCCAAAGTCACTTGGATAAAAACGCTTACGGTCAAACCCAATTTGTGAGGATCGAGCAAGGTGACGTAACGGCGAATCAAACCGGATTCCTCCAACTTTTTCACCCGCTGCAAGCAAGGCGAGGGCGACAAGAAAACCTCGCGCGCAAGCTCGACGTTCGCGATCCGCGCATTGTCCTGTAAATGCGACAATATTTTCCAATCCGTTGCATCGAGTGGACTATTCGGCATTTTCTGATGTTATCTAATATAAAAACGAAATATTATTCCCTTTTGTCATCTCCGGTCGATGGATTTCGAAACCTCGTGCGAGCAAAAAAAGCGTAAAATTCTAGCCTTCCTCATTCCGTCTTCACAGCCATGACCAACCTCTCCGACCTCGCCCTGTCCGCCTTTTGGCGCGTGCTGCCGCAAGACGCCGATCCCAGTGAAACCCGCGAATGGCTGGAAGCGTTCGACGCCATCATCAAAACCGAGGGCGCGGAGCGCGCGACGTTTATTTTGCGTAAGCTCATCGACCAAGCCCGCGCCAGCCGAGTGCCGCTGCCGCCGGTGATGAATACACCGTACTGCAACACCATCTCCCTGGCGGATCAACCACCCTATCCCGGTAATCTGGAAGTGGAATCGCGCCTCTCCGGGCTGGTGCGCTGGAATGCGCTCGCCATGGTGGTGCGTGCGAATAAGGCACATCCCGAATTGGGTGGCCACATTGCAACCTATGCGTCGTCGGCGGATTTGTTCGAGGTCGGCTTCAATCACTTTTTCCGCGCCGGGCAAAGCGGTGACTTGGTCTCTTTTCAAGCGCACTCGGCCCCCGGCGTGTATGCACGTGCTTACTTAGAGGGCCGCTTGACGGAAGAAAACCTGGACAACTTCCGCCGCGAAACCGGCGGCAAGGGGCTGTCTTCCTATTGCCATCCCTATTTGATGCCAGACTTCTGGCAGTTTCCCACGGCGTCAATGGGTTTGGGCGCGTTGGCGGCGATTTATCAAGCGCGCTTCATGCGTTACCTGGAAAACCGCGGCATCCTGAAAACCTCCGGCCGTAAAGTTTGGTGCTTCATCGGCGACGGCGAGATGGACGAACCGGAAGCGCTCGCCGGTTTGTCCCTCGCTGCGCGGGAAGGCTTGGATAATCTCGTGTTCGTGGTGAATTGCAATTTGCAGCGTTTGGACGGCCCAGTTCGCGGCAACGGTTCGGTCGTGCAGGAGTTGGAAGGCCTGTTTTCCGGCGCCGGATGGAATGTGTTAAAGGTCATGTGGGGTTCGGATTGGGATCCGCTATTCGCGCGCGATACCGAAAACGTCATCCTAAAGCGCTTGCACGAAACCGTCGACGGCGAATTCCAGAAATACGCCGCCACCGACGGCCGTTTCAATCGCGAAAACTTCTTTAACAAGTATCCCGAGTTGCAAGCGCTGGCCGCCCACATGTCAGACGAAGATATCGATCGCCTGCGCCGTGGCGGCCACGACCCGGTGAAAATTTATGCCGCTTACCACGCGGCCGTGTCGCACGTTGGTCAACCCACGGTAGTCCTTGCGCAGACCAAAAAAGGTTATGGCATGGGTCAGTGGGGCCAGGGCAAAATGGTGTCGCACCAACAGAAGAAACTCGACGACGAGGCATTGCTTGCATTCCGCGATCGTTTCTCACTGCCGCTGTCCGACGACGATGTCACCAATCTGCGCTTTCATCTGCCGGGTAACGATGCGCCGGAGATTAAGTATTTGCATCAACGCCGCAAGGCCCTCAACGGATATTTACCATCCCGCACGACCGAAGCGCAAAAACTCACGTTGCCGGAGTTGTCGGCATTCACAAAATATTTAAACGCCAGCGATCGCGAGCAATCGACCACCATGGTGTTCGTGCAGATGCTGTCGCAGTTGCTGCGCGATGCCAATCTCGGCAAACACATCGTGCCCATCGTTGCCGATGAAGCGCGCACCTTCGGCATGCAATCGTTGTTTCGCCAAGTGGCAATTTATTCGTCCACGGGCCAGCTCTACGAGCCGGAAGATAAAGACGAATTGCTGTATTACAAAGAAGCGAAAGACGGTCAAATTCTGGAAGAGGGCATCACCGAAGCGGGCGCGATTTCCTCCTGGCTAGCGGCGGCGGTGAGCTACGCGGCGCACGGTGTGCCGATGATACCGTTCTATATTTTCTATTCGATCTTCGGCTTCCAGCGCGTCGGCGATTTGTTGTGGGCGGCCGGCGATGCGGGTGCGCGCGGATTTTTGTTGGGTGCAACGGCGGGCCGCACCACGCTGTCCGGCGAAGGCTTGCAGCACGAGGATGGCCATAGCCACGTCCTCGCCGGCACGATACCGAATTGCATTTCCTACGATCCGACCTTCGGCTTTGAGGTCGTCGTCATCATCCAAGACGGCATACGCCGCATGTACGAAAACAACGAGAACGTCTATTACTACGTCACCGTGATGAACGAGAACTACACGCAGCCGGAAATGCCAAAGGGCGCGGAGGAGGGCATACGCAAAGGTTTATACCTGTTGCAGCAAGTCGATGCGGGCAAAAAATCGCCGCGCGTGCAATTGATGGGCAGCGGCACCATTCTGCGCGAAGTCATCGCCGCCGCCGAATTGCTGGTAAAAGATTTCGACATCGCCAGCGACATCTGGAGCGCCACCAGTTTCACCGAACTAGGCCGCGACGGCATGGCATGCGAACGCTGGAACCGCATGCATCCAGAAGCCGCGCCCCGCTTGCCTCACGTGGCACTGTGCCTGGAGAAGCGCGCTGGTCCTGTCATTGCAGCCAGCGACTATATGCGCGCCTTCCCCGAACAAATTCGCCCACACCTCTCGCAACGCTTCGTCACCTTAGGCACCGACGGCTTCGGCCGCAGCGACACCCGCGCGAATCTGCGCGAATTCTTTGAAGTGAATCGTCACCACGTCGTCATCGCTGCGTTGAAAGCGCTAGCCGACGAAGGCACGATCGCGAAAAGCAAAGTGAGTGAAGCGATTAAGAAATACGGTGTTAATGCGGAGAAGGCCGTGCCTTGGATGGCTTGAAAAGTTATTTAATGCAACGAGTTTGGTAGGGTGGATCAAAGCGCGTAGCGCTGGATCCACCAAACCGTCACTTAGAGGTAGCGGATGTTGATCCGCTTGGTGGATCCGCTGCGCTTGATCCACCCTACCCATTGAACATTTCGTAGCTCGGCACAAACCATTCATCTGCCAAAGAGGTACGGCCTGGGAACCCCTATTTAAGCGATTCTCAGGCCTATGCACTTCACGTGGAAGTCTGGCAACTTATTCCGGCCGATTCGAAAACACCTATCCCGGGCTACGGAACAAACGTCAAAAGCGGATTGTTCTGGGTTCCGCCATTTTCGTTACGGCAAAAAAACGGCGACCAGAAGTCGCCGTTTTGAACTATAAAACCTTGCGATCAGGTTGGTCGACGGCGCAGGAAGCCCAGACCAGCCATGCCCACAGCCGAGTAGAGCCAGTGAAGCAGGTTCCGGCACCGGATTTCCGCCACCACCGCCCGGCGTTACGGAACCGAAGGTAATATCGTCATAACCCGTTTGGTTCACCGTCCCACCAAAATCTATGGATCTGGCTAGGCCGTTGAATGCGACGCCGGTCGCAGTCCAATTACAGAATGTTCCAGTCGGATCGCCGGTGCAATTTTGGGTATGCTGCGCCGTGAGATTGAGCGTACCGAGCAAGTTACCGGTTGCGTCCAAACCGTCGTAGACGTTAACTGTTGCTGCTGTGGAAGACGTGTAAAAGAAGGAAAATCCCGTATCAAAGCCCGGCGCAAAATTTAGAACGGCCGTGCCGGTTAGAAAAAACATAATCGTATTAGGCGACGGTTCGTTGGCGAAATTACCGCCCCCGCCTGCATCTGCATCTATGATGCTCAGCGTATTGGTGCCGAACTGAATGCCGTAATTCACCCCCGAGTTTCCCAGGCTGTCAGTACCACCATTATAAAAACCATTGATATTCGCCTGATCGCCACCTCCTTCAAAGTCCAGAACAATAGGCGCTGCGTTAACAGATACGTTCGCGAATAAACCCCCAGCCAGTAGAGCAGAACAGATCAAATTTCTTTTCATCATTTTATTCCCTCTTAATTTTGTTTGTCGAAGAAACCCTAGAAGGTGTTTTTCGCAACTATCGTTACGCATTTATTATGGTTACCCCTAAAGCTAATTTGAACCCTAAGCAAAAAGCACACCAAAATTTAACTTATTGATTATTTTTAAAAAAATACTCAAGTCATCGGACCTGTGTAAGAAATTCCGACAGTCGATGTGCGTGAGATAATGTTCGAAAGAAAAGCGGCTAGGGCGATCGTGCGAGAAACAGGGTGGTTACCCGATGTTCGTTCTACTAACACCGTCGTACGTGATACTGAGTGTCCCGCGATTTCTCTAAGTGGTCAGTGGTGCGGAAACTGCTTCAGTCCGTAACCTAGGCGTCGGCTCTGCTGCCATCACCCGATTACGACCCGTGCTCTTAGCACGATACAGCGCGGCGTCTGCGAGGGAAATGATGGTGTCGGGCAATTGGTCCGCGCGAGGCACCAACGTCGCACAGCCGATACTCGCCGTGACATGTTTTGCGGCGGCTGAATAATCGTGCACGATCGCAAGCGCTTCGATTGCTTTTCGCACGTTCTCCGCCAATTTCAATGCCGGGCCGGTGTCGGCGCCGCTTAAGATTACCGCGAACTCTTCGCCGCCATAGCGCGCGCCTAAATCGGCCGCGCGCTGTAGGCAATTATGTAACGCTTGGGCTACGTCCTTGAGGCACTGATCGCCTTTCAAGTGTCCATAATTGTCGTTGTATTGCTTGAAGCAATCGACGTCCATGAATAGCAGCGACAACGGCACACCTTCTCGCGCGCAGCGCCGCCACTCGCGCTGTAAAACCACGTCGAAGTGGCGGCGGTTGGCGATCCCGGTGAGTCCATCCATGTGGCTGCGCAGCTCGAGTTCGCGATTGGCGCGTTCCAACTCGCGCGAGGCTTGCACCAAACGTGCGCGCATATCCGCGATACGCTGCATGGCCTTGAGCTTCGCGCCCAACACCGCTTGGCTCACGGGTTTAGTCAAATAGTCGTCGCCGCCCGCCTCGATTCCCATGGCGATATCTTGATCTTTCACCATGCCGCTCAGGAAGATGATCGGAATCCAATGTTCCGCGTCGAGGGCGCGAATGCGGCGCGCGACCTCATAGCCATTCATTTTCGGCATCTGCACATCGAGCAAAATCAAGTCCGGGCTGGCGCCGAGAAACTGACGTATGCCCTCTTCGCCATCGCGCGCGGTAATCACTTGATGTCCTGCCTGCTCGATGATATCGGAGGTGAGCAGCAGCAGCGTCAATGTATCTTCTATTAGCAGAACTTTCATGCGCGAATGTTTCCATGAGAGGAATCCGAATTTACCGAACTCCGTAGTCAAGAGCAACGCTGGTTTTTATCTTTCCCAAAAGACTGCGACATATTGTAGCCGAGCAATCGATTGCACTTGAAAAAATCGTCGACCCGCCGCACGGCACGTCATGGCGCCTCAAATCCACGATTGATTTCGCGCAGACATTTTTACCAGTGATCGACGCATACAAAGGCTACAATTACGCGTCGTTATAAACCTTATCTTGCGCTGTTTCATTTTGGGAGGCCCAAATGAATTGGTTTTTTGCTCCTGCGATTCGGCTATTCTCCGGCACCAAAATTAGCGCCAATCTCTACTGGATCGGTGTGCTGGCTTTTATTCCGCTACTGATTCTGATCGGCACTTCTGCTAGTGGGCGAGAATGGCTGGCTGACGCCTAGCACGCGAACTGCGGCGATGATCGTAGCGGCAATGAGTTTGGTGTTGGAGGCCTACGTCATGGGGGCGTTATTCATGCGCATCGGCCCCGATGTGAACAAAGTCGCGGGGGCGATCAAGCGTATCGGCAGCGGTGATCTGACGGTGCGCATCGATGAGGCCGAGACGGATGAAGGGGCGAAGTTGGGGGAATACGTGCGCCAAACCAACCAAAATCTAATCGAGATCGTGACCCAAGTTCGCACCAGTGCCGACAGTATTGTCAACGGCGCTAAAGAAATCGCGAGCGGCCATCACCATCTGTCGCAGCGCACGGAAGCACAGGCGGCGACCTTGGAACAAACGGCCTCCAGCGTGGAACAGCTCGCGGCGAGCGCAAAGCAGAATGCCGACAGTTGTCGCCGCGCCAACGAGCTCGGTACACGCACCGGCAGCATCGCTCTGGCGAGCGTAGATCAGGTGAACGAATTGGTCGATTCCATGGGGTTCATCGTCACCAGTTCGAAACAGATGGGGGAGATCGTCTCGGTCATAGAAGGCATCGCGTTTCAGACCAATATTCTCGCGCTCAATGCGGCGGTCGAGGCGGCGCGGGCCGGCGAGCAGGGGCGCGGTTTTGCGGTGGTGGCGAGCGAAGTGCGCAATCTCGCCCAGCGCAGCAGCGATGCAGCGAAAGAGATCAAGACCCTAATCCAGGATTCGGTGGAACAGGTGAAAGGCGGCACCCGCTTGGTCGGTAAAGTCGCCACGACGATCCAAGATGTCGTCAACCGTGTCGGCGAAGTGAACGGTTTGATCACGGATATCGCATCGGCATCGCGGGAGCAGAGCTTGAGCGTCGATGAGGTCAACCGCGGCATCTTGCAGATGGAGCAAGACAGCCAACGCAACGCCGCGCTGGTGGAACAAGCGAGCGCGGTCGCGTTGGCGTTTGAAGGCGAAGCCAGCCGCTTGTCGGATGTGGTGGATAAATTCAAGCTGGACCGCATGGCGGCGCGTGAACAGGCCGTGGCGTTGGTCGAGAGCGCCGCGCGACATTTGAAAGCGAAGGGACCGGAACGAGCGTATCGAGACTTCGAGACGCCCGATAGTAAGTTTATGTTCGCGGATTACTACGTCTACGTGTTTGACTTACAGGGCAACGTGTATGTCCATCCCACACTCAAAGGGAAAAACGCGCTCGATTTGGCAGATAGCGACGGCAAACAATTCGTCCGGCCCATGATCGCCACCGCGAAGACCAGCGGTAAAGGTTGGGAAGATTATCGCTGGCTCAATCCGATCACCCACAAGGTCGAGCAAAAGTCGGCTTATTTTCAGCGCGTGGATGAATTGGTGCTCGCGTGCGGCATTTACAAAGGTGAGCAGCAAACGCCGGCGCCGGTGTTGCTAAGATTGGTCGCAAACGGGTAGGGCACAACGATAATTTCGTGGCTTATCCCGGTTGAACGCAGAAACATCCGCGACTATCGCCGTGCATTTTTTTATAGCCGCGCCACGAACCGCAACCCGCTTGCCTGTTGGCAAGGCATGGCCTGAGAGGCAATATCCATAAGCCTTTCAGGCCATGCCGTCTACACCGCAAGGGTGGACAATCTCGTTGTGCCAAACTATGTCGTGTTGCGCGACCGGAAGCATCTCCGAAACTTATTCCGCCTGCTATTGGCTACGATTTTTATCGATCTTACATCAAGGGATCTGAGGCAGCGCCGGATTGTTATCGATCTCGATATCTTCACACACCATCGACATCGATGAATCGGTGATCGTCATGTTGGGATCGTTCACGGTGTCCTTCCTGACGGAGCAAGAGATGGTTCGTGCGAGAGTGGGAAGAGCAAATGCCGCGGTGGTGCTGACGTTGATCCAATTGATGTCCGGGACGTTCGGATCAGCCTCGAATTCGAAGCGGCGTTCGGATCCGCCTACTACGACGCCAGCCATTGTGACGGCAATATGATAGTCCGAGCTACTACCAAAGACATAGGGATTCCCCGCGTCGGCACTGCAGACGACCATGCAATATTGGTTAAAACCGGCGCCCGGCGTAACGTCGACACTCACCAAAGGGTCCCATGCGGTACCGGTTATAGGTCGGCCACAGTAGCGAGCTCCCGTCCACGCCGGCAGCGTGGGTCGTAAGCGGCGCCATTGCGAGGAATAGAGGGAAGAAAACGCCTACAGATATTTGTTTAACGTTCATGTTGATGTACTCCTTTAGCACGTTCAGTATCAGGTGTAGCGACACTTTGCCGTATTAATTTGGCGAGCATCACTTCGTTTAAGGTGGGACGATGTTGCAGCCCTTCCTGAATTCTTATTTCCCGGAAACGACTAAAGGTTCAATGGGTGGACGAGGTTTGCCCTTCCATGTCGGTAGGGTGGGCAACGGTTTGCCCTCGCGGGTGCATCGCGATCCTAGTGCGCCGTTTCCCAGTTCGGCCCCGCACCGACTTCCACTAACAAAGGCACGGCAAGCTTCGCGACTTCGGTCATGAGTTTAGGAATCGCAGCTTTAAGTGTTTCGACTTCGGATTTCGGCGCTTCGAAAACCAACTCGTCGTGCACCTGCATGATGATCATGCTTTTTAACTTTTCTCGTTCCAGCCAATCTTGCACGGCGATCATCGCGAGCTTGATGAGATCGGCGGCCGTGCCTTGCATCGGCGCGTTGATCGCGGCGCGTTCCGCCGCCTGGCGGCGTGGGCCGTTGGGGCTTTTTATTTCCGCCAGCCACAAGCGGCGGCCGAATACCGTTTCCACATAGCCGTGATTGCGCGCATCGTCGCGGGTGCGTTGCATGTATTGCGCCACGCCGGGGTAGCGCGCGAAGTAGCGGTCGATGTAGGCTTGCGCAGCGGAGCGCTCGATCCCCAGTTGCGACGCCAGGCCGAACGCGGACATGCCGTAGATCAATCCGAAGTTGATGACTTTAGCGTAGCGGCGTTGTTCGCTCGTCACCAAGTCGCGATCGGTTGAAAAAATTTCTGCTGCCGTCGCGCGATGGATATCCTCCCCCGCCGCGAACGCGCGCAGCAAACTTTCGTCGCCGGAAATGTGCGCCATGATGCGCAGTTCGATTTGCGAGTAATCGGCCGAGAGCAGCATCGATCCCGGCGGCGCGATGAACGCTTCGCGAATGCGGCGTCCTTCCGCGGTGCGCACCGGAATATTCTGCAGATTGGGATCCGTGCTGGACAAGCGGCCGGTCACCGCGACCGCCTGCGCGTAATTTGTGTGCACGCGGCCCGTGCTAGCGTTCACCATACGTGGCAACTTGTCCGTATAAGTTGATTTTAGTTTCGCCAGGCCGCGATATTCGAGCAGAACTTTCGGCAACGGATAATCGAGCGCGAGTTTTTCCAGCACGTCTTCATCCGTTGACGGCGTACCGCTCGGGGTTTTTTTGACCACCGGTAGCTTTTGCTTATCGAACAGGATTTCTTGAATCTGCTTCGGCGAATTGAGATTAAAGCTTTGTCCCGCATGCTCGTGGGCTTTCTTTTCCAGATCCAGCAAGGTTTTGCCCAACTCGTGGCTCTGCTTCGCAAGCAATTCGCTGTCGAGTAATACGCCGTTGCGCTCGATTTTCTGCAATACCTGCATCACCGGCATCTCGATATCGCGATAGATGTACTTGAGTTTTTCGTCGCGCTCGATTTGCGGATGCAATTTGTGATGCAGTTGCAACGTGATATCCGCATCCTCGGCGGAATATTCCGTCGCCGCTTCAACGCTCACTTGATCGAAGCCGATTTGATTCGCACCCTTGCCCGCGACCTCCTCGAACTTGATGGTCTTTACATCGAGATGGCGCGAGGCCAGGCTATCCATATCGTGGGGCCGATGGCTTTCCAGAACGTAGGATTGCAATAAAGTGTCGTGCTCGACGCCTTTCAGGTTTACGTGGTGATTGGCGAAAATATGTTGATCGTATTTGACGTTCTGCCCGAGTTTTTTGATCGCCGGGTCTTCGAGCAAAGGCTTTAATCGCATGAGGGTTCGATCAAAATCTAACTGCGTCGGCGCGCCGGCGTAATGGTGCGCGAGCGGAATATATGCGCCGCGATGCGGCTCGACGCTGAAGGAAATCCCGACGATCTTCGCGGTCATCGGATCGAGCCCGGTCGTCTCTGTATCGACACAAACCAACGAAGCAGCTTTTATTTCTTCAATCCAATTATCCAGCGCCGCTTCCGTCAACACCATATCGTATTCGCGTTTTGTCGGCGGACCTGCATTCACTTCAACGGTTGGCGCATCAACCGCTAGCCCCAAGTCCCCAGCCCCTAGCCCCTGCCGTTCGCTTTCCAACTCCCGCCGCCAAGTCTTAAAACCAAACCGCGTAAACAGTTCCAAGAGCTTAGTCTTGTCCGCATCTTTGGCGGTGAGATTGTTCCAATCGAACGGCAGATCGACATCGCATTTCACGGTCAACAACCGCCGTCCTTGCGGCAGCCAATCGAGGGCCTTGCGCAAATTGTCGCCGACTACGCCGCTGATTTCGTCGGCGTGTGCCATGACGTTTTCGAGGGTTTGATACTGGCTCAGCCATTTCACCGCGGTCTTCGGCCCGACTTTTTCCACACCGGGTACGTTGTCCACGCTATCGCCGACCAGCGATAAATAATCGACGATGCGCGCGGGCTCGACACCGAATTTCGCCAGCACGCCCGCTTCGTCCAGCGTCTCGTTGCTCATGGTATTGATCAACGTCACACGAGTTGTGACCAGTTGGGTGAGATCCTTGTCGCCCGTGGAAATGACCGTGTTGGCGCTGCGTGCTTCGGCATGCTTAGCTAACGTGCCGATCACGTCGTCGGCCTCGACACCGTCGACCATGAGTAAAGGCCAACCCAATGCTTTAATAGTTTCCAGCAGCGGCTCGATCTGGATCATAAGATCGTCGGGCATCGCTGTGCGATTCGCTTTGTATTCGGGATACCAATCGTCGCGAAAGGTTTTGCCTTTCGCATCCATCACGCAGGCGAGATAATCCGGCTTATAATCGGCGCGTAACTTACGCAACATGTTGATCACGCCGTAAATCGCGCCGGTAGGTTTACCTTGTGGGCTGCGCAGATCGGGCAGGGCGTGAAACGCGCGATACAGATAGGATGAACCGTCCACCAACAATAGTGTTTGCATGAGAGATTATGAGTCTAGATAAAAAGATACCACCGTTGGCAGATCGCGAATTGCAGTCGCGTGCGACTTACACCGCGCGCGAGTCGTGGCGCATGTTCGAGATTATGGCAGAATTTGTCGAGGGCACGGAGAAGCTCGCCGCGATCCATCCGGCGGTCAGCATCTTCGGCAGCGCGCGTACGCGGCAAGATCATCCTCATTATCTGCTGACGGAACAAATCGCACGGCAGTTGTCGGATGCGGGCTTCACTGTCATCTCAGGGGGAGGGCCAGGCATTATGGAAGCGGCGAACAAGGGTGCGTACTTCGGCAAATCCCCTTCCATCGGCCTTAACATCCGTTTGCCGCACGAGCAAGTGGATAACCAGTATCAGGACATCACGTTATCGTTCCAGCATTTCTTCGCGCGCAAGGTAATGTTCGTCAAATATGCATCGGCCTATGTGGTCATGCCCGGCGGCTTCGGCACCCTCGATGAATTGATGGAAGCGCTGACGCTGACGCAGACCGGCAAGACGCGCAAGATTCCTATTGTTCTGGTGCATTCGCCGTTTTGGCAGGGCTTGCTTGATTGGTTCAAGTCGACCTTGGTCAGCGAGAAAATGATCAACCCGGAAGATTTGGATTTAATTAAAGTGATCGATCAACCGCAAGCCGTGGTCGAGGCAATTTTCCAGCACTACGAAACCCGTGGGTTCACGCCGTCGGCGGTGGAGCGTGAGAAAATGTTGAGTCTGTAGTTTTTATTCAAAACTTGCTCGTTGATTCATAAAGCCTACCCTCACCCTAACCCTCTCCCAGAGGGAGAGGGGATTTACTCCCTTCTCCCTCTGGGAGAAGGGTGGGGATGAGGGCAAGCTCTAGCCCTAGCCAATATGCCATCGAAACTCAGACAACAGCGTTAAAAACATGGCCGTCTTCACCCGCGTTCTGCGCGACGAACTGCAAACCTGGCTCACCGATTATTCCGTCGGCACGCTGACGGATTTTCGTGGCATCGAATCGGGCATCGAGAACACTAACTATTTCGTCACCACATCGGACGGCGAATTCGTTCTCACTTTGTTCGAAGTGCTTAAATCCCAGGAACTGCCGTTCTATCTCAACTTCATGGCGCATCTTGCGAACCACGGAATTCCTTGTCCACGTCCGATTGCGAATTTACAAAATCAATATCTCGGCGAACTAAAGAATAAACCGGCGAGTTTGGTGAGCCGGCTCGAAGGCACATCGGTATTGAAGCCCAGCGCGCGCATTGCGCGAAAGTCGGTAAGCTGCTGGCGAACATGCATCTGGCCAGGCAAAAGTTTTCCGCTCTCCATGGACAATCCACGCGGACCTGCCTGGCGCAAACAAGCGGCGGCTAAAGTTTGGGAGTATTTATCCGGCGAGGAAAGCGAGTTGTTGCAAAGCGAATTGGATTACCAAGACTCCGTCGATGTTTCCTCGCTACCGCGTAGCGTCGTCCACGCCGATTTATTCCGCGATAACGTGTTGTTTCGCGGTAGCGACATCGGTGGGGTCGTCGATTTTTATTTCGCCGGAAACGATGCCTGGCTATTCGATCTGGCCGTCACGGTCAATGACTGGTGCATGGCATCGCCCGGAGAACTAGATCCAGAGCGGCTCTCAGCCATGCTCGAAGCATATTGCGCGCTATGTCCGGTGACTGACACGGAAAAAAATCTATGGCCAGCGATGCTCCGCTCGGCAGCGCTACGGTTTTGGTTGTCGCGGTTATACGATTTTTATTTGCCGCGGCCGGGGGAAATAGTTAAGCCCCACGATCCGGGGCATTTTCAGAAAATTTTGCTGGGGCACAAGCTGGTGGAACCGCGATGGCCGGCGTGATCGTATAAATGACATGAGGAAATACGGCTAAGCCGCCGTCAATTTCGCATATTCCAACGCCAACCACTTCACGCCGGTATCGCGAAACTTCACCTGCACGCGAGCGTCGGCGCCGTTGCCTTCGCAGCCTAGGATCACGCCCTGGCCAAATTTCGCATGGGCGACGTTGAACAGCCACAATGGCTTGTGTGATCGAAGATCAATGGCGCGGCCCCTCGCGACAAACATGTCATCCTGAACGACGTGAAGGATCTGCTTTAATCAGCGCCCGAAAAAACTAAAAGCAGATTTTTCGTCGCTTTGCTCCTCAGAATAACATGAGGAAATACGGCTACGCTGCCGTCAACTTTGCATACTCCAATGCCAACCACTTGACGCCGGTGTCGCGGAGAAGGGAGAAAAAAAGGGGCCCGGTTCAAATATATTTTTCTTCAACAGAAAATCCATCGCGCCTAAGTCCTGGTTCAGCCTCAGCCTCTGGTGATACCATGCATCAGAGCGAATATCCACGCGGCCTCCCGGCCGATTCGCGCGATAATGTTCGATCCTTTCTGCTTGTTTACAACCCCGGCGCATCATTGCTCCGATCATCGCACCACATTTGCAATTTTTGTCGACAACGCTAGAATAAGGGGCAAGACAAGAAGAGTAGAAGAACAAAAGGAGCCTTTCGGTGAAACTTTCCCGCGCGTTAAACCATATCATTCGAGGGTTACTTGCCAGCGCCCTTATCAGCAGTAGCCTTAGTTTTGCGACGGTTATTGATTTCGAATCGCTGAGCGACGCCGAGATAATCGGGGATCAGATTGAATCGCTCACGTTTAGCAATGCCGTTGCGCTTAGCGCCGGTATTTCCTTAAACGAGTTTGACTTCCCCCCCGTCTCGGGCAATATTGTAGCCTCCGATTTTGGCGGCAACTTAACGATTGATTTCGCCGATCCCGTGAGCGTGTTCTCGGCGTATTTCACGTACAGCACCCAGCTTACTCTGACCGCGTTCGACGAGAACCTCACGCAACTCGATCTCTTAAGCTCGGCGTTCTCGTCGAATCTAGCGACGTCCGGCGATGTCGGCAGCCTACCGAATGAGCTGCTCGGGTTTTCCGCTGCGGGCGGTATTCGACGTGTCGTGATAGCCGGCTTAGCCGACGGCGGTTCCTTTGTTTTGGATGATCTCACCTTTGAGCCGCGCGGCGTCGAGCCACTGCCGGCGCCCGGTGGCTTGATGCTATGGGGACTGGGCCTGGCGGCTGGTGGACAGCGCGACCGCGTAAACAGGTTTAAGCCTAGATCCGTTCCGTTGGGAGAATAATAAATGCGGCAGTTTGTTCGTACATTAGCGGGTGCGATTGTATTTCTGATGGGGATGATGCAAGGGCTTGCATCGGCGCAAACGATCACCGCTGCGGTGAGCCCCAGCTCGACGCCGGTCGGTGTCGGAATCAATGCCGCCTTTGCGGCGCAGATCACTGATCCGGCGCTGATCCAAGGGTCGGTCAATCTACTCAAGTATGACGCGCTGGGTCGCTCTAGCATCATGGGCGCCATGCGCGACGACGGCCTTGAAGGCGATGCCGTCGCCGGCGATCGCATGTTTACGTTGCGCTTTAACGTCTACGAAGAAACACTCGGTACGCTGACCTACCGCGTATCCGCCGCGTTTCAGGGGCGCGTTTCACGCGTCTTGTCGGCCCCGATTACGCTAACCGTCACCGGCACCGTTCCCACCGATATCACCCTATCCCAGCCGACCAATCTCGCGTTCGTCAACACCACGGCAATAATCGTGTCCGGAACCTCGGGCGATCCCAGCGCGACGGTCACCGTTAACGGCATTCAGGCGAATAAGAGCGGCAATACCTTCCAAGCCAGCGTGCCGCTGCAAGAGGGCAATAACACCTTAACCGCCGTGGCCAAGAACACCAACGGCAGTAACAGCACCGCATCGATCCAAGTCACGCTCGACACCACGCCGCCGCGGCTGATGGTTGAATTTCCGCCGAGTGGCTACGTGACCTCGGAAGCATCAGTAAGCTTTAGCGGCATGATCAATGACATCGTCGTCGGCACCGTCAACAGCCAACAAGCGCAAGTCAGCGTAAAGGGCGTTGCAGCACAGGTCGCGAATCGAACGTTCAGTGCGCCCAATGTTCCACTGCAACTCGGCCTGAACGATATCGCGGTGATTGGCCGCGATCAAACCGGTAACAGCGTCGCGCAGACTATTCACGTCACGCGCGAGGCGCCGGCAGCGCAATCCATTAAGCTTATTTCCGGCAACAACCAAACCGCAGCCATCGGTTCGGTTGCGCCGCTGCCCTTGGTCGTCCAATTGCTCGACGGCGGTAAACCGGCGCCCGGCAAGCCCGTATCCTTCCGCGTCACCGAGAACGATGGATTCTTGGCGCCGGGTAGCAGTAAAGCACAAGTCATCGTGATCAACACCGACGCGCAAGGACAAGCCAAAGCAAACTGGACCCTCGGCAATCACGCCGGGAACAACATCGTGCAAGCCTATGCCGGCGGGTTTACCGGCACAGCGGTATTCACCGGCGCCGGAACGACAAAAACGCCGGCTAAAATCAGTATCGATTCCGGCGCTAACCAATTCGGCGCGGTCAACGATCCGCTCGCGTTGCCATTCGTCGCCGTCGTAACCGATCAAGGCTACAATCGGCTGGCGAATGTGTCAGTGACCTTTACCATAAAGCAAGGCGGCGGCAATTTGGGCGGCGCGACCACCTTGCAGACCAAGACCGACAGCGACGGCCGTGCGCTTGCGGTGCTTACACTGGGCAGCCAGCCGGGGCAGGACAATAACTTAGTCGAAGCAACCTTCACCGGCAACACTGGGTTTGCCGCGGCATTTACCGCATCGGCACGCATCCCCGGCGATCCGACGAAAACCACGATCAGCGGCGTGGTGCTGGATGGCAGCAATAACCCGATTCCCGGCACCACCATGCGGCTATTCCAAATCCGCCAAGGCACCACGAATAATCAGCCGGCGCAAGTGGGCACGCCGGTGCGCACCGACGCCAAGGGTTTATTCAAAATAACCGGCGCGCCATCCGGTTTCTTCAAGCTCATGGCCGATGGCACCACGGCTACGCTCGCCGGCAAGCAATTCCCGACGCTGGAGTACGACATCGTTACCGTCGCCGGTCTAGACAACGGCGTGGGCATGCCGATCTATCTGCCGGAACTCGATGCCGATGCAAAGCTCTGCGTGAACGAGACCACCGGCGGGGTATTGAAGCTGGTCAAGTCGCCGGGTTTCTCGCTCACCGTCGCACCTGGCTCGGCCATCTTCCCCGGCGGCTCGCGCACCGGTTGCATCACCGTCACGCCGGTTAATCCCGACAAGGTGCCGATGGTGCCCGGCTTCGGCGAACAGCCGCGCTACGTCGTCACCATTCAGCCGGTCGGCACGCGCTTTACCGTGCCCGCGGCGATGACGATGCCGAACATGGACGGGCTGGCGCCGCGCGCCAAAACCGAGATGTATAGCTTCGATCACGATCTGGCATCGTTCGTGGCGATCGGAACGGGAACGGTCAGCGACGATGGGTCGGTGATCGCGTCCGATCCGGGTGTCGGCGTGATCAAAGCGGGCTGGCACTGCGGCGGGAACCCGAATCCGACTGGCAGCGCGGGAACGTGTCCGCAATGCCAGGCTTGTATTGGAAATTCCTGTCAGGCCGATCCGGCCCAAGCGTGTACGTGTTGCGGATCCGGAAACGGGGGCGTTTGTACGAGCGGTACCTGCACGCCCCTTAGTGGCAGTTCGTGCTCGACCAATACGGTGGTCGTTCCGAACGTAGTAATTGTTGGAAACCCGGATCCGAGCCAGTGCGGGCCGGGTATGGCCGGAGCTACACATGGTCCCTTAACACTTCCCGCTACTCCTCAAGTAGCAGCATGTGTTTCTGGAAAGTGCACGTGGTCTTTGCGTGTCCGTGGGCCGTTCGACTTGCCAGTTTTTTCGGGGCTCTGTCTACCTAATCCAGGTATTAATGTGCAAAGTGCCAATTCCGCCATCTTAAATCCGGTTAATTACTGCAAAGCCATAAAGGATCTAACGCCGGATGCGACGGGTAGACCTGGTAACGATTCAGATCCAGGTATATTCACGAGTTTTCCGATCGTAACGCGCCATGAAAACTTTCATGTCAGGGAGGTGGAGACGGTTTTGCGAGCAAATTGGCCGGCATTCGAATCCACCGTGGAAGCCATTTCCGAGGCTGTCTCTTGCGGTCCCAAACCGCCAGTGCGGCCTTGGCTAGGCACCAGCCAACGATTGATGCGGCATTTTTAAAAATGCTCAACGATATTGGTACAGCAATGAATGCGATCTCCGAAGATGGTGCGTACGGTGACGGTAAAGCCAGTTACCAAGCGTTAGCCGATGGCGTTTGCGCGCGGGCAAGAAGAGACGGCTGGGTGAGAACCAATCCTTGCGACGTGTGCAAATGAAAGCTGAGCAAGCAGGTATGTCGATCCGAGTATTCATAAACACTGCGGCGTTGTTGTTTGCGTTTGTCAACTCGATCGCCTTCGCAAATAAGGTTATCCCGACGCCAGAACAAACCTTGACGAATTACGGAGTCAAGCTGGACGTGCCTTCGTTGGCTGCTGCGCTATCCCGCAATGAACCCGCGGTTCGAGAAAATGCCGCCAAGCTACTTGGGGCGCGCGGCGATCGATCTGTTGTGCCGCAACTCGAGACACTCCTTGCGGATTCCTATGTGTACGCGCGACTTGCGGCCGCGGGCGCACTCGCAAAGTTAGGCGAGGCGAAAGGAATCGAAACGCTGCGTCAGGCGACTAAGCAAAAAGATGGGCCAACGGTCATTTACGCAAGCCGCGAGTTAATACAAATCGGCGATAACTATGGCTACGATGCCGTCGTACAAATCGCGCAAAAATCCACAACTGCCCTCGATCGCTTGATCGCGGTCGATCTCCTTCGCGATTACGCGTCGTTAGCGGGAGTCCCAAAGATAACGCGGGTTCTCGCCAAATCGATGCGCGAGGATCGCGATAGTCGAGTGCGCGGAGCGGCGGCGCATGGTCTCAGCACTTTGAAACACCCGGATGTACTAAAGGTGTTTTCAGGAGAAGTGAACAACAAAGATGAAGTCGTTAAAGGCATCGCGCAGCAGTATGTTCGCGACAAGGCCGCTAATTTAGTACCCTGCGATAAATCGATCCCAAACGAACTTGGTGAGATCGAAATGGAGAATCTGGCATGATGACAGGAACAAAGCGAGGGCTGAAAGCAGGCCAATGGATGGTGGTTGCGTTATTACTGTCGTATGCGACTATTGGCTATGGTCAGGTCAACGAAAACTGTGTAGTGTCCGTGTTGAATCGCACGATACAAGTTAAATCCGACGGTACCTGGGTTTTACGAACATCCCCGCAAACCAAGGTCCTGTGCGCGCTCGGGCGACCTGCGTGGAGAACGATGTTACCAGAGACGGCCAATCCGATTTTGTTAAGATTCCTGTCGACGGCTCGGTCAATGTACGAAAATTGTTCTAGGCTCGGTTACGCCGATTCCTACTGAAGTCACGCTCAGCGCAGCCAACACCAGAATGACTTTGGCCGGGCAAACCCTGCAACTGACGGTTACCGGCCGCTACCCCGACGGCACCACCAAGAATCTAACCGGCGATACCGGAACTCGATATCTAAGCGGTGATGCCGTCCTGGCAACAGTGTCCGCCAACGGATTGATTACCGCGCGGCAGAGCGGCACGGTATTGATCCAGGCGATCAACGAAGGCACGCAAGGGTTGTTGCAAATTATGGTGGCTCTGTAGCGCGATACCGACGGCGACGGTATTGTCGATGACGCAGAGCTCGCCGCCGGTCTCGATCCAAACAATCCCGCGGATGCTTTGGACGACCTGGATCGGGATGGGCTGAACAATCGCGACGAATTGGCGCGCGGCACCGGCTTGCGCAACGAGGACACCGATGGCGACACCATCATGGACGGCGAAGAGGTAGCGGCCGGCAGAGACGGTTTCATAACCAATCGATTACTGGCCGACACTGACGGCGACTTCGTGCAGGATAATGTTGAGATTGCTTCGACCAGCAACGCGAACGATCGCAATAGCATCAATCTGGCCAAGGCGCTGAAAAAAATCACCGTGAGTCCGGGAACCTTCACGATCGATATCGATTCGGTAGTTGGGATCGGGTCTCAGCAACTAATCGTAACAGGAGAGTTTTCTGTTGGTGGAACGATCGATCTCACGGCGCGCGCGCGCGGAACCAACTACACGTCGAGCAATCTGCAGGTGTGTAACTTCGGTGTGGAAGATGGCCGGGTTTTTGGGGCGGCTTCTGGAACATGCACAATAGCCGTGTCAAATAGTGGTTTTTCCACAACGGCGAATGTGACGGTGCGCATTTTTGCCGCCGCCGCCTTATAGTGAATCCAGATCCCAGGCTACGCAAACAACGTGGATGTATCAGGCATTTCGCCTATGTAGCCGCGGGGAGTACGGGACTCCAGGTGGTGGGTGTTGGCGATCCTAAAATCCGCAGATTGTTGGAGCTGCCGACACTCCGGGAAACGCGAACGATGTGCGAATTGTTGGAAATCTGGCATTTGTCGCCGATGGCGGCGCCGGACTACGAATCTTTGACGTGAGCTCTCCCACTAATCCAGTTCTCCTTGGCGCCGTGGATACGCCGGGTGAAGCGATGGACGTTATGGTGTTCGAGGGATGTGCCTATGTTGCGGACGGTAACGCCGGCCTTGCCATCGTCAACGTCGTGAATCCGGCCAATGCCGCGCTGTTGAAGCAGGTCGATACCCCTGGCACGGCGCGCGGCGTGGATGTGCTGCAACTGGGTGGTGCCCTATACGTGATCATCGCGGACGATGCGCCCGGCGCTCTGCGCGTTCTCAACGTAACTGACATTGTCAACGTAAGCCTAGTCTCCAACTTTAATTTGATTGGAGAGCCAAAAGATGTTCGCGTGCGCAGCAATCTGGCGTATGTAGCGGCCTATACTGGGGGGTTGCAGATCGTGGATCTCAGCAATCCGACTGTGCCTCGTTCGCGCGGCAGCTTAGCCACCCAAATCGTCCCGCGCGATGTCGAACTAGTCGGACGCTTCGCGCTGTTGGCTGAACAGTTGTTCCCGAACGTAGTGGCGCTTTCGGATGTAACCAACCCGGACAGCCCGACGCTACAAACTATCGATTTCTCTGCACTTGGCGACTATGCCGGAACGGGTATCGCCGTGTCTGGCTCATATGTTTACATGACGGGAGAGAATTTCGTTGTCACTACCGAGAATGGCGCGTCGGGAAACACTCGACTATTCATTGGCCAGTACACGTCTCGCGAAGACCGCAACGGCATCGCGCCTCTTGTCGCCCTTACCGCACCGGCCAACAACTCGTCCGTGATACGCGGCGGAGTCATCAGTCTACGTGCTAACGCTACCGACGATGTGGCCGTTGCGGCGGTTACCTTCGCGGTGAACGGGTTGGATGTTGGCACTGATGCTGCCGAACCCTACGAGTGGTTGTATACGGTGCCAACGAACGCGACGTCCTTAACGATACGCGCCAGAGCGACCGATTTAGGCAATAATACGACGCAATCTGCGGCGGTATCGATCACGGCTATCGCCGATCCACTGACGACAGTGACTGGTAGGGTTGTCGACGCGAACAACGGCGCGGTAGCAGGCGCCGTCGTTACCTGCCTTGACAAGACTACCACCAGCGGTACCGGCGGCGAATTCTCAATTACAGGTTTGCCCACGATCACCAGGGATATCATTTGTGCCGCAAAAGTCACTGTCGCCGGTATTGATTTGACGGGCGCCTCCGCGCGGGTTGAGCCAGCACGCGGTGCGACCACACACGTGGGCGATATCATCGTCATCGAAACGAAAGGTTTCGTAAGCGCGGGCGCCTATCATACTTGCGCAATAACCTTAACTAGAGGTGTTAAGTGTTGGGGTCAGAACATCGACGGACAATTGGGCGATGGGACGTTTGTTTCAAGTTCTTCCCCTCGAGATGTTAAGGATTTGACTGACGTAGTCGCGCTAAGCGCCGGCGGACAACACACTTGTGCGCTTACCTCGTTAGGGGCCGTGAAGTGTTGGGGTTTAAACGTCAATGGGCGCTTGGGTGATGGCACAGTAGTCAAGAGGTCAACGCCGACGGATGTCGTGGGCTTGACGAGTGGTGTTAAGCAAGTAAGCGCGGGTAGCGCGACCACTTGCGCGGTTCTAGCGTCGGGTGCACTACAGTGCTGGGGCAGTAACCAAAATGGCCAAGTTGGGGACGGCACGATAACAGACCGCTTGACGCCGACGAATGTCGCCGGTCTTTCAAGTGGTGTGATGGCCGTAACAACTGGGGGCCTTCATACGTGTGCAGTTTTGACCACAGGCTCGGTGCGTTGTTGGGGTTATAACGGCTCAGGAGAGCTTGGTGATGGCACAACGATTGATCGGCTAACGCCGACGCCTGTCGTGGGACTTGCAGACGTCGCCTTCTTGGGCGCCGGCGGCTACCACAATTGCGCCGCGCTAAAAACCGGCGGCGCCATGTGTTGGGGACAGAATTTTTACGGAGAGCTTGGCAACGGAACGGCTGGAGTGTTCGTAAATCCCACGCCAACACCCGTCGTTGGGCTAAGCGGTGTTCTATCGCGCATTAGCGCTGGGTTGTACCACACCTGTGCAACCACCCAAGTGGGAGGCGCCAAATGCTGGGGTTATAACCGGGATGGAGGGTTAGGCAATGGCACGTTGGTCAACTCCACTACACCTGTGGATGTTTCAACGCTGAGTAGTGGTGTGTGGGATATCAGTGCTGGGTTGTTCAACTTCGCGTGCGCCCGGCTTGAAACGGGAGTCAAGTGCTGGGGATATAACGGAAATGGTGAACTTGGAGATGGCACAACCACCAGTAGCGCGTTACCGAAGGATGTTGTTGGTTTCTAAGTAAACAAACAAAGGCTTTTGCGTGCCTCGTCGAACTTTAAGATTGCGCTGGACCGTAGCGGTGCTCATGGTAGCGCTTGCGCCTTACGAGAGTTCCAGCGGCTCAAACTCGTCTAAACCAAACATTGGCCGCGAGCTGGCGGTGCCTAACCATCTCAGCGAGGAAGCCGCGCAGCCCATCCCTGATCTGCTTAAGCACGGTGCGCAGCTTTTCTCCGCCAACTGGACGGACCAAGAAGGCGCCGGCCGGCCGTTAAGCAAGGGAACGGGCCGTCAACTCACGGATCCGTCCCAGCCGCTGGTCGGCAAGCGCTCGTTCAACCGCGTTTCTGCGCCGGACGCGAACTCCTGCACCGGCTGCCACAACATGCCCTATGGCATCCCGGGCGGCGGCGGAGATTTCGTTGACCAACGTCTTCGTGCTTGGCCACCGCTTCGATTTCGCCACTTCGACGCGGCGGACAAAGTGCCCACGCGCGGCAGCTTGGATGAAAACGGCGAGCCGATCTCGCTGCAAAGCGTCGGTAATTTTCGCGCGACGACGGGGCTGTTCGGCTCAGGCTACATCGAAATGCTGGCCCGCCAGATGACGGCGGAACTGCAAGCGGTACGCGACAAACTCAAACTGGGCGAATCCGCCGAGCTATGGGCGAAGGGTATCACCTTCGGCAAGCTGACGCGGCGCGAAGATGCATCGTGGGACATCAGCCAACTGCAGGGCTTGCCGCGCGCGAGCATCGTCTCGCCGACGCCGCTCGATCCGCCGACTTTGATCATCCGCCCGTGGCACCAGGCAGGTAACGTTGTGTCAATCCGCGAATTTTCGAATAACGCATTTAACCATCACCATGGCATTCAGACCGACCGAGCGCTTCGGTCGAGATACGGATTTGGATGGCGATGGCGTGACCAACGAAATGACTCGTGGCGATGTCACCGCGGTATCGCTATACCAAGCGGCAATGGCGGTGCCGGGCCGGGTGATTCCAAGCGATCCTGACATCGAGCAGGCCGTTTGGCACGGCGAACAGCTATTCGACAAGATAGGCTGCGCAAGTTGCCATACGCCCGCGTTGGCGTTGGACAAGAAGGGTTGGATTTACACCGAACCTAATCCGTACAATCCTCCGACCAACCAGCGGCCAGGCGATGCAATGGCGGTGGAAATGGATCTGACCAACGCCGAGCTGCCACAACCGCGGCTGACGCCATTGCTGCCTGATCACGATGTGGTGATGGTGCCGGCTTATACCGACTTGAAGCTGCATGACATCACCGACCCGAACGACCCGAGCTGAGGCTGAGGCGCTGGATATGAACTTCTTCGTCTGGTCGCCGAAGTTTAAGGAAGGCAACCGTCGCTTCCTGACCAAGCGCCTGTGGGGAGCGGCCAACGAGCCGCCCTATTTCCACCATGGTTTGTTCACGACGCTGCGCCAATCGGTACTCGCCCACCACGGCGAAGCGTTAGCGCAGCGCCAAGCGTTTGAACGCCTGCCGGTCTACGGCCAGGATTCTATAATCGAGTTTCTGAAGACGCTGCAGGTGTTGCCCCCAGGTACGCGGTTCTTGGTCGTGGACGAGCACTTTCAGCCACGCGACTGGCCGCCTGCGCCACTCGAGCCTCAAGCGAGATAAACCTTCGACGTGAAGGATCTGGCTTTTCTCAGGTAGCGAGCAAAGGCCAAAGCAGATTCTTCGTCGTTGCACTCCTCAGAATGACATGATGGAATGTTTGAGTCGTTGATTATGCCGCCGTCAATTTCGCATATTCCAACGCCAACCACTTCACGCCGGTATCGCGAAACTTCACCTGCACGCGAGCGTCGGCGCCGTTGCCTTCGCAGCCTAGGATCACGCCCTGGCCAAATTTCGCATGGGCGACATTCTGGCCGATGCTGAATGGAAATTTCGCGACTTGCCATTTAGTAGGCGGTGCAGATTCCTGTACCGCAAGGCTCGCGACAGGTTTGCTCTCGAAACGTCCGCGGCCATAGCCGCCGTAACTGCCGTAGCCGGAACTGAGTTTCGGCGCCGAGAAAAAGCTTTGTCGCGGCGCCAGGATTTTGCACAGCGCCTCGGGGATTTCGCCGACGAAGCGCGAGCGGATGCCGTAACGCACTTGGCCGTGCAGCATGCGGCTTTCGGCGAAGCTGACGTAGAGCCGGCGTTTGGCGCGCGTGACGGCGACGTACATCAGGCGTCGTTCTTCCTCCAGGCCGTCGGCTTCGCTCATGCTATTTTCATGCGGGAACAAACCTTCTTCGACGCCGCTCAAAAATACGGCGTGGAACTCCAGGCCTTTGGCCGAATGAACCGTCATCATTTGCAATGCGTCGGCGCCGGGTCCCGCTTGATGTTCGCCGGCTTCCAAACTCGCATGGGCGAGAAAAGCGGCAAGGCTATCGTCCTCGGCTTCGTGGACGAACGATAGTGCAGCGTTGATTAATTCATCCAGGTTTTCTAACCGATCGGCGCCGTCTTTTTCGAGTTGATAGAAATTTTTAAGCCCGGAACGTTCCAACATTTCCGTCACCAGTTCCGGCAACGTCATGTCCATAACACAATTTTTTAAGTTGGTGATGATCTGTACGAATGCCTGAAGACTGGTGCCGCTCCTGCCTCCCACGCCATTGCTGTTGGCAGCGTCCATCAGGCTATAGCCATTTTGCTTGGCGATTTCTTGCAGTTGCTCGATGCTGCGAGCGCCGATACCGCGCGCCGGAAAATTCACCACGCGCAAAAATGCGCCGTCGTCATCTTGGTTCGCCGCGAGGCGCAGATAGGCGAGGGCGTGCTTGATTTCTTGGCGCTCGAAAAAGCGCAAGCCGCCGTATACGCGATAAGCGATTCCGGCGGAGAATAACGCGTGTTCCAATACTCGAGACTGGGCGTTCGATCGATACAACAACGCCATGTCGGCGAGGTTCACGCCTTCCGCGTGCAAGGTTTTTACTTCCTCAACGATAAAGCTGGCTTCGTCGTTGTCGTTTATCGCAGAAAAGATACGCACCGGTTCGCCGCTGCCGGCCGCGGTCCATAAATCTTTTCCCAGCCGATCCGCGTTATGTTTAATGATGGCATTGGCGGCATCGAGGATGTTGCCGTGGGAGCGATAATTTTGCGTCAGCTTCAACACCTGCTGAACATGGAAATCGCGCTGAAAATCCTTCATGTTGCCGACGTTGGCGCCGCGGAAAGCGTAGATCGATTGGTCATCGTCGCCGACGGCGAACACCGCGGTGTGCGGACCGGACAACAACTTGAGCCAACGGTATTGCAGCTTGTTGGTATCTTGAAACTCGTCGACTAGTACGAATTGGAATCGGGCGCGGTAATGCTCGCGCAGGATTTCATTACGCGACAAGACCTCGAAAGTGCGCAGCAATAACTCGGCGAAATCCACCACGCCTTCGCGATTGCACTGCTCGTCGTAAAGCGCGAACACGTCGACCATGGTGCGCTCGAACTCGTCGCGCGGCGACACATCTTTCGCGCGCCGGCCTTCTTCTTTGTGGCCGCTGATGAAATATTGCACTTGACGCGGTTGATATTTTTCCTCGTCTAGATTGAGGCTTTTCAGCAGGCGCTTAATCGCCGCAAGTTGATCTTGGCTGTCGAGAATCTGAAACAGTTGCGGGAGGCCGGCATCGCGATGATGCGCGCGCAGCCAGCGATTGCATAAACCATGGAAGGTGCCGATCCACATGCCGCGGGTATCGATCGGCAACATCGACGTGATGCGCGTCACCATTTCCCGCGCCGCTTTGTTGGTGAACGTCACGGCGAGTATCGAACTGGGGCTTGCCTGACCGGTCTGAATTAAATGGGCGATGCGGGTGGTGAGTACCCGCGTTTTGCCGCTGCCCGCGCCCGCCAACACCAATGCGGAAACGGGCGGAAGCATGACGGCGGCCAGTTGCTCGTCGTTAAGTCCTTCGGTGAGGGCGGATGACATCGATTAGTTTTGCATGACTGAGACCCGAATTATACGGTATGCAGTCGGCTTACGTATATGCGCGCGGGCGCCTAAATGCCCTGCCGAATGCCTGGAGAGCCGCTCTGGTATTGGCTCGCAGGCCGATTGTTTATCGATTTAGTGTTTTGTCATTGCGAGGAGCGCAAAGTGCGACGCTGCAATCTCGCTTTTGGCACGAATACCCAAAAGCGAGATTGCTTCCCTTGCGCTCGCAAAGACAAGTCAGAAGGATTTTCAGTCTTGTGCCTTATAATCCAGGCTTTACGTTTTCACTCGTTTCATGAAACCCCAATACCATCCGGCAGAAATCGAACAACAGGTACAAGACGAATGGACAGCCGCGCGCGCGTTCAACGTCAAAGAGGATAAATCCAAGCCGAAATATTATTGCCTGTCGATGTTCCCCTATCCCTCCGGCAAATTGCACATGGGCCACGTGCGCAACTACACCATCGGCGATGTGTTGACGCGCTTTCATCGCATGCGCGGTTACAACGTATTGCAACCGATGGGCTGGGACGCCTTCGGTTTGCCGGCGGAAAACGCCGCGATAAAAAACAAAGTCGCACCGGCTAAATGGACTTACGACAACATCGCTTACATGAAGCAGCAGTTGCAGTTGCTGGGCTTCGCCATCGATTGGGACCGCGAGTTGGCCACCTGTAAGCCCGATTATTACAAGTGGAACCAATGGTTGTTTTTGCGCATGCTGGAAAAGGGTTTGGTGTATCTCAAGACCGGCACGGTGAATTGGGATCCGGTCGATCAGACCGTCCTCGCAAACGAGCAAGTGATCGATGGCCGTGGCTGGCGTACCGGCGCGCTGGTCGAAAAGCGCGAGATTCCGATGTACTACATGAATATCACGCGCTATGCCGACGAGTTGTTGCAAGCGCTCGATACGCTCCCGGGTTGGCCCGAGCGGGTAAAGACCATGCAAGCCAATTGGATCGGTAAGAGCGAGGGCTGCGATATTCATTTTCCCTACCATGCCGATCACAAACCCGGTGATCCGGTGTTGAAAGTGTTCACCACTCGCGCCGATACGTTGTATGGCGCGACCTATGTCGCCGTCGCGCCGGAACATCCGCTGGCGTTGCAGGCCGCGGCGACGAATCCCACTTTGGCGGCGTTCATCGAAGAATGTAAACGCGGTGGCGTGACGGAAGCGGAACTCGCGACCCAAGAAAAGAAGGGCATGGATACCGGCCTCAAGGTCTACCATCCGTTGACGAATAAGCCGCTCGCAGTGTGGACGGCAAATTATGTGTTGATGGGTTACGGCGAAGGCGCGGTCATGGCAGTTCCCGCCCACGACGAACGGGATTTTGAGTTTTCGACCAAATACAGCCTGCCCATCAAAGCGGTGATCAAACCCAACGAGGGCGAGCTTGAGCTGCCGTTGAACCAAGCCTACATCGATTATGGAATTTGTTTCGATTCAGAAGATTTCAATGGCCGCACAACCATTGAGGCAAAACAGAAAATGGGCGTGGTGTTAAAAGCCCTGCACCTCGGCGAGCTACGCACGACTTATCGGCTGCGCGATTGGGGCATTTCGCGCCAACGTTACTGGGGCTGTCCCGTGCCCATCATCCACTGCGATTCGTGCGGCGCGGTGCCGGTTCCCGACGATCAATTGCCGGTGCGGTTACCGGAAGATCTGGTGCCCGATGGCAGCGGCAATCCGCTGTTGAAAACGCCCGCGTTTCTCAACACTGAATGTCCGAAATGCAAAAACCCCGCGCGGCGCGAGACGGACACGATGGATACCTTCGTCGATTCCTCGTGGTATTACCTGCGCTTTGCGTGCGCCGGTAACGATCAGGCGATGGTCGACGAGCGCGTTAACTACTGGCTACCGGTCGATCAATACATCGGCGGCATCGAGCACGCGATTTTGCATTTGCTCTACTCGCGCTTTTGGACCAAGGTCATGCGCGACATGAGCATGGTGAAAATCGACGAGCCGTTCGCGAAATTGTTGACCCAAGGCATGGTGTTGAACGATATTTTTTCGCGCAAGAGTGAAGCGGGCGGGGTCGAGTATTACAACCCAGCGGAAATCGACGTCGAGCAAGATACACAAGGTCGTGTCACCGGTGGCAAACTGAAAGCCGACGGACGAGCCGTCGAGTACGGCGGTATGGGCACCATGTCGAAATCGAAAATGAACGGTGTCGATCCGCAGGCAATTATCAATGAATATGGCGCCGATACGGCGCGGCTGTTCATGATGTTCACCAGCCCACCGGAACAAAGCCTCGAGTGGTCGGAAGAAGGCGTGGTCGGTTCGTTCCGCTTCTTGAAGCGCTTGTGGCGCATCGTGTTCGAGCACGTCGAGCAAGGCATCGTTGCGCGCTACACCGAGGGCGAACTCAATGCCGAGCAAAAGGCGTTGCGCTACGAATTACATCGCACGCTGCAAAAAGTCGCCGATGATTACGGCCGCCGCCAACAATTTAACACCGCTATCGCGGCCGTAATGGAATTGCTAAATCATCTCAGCAAGCTGGCGGACAGGTCGCCAACTTCGCGCGCCGTTGCGCAGGAAGTGCTGGAAAACACCGTGCTTATGTTATCGCCCATCGTGCCGCACACCTGCGAAGCCATGTGGCGTGAGCTAATACCGGGCAGCGCGCTGTTAATCGACGCACCATGGCCGGCCGTCGACCAGTCGGCGTTGGTGCAAGACGAAATCGAATTGGTGTTGCAAGTCAACGGCAAGTTGCGTGGCAACATGACCGTGGCGAAGGATGCGACGCGGGAAGTGATCGAAAGCTTGGCGCGCAATCACCCAAATCTCGATAAATTTGTCGCGGGCCAGCCCATCAAAAAGATCATCGTTGTGCCGGGCCGGTTAGTGAATGTTGTGGTGTAGGTCGAAGCGGTGATAATACGACTCGCGGCAAAGAACTGGCCCATCGAGGAAGGACCGATGTTCCGCACCGGTGCGATGTATAAGATTCGCTCTATCTATCTGTGCGATCCTGATCAAAACTTAATCGAAATTTCCGAAAGGGCGGAATAGGTGCGACGGACTTTCCTCTGGCTTTTGCTCGCGATGCTCGCCGGCTGTGGGTTTCATTTGCGCGGCCAGGTGGCCTTGCCCTATTCGACTCTGCATGTCGGCGGACAAAGCGGCACGTCGCTGACGACTTTGCTGAAGCGGGTGTTGCGTTCGAGCGATGTCCGCCTAGTGGATAAACAAGAAGATGCCGAGATCACGCTGATTATCCTTTCCGACGTTAAAGAGAAATCCATTTTGGCGCTGTCCGCCGCGGGACGTGCTCAGGAATACGAGTTGCGTGAGCGCGTGAGTTTTCGCATCATCACCGCCGGCGAGCCGGATTTGCCCGCAGGCGAGATCGTGAGTCTGCGCACGATCTCATTTAACGATGCCCAGATATTGGCTAAAGAATCGGAAGAAAGCTTGCTGTATCGTGACATGGAAAACGATGTGGTCCAGCAACTGCTGCGACGTCTTCAGGCAGCAAAGAAATAATTCCATGCGTATTTCCAGCGACGATTTAGACGCACATCTCAAACAAAAATTGTCGTACCTGTACGTGGTACATGGTCCGGAAACCCTGCTCGCTCTCGAAGCGGCAGACGCTATCCGCGGCGCCGCGCGCAAGGCGGGCTACACCGAGCGCGAAACCTACACCATGGAGGCAGGTTTCGATAGCTCGATATTGTTGAATGGTTCACGCAATCAATCGCTGTTCGGCGAACGCAAAATCGTAGAGTTACGCATCCCTTCCGGCAAACCCGGCGTCGAAGGCGCAAAAATCATAGAGCGTTACTGCTCCTCGCTTAGCGACGATGTGTTGACCTTGGTTATGCTGCCGAAACTCGATCGCACCACGATGGCGAGCGCGTGGTTTACCACCCTCGAAAGCGCCGGTGTCGCGGTCAGCGCCGACGAAGTTACCCGTGCCCAGTTACCTGCGTGGCTGCAAGGCCGGCTTACTCGCCAAGACCAGCGCGCCGATCGCGATGCATTACAATTTTTGGTCGAACGGGTCGAAGGTAATCTCGTCGCCGCGCAACAAGAAATTCGCAAACTTGCGTTGCTTTTTCCAGCGGGAACGCTCACGTTTGACATGGTAAAAGACGCAGTGCTCGACGTCGCGCGCTACGATGTCTTTAGTTTAAGCGCAGCGATGCTGAGCGGTGACGCGGCGCGTTTCGTGCGCACCCTCGAAGGCCTGCGCGATGAAGGCGAAGCGCCGCCATTGTTGCTTTGGAGTTTGACGGAAGAGATACGCGCGTTATTAAAAGTCAAACTTGGACAGAGCCAAGGCAAACCCATGGCGCAATTGCTGCGCGATGCGCGCGTATGGGGGCCACGGCAAGGCCTGATCGAACGCGGCGTAAAACGCTTAACGCAATCGGCACTAGAAACGGCGCTATTGCAAGCAGCCGAATGCGACCGCATCATCAAAGGCGTGCGGCGCGGGGATTTGTGGGATGCGTTACGGTCGCTGGGAATGCGCATCGTCGCACCGAACGTGTAGGTTGAAGGCGTAGCGGGGAATTCGGCCAGCATGCTGGCTGCCCGCGCAGCGGCTGCCCGATGCAGCGGGCAGTGCGCCCTGCAAGGGAGGGACGAACTCCAACAATTTTGGCTAAGCAGCCTGCAACAAAAATTCAACTTTCACGGCGTCAAACGGGAAAATAATTCCGCCGCCTTCGGCACGATCGAGTACGCCGGCGTTGAGCAATGCAACCACATCCCCATGCACGGCCTTCACATCGCGATCGACGCGGCGCGCCGCTTCGCGAATCGAAACGGGTCCCGCGCCACACAACGCCTTAAGCAATTCCCATCGCTTCGCGGTGAGCACTTGCCATAGCAACTCGGGCGAGGCGAAGCTGATGCGCGCAGATTTTTGTGACTTGCCAGATTTCCAAGTCTGCACGAAATCCGCCATCGAATCGGCTGGGGTACGTACATCAAGTGTCACGGTTTTCATTGTCCCATCTCGCAATATCCAGTTGAAAATCGGCGATCAATTGATCGGGTGTCGTGAAACGGTACACGCTTTCTTTCCCACCAAAATGTCGATGGTCGCCTTTGCCCGCCTCGTTGTCGTAGCGAATTACACATTCGCCGCTAACCACATAGGCCAGCCGGTACTTGAATTCATGATTTGAACCAGTGACAGGCTCTGGGACTCGCCACAACACCATTTCGGCGAAGGCTATTTCGGAGTAGATGATACGAGTACGAAGCAACTCAACAGCCTTCATGTTGGAGAACATAACAACACTTGAGATTGTTGTCAATTACTCCAACATCGCGTCTTCAATGTAACCCGGTTGGGTTTCGTTCCTCAAGCGAGCTACACATTTTTGTTTGAGCATGGCTGGAGGCCCCGTCCTGCCTACCTCGTGGCGAGGTATGCCATGAGAGCAAGTATCCACGGGCCTTCTGGCGCAACCGGCGCACGAATTTGGTAGGGTCGATCGATTCCCGCGTGGACGGATGCACCACCGAAAAAGAGCAGATCCTTCGCGTTCGCTCAGGATGACATTTTGGTTGGTCGATCCGCTGTGCTTGCTCCACACCACTATATTATTTTCCAGAAAATCGGTTTGATTTCCGTAACTTGCCGGTGTGGATTAGAATAGCACTTTGGCAATTCGCATCTGGGCAAGCCCATGAACTCGCCGGTTCTCGATATCAAAACTTACATGCAAAGCGTCGGGCAGGAAGCCCGCGCCGCGTCGCGCCTGATGGCGAAGGCGAGTACGGCGATGAAGAATCGCGCGCTGCTTGCCATGGCGGTAGCGATACGCCGCGATGCCGATAAACTCTTGGCCGCGAATCAGGCCGACCTGGAAGCCGCGCGGAATAAGGGTCTTGAGCCTGCCATGCTGGATCGCCTTGCCTTGTCGGCCAAGGGTGTTGAATCGATGGCGGAAGGTTTGGAACAAATTGCGGCGCTTGCCGATCCCATTGGGGAAATCAGCGACTTGCGTTATCGCCCGACCGGCATTCAAGTAGGCAAAATGCGCGTGCCGCTGGGCGTGGTTGGGATTATTTATGAAGCGCGGCCGAACGTGACGGCGGATGCCGCGGGACTATGTTTGAAGTCCGGCAACGCCTGCATTTTGCGCGGTGGCTCCGAAGCGCTGAATTGCAACCTCGCCATCGCGGCTTGTGTGCATGAAGGTTTGCGCGCGGCGGGCTTGCCGGAGACCGCGGTGCAGGTGATCGAAACGACGGATCGCGCCGTCGTCGGCGAGTTGGTGACCATGAAAGATTACGTCGATGTCATCGTGCCGCGCGGTGGCAAGGGTTTGATCGAGCGCGTGTCAAAGGAGGCGCGCGTGCCGGTGATCAAACATCTCGACGGCATTTGTCACACCTATGTCGACAGTTCCGCCGATATCGATAAAGCGATCAAGGTGTGCGACAACGCCAAGACGCAGCGCTACGGCACCTGCAACACGATGGAGACTTTGTTGGTCGCGGATAGCATTGCCGCGCGCGTGTTGCCGCCGCTGTGTAAAATCTATTTGGATAAGTCGGTCGAGTTAAGGGTATGCCCCAAGACCCGCGCCCTGCTTGCCTCTGCGGGCATCACCCAAGTGAAAGCTGTGACCGAAGAAGATTGGCGCACGGAGTACCTCGCGCCGATTTTGTCGATTCGGATCGTGCCCGACGTCGAGGCGGCGATCGAACATATCAACACCTACGGCTCGCTGCACACCGACGCGATCATCACCGAGAATCACACCAACGCGATGAAGTTTTTGCGCGAAGTGGATTCCAGCTCCGTGATGGTCAACGCGTCGACGCGCTTCGCCGATGGTTATGAATATGGCCTGGGCGCGGAAATCGGCATCTCGACCGACAAGTTTCACGCCCGCGGCCCGGTTGGACTGGAAGGTTTGACCAGCCAAAAATACATCGTGCTCGGCAACGGCGAAGTTAGAGGATAGCTCGCTGAGCGCCACGTCTCCCGCGATCGGCATCCTCGGCGGCAGTTTCGATCCCATTCATTTCGGCCATTTGCGTTTGGCGCAGGAAGCGTTGGATTTTTTTGGGTTAAGCGAAGTCCGATTTGTCCCTGCCGGTCACCCGCCCCATCGCGGCCAACCCAAAGTTTCCGATGCTCACCGGTTGGCCATGCTGGGACTAGCCATCGCGGACAATTCGAGCTTTCGTATCGATCCCCGTGAACTCGGCAAGATCACCTCGACCTACACCATCGATACCTTGGAATCTCTGCGCGCAGACGTGGGTAAGCAAACGCCGTTGGTGTTATTCATGGGCGCCGATCAGTTTCTGGCGTTGCACACGTGGCGGCGTTGGAAAGAATTGACTAGTCTCGCGCATATTACTCGTCGCCATGCGGCCGGCGACGGAGCCGTTTTCTCCCGACAGCCTTGCGCCTGAGGTCTCGGCCTGGTTTCAGGCTCGCCTGAAAGACGAGCCGGCGCTGATACGCCGGGCGCCCACAGGATATATTTTTATGCTCGGGCTCACGCCGCTGGGGATTTCCAGCACCGCGATCCGCGCGAACCTGGCGGCCGGCCGTTCGCCGCGGTATTTGCTTCCTGCCGCGGTGCTCGACTATATTCGTACCCATAACCTCTACGTCTAAAGGAGACAATAACCATTGATCAGAATAACCACTTTGCGTAATGCCGTTGTCGCTGCGCTCGAAGACAAGAAAGCCAAAGACATCGTCGCGCTGGATGTCCGAAAACTAACATCGCTGTTCGACTATGTGGTGATCGCCAGCGGCGACTCCACCCGCCAAACCAAAGCCCTGGCCCGCAACGTGCAAGACAAGCTAAAAGAGTTAGGCGCCCACGTCTACGGCGTGGAAGGCGAACAAAGCGGCGAATGGGTGCTGGTGGACATAGGCGATATTGTGGTACATGTTATGCAGCCAACGGTGAGACAGTATTACAATCTCGAAGAACTGTGGACTGCGGCGAAGAAACTGCCTAAGCCGCGCAAGGCTAAGGCTGCTGCGGCACCCGGATGAAGCTTACGGTTATCGCGGTCGGCAACCGCATGCCGGGCTGGGTGAACGAAGGCTTTCAGGAATACGCTAAACGCATGCCCGCCGAGGCTGCGGTGGATTTGGTGGAGATCAAACCGGAAAAACGTGGCAAGAGTGAGCCGGCTAAGGGCGCGCTGGTCAGCGAAGCGAAACGCATCGATGCGCAGCTTGCAAAGTACCGGCCGGTTGTGGTGCTGGACGAGCGCGGCGAATTGTGGGATACGCAAAGGGTTGCGGTTTTTTTGCAGGACGCGATGGCGAATGGGGCGAATCCGGCCTTCGTCATCGGTAGCGCCGACGGTCTGGATGGAAGTATCAAGGACGGCGCCGATTTTCGCGTGGCGTTGTCGAGAATGACGCTGCCGCACGGATTAGTTCGGGTGATGTTGGCGGAACAACTTTATCGAGGAATATCGATTTTGCAGCATCACCCCTATCATCGAGAATAACGATCGAGAAATGAAATCATGAATGCCTTGGAGAACAGAATTTATCTCGCTTCCCGCAGCCCGCGGCGGCGCGAGTTGCTGAAGCAGATCGGTGTTAATTTCGAAGTGTTGATCATGCGCAGCCATCCCATCGTTCGCGCCGATGTAGATGAGACGCCGCGGCCCGGCGAGATGCCGGCGGACTATGTGACGCGGATCGCGGCCAACAAAGCCAAGACCGGCTGGATGCGCGCACTAGAGCGGCGCCTGCCGCGTCTGCCGGTATTGGGGGCCGATACTACCGTTGCCATCGACGGCGAAATCATCGGAAAACCAACCAGCGCCGACGACGCGGCGAACATGCTGCGTAAGCTCTCGGGGCGCGAGCACGAAGTATTCAGTGCCGTCGCGGTGGCAATGAACGATCAGGTGCAGACGAAATTGTCTTCCTCGCGGGTGCGATTTGCCGATTTAAACGAGACCTTGATCCAGGACTACATCGACACCGGCGAGCCGATGGACAAGGCGGGGGCCTACGGCGTGCAAGGTAAGGCGGCTGCTTTCATCGCCGAAATCGGTGGCAGCTATTCGGGCATCATGGGCTTGCCGCTATTCGAAACCGCGCAATTGTTGAAGCAAGCCGGCTTGACGGTTTTGTAAGCGGGATTTCGTGAACGAACAGATCCTCGTCAACGTCACGCCGCAAGAAACCCGGGTAGCCGTCACGGAGCAAGGCGTCGTGCAAGAGCTGCACATCGAGCGTCGCTCGGCACGCGGGCTGGTCGGCAATATTTATCTTGGAACAGTGGCGCGCGTTTTACCCGGCATGCAATCGGCGTTTATCGACATCGGCTTGGAACGGGCGGCGTTTCTGCATATCGCGGATATCTGGAGCGCGCGCGATAAACACGATAATGGCAAGACCATCGAAAAGATTTTGAGCGAAGGCCAGACCGTACTCGTGCAAGTCATCAAAGATCCCATCGGCAGCAAAGGCGCGCGCTTGTCCACGCAAATCAGCATGGCGGGCCGGCTGCTGGTTTATCTTCCGCAAGAGGCCCATATCGGCATCTCCCAGCGCATCGAAGACGAAGGCGAGCGCGCGTTGCTGAAGGAAAAATTACAGCAACTGTTGCCGGAAAACGAGGGTGGCGGTTTTATTATTCGCACCGTCGCCGAGTTCGCCAGCGACAAGGAACTCAACGACGACATCGAATACCTGACGCGTTTGTGGAATCGGATTCAAGAGAACGCAAAATCCGCGCCGCCGAGTTCGTTGATCCATCAGGACCTCAATCTTGCCCTGCGGGTGGTGCGCGATTTCGTCAACGAAAAAACCGAGCGTATCTTGGTCGACTCGCGCGAAACCTTTCAGGCGATGCGCGAGTTCGCGGAAAGTTACACCCATAGCGCGCTGCCGATCCTGGAGCCTTATACCGGCGAGCGGCCGTTGTTCGATCTGTTCGGGGTCGAGGACGAAATCGAGCGCGCGCTCGCGCGCCGCGTGGATCTTAAGTCCGGCGGTTATTTGATCATCGATCAGACGGAAGCGCTCACCACGGTGGACGTCAACACCGGCGGTTTCGTCGGCGGACGTAGTTTCGACGACACCATATTCAAGACCAATTTGGAAGCGGCGCAGGTCATCGCGCGGCAACTGCGGCTGCGCAATTTGGGCGGCATCATTATCGTCGACTTCATCGACATGGATAACGAAGAGCACAAAGACAGCGTGCTGGGGGAACTGAAGAAAAATATTCTGCGCGACCGGACCCGGCTCACGCTGAACGGCTTTACCGCGCTTGGTCTGGTGGAGATGACCCGTAAGCGCACTCGCGAGAGCTTGGCTCATGTGCTATGCGAACCGTGTCCCATGTGCCAGGGCCGCGGCGAAGTGAAAACCGCTCAGACCGTATGCTACGAAGTGCTGCGCGAGATTTTGCGTTCCGCGCGCCAATTCGATGCCAAGGAATATCGCATCCTTGCGTCACAAAAAGTGATCGATCTCTTTCTCGACGAAGAGTCGCAGGGTCTGGCGCAACTGGGCGACTTTATCGGCAAGCCGATTTCGCTGCAGGTCGAAACGCAGTATTCGCAGGAAATCTACGATGTGGTGCTGATGTAGGGATTGAGGCGGGGGTAAACCAACTGGAAATCATCACTCAAACAACGAAAACAAAACTCGGTCGGCACCGGCTGGGTGGCGCCGACCGAGGGCACTCTTAACGAACTTTATTTCTTCAGTTCGGCAACACAAGCTTTAATCTTGGCTTCATCACCTTCAAAAGCCTTAGCACACTCTTCCGGCGTTTTGGGCGGATCTGCCGCAAAAACGGGCATTGCAAACGCCGCAAACAGCGAAGCCAACATCGCAATAGCTAATTTTTTCATCTTACTACTCCTTCCAAGGGTTAATTAGTAACCTGGCAATGAAGCCAGTAATCCCTATGACGCATAGACCATGCCAGGCTGAAGTGTTTTATTGATAAACAACAGCTTGATGAGGAAACAGAAATTCGTTGCTTAAGAGTTGGGGAATTTTACGACCAGCAAACTGTTACCAAATGCCGACACAATTCGCGATCGTGATCCTAACTAATTGAACTATGGGCGCAACTTTTGTCGCCAATAGCAGACACTTTTAACGACGGTACTTGCAGCCGGTTCGCCAGGACGCCCATCTGGCTTGCTTCACGACAGTGCATGCTCGGAGAGCCGCGCCAGTATTGCTTCTTCAGCCGGTCGAAAAATATTTGGTAAACGCATGGTGCACGATCACGCGGTGTCCTACCGACCCTAGCTAGCTAATCGACCCCGCCAGCCACGCCGCTCCACGCACGCCGCTGGAATCGCCATGCCGGTTCCGTACAAGTTTGGTACGCACGTTGTCGGAGAAAACGTATTGGCCCCACAGGCGCGGCACCGTTTCATACAATTGGGTGAGATTAGACAGGCCACCACCGAGCACGACGACGTCGGGATCGAGGATATTCATGACGTGCGCGAGGGAGCGAGCAAAGCGATCCTCAAAGCGCTGTAAAGTTGCTATGCACGTCGGGTCTCCCGCGGCGGCACGCGCCGCGATATCCTGCGGGTCGAGTTGGTCGCCGCAAACCTCGGCGTGATCTTGTTTTAGCCCGGGACCGGAAAGAAATGTCTCGATGCAGCCGTTGCGGCCGCAATAACAGCGCAGGCCGGGCCGTTCTTCGTCCCGCGGCCAAGGGAGGGGATTGTGCCCCCATTCGCCGGCGATGCCGTTCGCGCCCTGCAACACCTCACCGCCGATAACGATGCCGGCGCCGACTCCCGTCCCGAGTATCACCGCGAACACGGTGTGAGCGCCGGCGCCCGAACCATCGGTCGCTTCCGATAACGCCAGGCAATTCGCATCGTTGGCCAGTGCGACGGGACGCAGCAACATCTTATGCAAATCGTCCCGCAGCGGTTGGCCGTTAAGACAGGTGGAATTGCAGTTGCGCATTTTGCCGTCGACCGGCGAAAGCGATCCCGGTGTGCCGAAACCGATGGGATAACGCTCGCCGAGTTCGGCGTCGGCTTGCGCCACCAGTTGTTTGATCATTTCCAGGGTTGCCCGGTAGTCGCCGGCGGGCGTAGGCACGCGACGGCGAAGTAGGGTCTTGCCGTCATCGGCTAGGGCGATGATTTCGGTTTTCGTGCCGCCGAGGTCGACACCGAGCTTAACGCTCACGAAGGCAACAGGAACGTATCGTCATGGGAATATGCGGGTGCGCAGGCACAGAGGATTTTCAGCGGCCCATCGCCGGTATTGCTTACGCAGTGGGGTGTGCCCGGCGCAATGGCAACAGTATCGCCGGCGGCCACCTCGAACGTTTCGCTACCGAGGTACATCGTGCCGCGGCCCGCGGTAAAGTGATAAATTTCTTCCGTGATCCGATGCATATGCAACGCGGTTTGCGCGCCCGGCGTGACGGTCGCTTCCGCCAAGCTTTGCTGGTGATTGCCCTGGACATTCGGATGCATCAGTTCGCGAATTTCCGAGCCGTCCTTGGTGATGTAAGGCGACACGGCGCGATATTGGCTTTGTATCACTTTCATGGTGGTAATATCATATCTGAGTTCGTTCGATTTTTTGGAAGGGGTTGCTATGTTCAAACACATACTTATTCCTTGCGATGGTTCGGAACTGTCGAATCGCGTAGTCGATAAAGCGATCGAGTTTGCCCGTGAGATCAATGCCCGCGTTACCGGATTTTATGCCCAGCCCGAGTACAGCGTGCCGTACTACGAAGGCGGTATTCCTATCGACGCCATGACGCCGGAAAGCTTTTCGTCTCTCACCGAGAGTCAAGCCAAGAGCATATTGGACGATGTCGCGCAAAAGGCGAGTGCCGCCGGCGTGGTCTGCGACGCGTACACCAGCGCCAACGACGCGACGTATCAAGCTATCATAGATGCGGCGAACGCCAAAGGCTGCGATTTGATTTTCATGGCGTCCCACGGCCGCCGTGGTATCGCGGGCTTGCTCATGGGCAGCGAAACACATAAAGTATTGACCCATACAACAATACCGGTGTTGGTTTACCGTTGAGGGTTCGTTGAAAACTACTGCGGTTATTGCGCGCGGTGCGCGTCGCATATCCTCGCTACATTTTCAACAAACCCTAAAGACTTCCATAAAGCCGCCATAGAGCGGACTTGCGGCCTATCTCTTTCGGCCTACAACCTTTGGTTGATTCAAATTTCTGTCTTACCGGTTAGAGTAACGGTTACCTCGGGGTAGGTTTAGCACTTACCCTATTGCCGCAACGTTTAGGGGGTTAGCGCATGAAGCGAACGATCTTGACCTTGGCTGCCATTTCGGCTTTTGTCGTTGCCACGACCTGGCTGAAACCCGGGCCCGATCCTAAAATCAGCGTCGCGCAGGCGGCCGATGCGCCGGCGGCCACCCCCACCGAGGCGGCGGGTCCTCCAAGCGCCTACGTGGCGCCCGGATTTTTCGCCGGGGACGAAGGTCTCAGCGACACCGAGCGCGCGGGACGACACATCTGGTACTTCGCCACCGCCGGTAACTCGCGTTTCTACGGCTACACCTTTCCCCAGCGTCTTGGCGTATTGATCGATTGGCATCGGGTGCTGCGCGCCGATCAGCGTGGCGATCGCTTCAAAGCCTGGGGTTTGATCAACGATCCCGGTTGCTGCACCCCCGGCTCGGAGAATTGTCCCGCCAAGAGTCTGGATGAAACCTATGGTTTCGAATATTGCGCCGGCGACGATGTGTTATTGCAGTTCGTCGGTAAGCCGGGTTACCGCGATCCTGCCTGCGATTTTAAAGATGCCGCGTTGGACGCAAAAGATATTCACAGCAAAGACGGCAAAATCGATCAACGCCACAGTGCCTGCGATTTGGCGTTCGGCACCTCGACCGGCGCGTTGGGCGTGCGCAAATTTCCGAATCCGCGTTTCAACAAAGACAACTGGGTCAAGATGAACGGCAGCTTGGCGAGTTGGGATGGCTATAACAAAAAACTTTCGCAAGACGGACAACTGTCCGATTCGCGCGTTTCGCGCTTGGCCGACGGTTCGATCGAGCCGCCTTTTTTGATCGGCACGTCGTGCGGTTCGTGTCATATCGCTTTCGATCCCCTCAACCCGCCCTCAGACACCGCCAACCCGAAATGGGAAAACATCAAAGGCGCCGTCGGCAATCAATATTCGCGCATGTCGGAGATGTTGACCTCCGGCATGCCGATGGACAGTCTTGAGTGGCAGGTGTTTTCCCACGCTCGCCCCGGCACCAACGACACCTCGGCGATTGCGACTGACCAAGTCAACAATCCCGGCACCATCAACGCGTTGATCAACGTTGCGCCAACGTCCCACTTTTAACGACGAAGATATATGGCGCTGGCGTAAGGCGGCGAGTTGTGCCGCCGGTGCGATGGAGGAAACCTGCTGGTGCGAACCGGGTCGTGATGGCAAATGCTGGGAGAAAAAACTCGAGAAAGAATCCGGTGTTCATCACATTTTGAAAGGCGGCGAAGATTCCATCGGCAAGCTGGAAGCCATTCAGCGGGTGTATTTCAACATCGGCTCTTGCTCGGAACAATGCTGGGTGAATCATTTCAGCGATCTGCGCCAACTCGATCCGCAGCAGCGTAATTTCGGCCAGACGCCGTTCGACATCGGTCAGTGCCGGCGCGATTGTCCCAACTTCCGCGCGATCGAAGATCGTCTGCCGGACATATTTAATTTTCTTGCCTCAAAAGAGGCGCACGCCACCGATTTGCAGGTTGCGCGCGGTCAGGTAAAGGGCGATGCATCCTACAGCTATGAAGCGCTGGTGACTGATCTTGAAAAAGACTTCGGCAGCGGCGCGGTGGAGCGTGGCCGCACGGTGTTCGCGGAGAATTGCGCCCGTTGCCATTCGAGCATCCCGGAAACCGTCGGCAACGAATTCAAGAACCGCGATTTCCGCAAAGTCGCCGCCAACGGCCTGCGCGAAGATTGGCTCGGCAGCGATCAGCCGGTCAAGGCGACCGAGGTCGGCACCTATCGTTGCCGCGCGCTCCACTCCAACCACATGGCCGGTCACATCTACCAGCAATACGGTTCCGAAACGCTGCGTAAGCAAGCGCCCGATCCTAATATCAAGGAGGGGCGCGACGGTGGCCGCGGCTACTATCGCAGTATTTCTTTGTTGAGTTTGTGGGCGCACGCGCCGTTCATGCATAACAATGCCATCGGCCCGGAGCTGTGCGGTCAGCCCGGTAACAAAGCAAACGATTTTTACCGCTTGCGCTATGCCGACGCGAGCGCTAATAATTTTCCGCTGTTGCCGGAAGATAAGCAGCCTGCGTGCTGGCCGATGGATCCGAGTGTCGACGGACGATTCAACCTCTACGTCGAATCCATGCGCCAATTGTTGAATCCCGATACCCGCGGTAAAAAAATCACGCGCTTCAATTTCCCGGTGGTGTTGGATATGGGGCCTAAGCTGTGGGACGGTACGGAAGAAAAACAGATCATAGGGTTCAAACTAGAAATACCAGCCGGGACTGCGGCGGGTTTGCTTGGCAATTTCCAGCACAAGCTGTTCGTAAATGATTTGGTTCTGGCGAAAAAAGACCGCGGCGCATTAGAGAAAAAACTCGTCGAGCAACTGGGTGATGCCGAAGGCAAGGCGCTCACTCAAGCATTGGTGGATACCGTCGGCCAGATATTAAAGGATCCCGCAAGCATGATCGCGGCCGTCGGCAAGAATCCGAAGATACTCGAGGCCTATAGCACTTGCACCGCCGATATCGAAAACGATGGCCATCGCTTCGGCGAGAGTTTGCCGACCGGCGATAAGAATGCGTTGATCGCGTTCTTGGCCACGATGTAACCGCGAGGAAATCACGATATGCGTCTACGTTTAACGATAATAATGTGCGCCCTACTGGGTCTGACGGGTTGCGACTACATTCAATCTTTGTTCACGCCTAAACCCGATATAAAGTTCGCGACCTACGGCGCCGACTATCAATCGAAACCGGATTTCGCGTTACTCGAAAGCAAACATCCGCTTACTACCGCGGAGCTCGATAAGATCACGCCGCGATATCTCTCGAAGTTGGATCAGGAAGAGATCGATCAAATCTACGCGCGCTTGACGGCGGGGCCGATTCCCGACGGCGCATTCGAAGGCGATTTGTTTTTTCCCCGCGGCGGCAGCGGCAAGTTGCGGCTCTCGGAAATCGTCGGTGGACTGCCGGGACTGGTCGTGCAACTCAAAGGCAAAAAACTCGATCTCATCGGCGAAACACTGTGGAAAGGCAAAGTGTTCTATCGCGACGAACGCGTATTGCGAAATCGGATCGAGGATATCAATCTGTTGCGCACCATGGGATTGGTCGACGGTGAGCCGCAAAAAATCGATGTCAAAGGAAAAGACGCTTGGCTGCTATTCCCCGCCAAGCTGTACTGCGGGCAGAGCTTGATGGATTCGCGCCGCGAATCCATCATCATCGACTACGCGTTCACCGACGATCTACCCGGCTACATGGAGAAACCCGATTTCCTTGCCGGCCGGCGCGGCTTCAAGGTCCGCGATGAGATACGCATGGTCAGACCGGGCTTTTATTTGGGACGTGCTTATTTGGATCGCATTTTTATCCTTAATTTTACCTTGGTGAACGACGAGATCGCGAAACGCGACGGCGAGTCCTTCACTAAAACCGGACTAAGCCAGGAAGATTGCTGGACCGGAACGCAGCCGCGCAAGGTGATGGCCGCCAAGTAATGCATGAAGCAAGCGGCGGCGTGGGCCTCGTTTTGTACGATGTTTATCATTCTCGCTGAGTCGCTGTTCGTGGCAAAGCACATCGCGTACCATGGCGCTGACGAGTTGTCCATGGGTTCGTCGAGCCGGTCGATGGACGCGATGGCTTTGCCGCCTAATAGTGAGGTCGCTGGGTTACTAACGGACTCCGGGGCGAACTTACCGCCCGTCGGACGTTCGCTTTTCGATCGGCTGGTGATGAACAAAACAGCAACGGGTGGGTGGGACATACCGTTTCCATTTCCGAAATTATTATCGGAACTTTCCGTTCGCGCCGGTTGCGGGAACGAAGAGGGGGGATGTTACAAAGCTGTGCTGATTCCGCTGGGGCGGTCTTTACAACGCACCGCCGCAGCGCCGGAGTTCTTTAAGTATCCGCGCATGGTGATCGCCTTCAATACGGATCCAGCCCGGCTCACAAAAGATTTTTTCCCCTTGCTCAAAGACCGGCTCTATCTTGGTTATCAAGAGCGGGCGAATCTTATCGAAGTGATCAGCTACAACGACGCAGCGGGTCGTTTCGAGTTTCAACTGGTGAAAGATTATGGGAGGGACACTGCGCCGCACGTGTTCTATGGGAATCGTGCGATCTGCATGAGCTGCCACCAGAACCAGGCGCCGATTTTTTCCCGGCAAGTGTGGGACGAGACCAATGCCAATCCCGAGATCGCGCGGCGGCTCAAATCGGCGCGCGAAGATTTCCTCGGCTTGCCCATCACGGTCGGCGTCGATGTGCCGAACGCGATCGACGATGCAACCGATCGAGCGAATCTGTTTGCTGCCTATCAGTCATTGTGGCGCACTGGCTGCGGCGAGGTCGCTCGCGAAGCGCGAACGTGCCGCGCACAAGCGCTCCGCGCGGCGCTGCAATATCGACTGACCGGCGAACGAAGTTTCGATCAGCGTTCGGCGGCGTTTGTGCATGGGTACTTAGCCCCGCTGCAACGAAATTGGCTATTGAATTGGCCGGATGGAATAAAAATCCCTAACAACGACATCCCCAACCGCGATCCGCTGCAGTTTACCGATTCGGAACGCTTGGCCCATGTGCCCGCGCGTTTTGAGCCGCTGTTGCCCCGGGGCCACAAAGAAATTTGGCAATTCGAAACCGATCGTTACCGCTTGATCAAAGGCATCGGTGAATTCTTCAGTGACGCCGACATCGAGTTACTCGCCGATAAACTGCAACTCGGTGGGAATCCAGATAGCGTAGAGCAAGATAGTTTTGCATCGCCCGGCTATGTGGCGCTCGATACCGCCATCGAGCGCATGCTCGACGATCCCGCCGGGCAAGTAGCGCTCGATAATCCAACCATCCAGCGCGAGCCGTTGTTGCGAGCGTTGCTGCGCTCGCTCGGCGTCACGGATTTCTATCCGTGCTGCCAACAAAATTCCGCTTTGTCACCCGCGTTAACGGACGATGACGACGCCACCATCCTAGGTTCGCCTGCCGCGAACCTCGCACCTTTTTATGCCTATTGCGCCCGTTGCCACGCAACGAAGGAATCGTTTCCGCCCAATTTCATGCATGGAACCACGGCGCGTGTCGAAGGCGAACTCAAGCGTTGCGCCGATCGAATTGTTTTCCGCCTTTCCATGTGGGATGTTGCACCGGAGCAACGGCCGAAAACGCCCATGCCGCCTGCCACGGGCTTAACAATGCCGGCGCAACAATGGGCGGCCAGCGTGGCCATTGCTGCGATGCGCACGTATCTCGCGCCGTTCGTTCATCACGATTTGCGGCAGGCGCCGGAGAAATTTGTCAACCGCAGTTATGAAGCGTTGCCGAGCTGTGCGCTGCACTAACGATCCGAAGCGAGAATAAGAGGAACTCAATACCATGGCAAAACTCGAAGAAGCCTATCCGTCCTCGCCGTCGCGCACGCAGTTGTCGCGAGTGAAATGGTATCGGCGGCTGTGGTTGTGGCTGGTGATTTCGATCGGCGTGCCGTTGATTATCGGCCTCTACGCGGCGCTGCGCTTTCTACCGGATCGCACCGCTTATTACGCCAATCCCGAAGAGCATTTCAAGTATGGTTCCACCGGCGGCGAGCGTACCGTCGGCTTCCCGCTTAGGATTTGGCAGGCACTGCCCCAGGTGTGCCGTGAATACTTGCCCGCAGGCATGCCTGCCCCAGAAGCCACGCCCTATGCGGCGTTCGGCATGGTCTACGAAGCAAACAAAGAACTTCCCATCGGCATTTCGAAGCGGCGCAATCTCGGCATCGATCGCGTGTTCCTGAATTGCGGCGCCTGTCACACCAGCACCGTGCGCGATACGCCGCAAAGCGTCGCCAAGGTGTATACCGGCATGCCGGCGAACACGCTTGACATGCTGGCGTTCCAAATGTTTTTCTTCAACTGCAGCGCCGATGCGAAATTCAGTGCGGACTACATCGTGCCGGAGATCGACCGGCTGATGACAAAAAACAAAGAGAGTCTCAGCGTGATCGATCGTTACTTGGTGTATCCGGTCGCGATCTGGATCATGCGCGATCGCTTGCTGTCGCTGCGGAAACGCTTTGAGTGGGCGCAGCAAGAACCGCACTGGGGACCGGGCCGTGTCGATACGTTCAACCCCGGTAAAGCGGGTTATTTTAATTTTCCGTTTGCCAAACTGCCCGAGCACGAAGTTCAAGCGCCCGTCGATTTTCCTTCCGTGTGGAACCAGCGCCAGAAAACCGGCATGCATTTGCACTGGGACGGCAACAACGGCAACGTGGTCGAACGCAATAAGAACGCCGCGTTCGCCACCGGCGCCACACCGCCCACCATCGATCTGGAATCGATCGGCCGCATGGAGGCCTGGTTGCGCGACATAAAGCAGCCGGCTTTCCCCTATGCAATCGATAAAACCAAAGTGGCGCAAGGCGGAAAGATTTATACCGAGTATTGCGCTTCGTGCCACGGCGCCGATGGTCAGGCGTTCGCGCCGAAAGAGGGTTTGCCGCAAACCGAGTGCCTGAAGCCCGGTGAGTCCGAGGATATTTACGGGCCTCAGGTCGGCAAGATTACTCGCATCGAAGACATCGCCACGGATCGGCGCCGCCTGGATTCGTTTAGCTACGTGCTCGCGGTCAACATGGGCACGCCCTATGCCGGCACGCCCTATCGCTTTTGCCATTACCGCAAGACCTTCGGCTACGCCAACATGCCGCTCGATGGACTTTGGTTACGCGCCCCCTATTTGCATAACGGTTCGGTGCCGACTTTGCGTGACCTGCTCGAAATCGGCGATAACCGGCCGAAGGAATTTTATCGCGGCTACGATGTATACGACCCGGTCAAAATGGGCTTCGTTTCGGATGTCGCTGAAGAAGGCGGACGCAAGTATTTTCGTTTCGATACGGCGATTCCGGGCAACGGTAATGGTGGGCACGAAGGGAAATATTACGGCACGGAGTTGAGTGCGGAAGAGAAAGATGCGCTGGTTGAGTTTCTGAAAACGTTTTAGATTAGCGTCGGTGGTAGGGTGGATCAAGCGCAGCGGATCCACCGAGGCACAGATGGTGATCCGTCCGACGGGACTTGATCCACCCTACGGCTAGGCTGATTGAGGGTTGAACGGAGATATCATGCTCGCGACTGATAGTGAGAAAAAACCAAAAAGTCGAAGGAAATTCATTCTGCTGCTACTTGTGATCCTCGCCGCTATCGGCGGCTACATCGCCTGGGATCGCGGCTTCCGCGAGCATCCACAAGAGGCTTGGGTCACGGCGACGCCGGAAATGCGCTTTAAATATGGCTCGATCGGCGCCGAGTTCGACGCGGGAATTCCCTACTGGATCTGGTACGTGTTGCCGCGCATGTTCCCGGAAAAAATTCCCAAGCCCGGCGGCTACGCGGGTCTGGGCGTGCCGTGGGAGCAGGGCATGGACGTGCCCATCGGTTTCAGCAAAAAAACCATAGGTTTTCCCCGCGTGGCAAACAACTGCGCCGGCTGTCACACGACCAGTTATCGTTCCAAGCCGGACGAAATTCCAACCTTCGTCGCCGCGGGTGGATCGCATACCGCCGATATCGAAGGCTTTTTTAGATTCCTAGTCGACTGCGCCAAAGACCCGCGCTTCAATGCCGACAACTTGATGCGCGAGATCAATCTCGTGACCAAGCTCGATTTAATCGACCAAGGACTCTATCGTTTTTTTATCATCCCGATCATGAAACAGCGTTTGATCGAACGCGAAAAGCAATTTGCCTGGATTTACCGCAAAGATTTTCCCGATTGGGGCCGAGGCCGCGACGACGCGATGAACCTCACCAAGTATTTCATGATCAAACTCCCCATGGACGATACCTTCGGCCCGACCGACATGCCGTCCAATTGGAATTTGCAGAAATACAAATGGGACAAAGGCCATCGCATGAATTACGCCGGTGACAGCCACGACGCCTATTCGGTCATCATGGATTCGGCCATGGGTTTGCTCGGCGCCGCGCCGCGGGACAAAGAGAAATTCTTGGGCGAGGTGAAGTGGCTGCACGAATACCTCGGCAACCTGCCGGCGCCGAAATACCCGTTTTCTATCGATCACACCAAGGCCGCGCAGGGCAAGGCAATATTCGATACCAACTGCGCCGCGTGCCACGCCAGTGAGCGCACCGGCACCAGCTTGCCGATCGCGGAAATCGGCACCGATCGCGGTCGCCTCGATAGTTGGAATAAATCCGCGGCGATCGCTGCCAACAAAGTAGTGAAGGACATGGGTTTGGAGCGCAAAGGTTTGGTGGAAGAAGATTTGAAAGGCTATATCATTCAATTCCTCGACGGCATTTGGCTTGAAGCGCCGTATTTGCACAACGGTTCCGTGCCGACGTTGTATGATTTATTGCAGCCGGCAGCCAACCGCCCGAAAGTGTTTTATCGCGGATATGACGTGTTTGATCAAACGAAAGTTGGCTTCATAACCGAAGGCGCTGACGCCGAGCGTACCGGAACGAAACACGACACCGCGCTACGAGGTAATGGCAACCAAGGCCACGAATATGGCACGGCGTTGAGCGAGGATGAGAAAATGACCTTGATCGAGTACCTTAAAACCTTGTAATACAGAGCATCGCCGTGAAGAGCATCGGATCATTGCGGTTATGGTTATTGTTAGGCGCCGCCTTGTGTGCGTCTTTGGCTTGGGCGCAAGACCTCACGTACCAAAAACGCGCCAACAGAAGCGAGGGCATTAAAGCCAAACCTGTGTCCGGATTCGATATCGAACTGTTGTCCGCCCAGGTCGACTTCCCGGAACCCGCCGAGAAACTAGGCGAACATTTCTATGCGCGTTTCTTTCTGGAGCGCCCGACGCGGGTGTTTTTGACCGTGCGTGAATTGGACTACAAGCATTATTATTGGCTGGACAATGTCGAGCCTAAGGGTAACTGGCAAGCGGGTTTCGATAACGTCTTCGATTGGCCGACTAAAGATGTCATCGGTCGCCTCACCGATCTCACCATCAACGACCTCGGCACGGTGGCGCGCCTAGAAAGCCCGCAACCGCGCGCGATAGAAAAAGTTGCTCCGATTATTTTTTATCAGTCTCAGTACCCCAGGGAAATCAGCGGTTATCGTTTTGCCTTTAAGCTGCGTGGAGACGCCAAGATCAAGGCCGTGATCTATCCCGAGAAAGGTGGCGACGGCATACCGGTGCAATCCTTGGCATCGCAGCGTGGCGGCCGGCCATTCTGGATTAAATGGGACGCGACCAACCCGTCCCCTCCCGAGGGCGCGTATAAATTAATCGTCAGCGGCTACATGCTCAACACCAACGACCCGCTCAACCAGGTGGTACTGTTCCATCATCAACCGCGATTGAAGTAGCGCTGGTCGATGTTATAAAGACAATAAAAATCATCTCAATCCATGGCCGATATCTTCATCAGCTACGCTAGCGAGGACCGCGAACGGGCAAAACAAATCGCCGCCGCGTTCACCGCAAAGGGCTGGTCGGTATGGTGGGATCGTCAAATCCCCTTCGGCAAGCATTTCGATAGAGTGATCGAGGAGAATCTTGCCAAGGCAAAATGCGTCGTTGTGCTTTGGACCAAACATTCGATCGAATCTCGCTGGGTTAGAGCTGAGGCGTCCGATGGTGTCGGTCGTGAGATGCTGCTTCCCGTGGTGCTGGAGCGTGAGTTGAAGTTGCCGCTTGAATTCAAACGGCTGCAGGCCGCGAACCTTGCCGATTGGCATCCGGATGCGCCACACGAGGAATTTCAGCGGCTGTTGGACAGCATAGCAACACGCTTGAGTCCCACCCCTGGCAACGGCGGCCAGCCGATCTCGGAAAAGTCGACTGATGCTCTCGATGCTAAAACTGAGATTATTCGCGGCGCCGGGGAAGTCACCGGCGCACGAAGCGGGATATCCAAGAAAGCCTTTTATTTGTTTGGCATGTTGGTGTTGCCCAGCATCGTCATGGTGGCCGCTGCTCTTGCGCTGATGAATTGGCGTATGCCCACTCGCGTGCAGATCGACCTCGTGGTAGACCGCGTTGCGTTTACCCTCGCGGGTTCCCAGCAAGTACCGATACTCGATCAATCGGTGGGGTTTCAGTCGCTGAGTATTGAAAGTTTCAACAGTATTAGCTTCAAGCCGGCAAGCTTGGAAGTTTCTGATTCCGACCCGACCCAAGGCGGTAGCTCAGGCACACCGTGGAATGCGGTCGCCGTCGACGAGGCTATCGTGTTGCGTGGCCGCAAGGAAGATTTGCCGATTGTTACGATCCTCAGCGACGAAGGTGCGGTGGGAGCCGCGGGGAGGCTCGAAGCAATTTCTGCCGACCCCGGAACGCAAGTGATATTGGAAACCCTCGGCGGGGCTGGCCTGACCTTGCGACTTGAGGGACAAAACTTGGCGCCCGCCGTGCTGCCGGTGAAGGTATTTCGTTTATACGCCTCGCACACCCTGTTGGAGGGCAGCTTAGCGAAGGCCGCACAAGGTAATGCCATCACTTTACGGGCAGAGCTCGCACAAGATAGCCCGCTCATCGACGTGCGGAGTTTGCCGAAATCGTTGGTGTTGACCGTAACTCCGGTTAAAAACTCAGCGATCGAATTATTATCCAAAACCGGTGCGCCGATTCGCGACATCGAGCTCACGCGGCAAAATCAAAGTGGCGGTCGAGAACCCAGCCTCGTGACGGCGGGCGAAATCCGCTATCCCGATTTTCCCGATAAAGACAAAGTCGTCATCGATCCGTATGATTTCCTGGGGCTCGACCGATTGGATCGATTTTTTATCACCCACCTCGGTTTAGCCCAAGATGGAAAACAAATTCGCTTGGGTTTATCAGGTGTTGCCGGCCACATTCAAACCTTGGCCGGCGCCGCTAAAGAAGATCGGCGGCTGACGCGTTTCGATACACTCTGGTATGGTTCCAAAGCAACAGTGCTATTTACTATTTTGGTATGGGTATTTTCCGTGACTCTTGGAGCCTACAAACTCTACAAGGAGTTCAAGCTGTGACCTGGCGCTTGTCTGGTGTAATCCTGGCGGCATGGATATTGTTGTTCAGCCTGAGTGCGAGCGGCGAAGATATCGATGCGCTACGTGCTGGTGTGGTCAAGATCAGCTCGGTGTTCGAAGGTAAACGCAAAACCGGCGCTGGATTTATTGTCAAACTGGAACCGAATATCGCCTACGTCGTGACGGCGGCCCACGTGGTAGAAGGCGATCCTTCCCCACAGGTGGAATTTTTCACGCGCCAGAACGTCTCAGTTAAGGCCGAAGTCCGTAAGATAGAAGGTGGGGATCTGCAAGGTCTGGCGCTGTTGGTCGTAAGGGGAAAAGAAAATCTTCCGCCGGGGCTGTTGGCACTGAAGTTGGGCGCCGCCGTGCAGTTGAAAAGTGGGGGAGACCAGGTCTCGGCCATCGGTTTTCCCAGCGGCGTGGCATCCTGGGGCGTGTTGCGCGTAGGCGTTGTGTCGTTGGAGGGCCGCAATATCGTTCTCTCGAAAGACCTCGAGGAAGGAAACTCCGGTGGTCCTGTCATTAAAGATAATCAAGTAGTGGGCCTGGTTATGGGACTGAATCAAGGATTCGGGCTTGCCGTACCCGCTTCGATCGTGCAGACGGTGCTAACCAACTGGGGGGTAAGCTTGTCAGCAGAGGCGCCTGCCGGGACTGCTCCACCACCACCGGACAAGGTCGCAGTCGATACGAGTACGCCGCCGCCTTCCAGTGGTGGCAGCTTGACCCTGGACGCAAATCGATTGGAGTTCGGCGAACAGGAAGTCTGCATCGCGCAAGAAAAACGTATTCAACTGACGAATCGTTCAACCGCTCCCATGCGCATCAATCGCATCACCCTGGACGAACCTCGCGCCTTCTTCGCGCAAGGTTGTGTCGATCAATCCATCGCACCGGGTGAAAGTTGTACATTGAATGTCAAATTCGCACCGAAGAGCCGGGGCGCGTTCCAGGGCTTGCTAACAATATTAAACAGCATCGATAGCCAGCCGCAATTTGTGGCCACCGCCGGTGTCGGGGCGGCCGAGGGTGTTTGCTGCTGGTATGGCTACGTGTATCCGATGAATAAAGAAACCTGTCGCAGTATCCGCGGCTATTTCGGCGTCAACGAACTCGGTTTCCAATGTAAAAAACCAAGGATACAGCCCTATCCGATTCGGCCCGATTGCCCGCCGAGAAAATAGTTCCTAAGATTTTTGGAATCCAATAACGCGATGCTGTTGCGCTCAGTGCTATTTATGTGCCTCATTTCTACCTCGTGCATGGTAAAGAGCGCGGAAGACTTGTTGCAGTGGATTCAACAAATGCCGGCCGCGTACGCTTCTGTGAAAGACTACACCGCGACCTTCTCGCGCGGCGAAGTGTTGCGCGGTAAGCCGCGGCCGGAGGAAACCATCGCGCTAAAATTCCGCGAGCCATTGCAGGTCTACATGCGTTGGCTATCAGAATCGGGCAAGGGCCGCGAAGCGATTTTCGTAAAGGGGCGCGACAACGACAAAGTGTTGGTTCACGAACCCGGTTGGTTGTCGGGGCATTTCACCGTGTTGCTGCCTACCCGATGGCCCGACGATCATGAATCGCAGCCGGCATCCATTCGACGAAATCGGTATCGGGCGCATCATCGAATTGATTATCTCGACTTTCGAAAAAGCCAATCAATTGGGTGAGTTGGAGCTGCGCGATTTGGGTACTACGCGGGACAACGGCCGCACCATGCAGGTGATCGAAGGAATTTTGCCTAAGGATCCGGCAAAACAATATTATTGTTACCGCGCGATCGTCACGATAGACGAAGAGTGGAAATTGCCGGTGGCCGTGAAGGTCTACGATTGGGACGATCGCTTAATCGAGCACTATCGCTATACCAACATCCAAATCAATCCCGGGCTGACGGACCTGGACTTCAGCACGGGAAATCCCAACTACGATTTTCCCAAGACTCGAATAAATCGCAAGTAAGCCAGGAGGCAATACCAGTGGGCCTCCTGGCCTGGGATGCCTTGTGACCCAATATCCATGCGGTTCTCCAGGCATAGGGTAGGGCGGGAACCCATCCCGCCAAACAACAATGTCGAGTTGGCGGGATGGGTTCCCGCCCTACGATTCTGCTATCTGCCGGCGCGGTTCCGAAACAGCGCGTATTTACCCCGCGGTGACTCGCCGTTCAAATAATCCGGTACGATGCTTTCCAGCGTGCTCGGCTGAAAATCGAAGGGAAAGTCGCAGTTGCAGACGCTGTCCACTTGCATCGAGTAATAGTTGTCGCGGGTCATGAGTTTGACCGGCAGCCATTCCATCAGCCACGCTTGCAAATAAGAGAGGCGATCGCTGAGGCCGATGATGGGTCGGCGCTTGCCGAGGAGCGCTGCGATCAGGGTGATCAATTCACGCAGCGTATAAACTTTTGGGCCGCAGAGATCGTAAGCCTGCCCGAAGGTATGGGATTGATCGAGGCTGTCGACAAACGCACGAGCAACATCTTCCACGTGTATCGGTTGAAAACGCGCGTTAGGGCAGGCGAGAACCACGATGGGTAAGGATCTGATCAACTGCGCGAACAGATTGATAAAACTGTCGCCGCGACCGAAGATCACCGAAGGGCGAAAGATCGTCGTCTCGCCATTCTCTGCTGTTTGAAAAGCGAGCACGCGCTGTTCCGCTTCGGCTTTGCTGCGCAGATAGACACTTGGCGCATCTGAGGTGGCTGCTAGCGCGCTCATGTGTAACACACGCTTCACGCCCACGGCGCGGCAGGCATCGAGTATCTTCTGCGTGAGTTGAACGTGGGCATGGTCGAACGAATTTTTGCGGCTTTGGTGGAGGATGCCGACAAGATTAATCACCGCGTCCATGCCGGTCAATTGTTGCTGCAACTGAGCAGAATCATGAACGTTGGCCGCGATGACTTCCACCGACGGCAGCACCAGCAAATGTTTCGCCCGCTCGCGATCGCGGGTCAATACCCGAACGTCACAGCCGCGCTCCACCAGTTGATGGGCGATGTGGCGGCCGACAAAGCCGGTGCCGCCGATTAGGCAGATACGCTTGTACGTCATATTAGATAAGTTCGCTATTGCGCTTCGACCTGCAAATTGACCGTTTCTTCAGTCGCACCGGAGCGGGCGGGAATGAGTCCCAAGCGGTCCTTGAGCGATTGCCATTTTAGGCCCAGGATACCCGAGTAGGTCGTGGCATTGGCCATGACTTTTTTAACGTAGTCACGGGTTTCGCTAAGGGGAATCGATTCAATGTAGATGGCGCCTTCCAACGGTTTGACATCGCGCCATCGCGCTGCGCGGCTCGGCCCGCCGTTGTACCCCGCCGTGGCCAAGACCGGATGCCCGAGGTCGTCCAACACGTGACGCAGATAATAGGTGCCGAAAGCAGTGTTGGTGTCGACGGTGGTCGCATCGCGGGTGTGAAAGTCGCTAATCCCGAGTTTTTGTGCGATCCATCGCGCCGTCGCAGGCATTAATTGCATCAGCCCCATCGCGCCGACCCGGGATTTTGCTTCTGAGTAAAAACGACTTTCCTGTCGAACGATGCCATACACCCACGCTTCGTCGAGTTGATTTTGTTTCGCGCCGGCGCTCAGTTCGTTGCGAAACGGCGTTGGATAGCGCAAATTGAAATCATGTAAGGTTTGGGTTTTCTCGGCCGCATATATGGCGCGATCGTACCACCCCGCCCGATTCGCGATTTCCGAGGCGGCCAGCAGTTGTTTGTCGTCGAGTCCGCGCATCGCGACATTCCATTCCTTGACACCATCCTGCCACAGGCCCAGCCGATTGAGATAGAGCGCGCGCTTCACTCCGGTCGATTCTTCCATGGCCTTAAGTTCATCGGCGGTGGGTTTCCAAATTTCCTTGGGATTGTTGATCACCGTGCCGATTTCCTCGGACGCCAATTGACTATAGAAGCCGAATTCCTGCGACAGCGGCAAAAATAAGTCTCTAGCCTCGTTGGTTTTACCCTGCTGCTTTAACGCCCGCGCTTTCCAATAGCGCCAGGTTGCGAGTTGCTGTTCGGCCGCCGACATGTGCTCGATGGCGTCCAACACATCTGGCCAGCTTTGCGCGCGCAAGGCAGCGCGCACCTTCCAAGAAAGCTGGGTATCGTTTAACGGCCCATCGCCCGCTTTCTTGAACCACGTCAGGGCCGCGGGGTCCTGGGCCCAGGCGGCGTGAAAACCGATCTGGCCCCACACGTCTTTTTGGTCGTTGTCGGGGAAGCGCGGCGACATCGCGCTCCAATGCACCGCCGCTTGCCCATGATCTTTGCGCGCGATCTGCAACACACTGATGATGACGATCTCGCGAGCCGCGCGGGTCTTAAACGACAAAGATTTCTTCGCCAGGTAGGCGCTGGGCGAGCGGCGCGCCTTGTCGAGCGCTTTCATATCTATTATTTCACTCGCGGGCAGATAGCTGTTCGCCGCGCTTAACACATCGGCGTTACCGGCGATCGCGGCGAGGCGGATACGCGCCCACACATCATCGGTGGATAGGAGATTTTCGCCTAGCAGTTGAGCAAACAGCGGATCGCAGCTTTCCGGTTGGCTGCGGCCGGCGAACCACAGCGGATGAGCAAGCTTAACCGCCTCCTTATCGCCTTGCGCAACGCGACGCTGTAACTCGTAACAGGTCAAGGCGGCATCTTCTTGCCTAAGTTTTGGGAACTGGGCGGTGTAAGAGTCCCACTCTTCGTTCTGACCGAGCAGCTTGAGCCAATCGATACGCAAGCGTTCCGCTAATGGGCCGTCGGGATAGCGCGTGAGAAAGTCGTTCACCTGCGCTGGGTCGGCGTCTTTCAAGGTCAGTTGCAACAGCCAGTAGCGTGGATAATCAGCGAGCAGGTGATCCTTCAGCGCCTGGACATAGTATTCCAGCGCCTTGATGTCGCGGATGCGAAAGGCTTCTTCCGCGGCGAGAAATTGCTCGTCCTGATTAGCAGCGGCAGCCGGAAGGCTAGCGCTCATCCAGGTGACGAACGCCATCGCGCCGAGCCGCAAACTTGCCCGAAACTTCGAAATCAGCGAGAATTCTGGCCTTACCACACGCGTTGTATCCAATTGTTCCCCATCGTTCTATTTTAAGGCTTCGCGCCAAGAATTCCATTATTCGATATGCTAGATTCGTTATTTGAGCCCGATTTTCTGGCTGGGCTGTTGAAAATTATCGGAATCGATATCGTTTTGTCCGGCGATAACGCCGTGGTAATCGCGCTGGCATGCCGCTCCTTGCCCGAGAAGCAGCGCAAACTTGGCGTGCTGATCGGCACGGCAGGGGCGATTTTACTGCGCGTAGTTTTAATATTGTTCGCCGCCAGCTTAATGAAATGGCCTTATCTTAAGATCGTCGGCGGCTTGTTATTGCTCTGGATCGGCATTAAGTTAATTGCGCCGCAAGAGGAGCATGGGAAAGAAATTTCCGCCAACGATAACCTCATTGCCGCGGTTCGCACGATCATTATCGCCGACTTTGTCATGAGCTTGGATAATGTGATCGGCATCGCCGGGGCGGCACATGGTAATGTCACACTCATTGTGCTTGGTTTGCTGATTAGCATTCCGATTATTATTTTTGGCAGCTCGGTAATCATGAAGGCCATGGATCGATTCCCGGTGATTATTACCATCGGCGCCGGGCTTCTAGGCTATGTAGCCGGTGAAATGGCGGTAACCGATAACGCGATCGCAACTTGGATCGAACAAAAGGCTCACTATTTACACATCTGGTTGCCGATATTGGGCGCAGTGTTCGTGGTTATAGTGGGTAAATGGCTGGCTTCGCGGATAAAAAAGCAAGCCGTACCGTTAGTGGACTTAGCGGCAGGCGAACCCTCGGCCGCAAACAAGCGATAAGGCGGCAAAGCGATGAAAATACTTGTACCCGTTGATGGTTCGGAAAGTGCTAACCGCGCTATAGACCACGTTATCCGGCTAGCCAACGACCAGCCCGGTATCGATATTCATGTGCTTAACGTGCAAATGCCTATCATCTCCGGCCATGTGAAGATGTTTATCAGCGAAAACCAATTGAACGACTACTATCGCGATGAAGCCCATGTGGTTTTGAAACCGGTTGAGGAGCGCCTTAACCAAGCCAATGTTCCCTTCAGCCACCACATCAATGTCGGCCACGTGGCGGAAACCATCGCTCAATATGCAAAGGAGAAAGGCATCGATCAGATCGTCATGGGGACCCGCGGAATGGGCGCGATTTCCGATTTTGTGCTCGGCTCCGTGGCCACCAAGGTCATCCATTTAAGCGCTGTGCCGGTCACGCTGATCAAGTAAATAAAGGTTTCTATGCCGCTACCGAACTCCGCTGTCAACCGCCGGCTTTTGCATACGCGCACCATTAAAATCGACGGTTATGAGCGTGCAGACGGTTTGTTCGAACTTGAAGGCCATCTCACCGACGTCAAAAATTTCGACATCAATGCCGCACATTTTTCGCGCAAGGCCGGCGATCCGGTGCATGACATGAAAATACGCCTCACGCTGGACGGTGAAATGAATATCGTCGACGCCTTCGCCGTAACCGACGGCATGCCCTACGAGGACGAATGCAACAAAATCACACCGGACTATCGCGAGAAGCTCAAAGGTCAAAAAATTGCTGCTGGGTTTCGCGTTTTTCTTGCGGGTTTATTCGGCAAGCTCAAGGGCTGTGCGCACATGACGGAACTGTTGGGGTCGATGGCGCCCGCGGCGATTCAGTCCATGTACGGTAACGGCGGCGCAAAAGTGTTTGATCCCGAAAAAAAACCATTCCAACTCGATGGCTGTCACGCGCTTGATACGCGTGGGCCCGTCGTCGCCAAATTTTATCCGCGCTGGTATCAACCCGATGTCGCCAATGCAGCAGAAACTAAATCCTAATCGACGATGAAAATTCACGAGTACCAAGGCAAGGAAGTTTTACGCAAATTTAACGTGCCGGTGCCGCGCGGCATGCCGTGTTTTTCCGTCGATGAGGCGGTGAAAGCCGCCGAGACCCTGGGCGGAAAAGTCTGGGTGGTGAAGGCGCAGATCCATGCCGGCGGACGCGGCAAAGGCGGCGGCGTCAAGGTCGCAAAATCGCTGGAGGAAGTAAGGCAATACGCGAGCCAAATTCTCGGCATGCAACTCAAAACCCACCAGACCGGGCCGGAAGGCCAGAAGGTCCGCCGCTTGTTGATCGAAGAGGGCGCCGATATCAAGAAAGAACTCTATGTCGGCATGGTGGTGGATCGCGCTTCCCAGCGCGTGGCGCTGATGGCGAGTTCCGAAGGCGGCATGGATATCGAAGCCGTGGCCGAACACACACCGGAAAAGATACACAAAGTGTTCATCGATCCCGGCATCGGTTTGAAAGACGCCGAAGCCGATGCCATCGCGCGCAAGATAGGCGTGCCAGAAGCCAGCGTGGGCGCGGCTCGTGGCGTGCTCAAAGGGTTATATCAAGCATTCGATGAGACTGATTCGTCGCTGGCAGAAATCAATCCGCTGATCCTGACGGGCGATGGGAAAGTCATCGCCCTCGACGCAAAATTCAACTTCGACGACAACGCGCTGTTTCGCCATCCCGACATCGTCGCGCTGCGCGATCTCGACGAAGAGGATCCGGCGGAAATCGAAGCGTCGAAATTCGACCTTTCCTATATCTCACTCGACGGCAACATCGGTTGCCTAGTTAACGGCGCCGGTCTCGCGATGGCAACCATGGACATCATCAAATTTTATGGCGGCTCGCCGGCGAATTTTTTGGATGTCGGCGGCGGCGCCACGCAAGAAAAAGTCACCGAGGCGTTTAAGATCATGCTCAAGAACCCTGGTTTGAAGGCTATCCTGGTGAATATTTTCGGCGGCATTATGAAATGCGATGTTATCGCCAACGGCGTCGTCGCGGCGGCGCGCGAAGTGCAATTGAAAGTGCCGCTGGTCGTGCGCCTGGAAGGCACTAACGTCGATCTCGGAAAAAAGATATTAGCGGAGTCGGGGCTACCGATTATTTCCGGAGCCAATATGGCGGACGCGGCGCAGAAGGTTGTAGCGGCGGCGCGGGAACGACGGGCCTGAATATGAGCATCCTAATCGACAAAAACACCAAGGTCATTACCCAGGGCATTACCGGTAAGACCGGGCAATTCCACACGCAGATGGGCAAGGTCTACGCGAACGGGGCGAACTGCTATGTCGCCGGCGTGACGCCGGGCAAGGGTGGGCAGAGCTTCGAAGGTATTCCAATTTTCAATAGTGTTGCCGAGGCGAAAGAAAAAACCGGTGCGACGGCGTCTGTTATCTATGTGCCGCCACCCTATGCCGCCGCGGCGATCGATGAAGCGGTGGACGCGGGGCTCGATCTGGTGATCTGCATCACCGAGGGTATTCCGGTGCGCGACATGATCCGCACGCGCTACAAAATGCAAGGTAAGAAGACGATCCTCGTCGGCCCCAATTGTCCCGGCGTGATCACGCCGGACGAAATCAAGATCGGCATTATGCCCGGCCATATTCACAAGAAAGGCCCGATCGGGGTCGTGTCGCGCTCCGGCACGTTGACCTATGAAGCCGTCGGCCAATTGATGGAACAGGGTCTCGGCCAATCGAGTTGCGTCGGCATCGGCGGCGATCCGGTGAACGGCTTGAAACACATCGATGTCATGCGAATGTTCAACGACGATCCGCAAACCGAAGCAGTAATCATGGTCGGCGAAATCGGCGGTAACGACGAAGAAACCGCTGCCGAGTGGGTGAAGGTAAATATGAAAAAACCCGTGGTCGGTTTTATCGCCGGCGTCACCGCGCCGCCGGGAAAACGCATGGGTCACGCCGGTGCGATCATCTCCGGCGGCAAAGGTACGGCGCAGGCAAAACTCGAAGTGATGGAAAATTGCGGCATCAAAGTCACGCGCAATCCGGCGGAGATGGGTAAGTTGCTGAAGTCTATTTTGTAAAGCGACCGGCCTGGGAGGCGCTTGGGTATTGGCTGTCCAGGCATGCCTTGCCACGAAGCAAGCTGCTAGCGCCTGTTGGCACGGTTCAAGAAGTTGACGTTGACATTTCTGACGCCACAGTCCCTCACCCTAACCCTCTCCCAGAGGGAGAGGGGACAAAATCCCTTCTCCCTCTGGGAGAAGGGTGGGGATGAGGGCCCGCGGAACTAAAGCCGTCAGCCCTCAAACGTTACCGCGACCGCCCGGCCGAGTTATGCACCGAAGGCCGCTTCACCTGCGGCTTACCGCCGCGAATACCAGCGGGTTTAACGGTCGGCGGTTTGCTACGTGTTCGTGATGCTGGCTTGCCACCCCCCGGGCGACTCTCACGCTGACCATTCGCCGGCCGCTGCCCACGATTCTGTCCATTGATAATCGGTTCCGCTTTGAGGTGTGGATTCGGTTCAAAGCCGGGTAACACTACTTGCGGAACTTCTCGCTTCATCAAGCGTTCGATGTCGGAGAGCAATTTGCGTTCATCGATACACACCAGCGATGTCGCTTCGCCTTCCGAACCGGCGCGGCCGGTGCGGCCAATGCGATGTACGTAGTCTTCCGGAACGTTCGGCAATTCGAAATTCACCACATGCGGCAATTCGATGATATCGATGCCGCGCGCGGCGATATCGGTGGCGACCAGCACTTGCAATGAGCCTTCTTTGAATTCCGCCAGGGCACGGGTGCGCGCCGCTTGGCTCTTGTTGCCGTGGATGGCGAGGGACTTGATGCCGTCTTTTTCCAACTGCAATGCGAGCTTGTTCGCGCCGTGTTTGGTGCGCGTGAACACCAACACTTGAAACCAATTGTGTTGCTTGATGAGGTGGGCGAGCAACTCGCGCTTACGCTCGCGATCTACGTTGTAGACTTTTTGCTTGATCAGTTCGGCGGTCGCTTGTTGGCGCGGCGCTTCGATCATCACAGGCTTATTGAGTAAACCGTTCGCGAGCGTTTTGATTTCTTCAGAGAACGTCGCCGAGAACAATAAATTCTGCCGTTGCTTCGGTAACAACGCGAGCACGCGCTTAATATCGTGAATGAAGCCCATGTCGAGCATGCGGTCGGCTTCGTCGAGCACGAGGATTTCGATCTTCGATAGATCGACAGTTTTTTGCTGCACGTGATCGAGCAAGCGGCCGGGCGTGGCGACCAGAATATCCACGCGCCGTTTCAGAAATTTAATCTGCGGATTGATGCTGACGCCGCCGAACAACGCCATGGATGTCAGCTTCGAATATTTGCCATAGGTGCGCACGCTCTCTTCCACTTGCGCCGCGAGCTCGCGCGTGGGTGTGAGAATTAATGCGCGGATCGGCGCCCGGCCTTCGGACGGGCCTTTGTTGCTGCGATTAGTAAGCCGATGCAAAATCGGCAAGGTGAAGCCGGCGGTCTTGCCGGTGCCGGTTTGCGCGCCGGCTAAAAGATCGCCGCCGGACAACACGGCGGGAATCGCCTGCAATTGAATAGGGGTGGGTATTGTGTAACCGTGTTCAGTAACGGCACGGACAATATCATCGGCCAGGCCGAGTGAGGAAAAATTCATACAACTCCAAATGGAATGATCAGCCTGTCGCCGCTGTTAGCAGGGCGCCAGTCTCAGGCAGAAGGGAAAAACTTTGAAAGGCCGGATCGGCTGCGACGCGAGGACTGGAAACTAATGTCGCGACGCGGAGTATACAGGGTTTTGGTTTCGAAGGAATGATTTGTTCATGATGGAATTTCCGAAAGCTCCCACCACGCCATCTCTTGTCATTCCCGCGCAGGCGGGAATCCATATTACCTTTACGGTGATGGATGGCCGTTCCTCGAAACTTCGGCCTACGGCCTCGTTTTCCCGCCTGCGCGGGAATGACAAAACAACCTAACTTACGATAACCGGCAAACTAGCCCAACCGCGCAGCGTATTGTTCAACTGCAATTGCGGCTCGCCAGTAATCTTGATCGTCTCCACGCGTTTGGCAAGTTCCGTGAGTATGATCTCGCCTTCCAAGCGTGCCACCGCTTGACCGACGCAGCCGTGTATTCCCGTGCCGAATCCCACGTGGCCTAATGTTTTTCGGCGGATGTCGAAGCGTTCGGGGTTTTCCCATTTGCGCGGATCGCGGTTCGCGGCGGCGAGGAACAGCAACACCTTTTGACCTTCTCCGAGCTCTACGCCCGCAACGTTGACGGGCTTGGTCGTGGTGCGAAAAAAAGTTTGCACCGGCGATTCGCAGCGTATCACTTCTTCGAACGCCGAACGCGCAAGGGTCGGATCGGAGCGAAAAATTTGCCATTGATCGGGGTTCGTCGCGAAGCAGTAGATCGCATCGCCGAGTGCGTGAACGGTGGTATCGAGTCCCGCGGAAATGAACGACCTGACCAATAAGCGCGGCCTCCGCTTCGCTAACTTTTTCCGCGTCGGCCGCCTCGTAAATTCGCGCGCCAAAACCATCCGGCGATAACGCATCGCGCTTGCACCAAGTCATCGCCCATTCCAGTAATTCCTTCGCGTTCGCCATCGCCGTTTCGAACAAATGATTGCGCGGGCCGAACGCGTTGAACACCATGCTGCCGTACGGCAGCAAATTTTCGCGGCCGTTTTGTGGTAAACCAACCGCGTCGGGAAAAACTTTCAGCGGATACTTCTCCGCCAAATCGGTCACCGCATCAAAACTGCCCCGCGCCACGAGTTCATCGAGCAAGCGTACGGCCTCAAGCGTGAACGGCTCACGCAAGGCCTCGATCGCCGGCCGCGACACTACACGCATCACTACATTGCGCGTGCGCGTGTGCAGCGGAGGATCGGCTTCCAACAACAAGCCCGGCGTACGCCAAGGTTTCTCCTTCCGAAAATCGCTCAAGCCCACGCCGGCGCTGGAGCAATAGGTCTCCCAATCGCTTAACACGGCGTGCACTTGCTCGTGCCGCGCCATCGCCCAAACCTTATAACGCTCGAGCCAAACCAGCGGACCGGCTTCGCGAAGTTCTTCGTGGTACCGGTGCGGGCTGCTTAGAAATTCGTCGGAAAACGGATCGATCTGGGAGATCGGATACGGGGTTTTGAGAGCGATGGTCGGGTCCATAAGCGAGTCTTTTCCCGAAACGAGGGACGTAAGAATTACTGTATTTTATCCCTTCCCATCAATCTTGCGGCTGCGGAAATTCGCCGAGTGCCGATTCGAGGTCGCGATAGAGTTCGCGCGTCCAGGTTGGTAAATTCGCGGGCAATGCCGGATTGCGCCAGGCGATCCGGCACGGTGCAGCGGCCGGATATCTTGCAACCCGCGGCGGCAACCCAGCGGGGAGCGCTCGTCTGGTATGACTAGCTTCTTTCCGCTCGCCGGCGCCGTCGCCACACCCGGCGCGCCAAATACATTGGCTTTTAACGCCGACCGAAACCAGCGTGAACCTGGCAGGCCTCTGCCCATGCCCAGGTCAATGCGCAAACGCTTGGCTGCGGTTTAATCAGGGAGCCGTGCACGTATAGTTTACTGCCAAAGCCGCGGCAGCGGGGTCGTTAGCCGGTCCGGTATATCGCGGATACTGCGGAAAACGGCAAAGCGGTCGGCTGACTTGGATTGCCCCGTTGGCTAATCTCGTCGCGCTTAGAGTACCCGGTGCAGTGCTCTTGGTAACCCAGGCATCAAGTACACTGAGCAGGTCTGACTGGCCAGCACCCGGGCCGCCTTTGCAGTGGCCGACTCCAGGCGCTATGTAGTAGCGCATGAATTCGTCAGCGGCAGCCTGGCCGCCTACCGAATTTTTCGCTGCTTGATAGAACGCGGTGGTTGCCTTGGGGCTTAGCGAAGGATCACTTCCACCATGCCAAAGAATGAGCTTTGCATTGCTGTTTTTGAGTGGACGCAAGTCAGTGTTGGTAGCATCGTTGAGTGCCGCCATGCTGTACAGCGAACCGAGATTCGACTCCCAAACATAGGTAAGGGAGTCTTGCGCCGGATCGCGTGCGAGATAGTTCTTGACAGTGGTGTCTTGGAACAAGTAGTGGAGTGAACTGCGCACGTTGCCGTTGCCGGTGACCCATAGACCCCAGCCGCCTTCGGGGTCGTCTTCGTTGCCGTTGAGCGCTATACCAGCGTTGGTATATGCACCAGCCGCCCAAGAAGAAGGTGCGGTTCGGGAACTCACAACAGCCAACTGCGCATCCGACAAGCAGCTGTCGCCAGTATCCGCACCACCCGCGCAACGCAATGACGTGGGATCGAACGTACACGCCTGCGGGTTGGAGACAATCCCGTCGGCGATGCCGTCGTTCGCGTCGCATGCATCCCGCACTGCCTTGGACAGCAGCGCAAGCTTTGCGGTATTGAACTGACCTCCTGGAGCTGCCACGGCTTTTTCATTTCGATTAAAATGACCCATGAATCCCACCCAGTTGTATCCCGGCGCGCGGGCAATGATCCCGTCGAACAAATTGGGATTGCGCTGAGCAGCCATAAGGGCTTCCCGGCCGCCGTTTGAGCAGCCTTCGAAGTAAGATTTTTCGGGCTCTTTTCCGTAGGCCGTGAATACCATCTCTTTAGCGGAGGACATAACGGTCGGTACTGATAATGAGCCAAACAAATTTGCAGCGAAGGTGTCATTCAAGGCGAACGCTGCAGATAGACCACTTCCTGTATGGCCGGAGTCGCTATTCACGGTGGCATATCCTTGCTTTAGCGCGCTCAGATTTCCTCCGGCGAGATCCGGGATGGAGCCGTTATAGCCGCCACCTCCCTCGTAGTAGAGCTTGCCATTCCACTGCGGAGGCAGCCGCAATTCGAAATGGAGCTGTGGCGCGATAGTGGCGCTGACCTTGCAATACAAGGGTGCGGTTGCACTCGCAGCGACCGTGGTCGCCCCTGTTACCGTTGCGCCCGCCAGCGTCTTTCCCGCCAATGCCGCGCATGCCTGCTCGGCATTGACGTTTGTAGTCGGTTCTGTTGCCGTTGCATTTCCGCCGCCGGCAGCTAAAACTATCGCGACTAGCGTCATGCATGGGGTTTGATAGCGGGGCCGAGAGAATGTGCGCTTCATGTTGTGTCCTTACGAAGTGATGGTGAGGTGCAGCAGTAATTCATGACAGGAATTGCCGTAAGGCAATCCTGAGTCCACTCCAGTGTTGGGGCAGGCGTTTAGCGTAGTCGCACCATTCGGTTAGTGTTGGATGCGAGATTGTGCCATGGGCTTTGCTGCGATAAAGGCCTTCGAGCAGGTAAATTGTGGCGAAATTCGGATACTTCGCCAGAAGCCGCATGGATAGTCGGCCTTAGGACATGCTCTGCTGCAGGGCAAGCTGGACGCGGCTTGTGGCGATGCCGTTCAAATTTATTTAAACCCTCGGGCGACGGCAAAGATTGCCGGAGAGTGTCGGGAAATTTTACGGTCGAGGAGACACGCTACGCGCAGGCCGCGTAGGCATTCGCGTAACGTTATGCGAACCAAACCGCTGCGTCGCGCGTAAATGGCCATCGTCGATCGCTGTGAAGAACTAATGGCCACCCGCTAGTTTGATCCTGAGTGGATCCGCCGCACAACGATCCACTCGCGCTATTTCAACTTTACTTCAAAACGTCTTTAACCGCATCCAACCCGGCTTGCGCGCAGGCTTCGTCTTGATCGGCCGTCGCACCGCTGACGCCAATCGCGCCGATGTGCTTGCCACCTGCGGTAACGATCGGTAGTCCGCCGGCGAAGGTGGCCGTGTTCGGCACCAGCTCCAGGCCTTTAACCGCCTGTGTGACTTCGCCGAATTTCTTGCTGGAGAATGGCACGCTTGCCGAGGTATTCGCCTTCATCTGCGAGACTTTGACGCTGATCAAAAACGAATCATCCATGCGGCTGAAATGCTTGAGATTGCCGCCGTCGTCGACGATGGCGATCACCATTTTCCAGCCTTCGGCTTTCGCTTTTGTTTCGCAAGCGGCGGCCATTTTTTGTGCCGTCGCCAGAGTCAGAAATGTTTTTGTTTCCTGCGCCGTTGCGACATTGAGAGCGCCAAGGCTCAAACCGAAAAGTCCGCCGATTGCCAACAATTTTGCTGCATGCATTTGTATTGCCTCCAAGAGTGGGTGAATCGAAAACGCCGTAACGATACGGTTGCCGCGTGTATCAAAGCGCCGAGGGGAATTATACGGCTGCAACCACTACAAATATGTGATGGCAAAAAAATTTAAGCAAGATTTCCGATGGCGAATAACCTAAACTGGCGAGCGTATGCCTTCTATTGAAACGACCGCGACGTTCTTTTTCCTGTCGATTGTCTTGGCCTTTACGCCAGGACCGGACAATATTTTCGTACTGATGCAGTCCGCCACTCGAGGAGCCTGGGCCGGCATGTGCGTCGTTCTCGGTTTGTGTACCGGGTTGATCGTCCACACGCTCGCCGTCGCACTCGGGTTGGCCGCAATCTTCGCTGCATCGGCAACCGCATTCGTCGTCCTAAAGTTTGTCGGCTCCGGCTACTTGGTTTACCTTGCGTGGCAGGCGTTTCGCGCGCCCGTCGACGAGGATTTCTCGGAAACCACACAACCGAATAACGGGCTCATATCGATGTACGCCCGAGGAATCATAATGAATTTGACCAACCCAAAGGTGATCTTTTTCTTCCTCGCTTTTCTACCGCAGTTCGTCGACGCCAATCGCGGTTCAGTCGCGCTGCAGATTTCCTGGTTCGGCTTCACCTTCATACTTGGCCACACTGATCGCATTCGGACTCATCGCCGTATTCGCCGCATCCATCAGCGAACGCTTTAAACGCTCCGCACAAGCCAAACGCATGCTGAATCGCATCGCGGGCATCGTCTTCCTAGGATTGGCCGCGCGTTTGGCGATTGCGGAGCGATAAAAAACTGTGGGATCCAGCGAAGTAGCCCGGATAAGCGTTAGCGCTATTCAGGGTTAGCTTATAAGTTGTCATTCCCGCGCAGGCGGGAATCCATACTGAGTAACAATTGAGATGCCAAATGGATTCCCGCCTTCGCGGGAATGACACATTAGGATTTTAGAGGCATCGCCAGAAGCCGCATGGATATTGGCTCTCAGCCATGCCATGCCACGAGCAAGACTGATATGCCTCGTGGCTTACCTAACACGAAATGTCATCGCGAGCGATAGCGCGCGCGATCTCGTTTTTCAATCGACGGCTGAAAGGCGAGATTGCTTCGTCGCTTCGCTTCTCGCAATGACAATCAAATTTTGTCGCCAAAATAAGAAAGTAGGGCGCAATCGCTATTGCGCCGAATGGTGGAATAATTAATTGCACATACGGCGCAATGCCCTTCGCTTATTGCGCCCTACCGGGCTGTCGGAGGCCATAGGCAATTACATATGCATACAGAAGGATCTCGTGACAGTCTCGGCTGCACGAACCGACGTAAAGCTTCGTTAGGCCGAAATACATCTTAAAGATACTCGAAAATCGATGAACAGAGGTCGCAAATCAGGTCACGATCTTGCGCAATCCACCGTGAATCGTATTTGTATCGCCTGATTTGGCGCAAAGGAGGCATTTATACGTGAGTTGTCTGGATATTATGGAATGCGTTCCTGGGCTGCAAGATGTAACGCCTGGAAAACTCAAGAATCTTTCCAGATAAGGGAAGCAAAGCCCCAGCTTCTGCGCTTAAGTTTGGAGGACGATCCAAGAGTTGGTTTTATCGCGAAGGGAATCGAGACGATTCGACTCATTTAAGCGGAATACCGAAGCGTTATCACTATGGCGGAACAAATCAAGGTTTTGTGTTCTGATATCCACTGGATTGGCAGAAAGCGGGATGCTACTGTTATTGATGAGTTTCAATCTTGCACGTAGGCAATGAATGCTCTACGGTCAGCATCGGCGATGATAGCAATTCAGCAAATCAACTAATGCTGGCCGCAGCCGTAACGCATGAAGTGGCAATGTCCCATCAATGTGAACTATGCTCAGTTTATAGAGCAGTCACCTTAAAAAAGCGTAACTGCCGACTACCCCAACTTAACCGCATGCTCCCGAGTAGCATGAAACTTTAACTTCGGCCACCGCTCCTGCGTCAATTCCAAGTTAATACTATTCGGCGCAAGGTAAGCCATGTTCCCCGCCGCATCATAAGCAACGTTATGCCCTAGATTTTTCTCAAAGTCGGCGAGCATGCGTTTGTCTTCGCCGGTGACCCAGCGTACGCACGTGGTGTTGGTGCCTTCGAATACCGCGTCGACGCCGTATTCGTTTTGCAAGCGGCTGGCGACGACTTCGAATTGCAGCACGCCCACCGCGCCTAGAATCAAATCGCCGCCGCTCACAGGTTTGAACACTTGCACCGCGCCTTCTTCGCCGAGTTGTTGCAAGCCTTTGTGCAGTTGCTTGACCTTGATCGGGTTGCGGATGCGCACGGCGCGGAAGAAGTCCGGTGCGAAGTAGGGAATGCCGGTGAATTGCAGCGCTTCGCCTTCGGAAAAACTATCGCCGATTTGCATGTTGCCGTGATTCGGCAGGCCGATGATGTCGCCGGCGTAGGCTTCTTCGACTTGCTCGCGGCTCGCGGCCATGAAGGTGACGACGCTGGAGACTTTGATCTCGCGGTTGATGCGCAGATGCTTGATCTTCATGCCGCGCTCGAAGCGGCCCGAGCACACGCGCAGAAATGCAATGCGGTCGCGATGGTTCGCGTCCATGTTGGCTTGAATCTTGAACACGAAGCCGGAGAACGGCGTTTCGGTGGGCGCGACTGCGCGCACCGTGGCATCGCGCGCGCGCGGCGCGGGCGCCCAATCGATCAGCGCGTTGAGAATTTCGCGCACGCCGAAATTGTTGATCGCGGAACCGAAGAACACCGGCGTGCGCGTGCCCGCTAAAAACGCGGCTAGATCGTAGGGGTGCGACGCGCCCTTGAGCAATTCGATTTCCATTTTCACTTGCTCGATTTCCAGCGGAAACATCTCGGCGAGGCGCGGATTGTCGATGCCCTTGATGATCTCGACATCTTGATTGGCTTTTTCTTCGCCGGGCGTGAACAGCATAATCTCGTCGCGCAGCAGGTGATACACGCCGCGAAAAGTTTTGCCCATGCCGATCGGCCAGGTCACCGGCGCGCACTCGATTTTCAGCACCGATTCCACTTCGTCGAGCAATTCCACCGGATCGCGCGTCTCGCGGTCCATCTTGTTGATGAAGGTGATGATGGGCGTGTCGCGCATGCGGCAGACGTTGAGCAGCTTGATGGTCTGCGCTTCCACGCCTTTTGCCGCGTCGATCACCATCAACGCGGAATCCACGGCGGTCAGCACGCGATAAGTGTCTTCGGAAAAATCCTGGTGGCCCGGCGTGTCGAGCAGATTGACCACGTGATCGCGGTAATCGAACTGCATCACCGAACTTGCCACCGAAATGCCGCGCTGCTTTTCGATTTCCATCCAGTCGGACGTGGCATGGCGGCCGCTCTTGCGCGCCTTCACCGAGCCGGCGAGTTGAATCGCGCCGGAGAATAGCAGCAGCTTTTCAGTGAGCGTGGTCTTGCCTGCATCCGGGTGGGAGATGATGCCGAAGGTGCGGCGGCGCGCGACTTCGCGCGCGATTGGTGCGCTGGATACGTCGGTGGTGAGTGGAATTGCGGACATCGGGTTGTTACGAGCGAAAGGGAGTGAATTTTACCGGAGATGACGGTGAGATGCGAATTCGGCCATGTCGTAGGGTGGATCAAGGCGCGAAGCGCCGGATCCACCAATCCGACGTCAATAAAGCAGATCCTTCACTTCGTTCAGGATGACATCGGGGTTGGTGGATCCGCTTCGCTTGATCCACCCTACCAACTATTTTTTTGCTTTAGCCTTCGGCGCATGCGCGGCGACCGTCTGCAACAATTGCGCAAACACCTTCGGCGTGCCGCACACGAGATTCCCGCTTTCCATGTAATTCTCCGTCCCGTCGAGATCGGCGACTAGGCCGCCGGCTTCGGTGATGAGCAGCGCGCCGGCGGCAAGGTCCCACGGCGCGAGTCCCATTTCCCAGAAGCCGTCGAAGCGGCCGCTGGCGACCCAGGCTAAATCCAACGCCGCCGCGCCGGGGCGGCGCACGCCGGCGCATTTTTCCGTGACGCTGCGAAACATCGCTAGATAGGCATCCATATTCGCGAGGTCACGAAATGGAAAACCGGTGCTGATGAGCGCGTCTTTCATGTTCAAAGTTTTGCTGACGCGCAGCCGCTTGTCGTTGCAATAGGCGCCGCGGCCACGGGTCGCCGTGTAGAGATCGTTGCGATTGGTATCGTACACCACGGCTTGGGTGATGATGCCTTTATGCGCCATGCCGATGGAGACGCAGTATTGCGGCACGCCGTGCAGAAAATTCGTGGTGCCGTCGAGTGGGTCGATGATCCATTGATATTCCGATTCCGTCTTGCCGGCCGCGCCGCCTTCCTCTGCTAAAATCCCGTGATGCGGATACGCGTCCGGTCAACACGTCGACGATCGCTTGTTCCGCTGCTTTGTCCACTTCCGAGACGTAATCGTTATGGCGTTTTTTAGTGATGGTCAGCGCGCCGAGATCGAGCGACGCGCGGTTGATGATGCTACCGGCGCGGCGCGCGGCCTTCACGGCCGTGTTCAACATAGGATGCATCGACATGGTTGCTAGGGCCTCGCGCGGAAGATGATAAAGATCGAAGGTTAACGATTGCAGCGCGCATTTTAATATGAACGCCGATACTCCGCTCGCGAATATCCGCGTCGTGCTCTCCCACACCACTCATCCCGGCAACATCGGTGCGTCGGCGCGGGCGATGCGCACCATGGGTCTGCACGATCTCTATCTGATCAATCCGCAGCGGTTTCCGAGTGCCGAAGCTACAGCCATGGCAGCGGGCGCGGACGAAGCCTTAGCCGATGCGAAAGTCTGCGCGAGCATCGAGGAAGCGTTGGCAGGAACGACCTTCGTCGTCGGCCTCACGGCGCGCAAACGCGACCTCTCCCACGACATGGTGCCGCTTCGTGTAGCGGCGGCGCAGATTATTGCCGAAACGGCGAACGGCAAAGTCGCGGTGTTGTTTGGCACAGAAATGTCCGGCTTAAGCAATGCCGAGCTGGATCGCTGCCAGTTGCTGGCGAATATTGCCGCGGACGAGACGTTCTCTTCGCTCAATCTGGCGGCGGCCGTTCAGGTGACGGCCTACGAGTTGCGACAAGCTTCGTTTTCTGCCGTTTCGCCAGAAAAATTGCCTTTCCCGCTAGCGGATTTCGAGCAAGTTGAAGGTTTTTATAAGCATCTCGAAGAAGTGATGTACGAAACGGAATTCCTCGATCCGGCGCAACCGAAACGGCTGATGCGACGGCTGCGGCGGCTGTTTGCCCGCGCACGTTTGGAGAAAGAAGAGGTCAATATCCTCAGGGGTCTCCTCCATGCGGTGCGGAAAACTCCTATAGAATAGTGTTGAAATAATCGGTGTCCTAACCCATAATTAAAAAATACTATAAGGAAATCAAGGATGTTTAGACGATTGCGGGAAGATATCGCGATGGTGCTGGAGCGCGATCCCGCCGCCCGCTCGACGTTCGAAGTTCTAACGCTTTACCCCGGCGTGCATGCACTTGCGTTGCATCGCCTCGCGCACGGGCTGTGGCTTGCCAATTTCAAGTGGTCCGGCCGCTGGGTTTCTCAGTTCGCGCGCTTTCTCACCGGCATCGAAATCCATCCCGGCGCTACCATGGGGCGGCGGGTGTTTATCGATCACGGCATGGGCGTGGTGATCGGCGAAACCGCCGAGGTCGGCGATGATTGCACGATTTATCAAGGCGTCACCCTGGGCGGCACCACGCTCAACAAAGGCAAACGCCATCCGACCTTGGGCCGCAATGTGACGGTCGGCGCCGGCGCAAAAATTCTCGGCCCGTTCACCGTCGGCGACGGTGCAGCCATCGGATCCAATGCGGTGGTGGTCAGGGAAGTGCCGGTCGGCGCAACCGTCGTAGGAATTCCCGGCCGCGTGATCGGCACCGATGAGCATCGCCGCGACAAGCGGGAATTCGTTCCCTATGGCGTTTGCGAGGAGGTTCCCGAGCATCTCGAAGCGGAAAAGAGCGAAGGGACCGATCAGCGCATCGAGCCGGTGTTCCAGCGCGAGATCGAAAAGCGCGACGAAGTCGAAAGCCGTATCGATCAGATGATGAATCAAATCGACGAATTGGAAGCAAAGCTCGGCGAACAGCAAGTGGCTAACCAGGCGAAGGAAACCGCTGCGGCGTCGGAAACTCCTACGACCGCTCGCAGTCTGACTAGCTAACGTTGAATTTTTCGAGTTTGCCCTAAACTAGCGTATATTGAAGTGGATTTAGCGATTTCAAACATGATCACACTGACCAACAGCGCCGCCCAGCACGTCCAGACCGCCCTTGAAAAACGCGGCAAGGGAGTAGGCTTGCGTTTAGGCATCCGGAAATCCGGCTGTTCCGGCTGGGCGTATAAAATCGAGTACGCCGACGAGCAGGCGAGCAACGATTTGCGCTTCGACAGCAACGGTGTGGCCGTGTTGGTCGATCCCGAAAGCTTGCCGTTTTTGCAAGGCACGGAAGTCGATTACCGCCGCGAAGGTTTGAATGCGACCTTCAAATTCAACAACCCAAACGTGAAAGACGCTTGCGGCTGCGGTGAGAGTTTCACCGTTTAGTTTTTCACGAACTTAATCCAAAACGGGCGATCTTAGGGTCGCCCGTTTTTATTTGTATGCGCCAGAAGGCAATACCAGCGCGGCTGTTCAGCCATGCCAGCCTAGAAGGCAAGCTGGGCGCGGCTTCTGGCATGGCCATAGCGCGAAATACTCATTTGACCGACCCTCCCACCTACGGCGATTCATCCTACAATAGCGCTATTCGCGGAGAACATTAAAACCATGACCACGATAAACGCTTTCGAATTGACGCGAGAATTATTGCGCTTTAACACCATCAATCCGCCGGGCGATGAGCGCGCCTGCGCCGAGCATCTCGGCAAGCTGCTGGAAAAACACGGTTTCACCTGCGCCTACCACGAGTTTGCCGAGAAGCGCACCAGCCTGGTGGCGCGCATCGGCGACAAAGGCGATAAATTACCGATCTGTTTCACCGGCCACATCGACATCGTGCCCCTCGGCAACGCACCGTGGAAAAATGATCCCTTCGCCGGCGAAACCGATGCGGGCAAATTATTCGGCCGCGGCGCCAGCGATATGAAAAGCGGTGTCGGCGCTTTCGTCGCCGCGGCGGTTCAGCTTGCGGATAAGCTCAAACATTCCTGCGGCGTGGTGTTCATCATAACCGCCGGCGAAGAACGCGGCTGCCAGGGCGCGGATCATTTGGAAGGCCTGCATCGCCAATTCGGTATCTTAGGCAAAGCGGGCGCGATCGTGGTCGGCGAGCCGACGGGCAATTATCCCTTCGTCGGCCACAAGGGCGCCTATTGGCTCAACGCCAAAACCCGCGGCATCACCGCCCACGGCTCGATGCCGGAACTGGGCGACAACGCCATCTACAAAGCCGCGAAAGCGGTGGCGAAGCTGGAGCACTACGAATTCACCGCGCCGTCCCACTTCATGATGGGCAAGCCGACCTTGAACGTCGGCACCATCCACGGCGGCTTGAATCCCAATTCCGTGCCCGACGAAGTGATCACCAGCATCGATATTCGCACCATTCCCAACCAAAACCATCAGGAACTGCATCGCCATTTGCAGCAAACCTTGGGGCCGGAAGTCGAGTTGGATACGGTGATCGATGTGCCGAGCGTGTGGACCGAGCCGTCTCACCCGTGGGTACAAAACGTGTTCGAGATTACCGGGAAATATTTATCCGAGCGGCCGCAAGCGCGAACCGCGACGTATTTCACCGACGCCGCCGCATTGCGCCGAGCCTATGGCGGCCCGCCGACGATCATACTCGGCCCCGGTGAAGCCGCCATGGCGCACCAGACCGACGAGTATTGCTACGTGAAGAAAATAGAAGCGTCGGTGGCGATGTATTCCGACATTATGGCGAAGTGGTGTGGGATTTAGTCTCGTACGTCTCAACTTGTCATTCCCGCGAAGGCGGGAATCCATGTTGAATTTAAAGTGATGGATGGCCGTTCCTCGAAACTTCGGCCTTCGGCCTCGTTTTCCCGCCTGCGCGGGAATGACAATCGAATTAAATACTCCAATTCCCCCGACTAAGTTTCCCCGCCGCCGGCGACTGCCGCGCGCTGGATAGCTTGCCTTTCAACTCGTGTATCAACATCTGTTCTTCGCTTAAGCGTTCTTGGTTTTGCGCTTGTTTGAGTTTGCGGCGTAACAGTCTGATGAGGGCGGCGCGGCGATTGCCGTTGCCGACCATTTTTCTTTCCAGTTCCCCGCAGATTTCCCCGAGTATGGAACTGCCGACGTGGTAGCCGAGTTTGCGATAGCTCTCGAATTGTGTCTCGTCGAAGAATTGATCCGCCGTGCTTTGATGCGGAAAGTTGTGGTCGATGTTGCGATAGTTGAGGAGATCGGCGGGTTCGTTGCCGGTGAGCGAGGGCTTCACATAGAGCAAAAGTCCCGATTCGCAATTTTCGTCGACCAGACCGTATTTGATCTCGCCGATCGCCCAATGGGATTTGGCGAGCCGAGTCGCGGGATCGATCTCGATGTCTTTCACTTGGATGTCGATCTCGATGCCGAAGTCGGTGAAGCATTTACGCATGGCGCCGCCGAGGTCGTTGAACGCGGCGCCTGCATCGGCGCTGGCATCGATGGCGACGATCAACGCGCAACGGCGCCGCACCAATTCGTAAAGGCCGAGATTCTCGAAATGGCCGCCATCGGATAAATACACATAGCGTGAATCGGCATCGGTCGATCCCAATAATTCTCGCACCAACCAGCGCAGGCCAAACCTGGGACTCGCGGTGCGCCATGCGTCTTGGCGCGGATTAGCATTCCAGCGCCCGAGGCGGACATTGAAAGCGGTCATCAAAAACGATAACGCCGGGTTGCTGTGGTAACCCATGTTGGGACTCGCCGCGGCGCCGGATATCGCCATGGCCTGGCCGAGCTTTACACCTTCCTCTTCGTCGCCGAAGCGTTCGAGCTTATCCCGCAATCCGCCGACGGAGATGTTGCCGCCGACGATGTCGCGTTTACCCGCGCCGTATTCGCGCGTGGTGCGAAAGCAACCACGGGCGAGGTCATTGATGCCGGCAGGCTTTAAATGACCGGGACGTTCGGGTATTTCGAAGCCGCAAAAACCAGGCGAAAACAGGAACGATGCCGCCTTGCGTTCTTGCCAAGCGAGTTCTTTACCTTTGACCAGGTTGAGCGCGGTGTTGATCAAATGAAACGGTTTTTGCAAATGACGTACATAGGCGCTGTTTTCCGGCTGTAACTTCCACAACAGTTCCGATAAATGCGGATCGTCGCCGATGTCGAAACCGGTAAACGGGTGGGGCTGGCGATTGGCGTTGGACGCGCCTAAATAGCAACGCACCAGGCGATTGCGATACAACATGTACATGGAAAATTTATTGATATCGACACGCCAGGCAAGCACGATCGCGACCACGATACAGCCGGCGATGCTGGCGAGTAAGAGGCCGATGGGCGTGCGCTCGGACGCATAAAAACCGGTGTGAAAATAATCGCCGAGCGTCACCACCGCAGCTTTCGGAAAGATCGGATCGGTGATCAGCGCTTGAATAATGACAGTGGTGAGCAATAGCATACCGAGCACAAAGATCGGCGGCGCGATCGCGAGCAAGCGTTCGTTGGCGCGGTGGGCCGGCGCGGCATCGCTGCGCTCGCTGCGACCGTAGAGGACGCCGGCCAAGCTTGGCAATAGCCAGCTTAGGGTCAGCGTTGAACTGGCCCAGACGCCGACCTCGCGCGTTAGCCAAGTGACGAACGGTGGGCCGTATAAACTAATGGCGAATAACACCACCCAGCCGCTGGTGAAAATGATGGTCCAACCGCCCATGCGGCTCCACCATTCGCGGCTGCGATCGCTGTAGGCGCGGCCGAGCAAGCCGACCAGCAATACCATCGAGACACCGAAGATCGACAGCGCCACGGGCATGCCAAAGGTGACTAGGTTAACCGGATGATTCAAGGGATCACGGCTATGCACCGTTTCCTCCAGTTGACTGATGACGAACGCGATCAGTAAATGGCCGATAATCAAAGCCGCGATGCTAAAAAATAAGTGTGGACCGATTTGCGACCAGATACCGCCGCTGGGCTTTATGCTGATGCCGTTATCCCAATTTATCCGCTGGCCCATGATCCATGCGACCGCCCATACGGCGAGGTAAATGACGGTTGCCCCCAACCAGTAATGCCAATCGGTCAGGTAATTTTGTATCCCCTCGAACTCGTACCACAACCACACGCTGCCGAAGAAACCGGAAATCATCAGCGGCGCGACAACCCGGGTGAGTACGCATTCTTGTTCCTGGCAAAACAAGCCATGGCGTTTATTGCGCGGATGGGGAATGAGCGAAATATTCAGCGAAATAAAAAACACCGCAACCAGGAATGCGGTCAACGCGATGCTGCCGAACCAACGCGCGAAACCGGGCGTGTATAACTCGCCGTATCTCACCGCTGAGCTGTACTCATTGACCAGCCATAACAAAAGCCGCGGTATCAGCATAACCGCGCTCAGCACCGCGACTAGGATTGCCATGTTCAACATGACGTTGCGCAGATAGGTTGCAATTACCGCCCAAGTGTCGGCGCCGAGCACGCCGACTTGCGGCGTTAAAAAATTGCTGTACTGACGCAGAAACTTGATTTGATCGGGCTCGGCTTTGCTGCCGCTGTTTCGGTTGGCGATCGCCAGTTTGTCTTCTACTTTGGCGACTTCGCCCGCTTCTTCGTGTATCCATTTCGACAACCAACTACCGATATAGCCGCCGCCGGACACGGTCGAGAGGTAATGGAATTCTCGCAACAACTGGTGTTCGGCCAAGGCCTGTGAAATGCCGAGATTAAAAGTGGCGCTGCGGATGCCTCCGCCGGAAAAAGACAAACCGCACAATTGACTACGATGGGCCCGTTGCAGCACGTCGCTGTCGGACGCAGGACGTGGGTCGGCTTTGTCGGGAATGATGCCGCTGCGCTCTTCGTCTAGCGCATCGAGTTCCCACTGAAACGCCTCGGCGAAGACCGTTCCGGATTCTTGATTGAGCTGCCACCAGGTGTGGTCGTCGCACACGCCGTCGCTGCGGGGCAATTTATGTTTGATCTGAAATGCGCTCACCGCGGCGACCATCGGCGCGTCGTATAGGCCATGCTGGGGGCCGCGATATTGCCCGTGACTATAAAGCTTGCGTTGCAGGGCGACGACTTTTTCGCGCTTGCTGCGATCCGGTATTTCGCCGTTATCGGGCAGGATTACCGCATTCTGAACGATAGCAAGGCGGGTATCGGCGTCTCGGATACCGCTGGGCGCGAGACCGAACCGCTTTTGAAATGCAAGAATGGCCGGGACCATAAACGGGTTGTAGCCGCCGTCGACAAACCCTTTGTAGTCGCCGAGGAAATAAAGCTTGCTTTGCAGTTTGACGATCTCCGCATTCAGCGCGTCGCGCGTCGCGGCGTCGATGCAACCGCTTTGTGGCAGGCGCTGGTCCGCTTGAAAGTCGATCACCGCTTGCCGCAGTGCCTCAGTATCGGATCTGGGAGCGTCCGTCGTAAAAAATCCGAGACAACGCAACCCGCCGCGCAGCAAGCTTAAACGCGTGTCGAGTTCAAGTTCGGTGGGCTTATCGAGTTCGCCCGAGGGGATCAGTTGCAGCTCGGTCTGTAAAGCCTTTAGGGCGGTGCGGGTCGCATCGTCCATCGCGCCATGCACATCGCCGGCGTAATGACAGAGTATTTTCAGATACGCCTGTATTTCCCGCACAGGATCGTCCATCGCGCCAGCCTTTAAGTTATTCGTCCCTGACCCAAGATTACCTCTTTTCCGGCTCGCAGCGTGAACCGCCGGTATTTCAGGTAGGCATTATGGACTGGCGTGCTTCAACCTAGCAATACTGCAAATGGGCTAGGCCAAAAGCGGTAGGGAACCGCAATAGTTTTGCAACGAGTCCCTAAGTGACCGCGCGATTCGCCGCTGCGCCGCGGATCAAGGTGCCGACGCCTTCGTCGGTGAGGACTTCGAGCAACAGCGCGTGTTCTACGCGGCCGTCGATGATGTGGGCGGTCTTGACGCCGTTGCGCACGGCGTCGAGAGCGGTCTCGATCTTGGGCAACATACCGCCATAGATGGTGCCGTCGGCGATGAGTTCATCGACCCGCGCGCTGGTCAAACCCGTGAGCACGTTGCCCTGTTTGTCCATTACACCGGCGATATTGGTCAATAGAATGAGTTTTTCCGCTTGCAAGGTGATGGCGAGTTTGCCGGCGACGGGATCGGCATTGATGTTATAAATTTCGCCGTTCTCGCCGACGCCGATGGGCGCGATGACCGGAATGAAATCGCGCGTATCGAGCAAGGAAATCAACTCGGGATCGATCGACACGACTTCGCCGACCAGACCGATGTCGACCAATTCATCCTGCTTCTCTTTATTTTTCACCAGCATTTTTTTGGCGCGTATCATGCCGCCGTCTTTGCCGTTAAGTCCCACGGCTTTGCCGCCGTGTTTATTGATGAGGCTAACGATTTCTTGATTCACCAAGCCGCCGAGCACCATCTCGACCACATCGAGGGTCTCCTCATCGGTGACGCGCATACCCTGGATGAACTCACTTTGCTTGCCGACGCGAGTGAGTAATTGGCCGATCTGCGGCCCCCCGCCGTGGACCACCACCGGATTCATGCCGACGAGTTTGAGCAGCACGATATCGCGCGCGAAGGAGTCTTTTAACTTCTCGTCGGTCATGGCGTTGCCGCCGTATTTGATGACGATGTTGCGGTCGTGGAAACGCTGAATATAGGGCAGCGCCTCGCCCAGGATGCGGGCCTTCTCGGACACGACGATTGGGGTCGGGGACATGGGTAAGTTGGGTTTGAATTAAGCCAACATTTTACACAGTAATAAACGTCGTCAACGGGCGGATATCGATTGACGCGGTACCTTGCGGGTTTTTTCTGCTTTCGGCTTGAGCGACCAAATGTCGCGCACCGCTTCGATCAAGGCGACGATGGCGGGGTCGTGGGCTTGCTCGGTCGGATAGATAAACCACAGCGCGGCGGTGAGGCGTTCCTTACCCCACACGATGACTTTGCCGGCCGCTTCGGCGGCGCGCGCTTGATCCTCGCGCATTAAGCTTAAGCCCACGCCGGATTCGATCAAGCTGTTGATGACGGACTCTTGATCGGCTTCGACCACTTTGGTCGGCTCCGCGCCTTGATTGCGAAACAGCTCGTGCAGGAGTTGGTTATGGGTGCTGACCGCCGGCGCCAAAATCCATGGCAGCGCGGCAATTCCAGTCCAGTCCGCGGCTTCGACTCTATCCTGCCACGCCGCCGGCGCCGCGACGCAATACACTAAGTTACCCAAGCGCAGGCCCGTTACATTCGGATTATTCAGCGCACCGAAGTAAAAGCTCGCGTTCAACGCGCCGTTGCGCACGTCTTCGAACGCCTGTCCGGATACGCGTTGATGTAACTCCAACTCGATGAGCGGAAAGCGTTCCAGCATGACATTCAATAACTCACCCACACGAATCGCCTCGGGATCCGTCACGGTGCCGAGGCTGAGTTTACCCGCCACTTCGCCCCTCAATGCTTTCGCTTGATTTTTGAGCGCCTGCGCGGCGGCCAGCACGTTTTCCGCATGCTCCAGCAGACGCTCGCCCGCGCGGGTCAGCAGCATGCCGCTGGAGGTGCGTTCGAATAACTCGACCTGGAGTTCGTCTTCCAAGGCTTTGATCTGGGCGGTGATCGCCGGTTGGCTTACGTGCAACACCTCACCCGCCCGGGTTAGTTGGCCTACCTCGGCAACGGTGGCGAAGGTGCGCAATTGATAAATTTCTATGGAGTTATCCTTTGGCAATAGTGCCGTTACAAAGCAATATTGTGCGCCGCAACAACGAGTTACGCAAGGTATAAATCCGGCAAATTACCTCTATAAAAAGATACGATTGGTAGTTCTGGAAGGTCATCGCTATGTTACAAATAGTGCAATGCAGCAAAGATTGCGCTACCGTTGATTGAGTAAGGAGTACAGCATGAAATTTATTATGAATTTTTTCAATGACTTGGCTAAAAGCGACGAGCGCCGTGAGTTGGAGCGCGAGGAAGCCTATTTGTCGAAATCCGCCGATATCCATGATCTCGAATATCGCATGCGCGAATTGGAGCGTGAGAAAAAAGTGTTTCCTTGGGTTGCATTTACACGCCAGTGATTTGTTAACTGAAGCATAACTTTTTGATTGAAGTCTGGGCCATGATAGCGAAGCTATTTTTTTTCCCCAACCATACCGTCCCCGCGCGATTAGAACGAACTAGCGCACGGGAAGTGCAAGCTTATTACGAACAGCACGCCGATGCTACCGCTAAGTTGCGGACGCTTAAATGGTTCGTCGCGGCGCTGCTGGTGTTCGTCGGGTTTGCCGCGTGGGCCGGCGGCAATATTTACTCGTAAGGTGCAAGAGAAGTGATCGCGGTCAAACAATTGTTCGGCAGTGAGCGGGGTAAATTGAAGGCTCATTTTCTCGCCCTGCCGCCGGAAGATATTTATTTGCGCTTCGGCAATGCGCTCAACGCCGCCGCGGTTGCCGACTACGTCGAATATTTAGATCTGGAGCGCGATGCCGTGTTCGGTGTCTATGGCGATAAGCTAGAATTGATCGGGGTGGCGCATTTAGCGCCTAGAGGCGAGGCGGCGGAACTGGGTATTTCCGTGCTGCGCGGACATCGTGGCCAAGGCGTGGGCGCCGCCATTTTCAATCGCGCCATCGCGCATGCGCGCAACCTCAATTTAACTAGCTTATTCGTACATTTCCTCGCGGAAAATCTAGTCATGCGGCATCTGGCGCGCAAGCTTGGTTTGATTAGCGTCACGCAAGGCGCCGACGGTGAAGCTTCAATCGCACTAGCGCCCGGCGACGCCGGCACGCGCTGGAATGAATGGCTGGACGATTGCATCGCGCTGTATGACTACAGTCTTAAGTCGCAGGTTGAGTTATTCAAGACCCGAAATAAATTGCAGCGCTTACATCAGAGCGCGCCGCCAGCCAAACTTAGCGCTTCATTGTCGTCGTCGGAGTAACAAAGCGTTTTACGTCACGCCGCAAGGCGGGACGGTTGCCATGTACTACCTCCTCCTTTTCCGGCTCGCTTGCGAGCCGATTTTTTTGCTACCTCGCCACGAGGCGCATGGATATTGGCTGGTGGCGATGCATCGCCGGAGAAGCACTAATCACGGGCACGCTGGGCCCGCGATGCGATGCAAAAAAAAGGCGGTTCCGCCTGCGCGAAACCGCCTTGTCTTTTTTTATCGCTAACGTTATGCGACGCTGACTAGCTTCGCTTTCGCCACTGCTTTTTTCGGCAGCGCCAGTTCCAGCACGCCGTTTTCAAACTTCGCCGAAGCTGCGGCATCGTCCACTTCTTGCGCTAACGTAAAGCTACGGGATACTTTGCCGTAGTAGCGTTCCGAACGCAGCACGCGCTCGCCGTCTTTCACGTCTTTTTCGTTTTTGGTTTCCGCGCTGATCGACACTTCGTTACCGTCGATTTCGATCTTAATGTCTTCTTTTTTCACGCCCGGCATATCGGCGTGTACGACGTAGGTATTATCTTTCTCGCTCACGTCCATGCGGATCGGCACCACGACGTCGCGGGTGGTCACTGAAACGGGCCGAAACATGCTGCGCACCAAATTGTCGAATTGATCGTCCATCGCTTCCCAACGCATTAAGTTTGCCATAGTCATTCCTTTCTATCTAAATGGGTTTGACGTTTTACCGCCATGTTTCCTAGATAGGGGTGACCGCGTTCCTTTCAAGCCCAAGTCAAAAATTTTTACATTTGTGATAGAACTGTGATAACTCGCATCCAGACTGCAATTCGCCCCGTATAAATATTTTGCATGGGTTGTCAGTATTGGTTGGAAACCCCGGTCTTATCCGTTATCGAGAACAATTAGCTTGTGATGCTATTTCAGAAAACCCAGAGCAGTTTTGAAGCGATGGTCCATGCCCATTCCGGCGATTTGTATCGTTTCGCCTATTGGCTGTGCCGCGACCGCAATGTCGCCGAGGACTTGGTGCAGGAGACCTTCACCCGAGCCTGGGCTAATTGGCAGGACGTGCGCGACGAAAAAGCGGCGAAGGGTTGGCTGCTGACGATTTTGCATCACGAATACGCACGGCTGTTCGAGAAAAAGCGCATCGAGATCAGCGACGACGATTTGAACGATTTGGTCGTGGCCGCGGAAACCGATGTGCTGGGCGAGTTGGAAATGCGCGATGCCCTGTGGAAGCTGCCCGAGGGCTTCCGCGAGCCGCTGCTGTTGCAAGTGCTGGGCGGATTCAGTTGCGCCGAGATCGCGGCGATGGTGAACCTGTCCGAGATCAACGTCATGCAACGCCTCACGCGCGCCCGCCAGGCGCTACGGAAAATGATGGAACCGGAATCACAACGAAGAGCGAACAAACTATGAACTGCCTACAGTTTCGCCGAAATAAACTGGCTACGCCGCGGCACATGCCCGAGGACGCGTTGGCCCATGCGCTGGAATGTCCGAGCTGCGCGGAATTTACCCGCAGCCAGGATCAATTCGAAAATCAACTCGAAGTCGCGGTGCGCATTCCGGTGGATCCCACTCTGGCGCAACGGATCGTGCTGGATCGCAAGCTCAAGACCGGGCGCCGCACGCGCTTACTTGCCATGGCAGCCAGCGTCCTGCTCGTCACTGCGTTGGGCGCCGGCATCGGCTACCGCATGGTCGCACCGGATACCCGTGTGCTGCACGCCTCGGTGGATCACGTGCTCGGTGAGCCGTCCGCATTCGAAGCTCAACAAGCGGTGAATAAAGAGGAATTGGTTTCGGCGCTGGCCAAATCCGGTGCGCAGCTTAAGCAAGACTTCGCCCAAGCGGTGGTGTATTTGCACGATTGCCCGGTCCCTGGCGGGATCGGTAAGCACATGGTGTGGCTCACGCCGCGCGGCAAAGTCACGCTCATCACCATGCCGAATCAAAAAGTTTACTGGCGCGCCGAGGGCGAATACAAAGGTTTGATCACGGCGCTGCGGCCGGCGGGGCAGGGCAGTTTCGCCATCGTCGCCGACAATGAAGCGGCACTCAAAAGCGCCGAAGCCATGTTGGATCAGCATATTATCTGGAGGAGTTAGCATGCCGAAAAAAGCCTTGTTTCGCAGCGATGAGTTGGCGCCGTTGGCGGCCTATCTCCATCGCTTCGCGTTGATGAAGTTACGCGACGACGACCTAGCGCGGGAAGCCGTGCAGGATACTTTTGTCGCTGCCCTGGAAAACCGCTCGAGTTTTGCCGGTAAATCGACCCTCAAAACCTGGCTGACGGCGATTTTGAAGTTTAAGATTATCGACTTGATTCGCCGTCAGGCAAGGGAACCCACCTTTTCATCGTTGTTTGAAAGCGGCGTGGAGGATATCGAGGAGTGGTTGGAGGACGAGGCCAATCCGTTTACCCAGACTGCGCCAGTTTGGGAACGTCCGGAAGCTGCCTTCGAAGAGAAGGCGTTCTGGAACGTGTTCGAAACGGGCCTTGCCACGCTTCCCAGCAAGACTCAACGGGTATTTGTCATGCGCGACGTGCTCGGCCACACTACCGACGAGATCTGTAAGGAGCTGGCGATAACCGAGACCAATTGCTGGGTCATTTTGCACCGTGCCCGGCTGGGCATGAGACAATATTTAAGTGAAAACTGGTTTAACACGACTGGCTTGGAGTACGGCGAAATTGCCCGAGGATTGCCTGCAGATCTCCCGGCTGCAATCCCAGGCGCTCGATCGCGAACTTACGCGCGTGGAAATCGGTCTACTCAAACATCACTTCGAGCGTTGTGAAACTTGCCGCGATCGTTGTGAAGAACTACGCTTCGTCCATCGCGCCGCGCGGCGTTATGGCGTGGAGTTGATTAAGAAAGCTGTTCAGGCAAAGTAAGCGCCGGCTGCACCGGCATCGTTAACCTCCGTTTCAAAAAGGACCCCAGATGAAAAAATCCAATTTGTTGATTCATTCCGCTATCGCTAGTTTGATCGCCTTTTCTTCCCTCACCGCCACCCAAGCGGTTGCTGCGGACGGCAAAGAGAAATGTTACGGCGTGGCCAAGAAAGGCCAAAATGATTGCGGCACGTCCAAGCATTCCTGCAGCGGTGAAGCCGCCGCCGACAATTTGCCCGAAGAGTGGAAATACGTGGCCAAAGGTACGTGCGAGCAAGTCGGCGGCAAGTTGACGGCGATGAAAGACGACGAAATGAAAAAAGAAAAATGAGGTAGTTATTTGGGGCGCGGGCGCTAGCTAATGATCGCAACTGGCTCATCCGCCCGCCATTCGAGCCCGATTCCGGCTCAGGTCGGCATCGGGCTGCGTACCCCACACTATCGCGAGTTGCTTGACACCCTGCCGCCCATCGGCTGGTTCGAAGTTCACAGCGAGAATTATTTCGGCGCCGGCGGCCAGCCGCTGTATTTCCTGGAGCGGTTTCGTTCCCATTATCCGCTAAGCCTCCATGGCGTCGGATTGTCTTTGGGTTCGACGGACCCGCTCAATTCAACCCACCTACAAAAACTCAAATCCTTAGTGGATCGATTCGAGCCTGGACTCGTTTCCGACCATTTGTGTTGGTCGTCGGTCGGCGGGCAATTCTTGAATGATCTGTTACCGTTGCCGTATACCGAAGAAGCCTTGGACCTGGTGGTGTCGCGCATCGGAGAGGCGCAGGATTTTTTGCATCGGCAGATCTTAGTGGAAAACGTGTCGAGCTATTTGCAATACAAACACTCGACCATTCCGGAATGGGAATTTCTCGCCGAGGTTGCGCGCCGCGCGGGCTGCGGCATTTTGCTCGACGTCAATAATATCTATGTCAGCGCCGAGAATCATCGCTTCGATCCGCTGGTTTATATTGACGCCATTCCCGCCGAGCCGGTGCAGGAAATCCACCTTGCCGGATTCGACTCCAACGGCGATTGCTTGATCGATACCCACGGCAAACCCGTGTTCGACGCCGTGTGGCCGCTCTACGCCCACACCATCGAACGGCTCGGTCCCAAGCCGACCTTGATCGAGTGGGACACGGACATTCCGGCGCTCGAGCGTGTTGCTAAATGAGGCTAGCAAAGCGCGGGAAATTTTGGAGCGCCACGATGCGACTGTCAGCGCTTGAAACGAGCTTTCGCGACGGCGTAGTCGGCGGCGATGCAACCGTGTTAGCCGCGTTCGAAGCGGGTCACTTAAGCGAGCAAAAACGCCTCGACATCTATCGCAACAACGTCTTCAGCAATTATCGCAGCGCGCTGGAAGCGGTCTATCCGGTGATCTTGAGTTTAGTCGGCGCCGACTATTTTCGTCAGGCGGCCCATCGCTACGTTCAACGCTATGCTTCTTACAGCGGTGACATCCATCATTACGGATGCGAGTTTTCTGAATTATTGAGAAGCCTACCTGGAGCGGCAGAGCTGGCTTACCTCTCAGACGTGGCACGGCTGGAATGGTCTATCCATGAGGCGTTCCACGCTGCCAATGCCGAGCGCCTTGATCCAAGCCGATTGCAGGGCATCGCCTCGGAAGATTACCCTCGGTTGAAGTTCGTGCTAAATCCTGCCGCGCGCTTGTTGCATAGCGACTATCCGATCCGCCATATCTGGCAAGTGAATCTGCCGGACTATCAAGGCGATCAACGCGTCGATCTTAGCGAAGGCGGCGAATCGTTGCTGGTGATGCGGCGGAATTTTGTCATGGAAGTTGAAACGATTGCGGCAGCGGATGCCGCCGCACTGACCGCGTTTCAGCGCGATGAAACGTTCGGCCAAGCGCTCGACACCGCCCTCGCCATCGATGCGGATTTCGACGCCGGGTCGTTCCTGCAACGGTATGTGCTCAACGAGACTATCGTCGATTTTCAGTTGTAGTCTTTCCTAAATTTCCGAATTCGAAAGCAAGAGCCGGAGTGTGCGACCGCGCGAGCGAACGTAAACTGCGAGGGTCAATAGCTCAGAAGGAACGACGATGAAACCCTCCGTGAACACGCTCTCCACTGCTACGCTAAACGATCCACGTTGGGCCGCGGTGCTCGCCCGCGATCCGGCCGCCGACGGCACGTTTTTCTATTCGGTTAAAACCACCGGCGTTTACTGCCGGCCGTCCTGTGCCGCTCGTCCTGCGCGGCCGGAGAATGTCGCTTTTCATTTCACCACCGCGGACGCGGAGCGCGCAGGATTTCGCCCCTGTAAACGCTGCAAGCCGAATCAGCCGCCGCTCATCGAGCAGCATGCGGCGAAAGTCGCCGAGCTCTGCCGCCTCATCGAGAACGCCGAGCAAGTGCCGAGCCTCGATGAACTCGCGCAGCACGCGGGTTTGAGCGCCTACCACTTGCATCGCGTGTTCAAAGCCATCACCGGTGTGACGCCGAAGGCCTACGCCGCAGCCCATCGCGCCAAGCGAGTCAGAGCGGAGTTAAGCCGTGGCGCTTCGGTGACCGACGCTATTTACGATGCGGGCTACAACTCCAATGGCCGCTTCTATGAACAATCCAATAAAGTTTTAGGCATGACGCCGACCATTTATCGCGCGGGCGGCGCTAACATAGACATCCGTTTCGCCATCGGCGAGTGTTCCTTGGGATCGATACTGGTGGCAGCCAGCGAGCGGGGCGTTTGCGCAATACTCATGGGCGACGACCCCGATGAACTCGCGCGGGATTTGCAGGACCGTTTTCCCCGCGCCAACTTGATCGGCGGCGATGCCAAGTTCGAAGCGCTGGTCGCGAAAGTCGTGGGCTTCGTCGAAGCACCCCAACTCGGATTGGACTTGCCGCTGGACGTGCGTGGTACTGCGTTCCAGCAGCGAGTATGGCAGGCGCTGCGCGAGATTCCGGCCGGCGCGACGGCGAGTTATTCCGATGTCGCCAACCGTATCGGCGCGCCGAAATCCGTCCGCGCCGTGGCGGGCGCGTGTGCCGCTAATGCATTGGCGGTGGCGATTCCCTGCCATCGAGTAGTGCGCAGCGACGGCGGATTGTCGGGTTATCGTTGGGGCGTCGAACGCAAGCGCGCGCTGCTCGACCGTGAGACGAATGTATGAATGCGCGAGATAAGAACATGAGCTATCGCTTCGGTAATGGACATCGCGCAACGGGTGAAATCGATAGCCTGGGAGAAAGTTTCGCAACAACTCGATGCCCACGGCAGCGCGATGATCGAACAACTCATCACGCCGGCGGAATGCGGTGCGCTGGTTGCACTGTATTCCAGCGACGATAAATTTCGCAGCCGGGTGGTGATGGCGCGGCACGGTTTCGGGCGCGGCGAGTACAAGTATTTTTGCTATCCGCTGCCCGACATCGTCGCCGACTTACGCTCGGCTTTTTATCCGCAGCTCGCGCCCATCGCCAATCGCTGGAACGCCGCGATGGGCCTGGCGGTTCGCTATCCCGAGGAGCACGCCGATTATCTCGCGCGTTGCCAAGCGGCCGGGCAGGTGCGGCCGACACCGCTTTTGCTTCAATACGGCAAGGACGACTACAACTGCTTACATCAGGATCTGTACGGCGAGCACGTGTTTCCGTTGCAAGTCGCGGTCCTGCTATCCGCGCCCGGCACAGATTTCACCGGCGGCGAGTTCGTGCTAACGGAGCAACGGCCGCGTATGCAATCGCGGCCTGAAGTCGTGCCACTGTGTCAAGGCGACGCGGTGATCTTCGCCGTACACCATCGTCCTGTCCAAGGCACGCGTGGCGTGTACCGCGTAAACCTCCGCCATGGCGTAAGCCGGATACGCCGCGGCCATCGCACTACGTTGGGCGTGATTTTTCATGACGCGCAATAGGCTGGGTCGAACGATAGATCTATTCGACGATCCGTTCCAGGTCGAATCGGAACCCGAGTCATTGGGGCCGGGGGCGGTGGTGTTGGGAGGGTTCGCCTTGCCCCGCGCGCCTTCGCTTTTGCAGGCATTGCAGGAAGTGGTCACTGCGGCGCCATTTCGCCACATGGTCACTCCCGGCGGCTTGCGCATGTCTGTGGCGATGACTAATTGCGGGATGGTCGGTTGGGTTTCGGATCGGAGCGGCTATCGCTACGATTGCCTAGATCCGAATAGCGGTGATCACTGGCCGAGCATGCCGGCTTGTTTTGCGGAGCTGGCGACCGAAGCAGCGGCTCAGGCGGGCTTCAATGGATTCGTGTCCGATGCATGCCTAATAAATCGCTATGAGCCTGGGGCCAGGCTTTCATTGCATCAAGACCGCAACGAACGGGATTTCGATGCACCGATTGTTTCGGTTTCCCTCAGCATCCCTGCCGTTTTTCTCTTCGGTGGCTTGAATCGGTCGGATCGGCCGCGCCGGATACCGCTCACGCACGGCGATGTGGTGGTCTGGGGCGGTTCGGCCCGACTGCGTTATCACGGGGTCATGCCACTCAAGCAAGACTATTATCCTGTCTTGGGTCGGCATAGGATCAATCTCACTTTTCGCAAAGCCACCTAGCCTGTTTGCGTTCATGTTTCGCGGCCACGACCGACACTCAGCTCATAAGGCGCAATAATATTGCGCCTTATGCAAGTCGTCGCCCAGTTAAGCACGCAATCGGATTGGGGGGTAGTCAACACCCGGCGCAATGCCTGCCCTTCGATTACCGGGCCCTGCGCGTGGTGTTTTGTCCCGCCTTATGCGCGGGGTTTCTGTTCAGGTCTCTGGTTTTTGCTGCTAAGACTGTCCGCACTCGTCCGCATACGTTAGGATCGTCAGATGAACGAGATCATCTTTATGGTGGAGGAAGCACCCGAAGGCGGCTACTTGGCTCGCGCGTTGGGTCAATCCATCGTGACTGAGGCCGACAGCTTGGCTGAGCTGCACGCGAATGTGCGCGATGCGGTTCGTTGTCATTTTGACGATGGTAAAGCGCCGCAGGTCGTGCGACTTCACTTTGTCCGGGAAGAAGTTATTGCCGTATGAAGTTACCCCGAGATCTTTCAGGCCGGGACCTCGTTCAGGCACTGGGATCATTCGGCTACAAGATCACTCGCCAAAGCGGAAGTCATCTAAGACTCACAACGGACGAGCTCGGCGAACATCACATCACAATTCCGAACCATGATCCGTTGCGAATAGGGACGCTCGCGGCAATTCTCAATGACGTAGCTAATCATCACCAATTGAACTCGCATTCTCCGCCGCACTTTCCGCTCCCTTTTTAGCTAGCCACAGGAGAACTCGTAGGCAGGAAAAATGCAGTGCCTTCCGACGAATGACTACGATCTCTTCCAAGCGGCCTGTTCATTAAACCAAGATCGGTTCTGCAACGAGGCCGACCCTCCCGCTTGGCCCGCACTCGCGCAAGCGACAAAACTGTCGCGGCATCGGCCGCCGCGCGTCGATGCATAGCCCGAAGACTCCGAAAGCAAAACCGCGATTTTCACCAAACAATCGTCTGATTGATTGCGCTTGACTACTCGCCGGATAAGCGATGGATCGATGGTTGGCTAAAAGAGGCGTTCAAAATCCCTATTCACGGCTGTCGGAAATTTTTACACCACATCCGGCATCGGCGGGAAGCGGCAAGTGCATTACAACAACTACGTCTATTCAAATGCTTGGCTAGGACAGTGGTATTGCGGTGCGGCCTGCGAAGAGATTTCAGGGCGGTTTCTGGCCGGCAATCTGTCGAGAAATTTTACACTTGCCTCTTCCGAAGGTTTGTGACGGCGCGACGCCCTTTATCGATTGGCAAAAAAACAATGACATATATGACAAAGGCGTAATCGGGCACGGTCTATGCGTCATTTTCAGTAACAGCAAGAAACACGTTGCTCATTCATCACTGGCGGGTGGTTCAGAACCAGGCTGATCTGAACCATGACCTTCCCACCGATAGCTCATATCGCGAGGAGGCATTATGTGTTTTACCGCCGCAGAAAATTCCGCTATCCCCGCCAAGACGCCTTAATGGTGTCTGATCCCATTTTTAGCGGTCTTAAGGCGCTGAATGAGCGAAATGCCTGGTTGGAGGGCGCGCGGCTACTCCGCAGAATCAAAGGGAGGAGAAAGTGGGTCCATATCGGAAATCCCCGCTTAAGGGCATCAATATTCATGGCCCTGCTAACAAGCATTATTACTCGTGCTCCCTCACGCCGTTGCTCGTCCACTGACGCCTAACTTTTGAAGAGTATTTAGATTGATCGTTGGAAACCCATCTCAAGTCCCGAAAAGAGAAAGGAGTATATAAAATGAAGGTCTGACAAGTTATAGCCAATGTTGCCTTTTCACTGGGGCTGATGATATTTGCGCAGCACATCCCAGCAGCCCTCGCCGACTCAGTTATCTTTCCGGCTGACGTGTGTAGTGCTCCAGGGATTCCATGCCTCCTTGCAGATGCTGCCGGCTGTGCCGAAAGCTGTCCCGGTGGCTGCCGTGTACAAGGTGCAAGCTGTTTTTGGGTATTGGAATTGATGCTCAATGCATCTGTCTCGGTGGCGGTGGCGAACCAGTCCCCGAACCCTCCACCATCTTTCTCCTCATTCCTGTCCTCCTCGGGCTGTTTTACTGGAACCGGCAACTCAGGAAGTAGACTACCCGGCGAAAAGTCCCGGCAAGCGTACCCCGGAAAAAGCGAAGCGCATTTCGGGGAAGATTCTCACATGGCCTACAATCGCCAAGCTTTTTTTGCCGGCAGAAATTTTTTCTTGACGGTTAATTTTCGTGATCGCAGAAAAACATTGGTTGTTGAACACGTCGTTACGCTGCGATGAAGTCCGGACTCCGGAATGCGCTTTGCTCCTTCCGGGTAATCCTTTCTAGCCAACAAAGAACAGATGGGTCAGACACGATTTATAACCTTCATTCCTTGTTTTTCCTCGGTCGCTGCTTGCATAACGGCGCAGCGCGGCGCTCGCTCAGGAGCGCGATCTGCTCGCGAAATCGGTCGTCGCCCAGCGCCCAGCCCTTGTGTAGCATATCGCGGATTGCCTTGAGATCGGCTGCTTTCATCGCAGCGCGAAACAGCCGCCGGTAGGCCTGCCACATCGTTGGGCTTGGCGAGTAAATGCACGTGATTGGTCATCCACACATAGGCGTGCACACCCAGACCGAAGCGCTGTGCGGCTTCGACCAGGCAATCGCGGAGGAATAGGTAGTCGTCCCTGCAAAAACCCCACAACGCAGACGGCGTAATGGTTTGCGGTTGAAATAGCTGGCGTGAAACTCACAGGAAGGTCACAATTTTGAGTGTGATTTCTGTGAGTTTTTGGGGATGAATTTATGGCGCAGACCGTAGATTTTTTTCGTGCGCGGCTGGACGCGATGATCGATTTGCGTCATCCACTGGCGGTGCTTGCAGCCCGGCTGCCATGGTCGCAGCTCGAAGCTGAACTCGCCCCGATCTGGCGACGTCAATGTTCGCGAGGGTATCTTGCCCGAAGGCGAGGATTTGTTTGGTTCCGGTGGTGGTGTTCTGGTTGGCTGCGGGCGTGAGTCATGCTGGCCGTGCGCGGCTACCGATCCGATTCATGTGCTCTTTGCTGTACCTCAAACACGCCTTCAACCTAAGCGACGAAGAAACGTGCGAACGCTGGGCCGAGAACGTCGTGTGGCAATACTTCAGCGGGATGGATTATTACGAGCCGCGCCTGCCGTGTGATGCCACCCAGATCGGGCGCTTCCGGACCGCCATTGGCGAAGCAGGCATGCAGGCCATACTCAAAGCAACGATCGACACCGCAGTCACCAGGAACGCCATCAAACCGGCCGAGTTCGAACGCATCATCGTCGACAGCACCGTGCAGGAGAAGGCCATCGCTTACCCCGTGGACTCACGACTGTTAGAGATCGCGAGGCACAAGATCGTGGTGCACGCCAAGCGCTGTGGGATCGCGCTGCGCCAGAGCTTTGCCAAGGAAGGCAAGACGCTTAAAAGGAAAGCTGGGGGCTACGCCCACGCGAAACAGTTTAAACGCCTCAACCGTACCGTGAAGCGGCAGCGCACCATCGTCGGCAAGTTGATCCGAGAAGTGCGTAGTCGATTGAGCACGGGCGCCTTTAACGCTGCGAGACATCGCCGTCCACATTAGCCGCACTCAACACGCTGTTGGAACGCGCCGAGCGAATCCGCACCCAACAACCCAAAGACAAGAACAAGCTCTACGCGCTGCACGCGCCGGAAGTGGAATGCATCAGCAAAGGCAAAGCCAGAAACCGTTACGAGTTCGGCGTGAAGGTGAGCCTGGCGGTCACCCACAAGCAGGGCTTGATGGTGGGTGCCAAGCGCTTTGTCGGCAACCCCTATGACGGGCACACCCTGGCGGCGCAAATCAGTCAGTGCAATGAGTTGATCCAAGAGGCCGGGCAGCGAAGTCAAGCAAGCCTTCGTGGATTTGGGCTACCGTGGCGTAGATGCCGACAATCCCGGTGTTGAGGTGATCCATCGTGGGCGCATCAAATCGATGAGCGAACGTCAAAAGCGGCAGCTCAAGCGACGTCAGGCTATTGAGCCGGCTATCGGTCACGTCAAGCACGATCATCGAATGATTCGCTGCTATCTCAAAGGCAGCATCGGCGATGCACTGCATGCGATCAGTTGCGCAGCGGGCTACAACATCCGCTGGTTGATGCGAGCGATCCTGCGTTTGGGCCTGCGGGGCCTTTTTGCGCTCGCGTTTCTTGCGGCTTGGGTCACTGATATGCGACGATTCGGTTCGGCAAAAATGCGTACGGCTAACGATACACGATCAAGCTCGACAATTCGTGCGAGCTATGCGTTGATTTGAATTTTGCAGGGACGACTAGGTAATCCTGCTCAGCCGCGAAGTAAAGCTTGGCGGTTGTTCCCGCGCAGGACAAGGTGCTGCGGCTGGCCGGGAACGAAGTAGCGGGGTAGGCGGGCGCGCCATGCGCGTGAGCGTGATCGGCTGCGTGCGCGCTTGCATCCTCCGGTGGCCTCGGCACGATCGCCGCACGCAGCTTGGTATGAGGCGCGAGCTCGCCATGGAAGCGGATCAGATACAGCCTGGGACGCGGCACCAGTGCCGCCAGGCGTTGCATGAACTCCAGCGGCGACATGACCACCCGGCAAAGGCGGCTGACAACGACGCCCATTGTATGCGGTCGAGCGTAGGCGCTGGTCGAAAGCGAGCTCGCTTGATACCACAGCCAAGTCGCCACGGCGCGGCCGATGCGATCAACTATTTCGCCCGCGCCATCGGCGCGCGCACAGTGGTGACTTCGACAACGCCCGCAAGGATGTCGAGAAACTCGCAGCTGCCTTGCGCGACGCCTTGCAAAAGGCGAAACAGGACTACTGGGCGAAGCAAGTGGAAGCAAGTGGACATTCAACGCCAAGAGGCCAGCGCGTGGCTCGCGCACGCCGAGGGAAACCCAGGAGGAGGCGCTCAAGCGGATGCACGCCTCGCGGCCGAGCTGGAGGATTCGACCTACAAGCACCCGGTCACACAGCAACTCGTGCCCGCGCATGAGCTGCTTGGCGACCTGTTGCTGGAACTACAGCAGCCCGCGCAAGCTTGTAAGCATAGTATTTGACTTTTTTTTTTTAATCAAGGGATCAATATTAATTACCAATTTTATTGGTTGTGGAGAAATAGTACTTTTCTCGCTTAAAACTTTGGGAAGGGAGTTAGAGTTAATGAATTCTCGCGATAACATCGGGGGATAATCCATGCAGAACATTCTGAGTCCTGGTCCGGCTACCGGAAGTCGTTCGGAGCTTCTGGAGGAGATGCAGGTATTATTATTATCTGACAATCCTTCCCCTAATCAAGTCACCGGGCTATTGCGGCAGGATGCGCGGTTAGCACACACCTCTGTTGATGGTGTGTTGTATAACATAGTTGCACAAATTAATGCTGCGTTGTTCCCACCAATAACCAAGTTAGAGCTTATTCATACTGAGGGATGTAATTTAGCGTGCGAATATTGTTTTGAGAAGGAGATGCTTGGTTACAGACGAATGCACGATAACGTCGGGCAAAAAGCCATTGATTTGCTCCTCGACTATTCTAGAGACAAACCTGCGGTTTCGATAACGCATTTTGGCGGTGAGCCACTTGTCAATTTCCGTGCGGTGCGTCAGATGACTGAGTACGCGGAAAGGGAGGCAAAACATCGCGGAAAAACTATTACGTTTAGCATGACCAGCAATGGCGTACTGATCGATGATGCTAAAGCGGAATATCTCGCTGAGCACAAGATCATGGTTCTTCTAAGCGTTGACGGACTTAAAGACACCCATGACAAGTACCGGGTCGATAAACGTGGCCGAGGAACATTTGAGCAAGTCATAAGAGGCCTTCAAGTATTGAAAAGAACCCAAAGGTGGATCGGGGTGAAAATGACGGTTATGCCCGACAATGCTGCAAGCCTGCTTAGGGATGTTTTGGGGCTGTATGAGTTAGGGGTGAATCAATTTGTCATTGGTTACGCGACTGGAATCAGTTGGTCTGAGTCGGAGATGCAAATCTATGTGGAGCAATGGGGCAAGGTGTACCAGTGGTACAAGGAGAACCCGCGTGATGATTTAAGAATGGCTGAGTTTGAGGAACTTGAACGAGAGGGCAATGAGCCCGTCTTTAGCTGTCAAGCAGGCAATGACAGTATAACGGTGACTGTAGACGGGGAAATATCCCCATGTTCCAAGATTCTGGCGCTGAACAACAAGGAGCCCATGGTAAAGCTTGGTGATGTGCGTTATAACTAACTTACGCAATCGGCTTGACATCGTGGGTAGTGCAAAGTTGAAAGCAGCATGCAACGAAACGGGAATAGCGAAGTCTTACAAAGGAGGATGTTGGGCCACAAACTTCTCCGACAACCAAGATATGTTTCAACCCAGTATGCAGGACTATAAGTTCAAAATACTTCAACGATCTGCATGCGCCGGATGCTCGGCGTGCAAGTAGTTCTGTCTCTCACAACCAATTTGAGGAGGCAACAATGGCAGCAAGCAAAGAAGCGGAAATTGCGGAAATCATAACCAAGTTAGTGACGCAGTCACTTGAGAGAATTATGCCCTTGGTTTCATCCCAGCGCCGTTCCCCCAACTACGATTGCAAAGGAGATAGCTTCGGCTGCGATACGTTCTACATTTGTGACAACACAAATCATAGTTGTAAGACTGATGCGAGCTTCAACTGCGGTGGTCAGTTTGATTGTACCGGAGGACCATTCGGCATTGTGATTGGCCGGGCGATAGATTGATAGTCCGCAAAGAGGGCGTTTGAAAACTCTATTCGCCGATCAACGCCACGCTTATTATCGTTTTCGGTTAGAAAGAGGAACTACGCCGAAACAAATGGGGTCAGAGACGATTTATAATCCTCAGCCCTTGTGTAGGCTATCTTGGATCGCCTTAAGATCGGTTTATTTCATCGCCGCGCGAAACAAACGCCGGTAGGCTTGCCGGCGGCGGTCAGCGTCTCGACCCAGAGCTTTATAGAGCGGATGCGCTAGCAGCCAGTTGTAGTCGAAACCGAGCTTGCCCAAGGCGTTGGCGGGCGGTCAAGCGCCAGGATTCACAACCATCCCTGCTTGCACCGGATTTTCTTCGACGTAACGCTTGGAGCTGAGCAGATAGGGCTCGCTATCGGTGACCATCGCCCGGTAGCGCCCTTCCCATAGCATGCCCGAGCGCCCGTGACTGACATTGAAGTACTGGACATAGCGCCGGCTGGCGGACTGCAGGAAGCGTAGCCCGATGAAATGGAATCCCTCCTTTCTCTTTAGTGGTTAGGTTTAACTATTTCCACTTTGGCGCATTACGATGCCGTCAGGTTGGGAGGAGTCCATTTCATTGGGCTACGATTTATCGGAACGGGCGGCCTGAGAGCCAATATTTATGCGGCTCTCAAGCCATGCATTGTCAGGAAGCAAGCCGGACAACGTTCGTGGCACGGTGCAGGTAAAATGTTCGACGGGTGCAACCGGCCGAACAAAATCAGATGTCGACGTGAATTCACGTCATCGTTGGCGGGAGGTATCTCACGCGTTACCGGATTGTCTCGATGGCGAGTCCTGTATCGAATCTGCGTTTAGATTGATCGGATGGCGTCTACGGCGCAATGTCAGAAGAACAGAGTAATCGTGGTCTTTTCCAGAAAACGCAGGATGTCTATATCCCGGAATATTTAAGTTCGAGCATTTGATGAAACACTGGCACAGTCGATTCCCAATCGCCTCGCATTGCGTTATTGCTCGCACGATCGTAATCGCCGTCAGGTCTAGGACGCAAGCGCACGAACGGCGGCAAGCCGTAGCGCACTGCGAGGCTATTCGCCCAGATTCGTGCGGTGCGGCCGTTACCGTTCGCAAAAGGATGGATTCGCACCCATTCGGAATGCGCCCAAGCACACACCTCAACGATTGCCGCGATCTGATCAACACTCGGTTCGGCACTGTAAACCACCAATTCATCCAGGTGAGCCACCACTGACTGAAGACGTTGTTCAAATTCGCGCAACGCATTGGCAACCTCAGGCGCTGCTACGCCAAAAACGCCATTTACATGGACTTGGACGTTTTCCAACCCGGCTTCACCACGAAATGCGCCGATATATTTCGGATCGTCGGCCTGAAGGTCTCGCATGATCTCAACCTGCCATAGGCGTGCGGTTTCAACCGTCGGCGGTTTGCGATTAGGAACATCCTTCTGAATTGACTTTAGGAGGCCGGCGAGATTTCGACGCAGCTCGGGACTGTCAGCGTCCCAATCAGGAGGCATTCAACAGTCGGCGGATCGCGGCCTGAAGAGGACTAGCGCCTTCAATAGCCCTCTCTTCAACTAACTGTCCGTTAACCAACTTTCCTATTATTACCTTCCCTTCCGCGGGATCCTCTTTACCCAAGCGAGCCTCCGCGTCCACGAACGCCGCAATGGTCTCATCAAAATGTGGATCTCTCTGGCGGTAAGCCCGAAGGTTGGTTAAGGTCGCCTCCAGATCGCGTTCCACTTCTTTGCTGCGTCGTTCTACATAATCCTTTACGGCCTCGTTGACCAACTGATTCATCGGGCGCTTCAACACCTGACTCAGGTTTTCGAGTGCGGCCTGCGCGAATGGATCGATCCGGACGGTAGTCGCTTTTCTAGACATGTAGAAAGCTTAACGCCTTTCCTTGATGACGTCAATATAGTTAATTGACGTCATAAATAATCTCACTTTACCTTAGTGATATCAAATTTTATCGATGGATCGGTGAAATCAAGTTTGGACGAGCGGATCACGGCCGAACGGCTTTCATAGAACTGGTACGAAAAACCATGGCATTAAGTCCTGCCGATAGCACCCGGCCAGGCCTCCGGGAACCTTTGGGCCATCGCCCGACCCGTGCAGGAGTATCCGAATTAAGCCTTTTTAGCCCAGGTACTGCACCACCCCTTAGCAGCGACTTGCCTACCGGCAAATAACGGGCATAATCCCGCCGCGGCTCCAGGCTTGCCCTGGTAGAGAATACAGTTCGCACAATTTTGCCCGGCCGCATATCTAGGGAATTTGGCTTTATCGACCTTCGTGGCGTCTGCCTTGTAACTCAGCGTAACAGCCTGAGGATCGGTTTCCTTGACCAACGCGCCCTGTGCTTGTACGTAGCGGGTGCTGGCAAAGCCGCGCCGGTGGCGACGGATTGAATCATGAAAGTGCGGCGAGAATGTATTCAAGTGGATCACCTTTATTTGTAGGAGGGCTTACGTTTCTGAATCGAGACGAATGTATAGTACGCCACTCGCTTGTTGGGGTCCGATAAAGATCAGTGTACTCTTAAAAGAAATGCGGTGGCAAGGCCCGCGCGTTTGCTATTGGCGAAACGAAAAAAAAAGCCAGGCACGATGGCCTGGCTTCGTTGGTCACTGCTATTAATTAGGCATTATCACGCTGTCGATTACGTGAATGACGCCGTTGCTGGCGGCGATATCGGTCTTGACGACCTTAGCCTTGTCGACCATCACGCCACCTTCCGTGGTGATGGTGATGTTGCTTCCTTCCACGGATTTTGCCGGACCGGCTTTAACATCGGCGGCCATGACTTTTCCGGCGACCACGTGATACGTCAGCACTTTCGTGAGCTTGGCTTTGTCGGCCAGAAGAGCATCCAGTTGATCTTTAGGAATTTTCGCGAACGCTTCATCGGTCGGCGCGAAAACCGTGAACGGGCCCTTGCCTTTCAGCGTTTCAACCAATCCTGCTTTCTGCACGGCGGTTACGAGCGTCTTGAAAGAGCCCGCACCGATCGCGGTATCGACAATATCTTTCTCTGCAGCGATAGTGGCCGTGGCGGCAACGGAGGTTGCGACAATACCGAGAGTGGTGATGAATTTGAATAGTTTCATTGAAAACCTTTGAGGAATATTAAAGATTGAATAAACGATTAACCGAGAGTGAGCCGAGTTTCTTCGCGGATCGAAGACACGAATTGCAAACAGCTACCCGACTCTGTACGTAAGAGGATATGTCTAAGACAAAGTTCAAATATTTTTTAGGTATTTGAACCTAATGGGTTTTTCCGTATATGGGTCACTAGGCGCTGCGTCAATAGTGTCGCGCGCGCCGCAAGCGATACGCGAGGGCGAGTAATCCCATTAGCATTAACACGAGGGTCGGCGCCACCGCCACTTGGCTTGCCTGGAAGGTGAGCGTTGCCACCGCGAGCGCATCGCCATTCGTCGCATCCGCGCTGCTGGTGAGGAGCAGATCAAGCGTCGCCAGCGCGCCTATCGGCAAGGCGATGAGCCGGTCGATGGATTGGGCGGTGTTGAACACCTCGTTCAGGAACGTTTCGCCGTCCGCGATCAACGTCAATAGAATCGAGCTTTCTGCAGTCGGTGCCATCGGAGCCATTGTTGAGCGTATCGAAATTCAGCGAAAGCCGAATCGCGCCGACCGGCGCGACAAAGCTTCCGATGAATTCAGATGAGGCCAGCGCGCTTGCTGGATCGACCGTGCTCGACGCCGAGGCGGCGCTGCCAAGAAAACCTAGATCCGCGGAACCGGCGGCAGAAGCCGAGGCGGTATCGGCATCAACAGCCGCTATCGTCAGCAAAGGAAATGCAGTCGGCGGGTTTGAATCCGACTTTGTGTCGCTGGCAGCACCAACGCTAGCGAACGAATCGGTAAGATAAAGTGTGTCGGTAAATGCCAGCGGTGCGGCTTGCAGGGCGGTCCCACAAATCCCTAGCAATACCAGGGCGACTATTCGTTTCATCGTTCTGCTCCTTTTAGCTTGCGCGCGGCGGTTAAACGGCGGGTAACGCTATTATTGCTGAAACCCGATCCTGTTTCGCGCCTTCGCATTATTTTACGTTTAAACCCAACCTGATTCTAAGAACGAAAGATCCCCCCAAACGCGGGGGGATAGCGTTCATTATTTTAAAATCAGTTGCACGCGTTCGCGCCGGTTTCGCCACAGTCAATGTGACGACGGTTACGCCCATCAAATGGTGTCGGCAGATATGGGAACACTTTATAAATGCCATTCGCCGTGAGGTTGGAACCCTGGGCGCCGATGTTGAAGTTAGCGCCGTCGCCGAGCGGTGGAACCGGTCCCAGCAACGCGCCAGCCACAACCCTTAGCGCGATATCGGTGACGTCGTCATTTGGGCGGCGTCCGTTCGGCCAACCAGCATTGTCGCCGGCCAACACGCCGAGCCGTTTCTGGTTTTCCGGCTGCGCGGGCGCGACACTCAGATTCAAGCGCAGCAACTCGGAACAGCCGCTCGCGCTGGAGCATGCGCCGGTCTGCGTTTGGCTTGGGTACTTGAGCAGCGCATTGACCAGATCTTTGCGGTTGGTAGTCGGGAAGGTGGTGCCGAATACCGCGTTCAGCGCGACTGCCAAGCTGGGATTCAGATAAGCGTTGACGAATTGCGCTTCGGTCTCCGGTTCGGTTGCATTCCAGAAATCCTTTCTAGTAGTCGCGATGACGAGTTCATTCACCAACGGGTTCGCCATGCGCGAGACTTGTTGGAACGGGCCAGCCGCTACCGGTACGCCCACGCTGCTCAATACCTTGAACTTTTGCCGGCTGGTGGACGCGTACAGGCCGATTACTGCATTCGGATTGCTGGTGATGGCCGAGATCGGCACTTCGATCGCGATTGAGTTGACGTTGAATCCGGAGAACGCATCGTTGCCGAACGGATTGCTGCTGTCGGTCGCGTCTTGACCCGGCGTCAAGATCGGCGAGCCGCGCAAATTCACCGTATCGAACACCGCGCCCAAATCGATATAGAAGGATTCGTCGCGTTGTCCGGCAGAGACTTTGCCGCCGTTGTTAAGGTTGTATATTCCTTGCGTTGCTAAAGCTTCATAGTTCGGCATGGTGCGCGGGCCTACATTCGAGGGCACTGCAAACATCGTTCCCGTGCCGAGATTGGTGCGCACGTTGCCTTTGACTTGGGTCACCGTGTAACTCTGGCGTATGCCTAATCCATTTGATTCCGGTCCGTCCAATTTTGTGACGGGCGGTAGCGCAACGGACGACAACGCGAGCTTCAGGTCTTTCACCACGCCGCGAATCTCGGTCTTGAAACGAAGTTCGTAAACAATATCTTCGGCACTGCCGTCGCCGTTGGTGTCGATGTTGAAGGCGTACTTCACGTCGTCGCAAAAGTTAAAGTAGTTCGGCGCCGAGCTCGGTTCTTGGCCCGGGATCACGTTCATGATCATGACCAGATTATTTGGGTTGGTCCAACTGCGAAACATATAGACATCGGTTAAGTCGGCGCACGGGATCGCTCGCGATCAGCGGCGCTTCGCGATGGCTGGCGGCCTGGCCGGCGGTGCTCCACGCGAGCGCGCACAACGCGAGTGCGCTAGCTACGGTTTTAACAAACGGTTTCATGGTCTCTCTCCTAGAGTGGGGTGGGTTGGGATTTCGTGAGAGGGGTATAGCCCTCGCATCACATATACGGACGCAAGGCTAACTTGGATGCGATTGCAAACGGGCGGTTAGCTTGGTGAGCGTCACATCTTCGAATTTGCTGCGAGCGAGCCAAGCGCGTAACTCGGCTGCGGCGTTTATGTCTTGCGCGGCGATGGCGGCTTCGAGCAGGATGCGCGCGTCGGCCGGTTCTTTTTGTATCGCCCAGTTTTCCTGCGCGAGCTTGAGGGCGAGCTTTGCATCGCCTTGCAATTGCAGGACAAAGCGCGCTTCTTCGCGCAGGTGCACATTGTCTGCCGCGCAGCCTGCTTGCATCGAAGCGCGTCGCCAAGGCATCGATTTGGCGTTGCGCCTCGGGCGAACGCGTCGCTTTGAGTGCGAGTGCATAGCGCAGCAACAGCGGATCAACGCGGGTTTGGTCTTTCAGAAGCGCGATCACCTCGCGCGGACGTTGGTTATCCAACAGGAAATCGGAGTAGGCGGCGAGCAAGTATTGATCCGCGGGATCCAGCGCGAGTGCGGCACGAAAATGTTTATCCGCATCGGCGATCGTGCCTAATCGCGTAGCCATTTCGGCGAGTGTGGTGGCGACCCACGCGCGCAAATCCGCGGGCACATTCCGCGAGCGCTCGAGTACGGCGTTTAGCGCGGTGTAACTATCGCGCAAGGTTCCCGTCGCGGCCTGCACGTTGGCGAGGCAGTGGGCCCAGATTAATTCTTGCGTCAGCGCTTGCAGCTCGGCGCATTGCTCTCCCGCCGCGGCAAACCGGCCTTGCACTTGCAGAATCGTCGCCTTGGTGAGCCGGGCTTGGGCTTGCAATGGATTTTGTTGCAGCACGCGATCCAAGTCCGCCAGCGCGGCATCGAACTTGTGCATGCGCTGACGCAAGGTAGCGCGCATCACCAATACGTCGACCGGCGGTGAGGCTAGCGCGAACCACGGCGCTAAAACTGCTTCCGCGTAGCCTGAGTAGCGTGGATCGCCGCTGGCGCGGCCCATATCGATATAACGCCGAGCAAGCTTGAGCACGATCAGCAGATTTGCCGGTTGATTGGCTAGTTGATCACGCAGGGCGCGTAGTTCGCGCTGCTGCAGGTCGCCGCCTTTGTTCGGCAGGCGTTCAAGCACTTGCTTGTCGGAGGCGGGCACAAACGGCGCCGCGCCGGCGATGGCCGCGGCGAATAGACCGGCAACTAGACAATGTAAACGGGACCACATAGAAAACTCCTCCTGCCTCGATTTTCGTTTCCACCCAAACCACCCCGGTTCGCTTCAAACACCAATATACGTGGGGTACCAGAAATTGGATGTGGCACAGTTTTTCCGGAGAACTAGCTGACGGGACGAGAATGGAGCGGCTGGCGGTTATTTCGGGCACGTCCCGACCGCTGTGGTCCGGGGGCATCGAATCTAAACGCAAGCGGCGATTGTCTGAATAAGTTATCCAAAGCGCACCATCGCTGCAACCCTTATCTAGATTAGCTTTCAGACATGCATGCTCTGGGAGGCTCATTTTTATTGGTGCTACAGCACTCATGGCCTGAAATCAAGGCTGGATAAGGCTTCCAGGACAGTCTGTTTGCTCAGTTCACCTTTGTAATCCAGCAAATGCACTTTTTTCGGGCACCGCTTGCAAAAACTGTGTCAATTTTGTCTAATGCAAATATAAAGAAACGGCGCACTTAACCCTCTAACTTCAGTCGCTCTATGGAATGTCATATCATCAAACCATTCGAGCACCGCTGCGACCATGGGGTTAATCGCGCAGGGCCACTTTTTCGCTTGAACTGACTTACAGGCGCCATGACCAATTTAAACGATGATCGTATGTTATCCGCAGCCGATTTGTCCGACCTAAAAGCCGACGTTTTACCTATTCGGCGGCGAAAACTGGGCCAGGAAGTACTCGATCGTCTGCTCACCAAAATTCAATCCGGCAGCTTCCAGCCTGGCGCCCATTTACCGTCCGAGCGAGAGTTGATGAAGCTCTACTCCGTCGGCCGGCCGGCGGTACGCGAAGCACTTCAGGGCTTGGAACGCATGGGTCTGGTATCGATCGTCCATGGCGAGCGGGCACGGGTGTTGCCGCTCTCGGCGGAATCGGTGGTTGGGCAAATGTCCGATATTGTGATTCATTTGTTGTCGAGTTCACGGGGTCTGCTCGAACACCTTAAAGAGGCGCGTCTGCTATTCGAGACCGGGATGGTTAGGATCGCCGCTGAACGTGCCACGGACAGCGATATCGAATCGCTGCGGCGATCGTTGGAAAGCCAACGGTTAAATATGACAGATTCAGCGAAATCCCTGCACACGGACATGGCGTTCCACCGCGCGCTCATCGCGATTTCCCGCAACCCCATCCACTGCGCGGTCGGGCAGGGGATACTCGATTGGCTCGCGAACTTTTACGTCGCCCCGCTTCCAGGTCACAGCGCCGAAGTCACGGCGCGCGTGGATTATGAGAACATTACCAAATGTATCGCGGCGCGGGATGCAGACGGTGCGGTTAAGGCCATGACCGAACATCTCAAGCGCACGAGCAATCTCTATCGAGGCATTGATCCGGTCGCCAAATAGCCGATCTTAATAAGTAGTCAGCCTATAAGCTTGCGAGGGTGAAATGCAACTCTTTGTCTGTCTTGGACGCTCGTCGTTGATACCCCCCAGCATCGCGGTTTTAATGCCTAATTCTAGTATCGCGCCCCTTGTCGGACGGGGGCTTGCTGTGGTATCTTTCGCAGTCGCTTTGGCAGGCGGTTAGTCAAGACGCCTTATTATAAAAGTGAGGTAAATGGTTAGCTCTACGGCAGTAACCGTTAGTCCTGAACTCGCAGCGTATTGCCAGACGACGACACGTAATGTGTCACTGAGTCGCGCCGGACGGCGATTATTTCTAGGGTTAATTTTCCTAAATACCGGAGTGCTCGCTGTTGCGTGGGCAATCGCGGGGGCGTGGCCGATTTTGCCGTTTGCCGGAATTGAACTCGCCCTACTCGCCTATGCATTTCACTACGTGGGCAAGTTCGATGGCGACTATGAGCGATTGACGATCGATGGTTCGCTTGTCGCGATCGAAATTTGCGAGAAAGGCGTGGTTCGCCGAAACAGCTTTAATCGGGCTTGGGTTAGGCTGGTGCTAGTGGAACAAGGTAATCGATGCGAATTGAGCCTTAAATATGAAGGACACGAGTACAGGCTCGGCAAACTAATGAATGACGAGCAGCGATCCGCTTGGGGGCGGGAGTTACGCAGACAGATTCGAATAGTCGGCGCTTAATAATCGGGGAAAGCATGGGTCTTCACTACATTAAATCAACATTATCGGGAATCGCGCTAACGCTTGCGTCGGTGGCTGCCAGCGCTGCATACGACTACGATCTTCCGGTACCTGCCACACAGCTCACCAAAGATATTTACGGCTTACATGTACTGATCATGTGGGTGTGCGTCGCGATTTTCGTGGTCGTCTTCGGCGCAATGTTTCTATCGATATTGAAGCATCGCAAGTCTGTCGGTCACAAGGCCGAGCATTTTCACGAGAATACGACAGTCGAGATTTTGTGGACGATCATACCGTTCCTGATTCTCGCTGGGATGGCTTATCCCGCCACCAAATCCGTTCTGGATATGAAGGATAGCAGCAGTCCCGATATGACCATCAAAGCGACGGGATATCAGTGGCGTTGGGAATACGACTATATGGCGGACGGCGTGAAATTCATCAGCGTGTTATCGACGCCATACGAGCAAGTGATGGGCACAGCGGCCAAGGGCGAGCACTATCTGCAAGAAGTGACCAATCCGCTTGTCGTCCCGGTGGGGAAGAAAGTTCGTATGGTCATCACGTCTGGCGATGTCATTCATGGCTTTTACGTCCCGCAATTGGGCGTCAATCAGTACGGGATTCCAGGGTTCATCAAAGATGCCTGGTTCAAAGTCGATCAGCCCGGAACCTATCGCGGCTACTGCAGCCAAATTTGTGGTAAAGAACATAGCTACATGCCCATCGTAGTCGAGGCGAAATCGGAAGCCGACTACGCCGCCTGGATGCAACAGCAAAAAGCGGCATTGCAGCCGGCTCCCGCAGCGGCCCCAGCCGCGGAAGACCCAGCCGGCGGCTCCTGCGACGGAAGCAGCACCGGCGGCGGAAGCCAAGCAGTAGTAACTCGATTGTAGACAGGTAACACCTAAACAGACTTACGGAGAAGCGATATGGCAACGTCCCATGCCCACGATCACGGTCACGATGATCATCACCACGACCACCATCCTTCAGGATTAATGCGCTGGGTCAAGACGACCAATCACAAAGACATCGGCACGTTGTACCTGTGGTTCGCATTGATCATGTTTTTCGCCGGTGGTTTTCTGGCTATGGGTATTCGCGCCGAGTTGATGAAGCCGGGTATTCAGTTGCTACAGCCTGAACTATTTAACTCATTTACGACTATTCATGCGCTGGTGATGATTTTCGGCGCGATCATGCCGGCCTTTGTCGGCTTTGCGAACTGGCAGGTCCCGTTGATGATCGGTGCGCCGGACATGGCTTTCGCGCGCATGAATAACTGGAGCTTTTGGTTGTTACCGCCGGCGGCGATTTTGTTGTTCAGTTCCTTCTTCGTTCCCGGTGGCGCAGCGGCGAGCGGCTGGACGCTTTATCCACCGCTCGTGATTCAAGGTGGGATTTCAACCGACATGACGATCTTGGCGATCCACATCATGGGCGCGTCGTCGATCATGGGATCGATTAACATCATCACCACCATCCTCAACATGCGCGCACCCGGTATGACCTTGATGAAGATGCCGCTGTTCGTGTGGACTTGGCTGATCACCGCTTATCTGCTGATCGCGGTGATGCCGGTGTTGGCCGGCGCCGTGACGATGTTGTTGACCGACCGTCATTTCGGTACCCACTTCTTTAATGCGGCCGGTGGCGGCGACCCGACCATGTTCATGCACATCTTCTGGTTCTTCGGTCACCCCGAGGTGTACATCATGATTTTGCCGGCATTCGGTATCGTATCGCAGATCATTCCGACGTTCGCCCGCAAGCCGCTATTTGGATATGCGTCCATGGTGTATGCGACGGCGTCCATCGCGATCCTGTCGTTCATCGTTTGGGGTCACCATATGTTCACCGTGGGGATGCCCGCGGCGGGCAATCTATTCTTTATGTACGCGACCATGCTGATCGCAGTGCCCACGGGTGTGAAGGTGTTCAACTGGATCGCCACCATGTGGAAAGGCTCGATGACTTTCGAGACGCCGATGCTGTTCGCAGTGGGATTCGTGTTCCTATTCACCATCGGAGGCTTCAGTGGTCTGGTGCTGGCGATTACGCCGGTCGATATCGTCATCCACAATACTTATTACGTCGTTGCTCATTTCCACTACGTATTGTTCTCGGGCGCGGCGATGGCGATCATGGCCGGCGTTTACTACTGGTTGCCTAAGTGGACCGGCCATATGTATGACGAGACCCTCGGCAAATGGCACTTTTGGCTGACTTCGATTTTCTTCAACGTCTGTTTCTTCCCGCAGCATTTCTTGGGTCTCGCAGGCATGCAACGACGTTACGCCGACTATGCCCTGCAGTTTGCCGATTGGAACTGGTGGTCCAGTATCGGTGCGTTCGGTCTGGGCTTGTCGCAGTTGATATTCTTGTGGGTGGTATTAAAGTGCGTTCGAGGCGGGGTAAAAGCCACGGATCGCGTTTGGGAAGGCGCGGAGGGCCTGGAGTGGACGATCCCATCCCCTGCGCCATACCATACGTTTGAAACACCACCGTTAGTTAAGTAAGGAAGCTAGGGCGGACTTTGATGACCGTCCTTTTTCGAGCGCTTGAGCACAAACAGAAATACCGGGGTTGGTAAAGGAAAATATGTCACGGCGGGTCTGTTGATATTGTTTTCCGTCGGTATGTTTATTTACACCGTTTTGCGGCGTTGGTGACATGAACGTTGCAACACAGAATCAGTTGATGCTTAAGAAACTGCTGACCATCGTGGTTTTGATGGGTGGTTTCGGATTGGCTTTAGTACCGTTTTATAAGAAGATTTGTGAAGTGACGGGTATCAGCCAAACCCGGGTTGTAACCAAGGCTGAGGCGAAAAATACGCAGGTCGATTTGACACGGACCATCACGGTGCAATTTGATGCGACGATTAATCAGCAGATGCCGTGGCGATTCGCGCCGGAGCTGCGCAGCATTAAGATACATCCTGGTGAGGTCGCGCAAGTGGTTTATACGGTGACGAACACGACAGGCAAAGCGATGGTGGGGCAGGCGCGGCCCAGCTATGGACCTGAAATCGCCGGCAAGTATTTCAACAAGCTGGAGTGTTTTTGTTTCAACCAGCAAACGTTGGCGGCAAACGAGACCAAGCAAATGCCAGTGGTGTTTTACGTAGGACGTGATTTGCCGACCGATGTCACAACGCTGACTTTGTCCTACACGTTCTTCGATATCACCGGCGAAGCAGGCGCGAAGAGTTAAAATGTTTCGGGCGTTCAAGGCGGTATTTTGGAGTTTCTTCGGTGTCCGCAAAGGGATAGACTACGATCAGGATTCCATTGCGTTGACGCCGGCCCAGGTCATACTGGCCGGGTTGGTAAGTGCGTTAGTGTTTATCTTTTCGATTTTGTTATTGGTTTATTTTGTGACTCGATAGAGACCCGTCCAAATGGCCGGCTATCAGATTAAAGGTTAGGGAGAATTAAAAGGTGAGTGCGCAATCCGTTGGTCATTATTTTGTTCCGCAACCGTCCCACTGGCCGATTACTGGCTCCACGGCGTTGCTGTTGCTGGCGTTTGGTTTGGTGACCTTGCTGCATGGCAGCGCGAATGTCGCTTGGATGTTGATCGGGCTTGGCTTCGCGGTACTCATCTATATGCTGTTCGGCTGGTTCCGCACCGTCGCCCGCGAAAGCGAGGCCGGTAACTATAACGAGCAGGTAGATCGCTCTTTCCGCTGGAGCATGAGCTGGTTCATTTTCTCCGAAGTGATGTTCTTCGCGGCGTTCTTCGGCGCATTGTTTTACGCCCGCCAGATGTCGGTGCCGTGGCTAGGTGATATCGACAATAAATTGTTGTGGCCGAATTTCAACCCAGCATGGCCTACTAACGGTCCATTGCCGCTTGAGTCCAAAGGGATCGAAAAAGTTAACGCCTGGGGCATTCCGGCGCTCAATACCTTAATTTTGCTAACGTCTGGCTGGACCGTGACCATGGCTCACTGGGCGCTGAAGAAGAGTAATCGCGGCGCGCTTAATCTCTGGCTGTTTCTCACCATTGCCTTGGGTATCCTATTCCTGGGTTTGCAAGCATACGAGTACATGCATGCTTATTCCGAAGGCTTGACCCTGAAGCAAGGTGTGTTCGGCGCGACGTTTTACATGCTAACGGGTTTTCACGGCTTTCACGTCACGATAGGGACGATCATGCTGATCGTGATCCTGTTTCGCTGTATGGCCGGCCACTTTAAGCCTGAACACCATTTTGGATTTGAAGCTGTATCCTGGTACTGGCACTTTGTTGACGTCGTGTGGTTATTACTCTTTATACTGGTGTACTGGCTTTAGAGCGGATAAGTTGTAGTAGGAGGGGGAGCAGTAGCGGTACCGTCGTAAAATAAAAATCCAGCAAGACAGACACGCCGCGGTCATCGCGGCGTGTTTTTTTGTAGCTTAATGCATTAGCCCCTGTGGAGTGATCAATCCAAAGTACGAACCGAGCATAAGCATCAGAAACAGCGCGATCGATAGTCCCACGCGCCAGGACAAGGCCCGCACCGTCCGCGTCGATTGGCCTTTGTCTCGAATCATGTAGTAAAGGGCGCTGAACAAACTCCCCAGGATAAATACGATGAATACCAGAATGACATATCTCATAAACTATTCTCCGTCTGACTATCGAGTCTAAGGCAATGTTCGGCTCATTGGCAACCCGGACCAAGAGCGTGTCTGTGATTTATTCACAGACACGCTCTTAGCGCATGCATTTTGGCATCTATGAATTTCGTGCCCGGCTCATCCCGACGTTGGCCACGCTTTGCATGATGGCCGTCACATTTTCCGCCGGTCTCTGGCAACTTAATCGGGTATCGGAAAAAGGAAGACTGCAGTCTTTGTTCCACCAATCCCAGCAGTTACCCGCGGTGAATTTGGCGCAGCCGATGGCGGATGCAAAACTCTTACGCTACCGCGCGGTCGTTGTTGAAGGGGAATTTTTGCCCGACAAGCAAATCTATATCGATAACCGCGAGCTCGATGGCCGATCTGGTTATCATGTTATTACGCCGCTAAAGATTGCCGCAACCGGCGATATTGTTCTAGTGAATCGCGGCTGGGTGGAACGCGGACGAAATTATTCCGTGGCGCCCGTTGTCCAAGTTCCAGATGGTCGTATCGCGGTGGTTGGAATAGGCAGTTTACCGTCGAAGAAATTTCTCGAATTGTCCGACCAGGCAATTGCCGGCAAAGTCTGGCAGAACCTTACTTTCGAGCGTGTAAGAATTGTCCTCGGCCTAGCTGTGTTGCCGATCGTCGTATTGCAACACAACGATAAAACCAGCGGGCTCAGCCCGGTAGCAGAGCAACCGGATTTCAAAATCAATATGCATCGGGGTTACGCGTTTCAATGGTTTGCGCTAACCGCCACACTTTTGGTGATCTATGTCGTCGTCAATAGCAAACGCACCACAGCGTAAGTTTCGAATCAATCTCGTCTTGATCTTTTTGGCGTTTGCCGCGCCCGTGGTTGCTGCCTATCTAAGTTTCTACATTTGGCCGCCGGAGGGGCGGACGAACTACGGCGAGCTGATCAAACCCGCAGCCCTGCCCGATGCGGCGCTGCGCAGCGCTGATGGCAAGGAGCTCACGCTCGGCAAGTTGCGCGGAAAGTGGTTGATCGTCACCGTCGACGGCGCAAATTGCGATTCGGCCTGCGACCAAAAACTGTTTCTCATGCGGCAGATTCGAATTTCGCTGACCAAAGAAATGAATCGCGTCGAGCGCGTGCTGTTGATCCGCGATCAAGGCAACGTAGCGGCCGATCTGCTGAAAAAATATCCCGGCATGCATGTGCTCTTGGGCGCGGATGCCGGTCTATTGCAGCAATTTCCCGCCGTCGCGGATGTGGCCGATCATATTTATTTAGTCGATCCACTCGGTAATGTGATGATGCGTTATCCGAAAAATCCTGATGCCACAGGAATACGTCGAGACTTGAGCCGCCTGCTCAGCGTATCCCAGGTGGGCTAGCCTTGTACTGCCGCCTCATCAAAATCGCCGTCGCGCTAACTTTTGGGATCGTGGTATTAGGCGCGTTCGTTCGCTTGTCCGACGCCGGCTTAGGCTGTCCGGATTGGCCGGGGTGTTACGGCCATGTAACCGTACCGAACGAGGCCCACGAAATCGCTGTGGCGGAAGCAAAATTTCCTCAGCAACCGGTCGAGATCAAAAAAGGCTGGATCGAAATGGTCCACCGCTATTTTGCCTCGATGCTCGGTCTGCTGCTTGCGGCGATCGCCGTGTTTGCCTGGCGCAAGCGGGTGGAATTGCGGCAACCGATTTGGCTTCCGCTATTTTTAGTTTTGCTGGTGGTGTTTCAAGGCATGCTCGGTATGTGGACCGTGACGTTACGACTTTATCCCGCGGTAGTCACCGCCCACTTAATCGGCGGCATGACTACCTTGGCATTGTTGACTTGGCTGTTGATGCGCCAGTATCGAGGTCGAATGGCTAGCGGTATAATGCGTTTATCGGAATTAAAACGGCTCGCACTGCTGGCACTTGTGGTACTGGGCGTACAGATATTACTCGGTGGCTGGGTCAGCACGAACTACGCCGCCCTAGCGTGTATCGATTTCCCGTTATGCCATGGCAGTTGGGCGCCCGCGGCGGATTATGCGAATGGGTTTTATCCGTTCAGGGATTTAGGTAGAACGGCGAGCGGCGAGTTATTGCATCAGGACGCACTCAACGCCATACATTGGGTCCATCGTATCGGGGCATTGATCACGTTTTGTGTGGTGGGTTATTTTGGCCTGCGATTGCTGCGTTATGCGCAACTTAAGGCCGTGGCGATCGCACTATTAATCGCGTTGTGTATGCAGATCAGTTTCGGAGTTGCGAATGTTTGGTTCAGTTTGCCGCTGACGATCGCCGTGGCGCATAATGCAATGGCGGCCGTATTGTTAATCTTATTGGTTGCAGTAAATTTTCGAATAAACAATAACAATTAGCTACGTTGAACTATGTCGACTTCCTACGCAATTCAAACGCCCACTAGCCTGGCGCATCAATTCTATCTGCTGACCAAGCCGCGGGTAGTGTCGTTAATTGTGTTCACTGCCGTGATCGGCATGTTTCTTTCCACGCCGGGGATGGTGCCGCCTGCGCTACTGCTGGCGGCGACCATAGGCATCGCCCTGGTAGCCGGATCTGCCGCCGCCATTAATTGCCTGGTTGAGCAAAAAATCGATGCCGTGATGGCGCGTACGCGCGGACGGCCGTTACCGCGGGGGATGCTGACTTCGACGCAAACCTTAGCGTTCGCGTCGGTTATCGGCGGCATCGGCCTGCTGCTGCTGTATTTTGCCGTCAATCCGCTAACCATGTGGCTGACGCTCGCTACGTTTGTAGGCTACGCCGTCATTTATACGATCTTGCTCAAACCCGCCACGCCGCAGAACATCGTCATCGGCGGCGCGTCGGGCGCCATGCCGCCGGTGTTAGGCTGGGTAGCGGTCACCGGACAAGTCTCGCCCGATGCGTTGATTCTGTTTCTGATCATTTTTGCCTGGACGCCGCCGCATTTTTGGGCGCTGGCACTCTATCGGAAACTGGAATACGCCAAAGCCCGCGTACCCATGTTACCCGTCACGCACGGCGATCGTTACACGCGATTGCATGTGTTGCTCTACACTATTATCTTGAGTGCGGTGAGCCTTCTTCCATTTGCCACGCGCATGTCGGGATTGATTTATTTGGGTTGCGCACTTTTGCTGAACGGTGTGTTTCTCTACTACGCCATAAAGATTTATTTTCGTTACAGCGACGCGTTGGCGAAACGTACATTCGCTTACTCCATTCTCTATTTGTCGTTGCTGTTCGCTGCGCTATTAGTAGATCATTATTTCAAATTCTAGCGCGTTGATGCGGCGCTTGTTCGCTGCTATCGGCTTTCTTTTGGTTCTGGTTGGTTGCGACAATGCCGCCAAGGACTCAACGCCGCAGTTTTCCGGCATCGACATCACCGGCGCTGACTACGGCAAAGCCCTTAAGCTTACCGACCACACAGGAAAAGTTCGCACCCTGCAAGATTTCAAAGGCAAGGTCGTTCTGGTGTTCTTTGGTTTCACGCAATGTCCCGAAATCTGCCCGACCACGCTGCACGATCTGGCCAACGTGATGAAGCAGTTAGGTTCCGATGCGGATCGTGCGCAGGTCCTGTTCGTTACACTGGACCCGCAGCGGGATACTCAAGATGTGCTCGCGAAGTTCGTCCCCGCGTTCCACCCGAATTTTGTCGCGCTGCGAGGTGACGAAGCCGAGACTAAGGCAGCGGCGCAGAGTTTTCATGTGTTCTTCGAGAAGCGACCCGGCTCCACTGCCGAAAATTACACCATCGAACACTTCACCGGCACTTTCGTGTTCGATCGCGAAGGACGGCTGCGTTTACTGATGAACTACGGCATCGGCCTCGACAAGATACTCCACGACGTGAAGTTGTTGTTGTCGTAGCATCGCGCCAGCCGCTCAAGGAGGAGGGGACGAGCTCGTGCGTTCCCGCAAGCGCATGCGCAATCCCACCGGCGCCATCGTAAGCGACAAACATTCGCGCGCTTCCAGCCCGTCGGGCGTGGCTACGCTTTCGATATCGAAACGGCCGAGCAACACCGTCATCGCCATCTTCATTTCCAGTAGCGCGAGGTAGCGGCCGGGGCAGATGCGCGGGCCGGCGCCGAAGGGCATCGACACGCGCTTAGCGGCGTTTGCCTCTAGCCCCGGCCCGCCTTCGTTGAGCCAGCGTTCCGGTTCGAAGTTGGCTGCACGGGCGACGTGGCTGTCGCTCACGCTGTCGCGACGCATCAAACAAATCACCACCGTGTCGGTGGCGATCTCGACGTCACCTATGGTCGTGTCGTGCAGTGCCTGCATCGCCAACTGCGTTGCCACCGGCTTGAGCCGCATGGTTTCGTGCACACAGGCTTCGACAAAATCGAGCCGGCCCATCTGCTCTAAGGTCGGCGCCGTCGCAACGCCGGCGATTTGCCGCACCTCTTGCGTGGCGCGGGTCAGCGCCTTGGGGTTGTGCCACAGCAGATAAATCATCCAGGCGATGGTGTTGGCGGTGGTGTCCTCGCCGGCCAACAGCATGGTGAACACGTTGCCGACCACTTGCTGGTCATCGATGCCGCTGCCCAGTTCGTCGGCGGCGGCGATCATCGCCTCGAGCAAGTTTCTAGGATGTTCGCGTAGGCGTGGATCGGCGCGCATGCGCGCGCGGGCTTGCTCGATGAAACCCGTCACGGCTGCTTTGACCTCGACGATACTGCGCTCCAGTTGACGGTCGGCGGACGTGCGAAACCAGCGCCAAGTCGGCAGCGGCGCTAAAACGCGTCGCATCAGCGCCGGCAGGAATTTATCCAAATGCTGTTGAATCACATCTTCGTCCGATTCCAGCGTATTCACTTCCGCGCCAAACGCCAGCCCGGCAATGGTATCCACGGTGTAGCGCATCAGGTCGGCCTGCAAGTCGATAGCGCGGCCTTGCCGCGCGGCGTTTTGCCAGCGCCCACCGAGGCGTTGCGCCACTTGCAACAGCGAAGGGAAATAATTTTTCACGTGAGCGGGATCGAAGCCTGCCATCACCATGCGCCGCTGGCGGCGCCAGATATCACCGCTGGCGCCGAACACGCCGGTCGGTAACCCCATTTCGTTCCAAATTTCGTTCAGGCGCGTGGTGCGGCGAAAGCCGTCCGGGCGATCGCGCAGAATGGTCGCAGTCACCTCATGATCGCCGACAACAACGACCAGGCGCTTGCCCAGCTTCAGTTTATAAAACGGCCCGTAGTCGCGACACCACTGTTCCAACTGCTGGTGAAAGCGCGGCGTGTCGATCTGCAGCAAGTTGCCGAATATGAGCACGCCACGTGGGCCGGGCAGGTCGGCAACTCCGCGCAGAGTGCGCGGCGCGCGCGCGTTATTTACGCTATTTGTTTCCATTGGGTTTTGATTTGGGCAGCAAATAATCTACCGTAACCGCTACACATAGTCGACCTCGCCACGAGGCTCGCCCCGCTTGCCTCGTGGCGCACCATGCCTTGAAAGCCAACATTCATGCGGCTCCCAGCTTACCTGATCGTCAAGCACCGCCAAAGCGATTTCTCCGCGCTTAGCGGCAGTTTGGCGCCGATACTCATCCCAACGTTTTTATCAACGCTTGTTTTAGTTGGTCTGCGTTAACTGGCTTGTGTAGAACGTCCAGTCCGCTCAGCGTCGTGTCGCGCAGCCGCTCCGCGGCGGTATCGCCGGTTACCAGCAGGGCTGGTACGTTGTCGCCGAATGTCGACCGCAGTTGACCAATGACGCCTATTCCGGTTTCGTTATTGCGCAAGCGATAGTCCGACAAAATGAGGTCGGGAGCGACGCCACTGCATTGCAACTTGTCGCAGGCTTGCACGCCGCTATCGGCGGAAATTACCACACAACCCCATTGTTTAAGCAACAGTTCGAGCGCAGCGAGTATATCGGCTTCGTCGTCAATGACGACAATCACGGTGCCAAGTAAAACCGTATCGTCATCGTAGGCAATCTGATTTGTCAGTCCTGCCTCTTCGCTATGGATTCCGCCGATGGGTACTTCCACACTAAAACATGACCCGCGTCCAACGCGAGAGTCAAGCCGTAGCGGATGCTGCAGCAAGGCAGCAATGCGCGTAACGATAGCCAGACCCAAGCCGACGCCATGGCGGCGGTCGCGCTCAGCGTTTCCGATTTGATAAAACTCTTCAAATACTTGTGCTTGTTTTTCCGACGCGATGCCGATGCCGGTATCCCAAACCTCAATTCGTACATATGCAACTCGTTTGCGGCACGCGATTAAAACACCACCCGTGTTGGTGTAGCGCAGCGCGTTGGATAAAAGATTACGAATCATGCGTTCGAGTAACAATGGATCGGTGCGAACCCAAATATCTGGACAACGAAAGCGAAACTTAAGATTTTTCGCATTCGCTTCCGGCCCATGTTCAATCAACAATTTTTGTAGGATCGGGCGAAGTGCTACGGTCTTAAACTGCGGTTGCAGTATGCCGGCATCCAGCCTCGATATGTCGAGCAGCGAGTCGAAAAGGGCTGCTAACGAACCGACCGCGGACTCAATGCGGTCGATAATTAGCGCATGCTCTTGCACCGTAGTCGGATGCTTCGCTGCGGCGACAAATAGACCAAGCGTGTGAATCGGTTGCCGTAAGTCGTGACTCGCCGCCGCAAGAAAACGGGACTTCGATTGATTGGCTTTTTCTGCTTCTTCTTTCTTCGCGGCATTCTCGGCGGCGAGTTCACGATTGCGAATATTCAACAATATGGAGGTGGTCAAGACTTGGTGGAAATTATGACTGAACATTAACATCGCAACAGAAACCACTACCATACCAAATCCCAGGTAAATGCCGGGGAATGGGAGGTTGGAGAAAAAAGTCAAGTTTATGACTAGAGACAATGTGGTCGGTACCAGCCAGCAATAAATGGCAGGCAGAAATCCTGCGCATCCGGTGCACGCGGCGAGCCCGACAATACTCATTGCTGCCACGATCCACAGTTCATAACTAGCGGATTCCGTTAGGGCGATAAAAAATCCAGCGCTACCCCAAACTATTGCAGCTATGGCTAGTGCAATGATAAAGCGGCGCGCATAAAGCGGTGCGCTTTCAATGTTCAGAGCAGCGAATGGATACGAGCGGCGCGCTAATATCTGATCAATCACATCGGTGGAAATGGCGGCGATGAGCCAAATAATGACTTGCGTGCGGGCACCAATATTCCATAACGACGCGGCGAAAATAATCTGGCCGGGAATGTTTACATAACTACCTTGAAGGAAGTTCCTGTAGAACACTCTAATTTGTTCCAGCAAAACTTCACGCGCCACTTCGGGACGATGCGAAAGTTCACCTGGTAGTGATCCAGCGTCGTCGTCTAAGGCTCGTCGCGCCAATGGGACATCGGTTGGTCCGCGATTGAATGGCAAACTAATCACGCGTTATTGGAGGCGGAACAGCTCCGGCGACAAGTCCCAATTTCGCAACGGCAAATACCGCTTGCGTGCGATTCTTAACATTCAATGCCCGCAGCGCCGACGCAACATGGGTTTTCACGGTGCCTTCCGATAAATTCATCTGCCGCGCAACAAGCTTATTTGGCAGGCCTTGGACCATTAACTCAAGCACTTCCATTTGGCGTTCCGTCAGCCCTTTGTCGGACAATTGCTGCTTAGTCGATCGAGCGACCAACTCGGGTGCAGGTTGTTGCTTGGCGATAGATTGCCCAAGCAACGTTGGCGGCAAATATACGCTTCCGGTAAATACGATCCCCAACGCGTTCATCAGATCCGAACCGCTTGACGATTTGGCGATGAAACCCATGGCGCCGCGATTAATGCATTCAAGGACAAGGGCACGGTCCTCTGTACCGGACAGCACGACGACGGGCACATTGGGAAAGCGCTCACGCATCAAGTTAAGCGCATCGATTCCCGCCATCTCGGGCAATGCCAAATCGAGCAACACCAAATCCAAGTTTTCATGGTGTTCCATTAGCTTGAACGCTTCGGCGCAGGAACCGGCTTCCAGCAGATCGCAATCGAATGACTGCTTCACCAGCAGAAGCCGAATGCCCTCCCGGAACATGGCGTGATCGTCGACGATTAATACTTTTGAATGACTCATTGCTGTTCCTCAATTACTGAAGTTGAGTCGCACAGTCATTCTAGAACAAAGTCCCATGCGCCGGACCGGTTTTGACTCATCCGTATGGCTGAGCCGCCCGGTTGAGTCTTCTGACGTATTTACCGAGTTCTGCACGAGCAATACACTCGCTTGGAACATTTCGTGGCGAGGCCATGAAAGGGAGAATGCGATGGGAATCCGGAATCTGTTGATCGTTAGCATCATGCTCCTGCTTAGTGCCTGTGGCGGCGGTGGTGGTAGCGGTAGCAACGGCGGTGGCGCGAGTACCGCAAAGTTCGCGGTTGCTGTAGAGCCGGCCGCCGTTACCGCGTCCCAAGGGGCAGGCGCGCTTGTGCCCGTCAAGCTAAGCCGCGATGCGGGTTTCACCGATTCGGTGACGGTCACTTTAGATAATCCACCCGCAGGGATTGAGGCTGATACCGTGGTTTTCTCGGGCGCGAACGACAAAGCATTGTTACCCGTTAGTGTTGCGAGCAGCGCGGCGCTTGGCAACAGCACGCTCGATGTAATCGCTAAGGCCGGGACATCCAGTCACAAGGCGTCGACTATGCTCACCGTTAATGCTCATCAAGCAACGGCCCAAGAGAGCATCGCGGCCGCTCTGAAGGCCGGAACCTTGGATTACGGCACTTCGCTGCTGTACCGCGCTTATGCGTTGCTCGGCGATAAACGATTGCCGAGCGAATTTCAAGGCTCGGGATCGGCCGAAGAAGATAACGGGCTATTCATAGAAATTCGCAAAGGCTTGGGCAGTTTTTCCGCCGATTTGCAAGCGCAGTTGCAGCCCTTTTTGGTTCGCCCGGCGGATACGGCGAGCGTGTGGAACGCCGCCGCTACGGCTACGCAGGCAACCAGGCTCAAAATGCTCCCCTTAAAAGCCATGGCAGCGGATGCCCTGCCCGTTTCGGCGTGTCCTGTGGAATCCGGTAGCCCGCAGAAATGGATTTCCAAACGCAGCGCGAGCCATCCTGTTCGCGTGTGGGCGCAGTGCAGGGGCGAGCCGGCTTACGACGCAGAGAGTCAAACCTTGCTCGATAAGACGCTCGCTATTCTAGACAAGATCTACGGCCCCATGACGGCGCTTATGGGGGACCCGATCCTGGATGAAGAGGGCGGTGATAACGCCATCGATTTCTACATTCTGGACACGGGCACTTACGTGTTCCGACGCAGCGACAGCTTCCACGCGCAAGGCCTAGGATCGACCTACAGCGACTTTCCCGAAGTCAACAACGGCGCGAGCGCTTTCGTCACGTTACCGCGATTCCTGGCCTACATTCAACGCTTCCACACCACCGTCATTCACGAATTTTTCCATGTCCTGCAGAAGCGGCACAATCATCAATTTACTCATCGCGCCGTACCGGGCGTCCCGGATGTATACGAGCAACATTGGTTTGGTGAAGCCTCTGCGGTGTGGGCCTCCGCTCACTTCGATCGAACCTTAGCGCCGTGGGACAACGGCCGCTCGGCGTATTCCGACGCGCATCAGCGTTTCGTGCATCGCTTTCAAGTCAGCACCGAGGGGCTTAACGCCACGAAGCCCGAGCCGCACACTTACAGCGCCTACATCTGGCCCTATTTTGTCGAACAACAGAAGGGTGGACCGGATTTCATGAGTCAAATTTGGGCCGGATTGGAGACGGTTACCACATTTGAGCAAGTAGATGACGTCATCGATACGGCACACCCGTTCGCTCAAAACTTCAAAACTTTCGCTTTGCGCAATCTCAATGTTGGGCTTAACCCCGGCGATCCCTTGCCCATATCGCAGCGCTACGTGAACTTGGACGCCGCTCAGTTTCCCGACAATATTCAACCAAAGTACGTGACGGGAGATCTGCCGGCCGAACTTATCGCCGATCAAGAGTTTCGCCAAGACCTCGATATCGACAACTTGAGCGCGCGCTATTTGAGGTTCGCGCCGAAAGGTGCGGTGAGAAAAGTCGAGTTCGATTTCACCGGGTTGCAACCGCAGGACTTAACCGATGTGCACATCCTGGTTCGCACACGAGACGGCAATCAAGATGCTTGGATTGCGCCGCCCTTCGATTACAGCAACGAGAACAAAGCGGTGTTTTGCTTGAGCGAAGGCGCGACCACGCCAAACTTCCTGGGCGATTTCATCGAGGTGATCATCGTCGTATCGAATCACGCCAAGCGCATGGGCGAGAAGGTCACCGGCGCGCTGCTCGCCCGGCCGGAATCCACGCCTTGTGCTGTAGTGTGGACGGGAAGAAGCTCGATACGCATGGCGGCCCCCGAGGGAGACTTTACTGCGACGGGGGTTGCGACCTTTGAGTTCGATGACACCGCGGTGCAGTTGCCTGGGCTCATCCCTTATCGCCTGCGTAGCGGCAACTTTAGCTATGACAGTCGCTCGCCAGTCCCGCCGTCTTGCACTTTTATCAATCGCGGTGGCGGGCCGATGCTGAAAGGCCCGTACGATGGCATAACGGTTGGTTCCACATTCGCGCCACTGATTATCAATACCACAACCACACCACCTAAGTACACGCTACAGACGGCGACAGTGATGGATTACATCGAGACCGACTGCCAGGGCAACGAGACGACCTTCCAGAGCATTTTCAACTGGGCCTCGATAGGCTTTGATCAAGAGGAATTCATATCTGAAGACGGCAAAACCATGCAGGGCTCACGGGACATAGTCGTGGAACCATCGCGAACGACCACCCACCATGAGTGGTTGTTCACCAAATCGCTGGAGTGAAATAAACCCAAACTGACTTTCTGCAATGCCGGTTAACAAGATGTAGGTAATTTCAAGAAGGGAACATGTCATGAATCACACTGTATTTCGGCGTCTGAACGCGCGGCATCAGGCGCGAGGGCACATTGGACAGATCTTTGTCCTCACCACAATGGCGCTCCTGGCGGCGTGTGTATCCGGGCCGCAAGGCCAACTCACCGCGGCGCCAGCAACGCCGCTGGCAACGTCCGTCACAGCCCCGACTAACCAAAGCGGTGCAAGCGCGCTCTCCTATGGCACCGTCACGGCGGCGGTTACCAAGGGCAAGACCACCCAGCTCGAGTTAATTCAAATGTTTGGCGGTCCGAATATTTCCACCATCGATGGCGATGGGCTCGAAACCTGGGTCTACGAGCGATCGGTCAGTCAAACCGACGTTGCCAGCAAGAGCCAGAACTGGCAGGCGGCGGCAAATCTCGGCGTTGCCTTCGGCCACGTTCAGGCCGGCGTCGGCGGGGGCGGCGGTCAAAACCAAGCGGCGGCGTCGACGGCATCCTCGTTCCGATCGCTCACTGCAATCGTGAAGTTCAATGCCGATAAGACAGTCAAGGATTACTCGGTACGCGCCAGCCAATTCTAAAAAAGGACAATCGACATGAAAATACGCCGACTGACAATAGTGATTACTGCGCTTGCGATTCTATCGGGCTGCGGCGGTGTCGCAATGTTTGGTGGCGGCGATCAGATGGCCGCGATGAACGCTACGATGGAATCCAATAACGACATGATGACCTCGATGACCAGCAAGATGAATTTTTCGCAGGAAGTGATGAAAAATCCGGACCTCCCGGTCTGGCACGCGCAACGGGAGAAAATGGCGTTGGCGATCGGTGACCGGGTCTTCGATAAGGGATTTGACCGTGTGTTCGATTCCATGATCACGGCCCTTGCCACACTCGGTTGCCGGGTCAGCAATATGGAACGGGTTTCAGGATACCTTACCGCGACTATCCCGCAGCTTCCCCCGGAACAGCAAGAGTCGCTGCATCGCGAGGCGCTGGCGCAGTATGCGCAAATCAAGGGTTATCCGCCTTCGGTGCTGAACAAGGAAGGGCCCATGGGTATGAATATCGATATGGACTTCAGCGCAATGATGGAGCGGGGTGGAGGCGCCGGGCTGACGCTTTCCATGGTCAAGCAAGCTGCGCGGCAGACCAAGGTGAAATTGCGCTTCGACGGCGCTTACTATCCACGCCGAGTCGACGAGCTTTACAAAAAAGTATGGGCCGAAGTGGACAAGCAGATGTTTTTGGACAAGGCGCTCGACTGAGGGTGAAGCGCCTTCCAAGTCAATGCTATCGCTTAGCCCGGCTTCTTGGAATCCATTCCTAGCCTTCAACTCCGCGAACGGATTGAACGTGGCCGCCGCCGATTCGTTTCCTGAATCGGTGCGCCCCGCCATATCTTTCAGCTTTGAGTGCTCATGCTCATGGCAATACGTGCAGAGCAGTTCCCAATTGCTGCCGTCCGCGGGATTGTCATCGTGGTTGTTGTTTTTGTGGTGGACTTCCAACAGTTGTAGATTGCCATGGGTAAAGGTACGCGCGCATCGTCCACAAACCCACGGAAAAAGCTTGAGCGCCTGCGCCCGATATCCCGCCATGCGTTTCTCGGCATTGCGTCGAGCTTCGATAACTACTCGGTCCAGCCGGTTATTTTCTTGTGCCAGCAACGATCCTGTCGGGCATACTTTTATTGCACGCGCGCGTGCGTTAAGGAACTCTAAACTAAATTCAGCGTAATCCAAAGCATGGGTAATTTAGGAGGTACTGCCAGCAGCCGCATGGATACTGGTTTGCAGGGCATGGTGCCGGGAGAGGCAGTATCCATAAGCCTCTTGAGGTATGCCTAGAAAAAATTAAGGCCCGTCTAGCGAGCCTTAATTGATCTGCCAAACAATGGGATTACGCGGCGCGCAACAGCCCGCGCATTTTCTGCATTGCCTTTTGCTCGATCTGGCGGATGCGCTCGGCGGATACAGAGAATTCGGCCGCGAGATCGTGCAGGGTCGATTGGTCCTTATCTTCGCGCAACCAGCGCGCTTCGATAATCCGGCGACTGCGGTCGTCTAGATTCGACAGTGCATTTTCTAGACTCTGACTACCGTTGATTTGCGTTTCCGCTTTTTCCAGCAGCCGCGAAGGTTCCGCTTCCGGGTCCGAGAGATAGGCGATCGGGCTGACCCAATCTTCGTCGTCGTCGTGCATCGGTTCCAGCGACACGTCTTGGCCGGACAAGCGCATTTCCATTTCCACCACTTCCTCGGGTTTCACGCCAAGTTCTTTCGCCATCGCCTGTATTTCTTTCGGCGACATGGTGCCCAAGCTGGTCTTTAAGCTGCGCAGGTTAAAGAACAATTTGCGCTGTGCCTTGGTCGTAGCGATTTTAACCATGCGCCAGTTGCGCAGAATGTACTCGTGAATTTCGGCCTTGATCCAATGCACGGCGAAGGAAACCAAGCGCACGCCGCGCTCCGGGTCGAAACGCTTCACCGCTTTCATCAGGCCGATATTGCCTTCTTGAATCAAATCGGCGTGCGGCAAGCCATAGCCGAGATAGTGGCGAGCGATGGACACCACGAAACGCAAATGCGACGTGACCAAATAACGCGCTGCTTCCAGATCGCCGTCGAGCTTGAGCTTGCGGCCATGGGCAAGCTCTTCCTCCTGGGTGAGCAGGGGGAAACGACCCACCGCGTGGATATAATTTTCCAGGCTGGCGACATTCAAACTCGGTACTGGCAACTGCATTGTGTTCATAGAGTAACCTCCAATGTGGTGCTATTTTAGCACTCCCTGTCATAGAGTGCTAGTAACCGGAAAAGTTCATCTATGAGCGCGATATCGGCGCGCTGTATTGCTTATAACTATATGTTTTTATTTACTATTCAAAAAAAATGAAACGGCCCGCCGCGATCGGGTGGGCCGTCGGCTCAGCGCCTGGATTATTTCTTTTCTTTCGCCTTTTCCATGGCCTTAGGCGCGGCAGCGGGCGCGTTGGCGAGCGCGGCGCCGTTGACGGTCAAGCCACCGGCGGACATTTTTTCCGCGTTTTTAGGACCTACGCCTTTTACACGGCGGATGAAATCGTCCCAATCCTTAAACTTACCGCTCTTGGTCCGCTCGACAATAATGGCATCCGCGGTTTTAGTCCCGATGGACTTGATGCCATCCAGCGCAGCTTTGTCGGCGGTATTGAGGTCGGTGGCCGCGAAAGCGGCGTTTGCAAAAATGATGATAGAGGCTGTGAGCAGTAGTATTTTCTTGAGCACGATCTTTCTCCAAAAATTTATATGACGGGGTTCAGCATTTCAACCATCGGTACGCTATGTTTCGATGTCGGCAACGCTTGAGAGAATAATAAATCTCGAAACTTAAGCAAAACTGAAGAACGTTTCGACGGGTAAGGGGATCCTTAAGTTCTGCTTAAGTCCGGCGCCCTAGGTTGTGGTCTATAATCGATTAAAAGCCGATAAGACAAACAACATGGCAAGAAAACATCCTCCTCCCCCCGTCATTTCAGTTGGACTCACCCCAACTTCTTTGCCCCGTTAAGCGAATCGCCATGCGCTTACTCATGGTCGAAGACGATACGATGATCGGTGAAAGTGTCCGGCTCGGTTTGCGGCACGATGGATTTGTGGTGGACTGGGTCCAGGACGGCAAGGCCGCCGAGGTCGCCGTGGGAATCGAATCCTACGCGCTGCTGTTGCTTGATCTCGGCTTGCCCAAGAAGAGCGGCCTGGAGGTGTTGCGCGGGTTGCGCGCGAGCAAGAACAACATTCCCATATTGCTGATCACCGCTCGGGACTCGGTAGCGGATCGCATTCAGGGCCTGGATAGCGGCGCCGACGATTACTTGGTCAAACCGTTCGATCTGGATGAGCTGTCGGCCCGGATTCGCGCCCTGCTGCGGCGTCAGAGCGGCCGCAGCGAGACCGTCATGCGTTTCGCCGAGTTAGCGCTCGACCCAACCAACCATCAAGCCTTCATCGGCGCTGAAGAAATCTCCCTATCGGGTAAGGAGTTCGCGCTGCTCGAAGCCTTACTCGATCGCGCCGGCGCGGTGTTGTCGCGTGCTCAGTTGGAACAACGGCTATACGGCTGGGATGAAGAAGTCGAGAGCAATGCGGTGGAAGTGCACATCCACAATCTACGCAAAAAACTCGGTCGCGATTGGATACGCAATGTGCGCGGCATCGGCTATACATTGGCGAAGTGATGATGTCGATACGTCAGCGGCTGCTGCTGTGGTTGTTGTCCGCGATGTCGATCGCCATCGTCGTCGCAGGCGTGAGTGTTTACCACCGGGCGCGAGTGGAGGCAAATCAGTTATTCGACTACCAGCTCAAACAAATCGCGCTCACGGTGCAGGACCATATCTCGAGCGCGTCGAATGTCATGGGTTCGCTGGAAGAAGAAATCGACTACGATTTCGTTATTCAGGTATGGACCGAAATCGGTGTGAAGCGGTACTTTTCTCATCCCCACAAGGCGCTGCCACCGCGCACCGATCCCGGTTACCAGACGGTAAAAACCGACGAGGGTGAGTGGCGGGTATTCAGCATGGCAGTGAGCGGGCTGCTCATACAAACCGCGCAACCGACGGATATCCGCGCGCATCTCGCGACAGCATTGGCCCTGCGCACCATGATGCCGGCGCTGTGGTTGCTGGCGGCCTTGGCGCTGCTGATCTGGTTCATCGTCGGCCGCGGCCTGCGGCCGCTCGAACAACTGGCCATGGCAGTGCGCGAACGCAATCCCGACGTCCTCCACCCGGTGCCCGAGGCTAACTTGCCCGGGGAACTCAAACCGTTGGTGAAGGCGTTGAACGATCTGTTGCAGCGCCTCGATCGCGCCATGAAAACCCAACGCGACTTCGTCGCCGATGCCGCCCACGAAATGCGCACGCCGCTGACGGCGCTGCAACTACAAGCGCAGTTGGCGGAACGCGCTTCTACCGAGGCGGAACGCAATCTGGGATTCGCCTATTTGAAAGAGGGGCTAAAACGGGCGACCCATTTGGTGCAACAGTTGCTGATGCTGGCGCGGCAGGAGGCAGGTGCAACGCAAGCGTTGCGAACGCAGGTCGATCTGACGGCGGTCGTTTCAGGCGTGATCTTGGAGCATGCGCCGCTTGCCCAAGCGAAGCGGATCGCGTTGCGGGTCAATGTGGAACACGCCATCGCCGTGCGCGGCGACGTAGACGCGTTACGAATTATGATCGGCAATGCGATCGACAATGCGGTTAAATACACGCCGGAGATGGGCGCGATCGACGTCGTGTTAGCGCGAGAAAGTGAGCGGGCGATCCTCGATATCAGCGACACCGGGCCGGGTATACCCCAGGCGGAACGGCAACGGGTATTCGATCGATTTTATCGCCGCGAGGGCAGTGCAGGGCCCGGCAGCGGCTTGGGACTCGCGATCGTCAAACGCATCGCCGATACCCACGCAGTGGAAACCTTGTTAAGCGATCGCTCCAGCGGCGCCGGACTGCGAATACGGTTTATTTTTCCGCACGCCGAACGATAGTTTGTAAGGCGATCGGCCTGTAAGCCTTATCCTGCTTGCCTGTCAGGGCAGGGTGCCCTGACAGGCAAGCAGGGAGCGGATGGTGGCATGGTGAAGAAGAATTTATTGAAAAACGACTAGGACTTTAGTCTCAGACCAATGGCCTATGCCTTTTTCCAGTCGAGCGGCATAGAATTAGGAATCGAAGCCGAGCTAAACAAAGGCTTGGGTATCTCCTACAACCGGCTGGTGCATATTAAGAAAGCGGACCTATGAAAAAGATCCTGTTAATCGACGATCACACCCTATTCCGCGAAGGTGTGCAGTTGCTGTTGAAACAATTGGACGACAGGGTGGAGGTGTTATCCGCCGGAACCTGCAAAATCGGTCTGGAGCTAGCGGCTAGCCATACCGATGTCGACTTGGTTCTGCTCGATCTTGAGCTGCCGGACCAAAGTCGGCTCGAGGGTTTGGACACATTTCGCGAACGCCAACCTGGCCTGCCGGTCGTCATGATGTCGGCCCGCGACGATTCGGCAACCGTGGTGGAGGCGCTGGATCACGGCGCCATGGGGTTTATTCCTAAAACCTCCTCGACGGAGTTGATGCTCAACGCGCTGCGCTTGGTGTTCGCCGGTGGAACCTATATTCCGCCCGAGGCGATCTCGGGTCACGGATCCGTTCCGGCGCCTGCCTTGACGAGCGCGGCGCAGCCGCCGCGGCGCACCTTGGCTGACCTCGGCCTCACGACCCGACAAGTCGACGTGTTGCGGCTATTGGTGAAGGGCCGCTCCAACAAGCTGATTTGCCGCGAACTCGATTTGGCGGAGGGAACCGTAAAGACCCATATGACCGCGGTGTTGCGCGCGCTGCACGTGACCAACCGCACTCAAGCGATTATCGCCATCGCCAAGTCGGGCATCATTATCGAACCGCCGAAGGCAATGGCTTAAACCGTTGGCGTAACCTGTTCTTGCGGCTGTGCCAAGACTTCGGCCATTGCCGCCTGCAATGCGCTAGGCTCCACCGGCTTGATCAAAAGCTTTAAGCCATGGGTTTTCGCATCCCGCAGCCGCTCGGGGCGGGCATCGCCGGTAATTAAAATGGCGGGGACAGTTTGCTGTAATGACTCGCGTATGCTGCGGATCGCATCTAAACCGGTTTCGTTGCCTTGCAGTTGATAATCGGAAACGATGAGGTCCGGCGTGCGCTCGTGCCGTTGCAATTTGGTCACCGCGTCGCTGCCGGAATTCGCGCTCAACACGGGACACGACCATTCCGTAAGCAACGCTTCCATGCCGGCACGGACGTCCGCTTCATCGTCCACTACGACCGTGAAAGTTCCTGCTAACGCGGCGCGCAGGGCTTTATCGTCGTTGGTCAACGGTTCGACTTCTCGCGCCGCTTCACCGTAGGGCAGGCTGACGGAAAAACACGAACCTTTGCCCAAAATCGAGCTGACTTCGACGCGGTGCCCCAACAGAGCAGCGTGGCGCTGTACGATGGAGAGTCCGAGGCCAAGGCCCTTGCTGCGATCGCGCTCGGCATTCTGTAATTGGAAGAACTCCTGAAAAATATCATCGCGATGCTCCGCTGCGATACCGATACCCGTGTCTCGGACTTCCAGCCGTAAACCGCCGCCGGTGCGCCTACAGCCCAACAATACGCGGCCCTCGTTGGTGTAGCGCAAGGCGTTCGAAATCAAGTTACTAACGATGCGGTTCAACAAAACCGGGTCGCTTTTCACCCTCGCCCCGGAGCGCACGACACGAAAATCGATGCCCTTATCGACGGCATCGGGACGATATTCGTGGTCGATGCGTTGCATCAATTCGTCGATGGGAAAACTCTTTACGTTCGGAACGATGGTGCCGGCGTCTAACCTGGAAATGTCGAGAAGATCGGCAAACAACGCTTCCATCGCCACCACAGACGCTTGGATTTTGTCGACGATATCGCGCACCGCCGGATAGTGAATCTTGGCGCGTAACGTGCCGACAAACAGGCCGATCGCGTGCATGGGTTGGCGCAAATCGTGGCTCGCGGCGGCGAGGAAACGGGTTTTAGCGAGGTTAGCTCGCTCGGCTTCATCTGATCGAATCGTGAGTTGGTGCACCAGTTCTTGCAGCCTTTTCGCCAATGCCTGATTTTCCAACCTCAGGCGCAGCGAGCGCAGCAGGGTCTGGTTGAGTCGCCGGGCAATGCCTAAGCACAACAAACAGTACATGCCGAGACTAATGGCGACGATATAACCGCTGCGGGTATCCAGGCTAATCAGTTTCAGCACCATCGGCAGTGCCACCCCAAGGGTAAAGCCGAATAGCGCAGTCAGATGGACAGACAGCGCGACCACACTAAAGGTGATCACCAGGCAAAGTGCGAGGAAGAGCAAGATCTGGTACTCGGGCGAGTCCGGCACGTACAGCATAAAGGCTGCGAGTCCCCAAAAGATCGCGGAGACCGTTGCTGCAGCGGCGTAATCCCGGCTCCATTTACGGGTTTCCGTGATTTCAATCGGCTTGTTTTCACGTAAGCGTTTGAAGGTCTTGTATTCGAAATGGTGAAACAGGCCGAAGATTTCGATGCCTATCACCAAGCCTGCCCAAGTGAACAGCGAAAGATGCGGAACCTTGCCCCACCATATGGCCGTCATAAACAATGCCGCAGCGATCCCACCGATCGCGCCATAGGGATGGCTGATGTATAACACCTTGATTTGTTCCGAAAAAACGACGTCTGCCGAGACCACGGGGGAAGCTAAGTTCTCGGGAGGGGCGGACTCAGGCGCTTGCAGTGTCATCTTAGCCTTCCTCAAAGAAAGATGGACACGGATCAGGAAAAGTATGCCCGATCGAAGGTGCGACGGATATATGTCGAATGGCCTAGGCTGAAAGTAATAGACAGAAAGAATTTTCCCCGGCAAATCATTTGCTTTGACAAGACCACGCCGAATTTTTATAATCACTGGTTTTGCGGTATTGCTAGCAGGAATTCCCATGAAGACTTTCTCCGCCAAGGCCCATGAAGTTAAGCACGACTGGTTTGTGATCGATGCCGATGGCCTGGTACTCGGTCGTTTGGCTTCGCAAATCGCCCTGCGTTTGCGCGGCAAACACAAGCCTATCTTTACCCCCCACGTCGATACCGGTGACTTCATCGTCGTCGTGAACGTGGAAAAGCTGAAGGTCACCGGTAACAAAGCCGAGGACAAGAAATACTATCGCCACAGCACTTATCCGGGTGGTATCTACGAAACCAATTTCACCAAAATGCAAGCGCGCTTCCCGCGCCGTGTTCTGGAGAAAGCAGTTAAAGGCATGTTGCCCAAAGGTCCGCTCGGCTACGCCATGATTAAAAAGCTCAAGATTTACTCGGGCGCAAGTCATCCCCACGTCGCCCAACAGCCCCAGGCGCTCACAGTCTAAGGACAAGTTTATGATCGGAAATTATTACTATGGGACAGGCCGACGCAAGAGTTCGGTCGCGCGCGTTTTCATTAAAGCTGGGACAGGCAATATCATCGTCAATGAAAAGCCCGTCGATCAGTATTTTTCCCGCGAAACCGGCCGCATGATCGTACGCCAACCCTTGGAATTGACTAACAATCTAGCATCCTTCGATGTAATGGTGAATGTCTTCGGCGGCGGTGAATCGGGTCAGGCCGGCGCGGTGCGCCACGGGATTACCCGCGCTTTAATCGACTACGATGCGGCGCTAAAACCGGGGCTCAGTAAAGCGGGTCTTGTCACCCGCGATGCCCGCGAGGTGGAACGTAAAAAAGTCGGTCTGCGCAAAGCCCGGCGCCGCAAACAATTCTCGAAACGCTAATCTGTTGTATCTCCGCAAAAAGGCCGCCGTTTCGGGCGGCTTTTTTGTTGCTGGATTTTTTTCTCAAAGGCAGCGCCCTATACTGGTTGCTTAAGAACGAGGTCATTTATGATCAAAATCGGAATCGTCGGTGGTACCGGATATACAGGCGTCGAATTGCTGCGTATCCTGGTGCGGCATCCGCAGGCGCAACTTGCCGCCATCACTTCGCGCAAAGAGACTGGTATGCCGGTGGCCGAGATGTTCCCCAGCCTACGCGGATCCGTCGATCTTAAGTTTAGCGATCCCAAAGACGCAGGGTTGCAATCCTGCGATTTGGTTTTTTTCGCGACACCCAACGGAATTGCCATGGGCGAGGCGCAAGCGCTGCTGAGTGCCGGTGTGAAGGTGATTGATTTAGCAGCGGATTTTCGAATCAAGGACATTGCGGTTTGGGAGAAATGGTACGGAATGACCCATGCCTGCCCCGAATTGGTTCAAGAAGCCGTCTATGGTTTGCCGGAAGTCAATCGCGCGGCTGTCAAAACGGCCCGTATCGTCGCCAATCCAGGCTGTTATCCGACGGCGACGCAATTGGGTTTTCTACCGCTGGTTGAAGCCGGAGTCGTGGATGATCAGCACCTAATCGCCGATACAAAATCCGGCGTTAGCGGTGCGGGACGCAAGGCAGAGACCCATATCCTGTTTTCCGAAGCGTCCGACAATTTCAAAGCCTACGGCGTATCGGGACATCGCCATTTACCTGAAGTGCGGCAAGGTTTGTCTCGGGCCGCGGGCCACGAAGTGGGGTTGACCTTCGTCCCCCATCTGGTGCCGATGATACGCGGCATTCATGCTACGCTGTACGGACGATTAACGAAGGAGGTCGATCTGCAAGCGCTGTTCGAACAGCGCTATAGAGACGAACCCTTCGTCGATGTCCTGCCGGCGGGAAGCCAGCCCGACACGCGTTCGGTTCGTGCAAGCAACGTCTGCCGTATTGCCGTGCATCGGCCTCAGGGCGGCGATATGGTTGTCGTGCTTTCGGTGATCGACAATCTGGTCAAAGGCGCCGCCGGTCAGGCGGTTCAGAATATGAATTTGATGTTCGACCTGCCCGAAACCTTGGGCCTTACCCACGTGCCGGTGTTGCCGTGATGCTGCGTCGGCGATTGTATTGCTCGAACTCTCGCGCAAGGCGATAGTCCTATCAGGTAAGGGCTGGAAAGCCGGAACCCCGCCCCAATATACGGAATTGACCCAGGGCAGGTCGAACGGCATAATGGGTTACCGTTTTAGGAGATTCGCATGAATGCAGTTGCAGAATTACCCGCACCGCTAATTTTTACCGACAGCGCTGCGAACAAAGTTAAAGATCTGATCAGTGAAGAGGGTAACGATGCCCTTAAGCTGCGGGTGTTCGTAACCGGCGGTGGTTGCTCGGGCTTTCAGTACGGTTTCACCTTTGATGAAGAAGTCAGTGAAGATGACACGGCCATGCAGAAAAATGGCGTAACCTTGCTGATCGATCCGATGAGTTATCAATATTTGATCGGCGCCGAGATCGACTATCAGGAAAATCTGGAAGGGTCTCAATTCGTTATCAAGAATCCCAACGCGACCTCTACGTGTGGTTGCGGATCGTCGTTTTCCGCGTAGCATCATCTCTATATCTCAAAAAAATGGGGAGCTAGGCTCCCCATTGTCATTTCGTAAGGTTTGATTGCCGGTAATGCGAAGACTTATTCGAAGTTAACCGCGCTTGCCGTTTCGCGCATCATATCCAATTGCGCGAAAAGCGGCTTGGCAGTGAGTTCGAAGATCGCTTTGAAACCGGGAACGACCGGCATGGCGATAGGCACAGCCTTACCTTGCGGATCTCGCTGGATACCCGCGACCTTGAACTCATAATGCAAATGCGGTCCCGTGGACCAGCCGGTGGTGCCGACATAGCCGATAATCTGCCCCTGTCGCACTTGCGCGCCTTTCCTCACACTCGAGGCGAAGCTTGAAAGGTGGGCGTAAAGCGTGCTGAATTGATTGTAGTGTTTAAGTTCGACCACGTTGCCGTATCCGTTTTGTCGGCCGGCAAAATCCACCACGCCGTCACAGGTCGCTAAAATCGGCGTGCCGCTCGGTGCAGGGAAGTCGACGCCGCGATGGGCACGCCACTGCCCGGAAATGGGATGCAGACGCGCCGAGCTAAATCCTGAGCTTACCCGCGAAAATTCCAACGGCGAGCGCAAGAAGGCACGTTTCAGGCTTTTGCCTTCTGGAGTGAAATACTCACCGTCACCAATGCCATCGTCGTAATAGACCAAGCGATGACTCTCGCCGCGATTGATAAATTCCGCTGCGATTAGGCGTCCGGCTTTAATTAAGTCGGCTCCATCGTAGTAGGCTTCGTAGGCGAGGGCGAACTGGTCGTCTTTATGCAGATCGTGGTGGAAATCGATCTCGGTTGCGAACAATCTGGAAAGCTGCGTCGCGACGGAATCGGGAACGCCGGCGGAGTCCGTCGCTGCGAAGAGCGAACTCCGAATGCGACCAGATTTGAAGATGACGCGTTTGTCTAGCGGTAGTGTTTCTTCCAGGGAAGTGAGTTCGTCGCCGATTTTGAAAATTTTCAAGACCGAGCCGCCACCCATGCGCATGCGTAGGTCTAGCAACTCACCTTCTTCAGTGACGCGGGTTTCTACCACCCGTCCTGGTACTAGCGTTTGATAAATTGCTTTGGCGGTGGAATCGGTCTTGAGGAAATCCACGGCCTCCGGGTCATTCGCTTGCATGCGCGCGAGCAAAGCTGAAACCGTATCGCCACGGCGGACGACCTCCTGCCGGGAGTAAACGACTGGGCTCATTTCCTCCGACTCGACCATGGAATCCGGCAGAGGAATGGATTGCTCGACGATCTGAACTTGGACGTCTTCGGTGCGAGTGCTAGGCGCGATGCCGAATGCTGCCACTATCCCAAAAAGAGGTAGGGCCAGAATCGCGGAGATTAAACGCACGCGGCGTTTTGACAGAGGGAAATCGAAGTTTTGCGCTATCATGCGTGACCTATTGATTGCTATTCGACGACGGCTAACAAAATCAACTGTGAAGGGTATCACAATTCGACCGATTCACAAAGCATTTTTTCGATATGAAAATTTCAAATAGCGTTTCAAATCATGTTTATGGATAGCAAATGTCAAGTGATTTTGCAATAGAAACTATTAAACGCGGCGCCAGCGAGCTACTGGTCGAAGCAGAACTGGCCGAAAAACTCGCCAGCAAACGGCCGCTCAGAATCAAGGCGGGATTCGATCCGACCGCTCCGGATCTACACTTAGGCCACACCGTCTTGCTGAACAAGATGCGGCAGTTTCAGGACTTGGGGCATCACGTTGTCTTCTTGATCGGCGATTTTACCGGCATGATCGGCGATCCGTCCGGTAAGAATAGCACCCGTCCGCCGCTTTCCCCGGAGGCTATCGAGGCTAACGCGGTGACCTATAAAGAGCAGGTTTTCAAGATTTTGGACAACGAGAAAACCGAAGTGGCATTTAACTCTACATGGATGGGAAAAATGGGTTCGGCGGATATGATCAAACTCGCCGCGACCCACACTGTCGCCCGCATGCTGGAACGCGACGATTTTTCCAAACGCTACGCCGGCAATCAACCCATCGCCATTCACGAATTTTTGTATCCATTGGTGCAGGGCTACGATTCGGTCGCCCTGAAAACCGACGTCGAACTGGGCGGAACGGACCAAAAATTCAATCTCTTAGTCGGCCGCGAGTTGCAAAAGCACTTCGGCCAGCCGCCCCAGTGCGTTTTGATGATGCCGTTGCTGGAAGGTTTGGACGGCGTCAACAAAATGTCGAAATCCCTAGGAAACTATGTCGGAATTAACGAGAGCCCCGAGCAGATTTTCGGCAAGTTCATGTCGATTTCCGATGATTTAATGTGGCGTTATCTGGAGTTACTGTCGTTTCAGCCCTTGGAGACCTTGCGGAAATGGAAAAACGACGTCGAAATGGGTAAAAACCCGCGTGACGTCAAGGTCGCCTTGGCGCAGGAGATCGTCGCCCGCTTTCATAGTCCGGCGGCTGCCGAAGGAGCCTTAGCCGATTTCGAGACGCGTTTCAAGCAAAATGCGATTCCCGATAACTTGCCGGAGAGCCATATTCCATGCGGTTCTTCAGGCATCGGTATAGCCCAGTTATTGAAACAGGCCGGCTTGACGCCGAGTACGTCGGAAGCGTTGCGTATGATCGATCAGGGCGGCGTGAAGATCGATGGCGCGAAAGTGAGTGATCGCTCTTTAATTTTGTCCGTCGGCACAAACGCCGTATTTCAGGTCGGGAAACGGAAATTTGCCCGGATACGTTTGACATAAAAGAAAACGCCCCATCCTTCAATGGGGCGCAATGACAGGAGGCAAGTCTCGTTCTAGTTATCCATCAATCCCAGTGACGGCGCTCATTTCCATGCCGTTGATGGCGATCGTGGTGCCGTTTCCCTCCACGATGGTCGCAGCGATCGTAATCGCGCGGGTAGGGCCGCGCTTCTTCAACCGGCACGTATACGATCCGCTCCACCGGCCGCGGCCGATAAACCACAGGCGGCGGGTGCCGATAAACCCGCTCCGGGTAGTGAACCCGTTCATATTCAACGCGCTCGCGGTGGCGATGGCCGACATCGTAACCAATCGTGGCGCCGGTTGCGGCGCCGATGGCTGCGCCGATCACCGCGCCGCGTCGGCCGTTAAAGTCTTGCCCGATCACGGTGCCCACGGTTCCGCCGATTACCGCGCCGATAATGGTCGAGCCGTGCTCGGCGCGCGCTGGGGTGCTCATACCGGCGATTAGGGCCGCCGAAGCCAGTGATAATGCAATAAGTTTTTTCATCGTTTTCTCCGGTTCGTGAGAAATGCTCACGGGGAAAATAACGAGCGGGGCGACGATTTAGTTACGGCGGGAGTGTATCGATTTGTAACGCGGTTGACGAAGCTGCCCCGAAAGGCAATACCAGAGCGTCTTTCAGACCGATGTCGCCGACTGTGCAGAATCGACTTTGGAATAACTGATCACGTGGTGCGCCAGCAAGCCGGACGATGCGCCATGGCACTCCGCGCTTCCATAGGCCGTTCGCTGTCCCAGCTTCAACACCCGTGCCGTACACATCACGTTTTCCTGCCGCCCGCTGCGCAGGAACGCCGTCTTCATATCGGTCGTGACCCAGGTTTCCTTGGCGCCGCGCAACGTCATAATCGCCAGCCACATCGCCACGTCACCGGCGCCCATTAACGTCATGCCGCTGATGATCCCACCCGGACGTTCGAACTCAGGCTGAAAGGCTGACTCGAGCACGCACTCGCCCGGCGCACAAGACCGTACTTTGAACCTATAGGGTTTGAGAAATGCCGTTTCTTCCAGCACCTGGTCCAAATCGGCGATGGAGACTTGCAGTTCGGTCACGGTAGAAACGGTTGGTTGACGCATATGCATTAATTTGTAGCCAACCGCCGTCACAAATAACTCGTGATCGCCGGGGCCGATTGCTTGTCGTGTTTGCCGTCGATGTAAACGATCGGCGCCGCCGCAAGTTCTTCCGGCGTCGCGTTCTCCAAACATCCTAGATTGACGCCGTAAATCCGATTGCCGTCCGGCATATTGCCGATGCCGAAAGGACGCACGCCGCAGCGCTTGCAGAAATAGTGCTCGTTGCGCATGGAGTTGAATAGATACCGAGTGAGCTCCGATTCTCCGGAAAGCAGACGAAACGCGTCGGGCTTAACGATGGCGGGCCAGAAGCGATTTCGCGCGCAGATCGAGCAATTGCATCGATAAGTGGCCGCGCTCAAATCGATATCGGCCTCGAATCGCACCGCGCCGCAGTGGCAGCTTCCTCGGTAGGTTTTTAGCATCCGGTCATTCTCATGAAATTAACATGGCGCGCGTGGGGAAAAATACCTTCACTCGCGAGATGGCAATCGAATTTACCCCGGATTTGATTGCATTTCATTCCGGTTAAGCTCGCTAGGGAATCGATATCCTATCAACTATTCCTCGGGATCGTGAGGCGAAATTCTCCGGCTTTGCTGTTGTTTGACGATGAAGACACTAGCGCCGCGAATAACGCCACGCCAGAAGGCGCATGGATCTTGCTTCTCAAGCCATGCCTCGCCAAGAGCCAGTAACCGCGAGCCTCACAGCCGAGGCATTGTTGACTAAGTTTGACCCTTTGCCTGCCCCCCGATTTGTGACACAATCTAATTGATATTAAAGAATTTTGGCGGTGTAGCATGATAGACCGAGATGGTTACCGCCCGAACGTCGGCATTGTTTTGTGCAATCGTAGAAACGAAGTTTTTTGGGGTAAGCGGGTAAAGGAGCATTCTTGGCAATTTCCGCAGGGTGGCATAAAACACGGTGAGACGCCCGAAGAGGCGATGTATCGCGAGCTCACCGAGGAAATTGGCCTATTGCGCAAACATGTCCGTATCTTAGGGCGAACGCGGGATTGGCTGCGTTATGAAGTACCGGAACAGTGGATTCGCCGCGAGTGGCGCGGCGCCTATCGCGGGCAAAAGCAGATATGGTATTTGCTGCGCCTGGTGGGCCGCGACACGGATGTGAGCTTGCGTGCGTCGGATCACCCGGAATTCGACGCTTGGCGCTGGAGCGAGTACTGGATTCCCATGGAGAACGTGATCGACTTCAAGCGCGACGTGTATAAGCTTGCGCTCACGGAGTTGGCGCCGTTTCTCAAGCGCGAGCCGCGTCATTTGCGTGTGCTGATGTCCAAACGCGCGATTTCGCCTTGACCCCATTGAACCAAAGTTTTATCATTTAGACTAAGTCTACATAAGGACGGTCTGACGTTTCCGTGCGGGCGCGGGCGTCAGACGAAAATCGCGTTTCACCCTAAAAGGAGATCGAGATGGAACTCAAAGGTAGCAAAACCCACCAAAATTTGAAAGATGCATTCGCCGGCGAATCGCAAGCGAATCGTCGTTATCTTTATTTCGCGGCGAAAGCCGATGTCGAAGGCCAAAATGATGTCGCCGCAGTATTCCGCTCCACGGCGGAAGGCGAAACCGGCCACGCCCACGGCCACTTGGAATATATGGAAACCGTAGGCGACCCGGCAACCGGCTTGCCGATCGGCGGCACCCGTGACAACCTCAAGGCATCCATTGCCGGCGAGACCCACGAGTACACCGACATGTATCCCGGCATGGCGAAAACCGCGCGCAGCGAAAGCTTCGACGAAATCGCCGACTGGTTCGAGACCTTGGCCAAAGCCGAGCGCTCCCACGCCAATCGCTTCCAAAAATCGTTGGATGCTCTCGCTGACTAGCAGCGGTGAAATGTGAAAAGTGAAGGGTGAAAGGTGAGAAGCCTTTCACCCTTTGTTTTTCCTGAGACCGCTTGATCCAGCGCTAGTGCTTTTCCCTTTCACTTTTCACCATTCACATTTCACGACCCAAACATGCGCGAAGGCAACCTAGAAGCCCCCACTCGGCATCCCATCGATTGGAAAAATCCCGAGTATTACGAGGAAGCAAAAGTCACGCACGAACTCGAACGCATTTTCGATATCTGCCACGGTTGCCGGCGCTGCGTGAGTTTGTGTGGCGCGTTTCCGACCTTGTTCGATCTGGTCGACGAAGGCCCGACCATGGAAGTAGACGGCGTGCCGAAGGAAAAATATAAAGACGTCGTCGATCAGTGTTACCTATGCGACTTGTGCTACATGACCAAGTGCCCCTACGTGCCGCCGCATCCGTGGAACTTGGATTTTCCGCACACCATGTTGCGCGCCAAAGCGATCGAATTCAAAAAAACCGGCGGTACGTTTCGCGATAAATTACTCTCGAGCACCGATAAGCTCGGCCAATTCGCCGGCATTCCCATCGTCACGCAAACCGTCAACGCCGTAAATAAAACTAGCCTCATGCGTAGCGTGTTGGAAAGCCAGTTGGGGGTCGACAAAAAAGCTTGGATTCCGGAGTATGCAACACAAAAATTTCGCAGCGGCGCAAAGGTGAGCAACAGTTTCGCGATCAAAAGCCGGCGAGCGCACGCCGGGTAAAGTTGCGATTTTCGCTACGTGTTTTGTGAATTACAACGAACCCGGCATCGGCCACGATCTTCTAAAAATTCTCGCGCACAACGAGATTCCACATATTCTGGTCGAAAAAGAAGCCTGCTGCGGCATGCCAAAATTGGAATTGGGCGATTTGGATTCCGTCGCCGCGCTGAAAGAAAAAAATATTCCGTATTTAATCAAACTGGCGCAGGAAGGCTATGCGATTTTGAGCGCGATTCCCTCGTGCACCTTGATGTTCAAGCAGGAGTTGCCGCTGATGTTTCCCGAAGATGCCGACGTGCAAGCGGTGAAAGAAGCGATGTACGATCCGTTTGAGTATCTGGTCGCGCGCAACAAAGACGGCTTGCTGAAGAAAGATTTCAAAACGCCGCTCGGTAAAGTCTCTTATCACATTCCCTGTCACGGCCGGGTGCAAAACATCGGTAAAAAAACCGAAGAGATGCTCAAGCTGTTGCCTGAAACGCAAGTCAACACCGTCGAGCGTTGCTCCGGCCACGCAGGCACCTGGGGTGTGAAAAAAGAATTTCACGCGACTGCCATGAAAATCGGTAAGCCGGTATTCAAAGCCATGGCGCAAACCCAGCCGAATTACATCAGTTCCGACTGCCAGCTCGCCGGCCATCACATCGCCCAAGGCATCGCGGAAAATGGCGGAACCAACGCCGAACTCGCCCATCCAATCAGTTTGGTCAGAATCGCTTACGGATTATGAACGCCATGCCGCAAATTAAACGCGAATCGTTAATGACGCTCGAAGCCTACGCCAAGGCGCGCAAAGAGTTTCGCGCCAAAGTTATCGGACACAAAAAACGCCGCACCGTACATTTGGGCGAACACCTCACGCTGCTGTTCGAAGATGAACTCACCATCCGCTATCAAGTGCAGGAGATGTTGCGCATCGAACGCATCTTCGAAGAAGCGGGAATCGAAGACGAACTGCAAGCCTACAATCCACTCATTCCTGACGGGAATAATCTCAAAGCGACGATGCTGATCGAGTATGAAGATGTCGACGAACGTGCGAATATGCTCGCGAAGCTCAAAGGCATCGAAGATAAGATTTGGCTGCGCGTAGCGGACCACGCGCCGGTATACGCGATCGCCGACGAAGACCTCGCGCGCGAGAACGAAGAGAAAACCGCGTCGGTACATTTTCTGCGCTTCGAACTCACACCCGTGATGATCCGAACGCTTAAGTTCGGCGCCGATATCGCCATGGGATGCGATCATCCGCAATATCAAATCAAACTAGACGAAATCAACCCCGTTACCCGACAAGCACTAGTCGCGGATTTCTTGTAGCCCGTTGCCACGAGCCGCATCCAGCTTGGCTCGTGGCAATGCATGGCCTGTCAGCCGCGCTGGTATTGCCTCCTGGCGCGATGACAAAATGGCGGTGTCATCCTAAGCGAAACAAAGGATCACCTTTGAGATACCGTCGATGCGATTCATAACCTGCACGCACGCTGCTCACGCCCAGGCCATACTCGAAATCTTGAACGAGGCCATCGTCAATTCAACGGCGTTGTACGATTACCAACCTCGCTCGCTTGCAAGCATGGCCGCTTGGTTCAAGGCCAAAGAATCGGGTCGATTTCCGGTCATCGGCGCAGTTGAGGAAGATGGAACGCTGCTGGGCTTCGCGAGCTACGGAGCATTTCGTGCATGGCCCGCGTACAAATATTCCGTTGAACATTCCGTCTACGTACATAACGATCACCGCGGCAAGGGAATCGGCTTTGCATTGATGCGGCAGCTCATTACCGCTGCGACCAAACAGCAGTATCACGTCATGGTCGGCGGCATCGACGTTGCCAATACCGCCAGCATCGCGCTGCATGAAAAGCTGGGTTTTGTTCACGTGGGAACGATCAAGCAGGCAGGATTTAAATTCAATCGTTGGCTCGACCTTGGTTTCTATCAGCTCATACTTAAAACACCTGATTATCCCGTCGACGAATAGAAACCGCTTCTTGCTGAGGATTTAGAGAGCGCGGTGTACGCCGCACGGTAAATCCGTAAAGTATCGGTCCTCAACTCAGTTTAAGGTGCGGCACTCACCCAATCGACGCGCTCTAGCCGATAGACAAAACATTGGTCCTCGCCGAAGGACCGGCGCTCTACAAATCTGAAACCCTGCCGTTCATAGAAACGATGTGCGCGCGTGTTGCTGGCCAGCGGATCAATGAGCACAGCCGACACCGCCGGATCGGAGAAACAGCGTGAGAGTGCGAGCTGCATCATTTGCGTCCCGCAGCCTTTGCCAAGATAAGCCGCTTCGCCGATCCAGATATCGACGGCGCGTAGGTTCGCCGGCACGTCTCCCCAGTAATGCGTTTCCTCACGTGCCGGATCAATGATCTGGATAAACCCGATCGCGCGGCCGTCTACTTCGGCGATCAACTGTTCCCGCCAATCGTGGGTGAGGCCCAGCTCGGTTTCCCAACCCCAGTCATCGTTCAGACCGGAGGCAATCATATGGGGCTGCTCGTCCCAGTGCCGCAGCATCGGGGCATCTTCAGGGACGGCGGGGCGGAGACGCGTTTCCCCGGGATCGATTTTTAGTCCGGTCATTTCATATTGCCGCGCAGCGCGGCGGCCGTCGCAGCATCCGCCGGAAAAAAGGATTCGATCGCGAGTTCCGAAGAAGTCACATCGACGGGCGTACCAAAAATCATGGTCGTGCTAATAAAGGACAAGGCGCCGCGCTCGGTCATCAACTTCAATGGCACGACCACGTCCATCGTCTGATCTTCTTTAAGCCGACCGTCATGCGAACTGACCGGCGCGGGATACGCGCGCAGTTCGTCCAGCAAATCAATCATCACGGCATCTGCACTCAGCTCGATTTGCCGGCGCAGCCGCGCAAACAAATGCGCTCGCCATTGCGCTAAGTTGGCGATGCGCGGCGCCAGTCCGTCGGGATGCAGGCTAAGCCGCAACACATTGATCGGCGGCTGCAACAGGGCGGGCACGGCTCCCGCCAGCAGCGGCGCAACGCTTTTGTTTGCAGCGATCAACGTCCAGTGACGATCGATCGCGAGTGCCGGATACGGCTCGTGTCCCGCGAGCACGACATCAATCGCGCGCCGGACACTCACCAAATCAGGATGTTCGAGGGACCGCTCCTTGAACACCGGCGCGAATCCGGCGGAGAGCAACAAACGATTTCGCTCCCGCAACGGCACCTCCAGCCGCTCAGCGAGATGCATCAGCATATCCCGGCTCGGCTGTGCGCGGCCCGACTCGATAAAGCTTAAGTGCTTCGGCGAAATCTCGGCATCGAAGGCGAGCGCAAGTTGGCTGTAACGCCGCCGTTGGCGCCACTCGCGTATAAGGTCGCCGATCGGTTTGATCGACGGTTGTATCGTGTTTTCCATATCGAAAGCTTACCTCGGTTTTTATCGAACCGCGATTACCTCCGAGGTAAGCGCGTTGTTACCTCGTAGGTAATCGACTCATGGCTTAGCGGCTGCTTTAATCACATCAGGATCACAGCGAGCTCCAAATAAGTTCGAGTCATCTACTGATCCAAAACCTTATTTTTCCGAAACAGCTAATTACCTACATTGTTTTCACGATCCCAATTTTCGTTCGATAGGAGCAACGACATGAACACCATTTTTCCCTCACGATTTCTGAAACTGGCATTGATCGCCGACGCCCTAGTCAGCGGCGCCGTCGCCGCATTGCAACTTGTTGCAGCCGCTTGGCTGAGTGAGTTGTTAAATTTGCCAAAACCGCTACTCATAGACACCGGCGTGTTTTTGGTCGGGTACACAATTTTGCTAGTGCTATTGGCACGCAGTACGACGGTTTGGTCTCTGATCATCGGTGTGGTGATAATAGGTAACATCGGGTGGGCCATCGCGTGTATCGGACTTTTGGCCAGTGGCAGCGTTTCGCCCAATGTGCTTGGCGTGGCGTTTGTAATCGTTCAGGCGGTCGCGGTGCTCGTATTCGCTGCGATGGAATACTCCGGCTTGAGGGCATCAAAATCAGCCGGCGCGGCAACCACCGTTGGCGCTCACTAGAATACTGGTGCGCGACATCGGCAACGCGAAAATCTTACCCAGTGACCTTGCCACGAGCCGCACCAAGCTGGCCTCTTGGCAAGGTCTGGCCCGAGAGCCGCATCAGTATTGAGTCCCAGCACGGCCATCAAAAATACAATGTCATCCTGAACCCTTCGCTGAGCTCGAGGGTAAACTCCGTGAAGGATCTGCTTTTTCCCAGTGCTACGCAGTTAGCCGCCAACCCACCTTCGCATTCGTGCGCAACGCGCGCACGGACAACGATTCAATTTACGCAGGCTCAGTACCACGAGGCGTACCCAGCTTGCTTCGTAGCAATGCATGCTCGGAGAGCCGCACCACTACTGCCTCCTGGCGCGGCGCACCTGACGCGATCACGCTTTCGCAAACACCATCACACCGCGCTTCATATCGATATTAATCGTATCCTTGGCTGCAAATTTCCCTTCGAGAATTTGCTTCGCCAGCGGATTCTCTATTTGACTTTGGATCGCGCGCTTCAGCGGCCGTGCGCCGTATACCGGATCGAAACCTGCCTTGGCGATTTCCGCTAACGCCTCAACGCTGATATCGAGTTTCATTTCCATCGCCGCCAGGCGTTTCGTCAGATACTGAATCTGTATCTTCGCGATGGACTGAATGTTCGCGTCATCTAAGGCATGGAACACGACGACTTCGTCGATGCGATTGACGAACTCCGGCCGGAAATGGGTTTTCACTTCGCCCATCACCGCCATTTTGATGACTTGATAATCGCTCCCCGCCATTTGCTGGATCATCTGCGAACCCAAGTTCGAAGTCATGACGATCACGGTGTTTTTGAAATCCACCGTGCGGCCTTGGCCGTCGGTCATGCGGCCATCATCGAGAACTTGCAGCAACACGTTGAACACATCGGGGTGCGCTTTTTCCACCTCGTCTAGCAGAATCACGCTATAGGGCTTGCGCCGCACTGCTTCGGTCAAATAACCGCCTTCTTCGTAGCCGACATACCCCGGCGGCGCACCGATCAATCTTGCGACGCTGTGTTTCTCCATGAATTCGCTCATGTCGATGCGGATCAAATGATCTTCCGAATCGAACAAAAATTCCGCGAGGGTTTTGCATAATTCGGTTTTGCCAACGCCCGTTGGACCTAAGAATAAAAACGAACCATAGGGACGATTCGGGTCCGACAATCCGGCGCGGGAACGGCGGATCGCGTCTGAAACCAAGCGCACCGCTTCATCCTGACCGATCACGCGCTCGTGCAACTTGTTTTCCATTTTCACCAGTTTGTCGCGCTCGCCTTGCATCATTTTCGAGACCGGAATACCGGTCGCGCGCGACACGACTTCGGCGATTTCTTCCGCGCCGACTTCCGTGCGTAACAGCTTATTAGCGGGTTTTCCCAGCGTGGGATTTTTCCGCTTGCTTTAACTGCGCTTCCAGTTGTGGCAACTTGCCGTACTGCAACTCGGCGACTTTATCGAGCTTGCCTTCCCGTTGCAGCTTGACGATGTCGGCGCGTACTTTGTCGATTTCTTCTTTCACATGGGCGCTGCCTTGGACTTGCGCCTTTTCCGATTTCCAGATGTCTTCCAAGTCGGAATATTCTTTTTCCAACTTCGCGATTTCGTTTTCGATCAGATCGAAACGTTTTCGCGATGCTTCGTCCTTCTCTCTTTTTACCGCCTCGCGTTCGATTTTAAGTTGGATCAAGCGCCGGTCGAGCTTGTCCATTTCTTCCGGCTTGGAGTCGATTTCCATTTTGATGCGCGCGGCGGCTTCGTCGATCAAATCGATGGCCTTGTCCGGCAAGAAGCGATCGGTGATGTAGCGATGCGACAACTCCGCGGCGGCGACGATGGCCGGGTCGGTGATGTCGACGCCGTGATGCAATTCGTATTTCTCCTGCAAGCCGCGCAGAATCGCGATAGTGGCTTCCACGCTCGGCTCATCGACCAGCACTTTCTGGAAGCGCCGTTCCAGCGCCGCGTCTTTCTCGACATACTTGCGATATTCGTCCAACGTAGTCGCGCCGATGCAATGCAACTCGCCGCGCGCCAGCGCCGGCTTCAACATATTGCCCGCATCGATGGCGCCTTCGGCTTTGCCGGCGCCGACCATGGTATGGATCTCGTCGATGAAGACGATAGTTTGGCCTTCGTCTTGTGCGATTTCTTTCAGTACTGCTTTTAATCGTTCTTCAAACTCACCGCGATACTTCGCGCCGGCCAACAACTGCGCCATGTCCAAGGACAACAAACGTTTGCCCTTCAGCGTCTCCGGCACTTCGTCGTTGACGATGCGTTGCGCCAAACCCTCGACGATAGCGGTTTTGCCCACGCCCGGCTCGCCGATCAACACCGGATTATTTTTCGTGCGCCGCTGCAAGATCTGCATGGTGCGGCGAATTTCGTCGTCGCGGCCGATGACCGGATCGACCTTGCCCTGCCGTGCACGCTCGGTTACGTCGATGGTGTATTTCTTCAGTGCCTCGCGCGAGCCTTCCGCTTCTTGGCTGTTGACGTTGTCGCTGCCGCGCACGGCGGCGACCGCTTGTTCCAAATGTTCTTTGGTCAAGCCGTGTTGTTTCAGCATGCGCCCGGTGTCGCCCTTGTCTTGCGCAAGGGCGAGCAAAAACATTTCCGAGGCGATGAACTGATCGCCGCGCTTTTGCGCTTCTTTGTCTGTGACGTTGAGTAAGTTATTCAACTCGCGCGAAACATTCACTTCACCCGCGCCGCCTTCGACTTTCGCCATGCGTTCGATGGCTTGATTCAGCGAATTCTTCAAGGCCGGCACGGCAACGCCGGCGCGGGAAAGTAAGGAAGACGCGCTGCCATCCGACTGGTTGAGGAGGGCGAGCAGCAGATGCTGCGGCTCGATATAGGCGTGGTCGCCGCCCAAAGCTAAACTTTGAGCATCGGCGAACGCCTGCTGAAATTTGGTCGTCAGTTTGTCGAAGCGCATGATTTGGATCCCGCAAGAATTTCCGTTACCGAGTAAATGGGGAACAAACTATGGAAATTCAAGGCGTTTTCGGTTAGCGTAGGGGTTGAAAATCAACCTGAGATCGGTTTTGAACCTGCAAGAAACAATAATCACACAGGTGGAAACGGCGCTGCGCGAAGATATCGGCAGCGGTGACCTCACCGCCGCGTTGATTCCGGTTGAGCGGCAAGGCCGCGCGACGGTCATCACGCGCGAAGCGATGGTACTATGCGGGCAACCCTGGGTGGATGCGGTTTTCCGGCATGTCGATCCGAAAGTGCACGTGGATTGGCGTTTGCAGGAAGGCATGCATGCAGAGCCAAGCCAGACCTTGTTCTCAGTCAAGGGACCGGCACGCTCGCTATTGACCGGCGAGCGTACGGCGCTCAACTTTTTGCAAACCTTATCCGCGACCGCGACTGTGACCCGGCGCTACGTCGACGCGATCGAGGGTACGCGCGCGGTCATCGTCGATACGCGCAAGACTCTACCGGGACTACGCCTCGCACAAAAATACGCAGTAAAAGTCGGCGGCGGCAGCAATCACCGTATTGGCCTTTACGACGGCGTGCTCATCAAGGAGAATCACATTATGGCGGCGGGCGGCGTTCGGGAAGCACTTAGTCACGCTCAGCAGCAAACGCCCGCCGGTATACCGATCGAAATCGAGGTCGAGAGCCTGAATCAATTGCGCGAGGCACTCGATGCCGGTGCAAAGATGATTCTGCTCGATAATTTCGGTCTCGATCGCATGCGCGAAGCGGTAACGATTAATAGTGGTCGCGCGAAATTAGAGGCATCCGGCGGCGTGAATATGACGACGGTGCGTGAAATTGCCGAAACCGGCGTCGACCGGATTTCGATCGGTGCGCTAACGAAAGACATCGACGCGATCGATTTGTCCATGCGATTTCGCATCGACGCAAAGTGAATGGCTGCCGTACTTTTTGCCGAATCAAATGAAGGATGCGAATGACCTCATTCAATAATAATTTGCTGCATGTATTTTTCGCTGTGCTTATTTCTGCGGCCATTTCCGGATGTGCAACGGCGCCCGGGGAGCGCGATCCGCGCGATCCGTGGGAGCCGATGAATCGGACCGTGTTCAAATTCAATGAGGCAGCGGACAAGGCGGTGGTCAAGCCGGTCGCGAGTGCCTATCGTTTCGTGACACCGAGACTTTTGCGCGTTGGCGTGACTAATTTTTTCGGCAATATTAATGACGTCTCGGTTTTCTTCAATGATGTTTTTCAGGGCAAAGGTCAGCGCGCAGTTGCCGGGGCCGGCAGAGTCATCATCAACACCACCTTTGGCCTAGGCGGTTTTATCGACGTCGCGGGTGCGGCGGGAAATCCGAAACAAAATGAAGATTTTGGTCAAACGCTGGGCTTCTACGGCGTGGGCCCGGGACCTTACTGGACACTGCCGCTGCTTGGGCCGAGCACCGTGCGCGATGCCGGTGGGCGCGTGGTCGACTCGTTTTTAACGCCGACCAGTTACCTGATCAGCGATACCACGACCAGAATTGGCCTCACGGCACTTGAGGCGGTGAACTTGCGTTCCAATCTGTTGGATACGGAGAAAGTGTTAGACGAAGCGGGCGCAGTCGACCGTTATTCGTTCCTGCGCGATGCCTTTTTGCAGCGCCGCGAAGTCTTGATTTACGACGGCAATCCACCCAAGAAAAATGGCGAGGACGATTTTCTTTTTGATGACGAAATAGAATCGGAACAATCGCCAGGCACCGAGCCTGCGCCTAAGAAGTAGCAGCCCTTCTGCCCCGCTGAACTTTAGCTCAGATGGCGGCGTCAAATGTTGGCGAATCGATGCCGGAATAGGCGAGAACGTTTTACCTTCGCTTCATAAACTGTTGCCATTCGTAAACGTCGATTCCACATCTATTTGTCATTGCGAAGAGCTCCTCGCGATGACCTGATGTGACGTTGTCATTTTATTTTTTTAGCGAAACCGAAGTAACATGTTGTGGTCCGTCTATTCATCCGCGTTTCGTTTCGCTTGGGACTATTGGCGACATTGGCCCTGGGCGCTCGCAGCGGTGTTTGCCACCCGCATCGGTTCAACGCTCATCGACGTCACGGTACCGATTGCCGCTGGCCAACTGGTAGAGGCTGCCGCTAAAACGCCGGCCGAAGGTACGCGGCCGGCCCTGCTGGCGCTCGGACTCTTCTTACTACTTGCAGCGTTGGTGCCATTGATCCGCTACGTGCATTTGCGGCTGTGGAACCGGCTCGCGAGTAACGTGTTACGCGAGATCGTGCACGATGGCTTCGCCGCGGTGCAACGCTTCTCCGCGGACTGGCACGCGAACGCGTTTGCCGGCGCGACGGTGCGCAAGATCACGCGCGGCATGTGGGCCTTCGATTCCTTCGGTGATACCTTGATGTTCGGTTTGATACCGGCGCTGGTCGTATCTCTCGGTGTTACCGTCCTATTCGCTTGGCGCTGGCCGGTGTTAGGTCTAGTCGTCGGTATCGGCATCGCCCTTTTCATCTGTGTCAGCGTGTGGTTATCGGTCGGCTGGGTCGCGCCCGCTGCGCGCGTGGCACAAGAATCGGATTCACGTATCGGCGGCTACCTCGCCGACACCATCGGCGCCAACGCGGTGGTGAAAGCATTCGGTGCGGAATCTCGTGAGCAGGGGACGTTCGGTGACATCGCCGACATCTGGCGCAGCCGCTCGCTGCTGGCGTGGAATCGCAGCGTCGACACCGGCTTGGTCCAGTCGACCATACTCTGGCTGTTGCAAGGCGCGCTGCTCGGCTGCGGTGTATGGCTGTGGTTCAATGGCCGCGCTTCGGCGGGGGATATCGCTTACCTCGTTTCCACGCAATTTCTGATCAACGGTTACTTGCGCGATGTCGGCCAACACGTGCGCAATCTGCAAAAATCCGTCAACGAGATGGAGGATGTGGTGACGTTCCGCGCCACCCAATCGGACGTGCGTGACCGCGCTGACGCGGTGGCGCTACAAGTTCCGCAAGGCGGCATCGAGTTCGACAATGTCACGTTTCGCTATGTGGGCCAGCGCGAGCCGCTATATAACAATCTGTCGATCACCATCCGCCCAGGAGAGCGCGTCGGTCTGGTAGGTCATTCCGGCAGCGGCAAGAGCACCTTCGTTAAGTTAATCCAGCGGCTCTACAACCTTGACGGTGGGCGCATAGTGATCGACGGCCAGGATATCGCCGACGTCACCCAAGAAAGCCTGCGGCGCGCCATTGGGCTGGTGCCACAAGAGGCCGTGTTGTTTCACCGTTCCTTGGCGGAGAATATTTCCTACGGCCGTCCCGATGCGGACTACGAGCAAATCGAAAAATCCGCGGAACTCGCCCACGCCCACGAATTCATCGACCGCTTGCCTTTACGCTACGAAACGTTAGTCGGCGAACGCGGCATCAAACTCTCCGGCGGGGAACGCCAGCGCGTCGCCATCGCCCGCGCGATCCTAGCCGGAACGCCGATTTTGATCCTCGACGAAGCCACGTCGAGCCTCGATTCCGTCTCGGAAGCATTGATACGCGACGCGCTCGACCGGCTCACTAAAGGACGCACCACCCTAGTCATCGCCCATCGCCTCTCCACCGTGCAGCGGCTCGACCGCATACTGGTATTCGACCACGGCCGCATCGTCGAACAGGGCACCCACGCCGAGCTCATCGCACGGCCCGGTGGTCAGTATCGGCGGTTATTTGAAGTACAGACTGAAAGTATTGCGACGAACGCCTAATGCACAGAAAGCATAAACGACATACTTAAATTTCGATACCTCAAAAAAAGCTTGTCATTCCCGCGCAGGCGGGAATCCATTTGGCGCCACCTTTTGCCAATGCACTATGGATTCCCGCCTGCGCGGAAATGACACATTGGAGTGACATGGCTACCAGCCAATATCCATGCGGCTCTTGGCGAGGTATATCAAGAAATAATTAAACGTGCAAGCTCGCGCGTCAATTCTGCCGCGCCGATTTCTTTACATCCCGTCGCATTCTGGCCGGACCACAATGGCGAGAAATCGCCTGAACCGTGGGCTTCCGCTTTGGCCCGCAGCGGTGCGATTGCCGAGGTGGCGAGTGGAAATTTTGGTGCGGCGGCATTGATCGGTCCAAGCGCTTTCATCACACGATTGACGATGCCACGCGCCGGGCGGCCAGTGAAAATATTGGTGAGCGCGGTGTGGCGTGCGGCTTCGCTCTTGAGCGCCGCGCGATGGACTGCGCTAACGGTTGCTTCGGTACAAAGCAAGTAGCTTGTGCCGATCTGCGCGGCTACCGCACCCAAGCTGAGCGCGGCGCGCACACCCTTTGCATCGGCGATGCCGCCTGCGGCGATGACAGGAATTTTCACCGCATGTATTATTTGCGGCAGCAAAGAAAATGTACCGACTTGGGTGGTGAGATCATCGGAGAGGAAAATTCCACGATGACCACCGGCCTCCAAGCCTTGCGCAATCACGGCATCGATGCCTTGGCTTTCCAACCATAGCGCTTCATCGACGGTCGTGGCCGAAGACAATATTTTCGCTCCAATTTTTCTCACCCGCTCCAGCAGATGATCAGGCGGCAGGCCGAAATGAAAACTCACGACTTTCGGTTTGAATTCGTCGAGCACGTCGGCCATCTCGTCGTTGAAGGCTGCGCGGCCTGGGCCGGATGGAATGGTCGCCACGTCGATGCCAAACTCTGCGTAGAAGGGCGCAAGCATTTCACGCCATGCCGTTTCCCGTGCGGCATCCACGACAGGCGGCGTGTGACAAAAGAAATTAACGTTGACAGGTTTGTTAGTTTCGCTTGCGATCGTGCGCAATTCCTTGCGCATGCCTGCTGCGTCGAGCATGGCGCAAGGCAGGGAGCCGAGACCGCCGGCGTTCGAAACGGCGATCGCCATGGCGCTGGCCTGCGCACCAGCCATGGGGGCTTGGATGATGGGGAGGTCGATGCCGAGTAGTTGTTTTAGCGTCATGGTCGGATTCCTAATGAACTGTCATTCTGAGGAGCGACGCGACGGAGAATCTGCTTTCGCTGCGTTTAAAGTGACTACAAAAGCAGATCCTTCGCTGCGCTCAGGATGACATTCTGGCTATTTAACGTTAACTGCTACGATCGTACTTTAAAGCGGCTTAGTAAACCCGAACACCCTGACCACCATCCGCTCGCGAAAATAAAACCGATGGGCATCGGTGCGTTGGGTGCCGGAATCCAGATCGACGGTTAGACAGCCGCGGCGGCGCGCCTCGTCCGTGAGTCCATCGAGCAATAATTTCCCGACACCTTTCGAGCGCTGGGTTTCGTCGGTGACGAGATCGTCGACATAAAGTTTACGGCCGGCATGGGTGTTTTCGATAATGCGAAACACCGCGACGCCGAGTACTTCTTCATCTTCGACTGCAATCCACATTTCCACGCCTGTGGCAAAGATTTCCGCCATGCGTTTTACGTATTCCGCCGGCAACTGCGGGCGTAATTGCCGGTGTACTGTTTCCGCCCGCACCAGCCATTGCGCTTCGACGATCTTTCCGCCCGTGGCGGTGACTTTGACGATATGCATAGGTTTACAGCCCCGTATGTTTGGCGATGTAATTTTTCACCGCATCGACATCCGCGTCCATAACCTCGAACCGTTGCGGCAATTTCTCAAGTTCACTGAAGCCGGCGGGACGGGGTGGCTCGAAACCGAGCGCCTCGACGATCGTTTCGGAAAACTTAACGGGCAACGCTGTTTCTAAACACACCAATGGCACACCCATCTGGCGATGGCTCAAGCCGACTTTGATGCCATCGGCGGTGTGGGTATCGACGATCACGCCGTGGCGGCGATAGATCTCGCGTATGGTGTCGAGGCGATCTTGATGGGTGCTGGACCCCGAGACAAAACCCGATTTGGCAATGCCATCAAAATGCGGCGTATCACGCAGATCGAACATGCCTTCGCGATCGACTTGATCCCAGAGTTTCTTGATGACGTCAGGATCGCGGCCGACCAACTCAAAAATAAAACGCTCGAAGTTAGACGCTTTGGAAATATCCATCGATGGGCTCGAGGTTTGCGCCACTTGGCTGGACGCGCGCACGCGGTACACGCCGGTCCTGAAAAATTCGTCGAGCACGTTGTTTTCGTTGGTCGCCAGAATTAAACGCCGGATCGGCAAACCCATGCGTCGCGCTAGGTAGCCGGCATAGATATTCCCGAAGTTACCCGACGGCACGGCGACATCGATTTTTTCTTCATTGCTGCGGGTGACGGCAAAGTAGGCTTTGAAGTAGTAAACCGTCTGCGCGCACACCCTCGCCCAGTTGATGGAATTGACCGTGCCGATTTTTTGCTTCGCCTTGAACGCGGCATCGTTGCTCACGGCTTTGACCATGTCCTGGCAATCGTCGAACACGCCGCGCACCGCGATGTTGAAAATATTCTTATCCTGCAAGGAAAACATCTGCGCCGTCTGGAACGCGCTCATGCGTTCGTAAGGCGAGAGCATGAACACGCGCACGCCGCGCTTGCCGCGCATCGCGTATTCCGCGCTTGAGCCCGTGTCGCCGGATGTGGCGCCGAGTATGTTCAATTCCTCGTTCGCTTTGGCAAGCGTGTACTCGAACAAATTACCGAGCAACTGCATGGCGATGTCTTTGAACGCCAGGGTTGGACCGTTGGAGCATTCCAGAATATGCAGGCCCGTTTCCAAGGTCGTCACCGGCGTAATCTGATCGCTGCCGAATGCTTCGCGGGTGTAGCTCTTGTCGATCAGCGCTTTCAGATCGGCCGCAGGGATATCGTCGACGAATTTGCCGATCACTTCAAACGCCAGCTCGCGATAGCCCAGAGCGCGCCAATACTTGAGTTCCGAGGCATTCGCGGTCGGGATCTGCTCTGGGATGGCCAATCCGCCGTCGGGCGCCAGGCCGCCGAGCAAAATTTGCGAGAAACGTTGCGGCGCCATGCCGCCGCGCGTGCTGATGTAGTGCACGTTAACCCAATTCTTCTAGGCGAATGCGGGTGATTTTCCCCGCCACGCTATCGAGGGTTTCAATTTTTTTCATCGCGGCGTTGATATTCTTCTCCCGGCACAAATGAGTGAGCATGATGATGTCGACTTGCTCTTCGCCTTCCGACGGTTCCTTTTGGATCATGGCGTCGATGGAAATGTGATTGTCCGCAAGTATGCGTGTGACATCGGCCAATACACCGGGGCGATCGAACACGCGCAGGCGCAAGTAGTATGAGGTTTCGACATCGTCCATCGACAGGATGGGCGTGTCGGACAACGCATCCGGTTGGAAGGCTAGATGCGGCACGCGATGCTCCGGGTCGGCGGTGTGCATGCGCGTAACATCGACGAGATCGGCGACCACGGCGGACGCCGTCGGCTCCGCGCCGGCACCGGCGCCGTAGTACATCGTGGAACCGACGGCATCGCCCTTCACCAGGATCGCATTCATCACGCCTTCCACGTTGGCGATCAACCGCTTGGTTGGGATCAAGGTCGGATGCACGCGCAGCTCGATGCCGCTGCCGGTGCGCCGCGTGAGGCCCAGCAGCTTGATGCGATAACCGAGTTGTTCCGCATAAGCGATATCCTGCTTGGTGAGTTTGGAAATGCCTTCGGTGTAAGCTTTGTCGAACTGCATCGGCACGCCGAATGCGATCGCCGACATGATGGTGAGCTTATGGGCAGCGTCGATGCCCTCGATATCGAACGTCGGGTCCGCTTCGGCGTAACCGAGTTGCTGCGCTTCCTTCAACACCTCGTCGAAGCTTTTGCCCTTAGAGCGCATTTCCGACAAGATGAAATTGCTGGTGCCGTTGATGATGCCGGCGATCCACTCAATGCGGTTCGCCGTCAGACCTTCGCGCAGCGCTTTGATGATGGGCACGCCGCCCGCCACCGCCGCTTCGAATGCGACCATCACACCGGCCTTCTGTGCTGCGGCGAAAATTTCATTGCCGTGGGTCGCAAGTAACGCTTTGTTGGCGGTAACGACGTGCTTGCCGTTGGCGATGGCTTTCAACACGAATTCTTTCGCCGGGGAATAACCGCCGATCAATTCCACCACGATGTCGATGTTTGGATTGGCGATGACTTTCATCGCGTCGTCGACCACTTCCGCGTGATCGCCGACCAACTCGCGTGCGCGGTCGGTGGCTTTATCCGCCACCATGGCGATGCGTATCTCGCGGCCGGCGCGTCGGGTAATTTCCTCGCGGTTGCGGCTCAACACGCGAAACGTCCCGCCGCCGACGGTGCCGATGCCGAGGAGGCCAACTTGCATGGGCTTCATAGCGCGCTTTCCTTCCTAAACATATCGCGCACGCCGCGCACCGCTTGCTTGATGCGATTTTCGTTTTCGATCAGCGCAAAGCGGACATGATCGTCGCCGAGTTCACCGAAGCCGACGCCGGGTGAAACGGCAACCTTCGCGTCGGCTAACAGTTTCTTGGCGAATTCCAGCGAACCTTGCTTGCGAAACTGCTCGGGGATCCGTGCCCACACGTACATGCTGGCCTTAGGGTTTTCGACCATCCAGCCGAGATTGTGCAGACCCTTCACCAACACATCGCGGCGGCTTTGATACGTGAGCCGGATCTGTTCGACGCAATCCTGCGGGCCTTCCAACGCCAAAATGGACGCAACTTGAATCGGCGTGAAGGTGCCGTAATCGTGATAGCTTTTCATGCGCGCCAGCGCGCCGACCAACTTCGGGTGGCCGACCATGAAGCCCACCCGCCAACCCGCCATGCTGTAACTTTTCGACATGGTGAAAAATTCCACCGCGACCTCTTTCGCACCGGGCACTTGCATGATGGACGGCGCTTTGTAGTTGTCGAACACGATGTCGGCATAGGCCAAATCGTGCACGACATAGATGCCGTATTCCTTGGCGATCGCGATGACTCGCTCGAAAAAACTCAAATCGACGCATTGCGCCGTCGGATTGCTCGGAAAATTGATGATCAGCATTTTCGGCTTGGGATACGAAGCCTTGAGCGCTTTTTCCAGCTCATCGAAAAAGTCCACGCCCGGCACCATGGGAACGGTGACGATGTTCGCGCCGGAAATTACCGGGCCATAGATGTGGATCGGATAGCTCGGATTCGGCACGAGACACCACATCGTCGGAATCCAAGGTCGCGAGCATCAAATGCGCGAGGCCCTCCTTTCGAGCCGATGGTGACGATCGCTTCTTTCTCCGCATCGAGATCGACATCGAAACGCGTCTTGTACCAATTGCAAATCGCTTTGCGCAAACGCGGAATGCCCTTGGAGAGCGAATAGCCGTGGGTGTTTTCCCGTTGCGCCGCCTCGATCAACTTGGCGACGATGTGCGGCGGCGTGGGCTGATCGGGATTACCCATGCTCATATCGATGATATCTTCGCCGCGGTGACGCGCCGCGGCTTTCAATTCCCCCGTGATATTGAACACATAGGGAGGCAGGCGCTTGATACGGGAAAATTCTTCCATCGTTAGATTTCTTTGATTAGGCTATGTTCAACAAGTAGACCGAGCCAGAAGCCGCGCGGATACTGGCTCGCAGCAAAGCATAGGCCACGAGCCGCACTGGTATTGGTTGCTGGCATACGCCGATTGAAGAAAAGAATATAATTCTACCGGTGCCGCTCCTCCCCGGCAAATTTCGCGGTGCCTTGGCTCCTTCATAATTTGACTCTAATCACCCACACAATCGGCGCGGCGGTCAGTTTGTACTTAAACAAGACCCTAACCGCGGAATCTAGCTGATGCCCACGACGCGGCCGTTGTTGTGGTTATTGCTCGCTCTGATTTGGTTCGGAACCCTCGGTACCCGCGATCTGGTCGATCCCGACGAGGGCCGTTACTCGGAAATTTCCCGCGAGATGGCCTTGTCGGGCGATTGGGTGACGCCGCGGCTCAACGGACTTAAATATTTCGAAAAGCCGCCGCTGCAATACTGGGCGACGGCGATCGCCTTCCGCTTGTTCGGCGTCAACGAGTTCAGCGCCAGGTTGTGGGTGGGGCTGTGCGGATTTCTAACCGTGCTGATGCTGTGGCATACCGCGCGGCGTCTGTGGGGTGCGACTATCGCCGATTATGCCGCGCTGATCGCCGGCAGTACGCTATTCATCGTTGCTTTGAGCCACATTGTGACCTTGGACATGGGAGTGAGTTTTTTTCTGACCTTGGCGTTGTGTGGCTTTCTGCTCGCTCACCACGACGGTGCGAGCGATCGAGAATCCCGCAACTACATGTGGCTGACCTGGGCCGCGATGGCGGGTGCGGCGCTGAGCAAAGGTTTAATCGGCATCGCGATACCGGGAGCGGTATTGGTGTTATACAGCCTAGTTTGCCGCGATTGGATACCTTGGCGGCGTATGCAGTGGCTTACCGGGCTGGTTATTTTTTGCGTGTTGACGATGCCGTGGCATCTGTTGGCGGCAAGCGGTAATCCGGAATGGGCTGAGTTCTATTTGTTACATGAACACTTCACCCGCTTTCTAACCACGGAGCACCGGCGGGACGAGGCTTGGTATTTCTTTGTGCCGCTGCTCATTTTCGGTTTCCTGCCGTGGACATCCTGGCTGCCCGCCGTATTGCGTCAGGGTTGGTTAGTTGACGGTGCACGCTTTCAAATCAATCGCTTCTTGCTGATTTGGGTTGCATTCATTTTCATATTCTTTAGTTTGTCCGGGTCGAAGTTACCCGCTTACATTCTGCCGGTGTTTCCGGCGCTGGTGCTATTGCTGGCGCAAATCTTGGCGAAAGCGAAACCGCGTACGCTCAAAGTTCACGGGTTGCTGCTGATGATATTCTGGTTCGTGCTTGCAGTAGGCGCGTTTGTATTTAGTGAGAAGAGCGCCACGCGAGCCTCGCCGGAACACTACCGCGCCATGGCGATATGGGTGCTCGCGGGTGGGATGATCGCGGGATCGATCAGCGCAGTTGCGGTATGGACGGCAACGACAAGCCGCCGCATGTCGACGCTAACACTTATCGCCGCGGGCAGCCTGGCATTCTTGCTGTGTGCGATGTTCGGCTATCAGGCTTATGCGCCGCTGCGCTCGTCCCATGACCTGGTGAAACTGCTGCCGGAATTGCAGTCGGATACCGCCGTGTTTAGCGTCGGCACCTACGATCAGACGTTTCCTTTTTATCTTAATCGCACCGTGACCTTGGTTGCCTATGTGGATGAGTTTGCGCTAGGGCAACGGCAGGAGCCGGACAAATCCATTGCCACCCTCGCCGAATTCGCTGAACGCTGGAAGCAAGAACGTCACGCAATTGCACTGATGAGCCATGAGTCCTACGAGCAAGCCATCGGCGCATTCGCGCTGCCGATGCAGGTCATCGCGCGTACCCCGCGACGAATTTTGGTGGAGAAGCGATAATATCGATATGAAAGCCCTGGAATTTGCCCTCGTTCTCACCGGCGTGTTGTTGAACGCCTTGGCGCAACTGCTGTTGAAAGCGGGAACTCGCCACGTGGGTGCGTTTGAATTCTCCTTCGCCAACGTCGTTCCGGTGGGCGCCAAACTAATCACGAACTGGCCCATTATCGGCGGTCTTAGTTGCTACGTGGTGAGCGTGGTGGTATGGATCATGGCGTTATCGCGCGTCGATGTCAGTATCGCTTACCCCATGCTCTCCATCGGCTACGTGGTCAATGCCGGGCTGGCATGGTGGTTGTTCGGCGAGGCGGTCACGCCGATGCGCATGATCGGCATCGCCATCATCTGCCTCGGTGTATTCATCGTGGCGCGCAGTTGATGGAGTTTCTGCCCTTCACTCGCCCGACCCTAGACGAAGCCACCATCGCGGCGGTGGGCGAGGTTCTGCGCTCGGGCTGGATCACCAGCGGGCCGAAGCTGAAAGCCTTCGAAGCCGCGCTGTCGCAGCGCTATGGCGGCCGGCCGGTGCGCGCGCTGAACTCCGCCACCGCGGCGCTGGAATTGGCGCTGCGTTTGTGCGGAATCGGCCCGGGCGACGAAGTGATTACCTCGCCGTTATCATGGGTTGCCACCGCCAACGTTATTCTCGAAGTCGGCGCGACGCCGGTGTTCGTGGACATCGACAGCGTCACGCGCAACATCGATCCCAATGCGATTGAGCGCGCCATTACGCCGCGTACTCGCGCGATCATTCCCGTCGATTTGGCAGGTCTACCGGTGAATCGCGAGCATTTGTACGCGATCGCGAACAAACACAAGCTCCGAGTCATCGAAGACGCAGCCCAGTCCATGGGCGCCCGTTGCAGTGGTCGTGAAATCGGCCTGGACGGCGATCTTATCGCTTTCAGTTTTCACGCCAATAAAAACATGACCACAGCGGAGGGCGGTTGTTTGGTGATGAACAATGAGGAAGAGGCGCGCCTATTCGAGAAGCTGCGCTTGCAAGGCGTGACGCGCCATGCTGACGGCAGCATGGACGTGGACGTGCTCGGCGGCAAGTCCAATCTTACCGACATCGCGGCGGTGATCGGTATCCATCAATTGGCCAAGCTCGATGAATTTAATGAAAAGCGTCGTGAACTGGTGAAACGCTATTTCCAACACTGGAACCATGATTTAGGTTTTGATCTGCCACCCAGAGATTTTGAACAATCAAACTGGCATATGTTTCAGCCGCTATTGCCGCGTTCGCGCGTGGGCATGACGCGCGGTGAATTCATCGAGCGAATGAAACAGCGTGGCATCGGCGTGGGTGTGCACTATCCGGCGATGCATCTTTTCTCGCTTTATCGCGCGCGTGGCTGGAAGGCCGGCGATTTTCCGCGCGCGGAGGACGTCGGCAATCGCACGATTACGCTGCCGCTTTTTCCCGCCATGAATTTTGCCGATGTCGACCGAGTGTGCGATACGGTGTCGCAGGTGCTTAAATCTTGAGCAGGCCGCAGCTATCCGTGGTGATTCCGGTTTACAACGAAGAGGCGACCCTTGCCGCGCTGTTCGCGCGACTGTATCCCGCGCTCGATTCGCTCAAGCGGACGTATGAAATCATTTTCGTGAACGACGGTTCGCGCGACCGCAGCGGGGCTATGCTCGCCGACCAGCATGCGCGGCGCCAGGACGTGACCCGCGTGATCCTGTTCAACGGCAACTTCGGTCAGCATCGCGCCATTCTCGCGGGCTTCGAGCACGCGCGCGGACAATGCGTGCTGACGCTGGACGCCGATCTGCAAAATCCACCGGAGGAAATCGGCAAGTTTCTGACGAAAATGGACGAGGGTTACGACTACGTCGGCTCCATCCGCGAAGAGCGCAACGACCGGCTCTGGCGGCACGTTGCCTCGCGGCTCATGAACCAGTTTCGTAAGCGCATCACCCATATTGAAATGACCGATCAGGGTTGCATGATGCGCGCTTACAGCCGCCGCATTGTCGACATCATCAATCAGTGCCTCGAGATGAACACTTTTATTCCGGCGCTGGGTTATTCCTTCGCCCAGAATCCGACGGAAATCGTGATCAAGCACGAACAGCGCTTTGCCGGCGAGACCAAGTATCCGCTGTATAAACTTATACGGCTCAACTTCGATCTCATGACGGGTTTTTCAATAGTGCCGTTGCAGTTATTCAGCATGGGCGGGATGGTCATTTCCGCGCTTTCGGGTCTGCTAGTCATCATTCTTTTCCTGCGCCGGCTCATCATCGGTCCGGAAGAGGGGGGGCTGTTCACCTTGTTCGGCGTCGCGTTTTTCCTGATCGGTATCGCGTTATTCGGAATCGGTCTCCTCGGCGAATACATCGGCCGCATCTACCAAGAAGTCCGGCGTCGGCCGCGTTACGTCATCGCGGCGATTTTGGAGAACAACTCCGATAATGGTTAGCGCCGTAGTGTTTGCGTATCACAATGTCGGTGTGCGCTGTTTGCAGGTGTTGCTGGCTCAGGGCGTGGACGTCCGTTTAGTAGTCACACACGAAGATAGCGCCGGCGAGACGATCTGGTTTGCGAGCGTAAGAAGTCTCGCGGAAGAGTTGGGATTGCCAGTTATCACTCCCGATGATCCCAATACCGACGATGTCGCGCAGCGAGTACGCGCAGCACGACCGGATTTTTTATTTTCGTTTTACTACCGTCATATGTTGAAGCTGCCCCTACTGCAGATTCCGTCGCGAGGCGCTTACAATATGCACGGGTCGCTGTTGCCGAAGTACCGTGGACGCGCGCCGGTGAACTGGGCCATCATCAACGGCGCAACCGGAACCGGTGCGACCCTGCACGTCATGGCGGAAAAGCCTGACGCCGGCGCTATCGTAGATCAAGTCGCCGTGCCGATCTTGCCGAATGACACCGCGCGCGAGGTTTTCGATAAAGTCGTCGTCGCAGCCGAGATGACGTTGCATCGCTGTCTACCGGCGTTGCTCGACGATAGCGCGACGCTTATGCCGCAAGACCTATCGCAAGGCAGCTATTTCGGCGGACGCAAAGCGGAGGATGGCCGCATCGATTGGACCTTGCCAGCGCACGATATACACAATCTGGTGCGCGGCGTGACACGGCCTTACCCCGGCGCGTTCAGCGATACGGCAAAGGGGCGGCTAATGCTGTGGCGAACGTTGTTAGTAACTGGTGGTGAAGCTGGTCGGCCCATCTTGACGGGAAAAGACAAACACATCGTCGCTCAATGCGCTGACGGCGGCGTACTCAGAATTTTGGATGCGGAAATGAACGGACAAACTCTCACACCGGCCATGCTGCCGATTGCACTGATTTAGGAATAACCATGAAGAAAATTCTAATACTCGGCGTCAATGGTTTTATCGGCCATCACCTATCGCAACGCATCATGCAAACCACCGACTGGCAAGTGTTCGGTATGGACATGAGTAACGATCGCCTTGCCGATCTGACCGATAACCAACGCTTTCATTTCTTCGAGGGCGACATTACTATCAATAAGGAATGGATCGAATATCACGTGCGTAAGTGCGATGTGGTGTTGCCGCTGGTGGCGATCGCCACCCCCGCGTTGTATGTGAAGCAACCTCTGCGGGTGTTCGAGTTGGATTTCGAGGCGAACCTCGCCATCGTTCGCGCCTGCGTCAAACACAAAAAGCGTGTGATTTTCCCCTCGACGTCGGAAGTCTACGGCATGTGCGGCGATGCAGAGTTCGATCCTTACGCATCGACCATGGTTTATGGCCCCATCAATAAGCCGCGCTGGATTTATGCCTGCGCGAAACAGATGATGGATCGCGTGATCCACGCTTATGGCGAACAGGAAGGATTGGACTACACCTTGTTTCGGCCCTTCAATTGGATCGGCAGCGGGCTTGACTCTATCCACACGGCGAAGGAAGGCAGTTCCCGGGTGATCACTCAATTCTTAGGCCACATCGTGCGCGGTGAAGACATCAAGCTCGTGGATGGCGGCGCGCAGAAACGGACGTTTACCTATGTCGACGACGGCATCGCCGCGCTGATGAAAATTATCGAAAACAAGAACGATAAGGCAACGCGCGGCATCTACAACATCGGCAATCCCACAAACAATCACTCGGTGCGCGAGTTGGCTGAGATGATGCTCAAGCTCGCCGCCGAATATCCCGAATACCGTGGCAATGCGGCGAACGTGAAACTGGTGGAAACCACGTCAGGCGAATACTACGGCGCGGGTTATCAAGACGTGCAACACCGCGTGCCGAAAATAGAGAACACCATGAAAGATCTTGACTGGCAACCGCTCACCACCATGGATCAAGCGTTACGCGGCGTGTTCGACGCCTACCGAAGTCACGTGGCGGACGCGCAAGACCTCGTAAATTGAAGTTAGCGCTGAAAGTCGATGTCGACACCTATCGCGGCACGCGAGAAGGTGTGCCGCGATTGGTCGAGGCATTACAGCGCCATCGTGCCGACGCAACTTTTCTCTTCAGCCTGGGACCCGATAACACTGGGCGCGCGATCAAGCGTGTATTCCGCCCCGGGTTCATGAGCAAAGTGTCGCGTACGTCCGTCGTCGAGCACTACGGTGTTAAAACGCTGATGTATGGCACGCTGCTGCCCGGTCCCGACATCGGACGCGAATGCGCCGGGCTGCTGCGATCGGTGCGAGATGCGGGATTCGAGGTCGGTATTCACACCTGGGACCACATCCGCTGGCAGGATCATGTAGCCGGGAAAGACTCTGCATGGACCGCCGCCGAAATGCAAAAATCCGCGCGGCGCTTCGAAGAAATCTTTGGCGAGAAACCGCGCACCCACGGTGCGGCCGGTTGGCAAATGAACGATCACGCTTATCGGTTGGAGCAAGAATACCGCTTCGACTACGCGTCCGATTGTCGTGGCACCGAGCCATTTTTTCCTATCGTAGAGGGTCAAGTGCTCAACGTACCGCAACTTCCGACCACCCTGCCGACGTTGGACGAACTCATCGGCCTCGACGGCCTCACCGTGGATAATGTACACCAACATCTGTTACGGCTCACAGCCACTACGAATCGCGATCACGTCTACACGTTGCATGCTGAACTGGAGGGGATGCGTTTATTGCCCGTCCTCGAACACCTGCTCACCGGATGGCGTGACCAAGGCTATGAACTCACCAGCGTGCGTAAGCTATTCGAAGCCCTCGATTTAGCGCGGCTGCCAAAATACGGCGCAGTCCAAGGCACTGTTCCCGGCCGATCTGGAGAGCTCGCGTTGCAAGGTTCGCATACCGAATAGAAAACAGATCGCTCTGGAATGCCCGTGGATATTGGCCCGCAGCGAGGCCTTGCCTAGGTTCGGCTCTGGTTCTTGCTTCCAGCGCGATGAGCTTCATCGGGCGCATCGCGGTAATCTAGTAGCAGAAATCTAACGTAGGACCCAGCTCACGGGAAATAAATGCAGATTGTTCACAGTTATGTAGAACATTGTTTTATATAAGTTTTATGATGTTCTCCTAAGCAACTGCAACAGTTCTTAACAAACTCAACAGACATACGTCCCAAGCCTGCCTATAGTTCCTTGGATTGCCGTCGATATCGCGTTATTACCGAGGTTCCACCGTGGCTTTAATTAGGTTAACAAATGAAATTTCAGTTCCTAGCGCTGTTGTGACAACGAAACAGCGCCAATCTGGGTTAACGGCCCTGGAAATCATGCTTGCCCTGGCGATTGGCGCTGTCTTGCTGGCTATCGCTTTGCCAAACTATCAGGCCTATGTTAGCCGCGCCAGAAACGCTCAGGCGATGGCCGACATCGGTGAAATGAGTACCTTAATCGTGCGTTTCTATAACGATAACAACGGCCAAGTACCCGACAGTCTGGCCGATGTCGGATTGGAAGGTAGGCGAGATCCCTGGGATCGTCCCTACGAATTTCTTAACCTGACCACCATGAAGGGAAAGGGGAAGGCACGCAAAGATAAGAATCTGGTTCCCATCAATTCGGATTTCGATCTTTATAGCAAAGGCGAGGACGGTGCTTCCGTTGCCCCGTTGACGGCCAAGCCCAGTCGTGACGATATTGTACGCGGCAACAACGGCCGCTTTATCGGCCTGGCAGCAGACCACTAAGGACTTGCGGTTTGAAACTGCGAGAGGCTTTGTCAAGCGGTAAAGTTGCACGGCAAGTCCTGTTTCTGTTCGTTTTGTCGGCGCTCGTGCCGGTCGCCGCCATCGTGTTCCTTTCCATTCGCCAGGTGGACGAGGCATTGGTTCGCCAAAGTCATACGCAACTGACTCAAGCCGCGAAAGATTTTGGCGCCGGCGCGTTCGGCAGATTGCAATTGTTGGACCAATACGTGCAGGCCATAGCGCGTAATCCCGTACCCGATTCCGTGATCGATCCGCATATCCGCAACGGAATCTCCGCCGTCGCCGTTGTCGATGCCAACGGGAACTCGTTGCACTTGCTTAATAACATCGGCGTTGTCCCAGCGCTTAGCGACAGCAGCAAGATCCGACTCGCGGAGGGGAATGCGCTCATGCTTGCGGAATCTAACCACGACCAGGGCGCCCGGGTGTTTCTGTTGCGGCCGGTCGGCTCCTCGCGAAATCAATCATCTTTTGTTGTTGCAGAAATTAACCCTGGTTACCTGTGGGGCGACGTGGAAACGTTTCCCTACCAGACGGATTTTTGCGTGTTGCACGGATCGGCCGCGGTCTTGTTCTGCTCAAAACCCTTGCCGGCATCGACCTTAAAACAGTTAAGTTCGAGATTGGATAATGAGTCTGCCGGCTCGCTTACGTGGCGCGACAACGAGAATCATATCGCCAGCTATTGGGCCCTTTTCCTGCACGCTGAGTTTGCTGCGGCGGACTGGACGATCATGGCGACCATGCCGGAGTCGGAAGCATTTGGCGCACTCGCCGCTTTCAAGAATAGTTTTCTACCGATTATCGGAGTCTCGATTTTGGTCGCTTGCTTACTGGGCGCGACGCAAATTCGCCGCACGCTTGTTCCGCTGGAAAAGCTCATTGCGGGTACCCGCCGCGTGGCGGCAAAACAGTTTGGCGAACCCGTCGTGGTGGATCGAAATGACGAATTTGGTGAGCTTGCGGGCGCCTTCAACGGAATGGCGACGCGGCTGGGCCGACAGTTCAACGCCTTGGCAACATTTTCTGAAATCGATCGCGTTATGCTGTCTCGAACAGAGGTCGATCAACTCGTCGAAATGATGTTGACTCGCCTACCGCAAGTGGTGAGCGTTGACATGGCGGTTATTACGGTTATCGACCCCGATAGTCCGGGGATGGGTAAGACCTATACGCGAGTCTATACCGAGGCGCATTCTTCCGAAATCCAAAGGATCATGCTCCAACCTCAGGAGGTGAATTTCTTAACGGCACACCCGGACGGTGTTTGGTCGAAAGACTATAGCGGCGAGAATGAACCTATGCGCCAACTCGCGGCATTTAACCCGCAGTCCGTATTCAGCTTGCCTATCGTGTGGGACCGGCGGCCCTGTGGATTGTTACATTTAGGTTATCTCACCGAACCGGTGGGTGACGAAGAGCAAGCGGGTCACATTCGCGACTTCGCAGACAGGTTGGCTGTTGCATTATCGTCTGCCGCTCGCGACGCGTTACTTTATCGACAAGCGCACTTCGACTCTCTCACGGGCTTGCCTAACCGGATGCTTTTTGTCGACCGTCTCAGTCAGGAACTTGCCCACGCCGACCGCGAGCATTCGAAACTGGCAGTGTTGTTTATCGATTTAGATCGTTTCAAGACGGTGAACGATACGCTAGGACATTCCGGCGGCGATGCCCTGTTGAAGCAAGCGGCCGAGCGATTGGGGTCTTGTATCAGAAAATCCGACACACTGGCGCGCCTAGGCGGCGACGAGTTTACGGTCGTTCTGCCTAGACTCACAGCGCCGCGGGACGCCGAGGCGATCGCGAGTCAGATGGTCCGCGCCCTCGCCCAGCCGTTCGAAATAGCCGGACTTCAGCATTTTCTCGGCGGTAGTATCGGCATAGCGATGTTTCCGGAAGACGGGGCGACTACCGAAGAATTGCTGAAGAACGCCGATACCGCAATGTATCGCGCCAAAGATGGGGGAGGTAAAGCCCACGTCTATTTCGAGGAGAGGATGAATCTCGAAGCATCAGCGCGATTGTCTCTCGAGCGTGAACTTCGGCGTGCGATAGAGTGCGATGAGTTTATCGTTCATTACCAGCCGCAACTGGATTTGCGAACAGGGCTTTTGAGCGGTGCGGAGGCGCTTGTACGCTGGAATCATCCTCAGCGCGGGATATTAAGCCCATTTCATTTTATTGTTTGCGCGGAGGAGACCGGACTTATAGATAGGTTGGGCCAAATTGTACTTGAGAAGGCGTGCGCCCAATATCAGCTTTGGCAAGCGCAGGGAATTGCGCTCGGAGCGTGTTTCCGTAAATGTATCCGGCCACCAATTCCGACACAAGGAATTTATCGACACCGTCCGCTCAGTTGTCGATGAATGCAATATGAAGCCTGGAAGTTTAGAGTTAGAGATCACGGAAACCGTGATGATGGACGATTTAACCATCGTAGAAAAAAACCTGACGACCCTGCGCGATATCGGCGTTCGAATCGCCATCGATGATTTTGGTACGGGATATTCGTCGATGGCCTACCTTAAACGTTTTCCGGTCGATATCGTTAAAATCGATCGCTCTTTCGTCGAAGATATGGCCACAAACAAAGACTCTACCGCTATCGCCGCGGCCATCATCGCAATGGGGCACACGCTGCAGAAAGAGATCATTGCCGAGGGTGTTGAAACTTTAGAGCAACTCGAATTGCTGCGCGCTCAAGGGTGCGATCACATCCAGGGTTATTATTTCTCTCGCCCGGTCGGAGCGGAGGATTTCGCTCGATTCGCCCGTGGGCATCTCGCAAAATCAGCAAGCGCCAAAAACTCGACGCAAAATCTTGTTTTGATCGATTCGTAACACCAAATAATCCAAAAGATTTAATCGACTCGGGGTCTTATGATCTCAGGCGATAGTGACCGATGATCTTATAGCGGAACAGGATGTTTTCTTCTTGCGTGCCGCGGCCGATATTGTGGATGACCAGCGGAACTCCGAGTGGAATTTTTCGATTCGAAACGATGCCGATGTGGGTGACACCGCCGCCTAAATCCCAAGTGACGATGTCGCCGGAAGAATAATCGGCGGCGCGCGAGGTGATCGGCAATTCGGCATTTTCCCGCGCGAGGAACGTCATCAGGTTGGGGACGCGGCGATGATCGATGTTTCTGTCTGGGCGTTTTAATCCCCAACGTTTCGGATAGCGTGCGAAGTTCTTGCGCATATCCTCGTGAACCTGTTTCTGCAAATCAATTTTTTGCTCGCGCAGCGCGCGGACGATCACGTCGGTGCACACACCGGTGGCGGGCGGTACGTCGCCGCTGGGATAGGCGACGGCGCGATAAGCGGCATCGTAGCCGAGTGTCACGCCGATTTGATTGCGAGCAGATTGGACGAATTGTTCAATGTCGATTTTCTCGATGTCGGCGTTGCTTGCCGTGGCCGCGAGCAACAGCGTCAAACAAAACGTCCAACTAAGATACTTTGAAAATCCCCTCACCCTGACCCTCTCCCCGCAAGCGGGGCGAGGGGATACCCCCTCTCCCACGTCGGCGGGAGAGTTGGGGTGAGGGGCAACGTTTCCCACAACGCCGATCGCCACGAATCAATGGGTGTTTATTAGAATCACGCGAAAGTCATTGACGTTGGTTCGCGTGGCGCCCGTGACGATTTGATCGCCCAGCGCTTCGAAGAAGCCATGGCCGTCGTTGTTGGCCAGATATTGTTTGGCGTCGATACCATTTGCTTTTGCGCGTTTAAGCGTGTCCGGCGTGAGCAGCGCGCCTGCGTTGTCCGCTGCGCCGTCGATGCCGTCGGTGTCGGCGGCGATGGCGTAAACATTTTTCATGCCGTCGAGTTCGATGGCTAGCGAAAGCAGGAACTCGACGTCGCGTCCGCCGCGGCCGTTACCGCGCACCGTCACGGTGGTCTCGCCGCCGGAAATCAGTGCCACGCCACGAACCGCTCCCTGCTTGCCTCGTGGCAGGGCATGTTTGGACAGCCAATCTCCATGCGCCTTCCAGGCCGACGGGTATTGCAAAACTTCCTTTGCCAACGCGCCGTAGACTTTGGCCACTTCGCGCGACTCGCCGGTGACGTGATCGCCGAGTATGACCGATGCATAACCCTGCAACGCCAAAAATTCCGCCGCCGCTTGCAGTGATTGATGGGCAGTAGCGATCATGCGATTGTCGACCTGTTTGAAAATCGGATCGCGGGGCTTCAGCGTTTCTTCGCGCTCGCCGCGCTTGCCCGCTTGCAAAATGTCCAGCGCGGATTTTGGTTCGCGTATGTCGTAGTGAGCGAGCAATGCGAGCGCATCGGCATAAGTAGTGGGGTCCGGCGCAGTGGGGCCGGACGCGATATGGGTCGCATCGTCGCCGGTAACATCGGAAATAATCAGTGCCGCAACGTCAGCGCCGCGCTTCACGGCGACCTGCGCCAGCCGCCCGCCTTGCACGCGCGACAGATGTTTGCGCACGGTATTGATCTCCTGAATCGTCGCGCCGCACATCAGCAGCGATTTCGTGATCGCTTTGAGATCTGTCATCGATAGACCATCGACCGGTTGCGCCAGCAAACTCGATCCCCCACCGGAAACCAGCGCCAGGAGCCGATCTCCCGGTTGTAGCGCCTGCGTGCGCGTAAGGATTTCTTGCGCGGCGCCTTCACCGGCTTCATCGGGAACCGGATGGCCGGCTTCGATTACGCGTATTCTTTTCGTCGCTAAACCGTGGCCATAGCGTGTGATCACCAACCCTTCCAATGGCGCATCGCTCGGCCAATTATCTTCAACGGCTTTGGCCATGGACGCGGCCGCTTTACCTGCGCCTACGACCAGGGTCGTCCCCTTGCTCAATGACGCACGGCTCGGTAAATACGCCGGTACGATCTTGAGCGGATCGGCGGCGGCAACTGCGATGTGAAAACTCTTGAGCAACAATTCATGCGCTTCCATCTATTTCCCCGTAGAGTTGAGCGTGTGTTTAAGGAACTGCCCGGTGTAACTCGCCTTGGTTTTCGCTACATCTTCCGGTGTGCCTTCGACGATGACGTTGCCGCCGCCATCGCCGCCTTCGGGCCCCAGGTCGATGATCCAATCGGCGGTTTTGATCACATCCAGATTATGTTCGATGACAACCACCGTATTACCGTGGTCGCGCAGCCGGTGCAACACTTTCAGCAGTAAATCGATATCGTGAAAGTGTAGCCCAGTGGTCGGTTCGTCGAGGATAAACAGCGTTCGTCCCGTGTCGCGTTTGGAAAGTTCGAGCGAAAGTTTGACGCGCTGCGCTTCGCCGCCGGATAAAGTCGTCGCGCTTTGTCCCAGCGTGATGTAGCCAAGGCCCACATCCAGCAAGGTCTCCAGCTTACGCGCGACGACCGGCACCGGCTTGAAAAAACCATGCGCCGTTTCGACCGTCATCTCCAATACTTCCTGAATATTTTTGCCTTTATATTGCACTTCCAGCGTCTCACGGTTGTAGCGTTTGCCATGACACACGTCGCACGGCACATAAATATCCGGCAGAAAATGCATCTCGACTTTGATCACGCCATCGCCTTGACACGCTTCGCAGCGGCCGCCTTTTACGTTGAACGAAAATCGTCCCGGCCCATAGCCGCGCTCGCGCGACTGCGGCACTTGCGAATACAGTTCGCGGATCGGTGTGAACAGGCCCGTATACGTGGCCGGATTGGAGCGCGGGGTGCGGCCGATGGGGCTTTGGTCGACATTGATCACCTTGTCGAAAAAATCCATGCCGTGCATCGCATCGAACGGCGCGGGTTCCGCCACGCTGCCGTAAATATGATGGGCCACCGCGTTATACAGCGTATCGTTGATCAACGTCGATTTACCGGACCCGGAGACGCCGGTCACGCATACCAGCAATCCAATCGGCAAGTTTAGATTCACACGCTTAAGATTATTTCCGGTCGCGCCGAGTAACTGAAACTTCTTGGTCGCATCGGGTTTAGTGCGCTTCTTCGGTATGTTGATTTTCAGTTTACCGCTTAGATACTGTCCGGTGAGCGACGCTTTATTTTTCTGTACCGTTTCGGGCGTGCCTTCGGCGATGATGCGGCCGCCGTGAACGCCGGCGCCGAGTCCGATATCGATAACGTAGTCCGCGGCGAGGATCGCATCTTCGTCGTGTTCGACGACGATCACCGTGTTGCCGAGATCGCGCAAACGCTTCAAGGTTTCCAACAAACGATGGTTATCGCGCTGATGCAAGCCGATGGAAGGCTCGTCGAGCACATACATTACACCGGTCAAGCCGGAGCCGATTTGGCTCGCCAAACGGATGCGCTGTGCCTCGCCGCCGGAGAGCGTATCGGCGGCTCGGTCCAGGGACAAATATTCGAGGCCGACGTTATTCAAAAATTGTAGGCGATTGGCGATTTCTTTCACGATCTTCTCCGCGATCGCGTGTTTCTTTCCCTTAAGGCGAAGTTGCTCGAAGAAGGTCATGCTTTGTTTGAGCGGCTGGCAGGACAGTTCGTGTATGGTGTGATTGGCGACCTTCACATGACGCGCCTCCAGACGCAATCGCGTACCGTTACAATCGGGACAAGGCTTGTTGTTGAGATATTTCGCCAGCTCCTCGCGCACCAGCATTGAATCGGTTTCGCGATAGCGCCGCTCCAGATTCGGTATGACCCCTTCGAAGGGATGGGTGCGAGTCACGATCTTACCGCGCTCGGTCGGATACTGAAAATCCACCCGCTCCTTACCGCTGCCCTGCAAGATGATCTCCTGAGTCGCTTCGGACAGTTCGTCAAACGGTTTGTCGAGATCGAACTTGTAGTGCTGGGCCAAGCTCTGCAGCAGTTGAAAATAAAAATGATTGCGTCTATCCCAGCCTTTAATTGCGCCGCTAGCCAGACTCAAATGGGGGAAGCCGACGATGCGTTTAGGATCGAAGAAATTGATTTCGCCTAACCCATCGCAACGCTGGCATGCGCCCATGGGATTGTTAAAAGAAAACAGGCGCGGCTCCAATTCTGGCAGAGAATAGGAACAGATCGGACAAGCGAATTTTGCCGAGAACAAGTGCTCTTTGCCGCTATCAACTTCCACCGCGAGCGCACGGCCGTCGGCGTGACGTAATGCTGTTTCGAACGATTCCGCGAGGCGTTGTTTCGCGTCGGCATTGACCTTAAGCCTGTCGATGACAGCTTCAACGGTATGTTTTTTAGTCTTCTGTAGCTTCGGCAGACTGTCGATTTCGTAGACTTTGCCGTCGACCCGAAAGCGCACGAAACCCTGCGCTTGCAATTCGGCGAACAGATCCAACTGCTCGCCCTTGCGATCCACCACCAGCGGCGACAAGATCATCAATTTGGTTTCGGCCGGCAACGCCAGTACGTGGTCGACCATTTGCGATACGCTCTGCGCCTCGAGTAGCAGTTCTGGGTGATTCGGGCAATGGGGGTCGCCGACTCTAGCGAACAACAGGCGCAGATAGTCGTGAATTTCCGTCACGGTGCCGACGGTGGAACGCGGGTTATGGCTGGTGGCTTTTTGTTCGATGGATATCGCGGGCGACAGGCCTTCGATCAAATCCACGTCGGGCTTTTCCATCAATTGCAAGAATTGCCGCGCATAGGCCGACAAAGATTCCACATAACGGCGTTGGCCCTCGGCGTAAAGCGTATCGAAGGCGAGGGAGGATTTACCGGAGCCGGACAAACCCGTGATGACGACCAATCGATTACGCGGGATGTCGACGTTGATATTTTTAAGGTTATGGGTCCGCGCGCCGCGAACCTTGATGTATTCCATGGGTGTAATGATGTCCTGAGTGCTGGGTGCTAATTGCGCGAAGCCCAGTCAAATGTAAACCTGTTAATATACGCGAATACCGGTGTTTTCCTCAAACCTTCGATGTCCTCCCAGAATAAGATGTCTCCCCAAGAGTTGCGCGCCAGCATCAGCCTTGCCGGCGTATTTGGTTTGCGCATGCTGGGTTTATTCATCATCCTGCCGGTGTTCGCGCTTTATGCCGTGCAGTTGGGCGGCACCCAGAGTCATTTGCTAGTTGGCATCGCCCTTGGCGCCTTCGGCATTACACAGGCGATTTTGCAGATTCCCTTCGGTTGGCTGTCGGACCGCTACGGCCGTAAGCCCGTCATCTATTTCGGTTTGCTGTTATTTGCTATCGGTAGTTTTATCGCCGCGTTCGCGGATAATATTTACGTCGTCATTCTAGGGCGGCTAATTCAAGGCGGCGGCGCGATTTCCGCCGTGGTGCAAGCCCTCGCCGCCGACCTGACTCGCAGCGAGCACCGCACCAAGGCCATGGCGATTATCGGCGCCACCATCGGCTTGTCGTTCGCGCTGTCGATTATTCTGGGGCCGGTATTGAACCAGTGGATCGGCGTGCCCGGTATTTTCGCCGCCACCGGTGTTCTCGCATTGCTCGCGATCGCCATCGTCGCGATGGTGGTGCCGAACGAGCGTATCGCCGACGATGTGAATCCGCGTCGCGTGGATAAGAAATTGCTCGGTCCGGTGTTGCGCGACAGCCAGTTGCTGCGCTTGAACATCGGCATGTTCGCCCTGCACGCGAGCATGACGGCGCTGTTCATCGTCACACCGCTGATGCTCAAACAAAGCGGCCTCGCGGCGGATCACCATTGGCAGGTATATCTGCCGGTGGTCTTACTGTCTCTGGTGTTGATGCTGCCGGCGATCAGGCGCAGCGATCGTCGCGATCACGACAAACGCATTTTAGTCGGCTCGGCTGCGGGCTTGATGGTCGCGTATTTTGTGTTGGCCATGGCTGGTCAAACGTTCTGGATATTGTGTCTGGGGCTGTTATTATTTTTCACCGCGTTCAACATTCTTGAAGCGAGTTTACCGGCTTGGATCTCAAAACTGACGACGGCGGAGAATCGCGGTACGGCACTAAGCGTAAACAGCATTTTTCAGTTCATCGGCCCCGCGGTAGGCGGCTACGCCAGCGGTTGGTTATTGGACCATTCGGGAGCGTTCGCGGTGTATATTTTTTGCACCGGATTGGCAATGCTGTTGTGGCTGGTTGCGCTGCCGCTGCAGTCCTTGCCGCGCGAGCAAAATGATGGCAAGGTATGGAAAGTTATGGAAGGCAGATAGAAGTTAGTCATGGACTTGATTAGAGGCTCCTACAATGGCATCACTCAATAAAGTTATGTTGATCGGAAATCTCGGCGCGGACCCGGAAGTTCGCTACTTGCCGAGCGGCGATGCGGTGACCAATATCCGCATCGCGACGACGGAAGCGTGGAAAGACAAAGGTTCGGGCGAGAAGAAAGAGGAAACCGAATGGCATCGGATCGCTTTCTTCGGCAAATTGGCGGAAATCGCCGGCGAGTATTTGAAAAAAGGTAGTCCAGTTTATGTCGAGGGCCGCATCAAGACCCGCAAATGGCAGGATAAGGACGGCCAAGACCGCTATTCCACGGAAATTGTTGCCGATCGCATGCAAATGCTCGGTTCCCGCGGCGGCATGGGCGCCCCGGCTGGCGGCGACGAGGAACGTTCGAGCGCACCGGCTGCAAAGTCCTCGGGCAAATCCGGTGCGAAGTTCGATGATTTCGAGGACGATATTCCCTTCTAATTAAAGCGAGGGTGGTATGAAAATTCTATTGGCCGACGATCACACGTTGTTCCGCGAAGCGATGTTGCATCCGCTGCGGCAATTGGATACCAATGCGGAGATTTTTCAGGCGGGGACGGCGACCCAAGCCCTCGCCATCGCCCATGAAAAATCCGATCTTGATCTGGTGTTGCTCGACCTCAATATGCCCGGCATGGACGGGCTGACAGCGGTGATGACTTTCCGCGATCGGTTTCCGGATTTGCCGCTGGTGGTGCTTTCCGCCAACGAGGAACACGACAATATCCAAGCCGTGCTCGATGCGGGTGCGATGGGTTTCGTGCCGAAATCTTCCAGCACCCAGGTGATGCTCGGCGCATTGCGGCTGGTATTGTCCGGCGGGCCCTATATCCCGCCGATGTTATTGCAGCGCGCCCAATACGCCATCGATCCGCCGAGCAAGATACCGCCTCGGACCATTCCCACGGCGGGGGCCATGGACGACCTCACGCCGCGGCAATTCGACGTGTTGGAAGCGCTGGCGGAAGGCCTGTCGAACAAATTGATCGGCCGCAAGCTGGAATTGAGCGAAGGCACGGTGAAAGTCCATCTCGCGGCGATCTTTCGCGCGTTGGATGCCAAGAACCGCACCGACGCCGTAATTAGGGCCCAAGACAGGCTTGTAAAAAAATAATTGATATGCCCTGAGAGGCAATACCAGCGCGGCGCTCAGGGCATAGGCCGCCAGCGGCCAATATCCATGCGCTTCCTGGCTAACGTGGAATTAAACATTCTGCGTAATCAATCTGCTCAACGTATCGCTCAGTTGGCTGACCACCACGGGTTTGTGCAGCAAGGTAATACCGCTCTCGCGGACTTCCCGTAGCCTTTCAGCGCCCGTGTCGCCGGTCACCAGCACCGCCGGCAACGACTGTTTGGTCAACGCGCGAATGTGGTCGATGGCCTGTATGCCGTTCATGCCGCCGCGTAGGCGATAGTCGGCGATGATCAGTGCCGGAAACCTTCCTGCGTCTCGGATCCGCGACGCGGCTTCTTCCACTGTCGCCTCGGCGATCACCTGGCAACCCCAATCAGTCAACAGCATTTGCATCGCCTCGCGCACGGTGTGATCGTCGTCCAGCACCACGATAAACGCCCCGCGCAAACTCTTGACTTGTTTTTTGATATTGCTGACGACCGCCTTGGGACTGGCCGCGTGTGTGCCACGCGGAACCGCGATGCTAAAGGTCGACCCTCGCGCTGGCGCCGAGCGAAGACCGATTTTGCAGTTGATGATGTTCTCGATGCCCCTGGCGATCGCCAAACCCAATCCGAAACCCTTGCGCCGATCGCGCTCGGGGTTTTCCACCTGATAAAACTCTTCAAAGATCTTTTGTTGCTCGTCTTGCGGAATGCCGACGCCGTTGTCACGCACTTCGATGCGTATCTTGCCGTCGCGCTGGCGGCGGCAACCGACTACGACGGCGCCGCCCTCGTTGGTGTAGCGCACGGCGTTCGAAACGAAGTTACGCACCACTCGTTCCAGCAGCATCGGGTCGGTGAACAAAACAAATTCCGACGGCACCACCCGCAGGCGCAAATCTTTCTCCCGCGCCGACGGGGTGTAGTCCGTGCGCAGTTTGTCGAGCAATTGATTGGCGCGGAAATGGATCGGCACCGCGTCGACCACACCGGCTTCCAGGCGCGAGATGTCGAGCAATTCGTTGAACAAGGTTTGCAGCGCATCCACCGAGGCGTTGATGTTGTCGACGATACTGCGCACTTCGGGATAGTAGATGCGCTCGCGCAGCGCCTCGGAAAATAATGCGATCGCCTGTAACGGCTGGCGTAAATCGTGGCTCGCCGTGGCAAGAAACTGCGATTTGGCGCGGTTCGCCAGTTCTGCTTCTTCCTTGGCCCGCTCCGCCTCCTGTTTCGCGCGCTCGGCTTCGATCGAGGCGGTCTCGGCGGCGAGGCTTTGCTGCTTGAGTTCGGCGATGAGGTCGTTTTTTTCGTAGCGCATGCGGAACGAATCGGTGATGAGCCGGTTGTGACGCCGGGCGAAACCGAGAAACGATACCAAGAAAAGCGCACAAATCGCGGCAACCACTAGATGTATCGTGCCTTCGATCAGTAATTGCCGGGCGATGATCGGCGTGACCAGCGGTATCGCGAACGCGTAAAACGCCGGCAAGTAATACCCCATCACCGAAACGCCGCCGGCACACACGGCGAATAGGCTGGTCAACATCACCCATTGATAAATGAGCGAATCGGGCGTGTACATCAGAAAAGCGATACTGCCCCAAAGAGCCCCAACCGCCGCCGCGCCGACGATGAATCCCTTGCGCCATGGATCGATGTGATCGACGTCGGGAATCGCGCGCATGAAGCGCATATAAAAATAGCCTCTTACCAGCGTGACCGTGTACTGCATGCCCAACCATAACAACAACAAACTATGTGGCAGTTGCTGCCACATGATGATCACCAGCAGGCTGCCGCCGAGCAGACTGGGAATCACCCCGGAGGGATACTCGCGATAAACCGAGACGATCTGCTCGTGCAAAATCTCGCGATTGCGGTCCGCTTGCGCCGGAGGCGTCAGCACGGGCACGGTCGAGCTAGTGGAACTCATGCCCGGCAGGTAGGCGCGCAGGTTGATGGGGAGCGTCAGCATGGGGGCGATAGGTTGCAGTTACAGGGAATCGCTGCGTCCGGTTCCTGGGGCAGTTGCAGCAACTGCCAGCGCAGCATCGCCTGGGACGCAACGGTAGGCGCAAATTCTGCATCGCTCGCCATCTCGATGATCTCGTCTGCCCAATCGACGGACGCGAGCCAGCCCGTATCGGCGACCAGGCTGTAGCATTCCGCGTCCAACGGCGCTTGGACACCGAAACATGCGCTGAAAATGAACCGACTTTTTCCTTCATGCTGTTGTATCCTGCGGCGTGCCTCCCGTTCATCACATCCACATCGAGCTGCATGGCGCGGCACCCGCATGCTTAACGGCGCACGCACCTTGATGCGCGGGATATGGCCGATGTCGGCCAGAAGATAGGATGCGCAGGACCAGTGTAGCAATATTTGATCTTGTTGTGCGAGACGCAACAGCTCGAGATGTAGTTTCGTTCCCAACGCGCGCCATGGATAGGCGCCGTGCGCCGCGATCCCTCCGAGATCGCGACCTGAGATGGCCGCCGGCAAGTCTACGCCACGGCATTTTAGGCGCTCGAACAGGCAAGCTTCGTCGACCAAACTTAATCCTAACCGGGTGGCAACCGTGGCGGCGATAAGATCCCCATCGCTGCCCGGGTCCGAGTCGATGACAATAACGGTCATAAAGAAGTTACAGGCTGAGAATAATTTCAAGTTATGCCATAGTGCTCTATCCGATTCATATACAACTTTTGGCCTATTGACTCGCGGGCTACAACTTTCGTCTTAGGCCAAAAGTTGTAGGGAGCGAAAATCCCTTGACGCGCCGATTGCGCTGCTCAATAGTGCGGTGTACTTGTCCTTGGATGAACATCAAACCAACGGCAAGTGTTACAACCATAATGAATACCGCCCCTTAAGGCCCGCGCGATGAAATTTGGCGGAATACGCACACGCATTTTGGCAATCGCTTTGCTACCAGCACTGTTGATGGCGGCAGTGTTAGGCGCGTGGTCGGCCATCGGCCTCAACTGGATTTGGGGAGTTGCCTTAGCAGGCCTTTGCCTCGCCTTGGGTGCGCTTGCGGCGCGGCACATCGGCGGTCAGGTCGCACAGCCGATCGCCACCATGGCGCGCGCCGTGGAGCGCATCGGTAAAGGCGATTTTGATGTCAATCTTGCCAGCGGCGCCGGCGGCGAGCTGTCGATATTGGAGACGGGCATCAACGATATGGCGGCCAAGCTTAAGCAGGGCCAGGAAATGCTGGAGCATCGAGTCGAAGAGGCGACGCGATTGTTAACGGCGCAAAAAGAAGAAGCGGAACGCGCGAATTTAGCGAAGTCGCGCTTCCTCGCCGCCGCAACTCACGATTTACGTCAGCCGATGCACGCGCTGGTATTGTTTGTCGCGGCGCTGAAAGAACGCATTCACTATCCGGAAGTAAGCCGCATCGTCCACAGCATCGAGTTATCGGTGACGGCGATGCAGGGCATGTTCAACGCGCTGCTCGATATTTCGCGTCTCGATGCCGGGGTGCTGCAAGCCCATCCGCGGGATTTTTATTTGCAGAGCTTATTCGACCGGCTGTTGCTGGACTTCACTCCCCATGCGATGGAGAAACAGGTGCGCCTCAGCGTGGTTCCTACCCGCACCATCGTGCGGACCGATCCGGTGTTGCTGGAACGCATCCTCATGAACCTCATTTCCAACGGCATCCGCTATACCAACGAGGGCGGCGTAGTGGTGGGCTGCCGCCGCAGCAAGGGCGGCGTGCGCATCGAAGTGTGGGACAGCGGGCCGGGGATACCGCCGCACCGGCAGAAAGAGATTTTTCAAGAGTTTGTGCAACTCAGCAATCCCGAACGCGACCGCAACAAGGGGTTGGGTCTGGGCCTCGCCATCGTCGATCGAATGGCGCGCTTGCTCGGATCGCAAATCGAAATCAAGTCGGTGGAAGATCGCGGATCAGTGTTTTCCATCAAGGTTCCGCGCGGTAACGCCAAGCGCGTGGTGGAAGAAACCGCGCCGGTGACAGTAATGGGCCGCGATCAGCTCAAGGGCCTGTTGGTGGTATTCATCGACGACGAGGCGACGATATTGGAGGGAATGGAAGTTCTGCTCAGGGATTGGGGCTGCCAGCCGGTGATCGCCGCGAATGCGGTCGGCGCGCTGGCCGGGCTTGCCGAAGCACAACGGCCGCCCGACATTATCATTAGCGACTACCGTTTGCGCGAGCGGGAAAACGGCATCGACGTTATCGCCCAGATCCGCGAATACTACGACGCCGACATACCCGGCGTATTGGTGAGCGGCGATACCGGGCCGGAATTACTGCGGGAAGCGAAGGATCGCGGCCTGCATATTCTGCATAAGCCGATGCGGCCCGCCAAATTACGAACCTTAATCGATCATCTCGTCAACCGACCGTCCGCGTCGGGGACAACCGAAGGCTATCGCAAATCTTCCTGAGAGCCAAGCCAGGAGCCGCTACCAGCTTGCCTCGTGGCGATGCATGGCTGGAGCGCCGCGCTACTATTGCCTCTACTTTCCCAATGCTTCTTGCAATACATGCGCAACGTGCACCGCCTGGCGTCCCGTTCCATCGCGGATCTGTTGGCGGCAACTGGCGCCGTCGGCGACGATCAACGTATCGGCATCGGCGGCGCGCACCGCAGGTAGCAGGTTCGCTTCTGCCATGGCCATGGACGTATCGTAATGCTGTGTCTTGAAACCGAAGGAGCCGGCCATGCCGCAACAGCTCGAGCGTATGGTTTCTACTTTCAGATCGGGCACTAAGCGCAATGTGCTTTCTACCGCACTCATCGCCCCATAGGCTTTCTGGTGGCAATGGCCGTGCAGCAGCACGCGAGGTGAGCGGATGGAGCCGAGGGACCATTGCAGCCTCTCGCTTTGGTGTTCTTGCAGCAAGAATTCTTCCAACATCAACGCGCGCTTCGCCAGCCTTGCTCCTCTCAGCGGTTCTGAGCAATGCCGGAATTTCATCGCGCAAGGTGAATAGGCACGAAGGCTCGAGGCCGATGAGGGGCATATCCTGATCGAGGTAGGGCGTCGACGCCTTCAATAAATCGCTCCGCCTCGCGCTTCGCCTCGTCGACCATGCCGACGCTTAAATACGTGCGGCCGCAACACAGCGGCCGCCGGCTGTCGAATGCCTGGGGAATCAGCGTGCCATAGCCAGCCGCGCGCAGTACTCGCAGCGCGGCGCGAGCGTTATCCGGTTCAAAGTAAGTGGTAAACGTATCGACGAACAGCGCGACGGTACGGCCCGGCGAAGCGGACGAAGTTTTGCGCAACCCGCGCCCCGGGCGAAAATAATCGGAACGCCACGCCGGTAACGGCCGCTTAGCGCTAAAGCCTAAGCTTCCTTCGCTCCAGTTGGCGAGACCGGGCCATTTGTTGCGCAGATTTAATAGTCCCCCGATCTTGGCGGCGTAGGGCGCGTAACGCGGCAGATGGGCGATGAGCTTGTCGTGCAACGTCAGGCCATGGCGTTCTTGATAGTGATGCAAGAACTCGATCTTCATCTTGGCCATGTCGACGCCGGTGGGACATTCACGCTTGCAGCCTTTGCACGAAACGCATAGATCGAAGGTCTCGCGCATCTCTTCCGAGGTCAAACCATCGGCGCCGAGTTGGCCGGACAGCGCCAGACGCAGGGTGTTAGCGCGGCCGCGAGTCGAGTGTTGTTCATCGCGGGTGACGCGATAGGAAGGACACATCACGTCGGCATCGAACTTGCGGCAGTGGCCGTTGTTATTGCACATTTCCGCGGCGTGGGCGAAGGAACCGTGGGCCGACCAATCGAGCGCGGGCGCGATCGGGATGTGGGTGTAGCCGGGTTTGAAGCGAAACAAATTCTTATCGTCTTGCTTACTCGGCCGCACGATCTTGCCGGGGTTCATCAAGCCCAACGGATCGAACAATTGCTTAACTTCGGCTAAGGCCGCCGTCAAACGCGGGCCGAAGAACGGCGCGATCCATTCGCTGCGCACCAAGCCATCGCCGTGTTCGCCGGAATACACGCCCTTGTATTCGCGCACCAGCTCGCACGCTTCTTCGGCGATGGCGCGCATTTTTTGCGCGCCGTCTTGCTTCATATTGAGGATAGGCCGCACGTGCAAAGTGCCCACGCTCGCATGGGCATACCACGTTCCTCGCGTACCATGTTTCTCGAACACCGCGGTGAGGCGCTGGGTGTAATCGGCAAGATGCTCGAGCGGCACGCAGCAATCTTCAATGAAACTCACCGGCTTACCGTCGCCTTTCATGCTCATCATGATGTTAAGACCGGCTTTGCGTACATCCCATAACGCTTTCTGGCGGGCAGCATCGCTGAGCTTGACGACAGAGTTCGACAAACCGAGATCGGCCAGCAACTCATCGAGCCGGTCGAGCTTGCTGGTTTGCGCGGCTTCGTCGTCACCGGAAAATTCCACCAACAGAATCGCCTCGGGCGCACCGATCAGCGCCGCGTCGATAATGGGTTGAAAAGAAGGATTGTCGCGCGCGAGATCGATCATGGTGCGATCCACCAACTCGACCGCAGAGGGATCGAGCTTGACGATGTGCTGAGTCAGTTCCATCGCCCGGTAGAATGTCGGAAAGTTGACGACACCCAGAGTTCGATATTTCGGCAGCGGCGACAATTTCAGTTTCAAGCGCTTGAAATAAGCGAGCGTGCCTTCGCTGCCGACCAACAAGTGCGCGAGGTTCGGCCGCTCGCTGTCGTAGTGCAGCGGATCTTGCGGTTCAAAGATATCCAGGTTATAGCCGGCCACGCGCCGCAATAATCGCGGAAAGCGCGCGCGAATCTCGTCGGCTTCGCGCGTGGCGATGGCACGGAAGCCATCGACGATGTCGCGGTAACGGCCGGTCTTTGGCTCGTCATCGAGTTCGGAAAACCATGCCACCGTGCCATCGGATAGTATCGCCTCGATACCTTTCACGTTGTGAACCATGTTGCCGTAACGGATGGAACGGCTGCCGCAAGAGTTGTTACCCGCCATGCCGCCCAGCGTTGCTTGGGCGCTGGTGGAAACATCGACCGGATACCACAGACCGTGGGGTTTCAAAAAAGCGTTCAGTTGATCGAGCACCACGCCGGGCTGCACTTCGATTTCCATCTGCTCCGGCTCGAAAGCGAACATCTCGTTGAGGTACTTGCTATTGTCGATCACCAGCGCCGCGCCTACAGTTTGGCCGCATTGCGGAAGTCCCCGCGCCGCGCGGCAGGATAGGCAACTTTTCTTCGCGCGCGATTTGTAACGCGATGGCTGCGTCTTGTTCGGATTTAGGCACCACGACGCCGATGGGATCGATCTGATAAATCGATGCGTCCGTTGCGTAACGTCCCCTCGACGCCACGTCGAACAACACGTCACCTTCGATTTCGCGCCGTAAGCGTTCCGACAAGGTAGATCGGATAATCTCCATTGAGCGATAATATCATCCAGTTATAGTTTACAGAGCCATCATGACCTATCCGAGCGGCCGTCATTTTCTGCAAATTCCCGGACCGACCAATGTCCCCGATCGCGTGTTGCGCGCCATGGATCGGCCGACTATCGACCACCGCGGCCCGGAATTCCAACAACTCGGCTTCGACGTGCTCACCGGCATGCAGGACATCTTTCAAACCAAGAATCCGGTGGTGATCTATCCCGCGTCCGGCACGGGGGCTTGGGAAGCGGCGTTGGTGAATACGCTCTCGCCGGGCGACAAAGTGCTGATGTTCGAAACCGGACAATTCGCCGCGCTGTGGTGCGAAATGGCGCGGCGGCTCGGGTTGCAGATCGAACTCGTACCCAGCGATTGGCGCAGCGGCGTCGATGCGAACGAAGTCGAGCGGCGCTTGCGCGAAGATCGTGACCGTACGATCAAGGCGGTCGCCGTGGTGCACAACGAAACTTCGACCGGTGTCACCAGCCGCATCGCGCCGATCCGCGCGGCGATCGATCGTGTCGGCCATTCGGCGTTGTTGCTGGTCGATACTATTTCTTCGCTCGCATCGATCGACTATCGCCACGACGAATGGGGCGTCGATGTCACGGTGGGCGGCTCGCAAAAGGGCCTGATGTTGCCGCCGGGTTTGAGCTTCAACGCCATGTCCGACAAAGCCTTGGCGGCGAGCCAACAGGCGCATTTGCCAAAATCCTATTGGGCGTGGGAGCCGATGTTGAAGGCAAACAAGAACGGATTTTTTCCCTATACCCCGGCGACTAATCTATTGTTTGGATTGCGCGAAGCCATCGCGATGCTAAAAGAAGAAGGGTTAAATAACGTCTTTAACCGCCATATCCGCCACGCCGAAGCCACACGCCGCGCTGCGCGAGGGTGGGGCCTCGACGTGTTATGCAAAAATCCGGAGGAGTATAGTCCGAGCCTAACGGCGCTGATGATGCCGGCCGGCCACGACGCCGATGCATTGCGCAAGATCATCCTCGAGCGCTTCGATATGTCCTTGGGTATGGGCCTGGGCCGCCTCGCCGGAAAAATATTCCGCATCGGTCACCTGGGTTACTTCAACGATTTGATGCTGGCCGGCACCTTGTGCGGGGTAGAGATGGGCCTGATCGCGGCGAAAGTACCGATCGAACCGCGCGGTGTCAGCGCTGCTTTAAGTTTTCTTGCGGGCGACGCTATTCGATAGCCACGATTCAGAAATCCAATTGTTCAAGTTCAACGGCGTGCAATGTTTTTTGTATGGACTGCTGAACTGGTATCGGGAACCAGCTTGATTTCGACGCGGTAGCCAAGAGCGCGCGCGTATTTTTGCAATGTAACAACCGACGGCGAGTGACTGCTTGAAGCGGATTCAAGCCGGGCAATCGCCGATTGCGTGGTACCGACACGCGCAGCAACTTCTGCTTGTGTCAGTCCGGATGCTGAACGTGCCTTAAGCACCTCATCGAGAAAAGCGAACTCTTCGGCGAATTGATCGTAGGCCTTCTTCACCTCTGGACGTGCGAACGCCTTAGCCTTGAACTGTTTAAATGTGTTGGTCATCTTCAATTTCCTTCATGCGCTTACGTGCTATCGAGAGTTCCTTGGCAGGCGTCTTTTTGGTTTTCTTTACAAAGTGGTGCAGTATCATGATTCGCTCATCAATCACCGTGCAGTAAAACACTCGAGCAATACCTTCATGGGCTTTGAGCCGTAACTCAAATAGTCCTTCGCCCATTGCTTTTGTGTGGGGCATGCCGAGGTCAGGACCGTAAACTTCCATACGTTCGGCATAGCGAAGGAAGCGGGCAAGAAACCCGGCCGGTAGTTTGAGAATATCCGACTCGATGCGGTCATTGAAGAAGGTAACGGTTCATGTCATGATGATAGTATAGCATTTACGCTATACTACGTAATCGAAGATCTAACGACATTCGGACGTCATAAAACAGGCCTAATGTAATAACCGCTTCACTGCATTTATTTGACGAAGGAAATAAATTATGAAATTAGCTGATCTGGAAAAAAACAAAGGCTCAAAGATCAAAACCAAGATGCATCAATCGGCCACACCGGGCCGCTTCGCCGCTGATGCAAATGTGGCCGTCGATCGACGCGAGCAGCGTAAGCGCGATCAAGCGCTTGGGTTGGTGCCGTTCGCGGTCAAGCTGGACGGCGCGCTGGTAAAGGAAATTCATGCCTTGGTAGTCGGAACGCGGCGCTCAGTTGAACGAAGTAGTGGCCGAGTTGCTGAAGAAAGGTTTGGCAAGCAAGTAAACCGACATGGCGCTCAAAGCAACTATTTTCAAGGCGGAGCTGCACGTCGCCGATATGGAACGCAACTATTTCCAGAATCATCTACTCACCATCGCCCGCCACCCGTCGGAAACCGATGAGCGCATGATGGTGCGGCTGTTGGCGTTTGCGCTACACGCTCACGAATATCTTACGTTCGGCAAAGGCTTGAGCACGGACGATGAACCCGATCTGTGGCAAAAGGATTTGACGGGCGCGATCGATCTGTGGATCGATGTCGGTCAGCCGGATGAAAAAAGCTTGCGCAAAGCCTGCGGCCGCGCCAAGCAGGTATTTGTTTATAGCTATGGTTTACGCACGCCAGAGCTGTGGTGGGATGCCGTTCGAGTGAAGCTCGAACGCAGCGTTAACCTCAATGTATGCAATGTGCCACTGGCAACGAGCGCGGCGCTCGCCAAGCTGGCGGATCGTAATATGCAGTTGCAATGCACCATCCAGGATAAGCAGATTTGGTTCGCGAACGCGAACACCACGGTGCATGTGGAAACGGCGCCGTTGATGCAGCAACCCGTCGCAATAGATACTTAGTGTTAGTGGTAGGTAGGGTGGGATCCGCCCTACTGCTATGGTTGTCATGCTGAGTCTTGAAAAAAATGGGAACGCAAATAAATGCAAGAACTTGAATTCGCTCTGACAAAAGATTTCATCGAGTTAAATCAGTTATTAAAACTCAACGGCCTTTGCACGAGCGGCGGCGCAGGCAAAGCACTGGTTGCCGCCGGCGGCGTTGCAGTCGACGGCGCGATCGAGTTGCGCAAAACCTGCAAGATTCGTGTCGGACAAATTATCCGCTGCGATGACGTGCGCATTCACGTCGTTGCGGCGTAATCTCCCGCAATAAATCGTCGAAGCGTATCCCATCGATTTACTTTGTTGGGGTTCATTTCATTCACCCCAATCTACTGGAATGGCCGTTTAGGAAAGCTTTCCTAAACGGCCAATATGAACACCCATCGTGCAGATTACGCGGATGGCCAGACAAATAGCGACCTTATCAAACGCCGAACGGGTTTAGATCCGGCCGTTCGGGATGGGATCGATTCCTCTGCCGCTTCCCACATCGGGATCCGCCGATGCGGGCGGGCCATAGGTCGAGCCCACCAGTACGCCGTCGATGTAAACCAAGTATTCGACGTCGCCGAATTTGCGCGGATAGAGGCCCTCCTTTTCCAGCATACCACCGCTGACCTGGGATATTTCGTTCGCTGTCATAGGCATCATTTTTTCGTTCGTTGCATTGCGTGGGTACATTTAAATCTCCGTAAGTGATTGAGTTCAACATAGGCCGCCCATGCGGCGGATTTGCGTTTCGCTGCTTCCAAGTATCTGGCAGTCTTCAAAACCAGAAATCGGAATCGGCACTTGCAACTCTAGGCGTAGACAACCGCGACGAATATCCCAAGAATACGTTTTCCGATACCTTAACCAAGGTAAGCCAGAAGATATAGGTCGAATGGGCGAGGCGCGATTTCGCAGAGCTTGCGGGGTCCCGATTTTTTTCGAAAAAGTAAGCGCGCCAGCAGGCAGATGGATCTTGCCTCGCAGCACATGCCTTCCTGAGAGCCGCTCTGGTACTGGGCCGCAGGCCGATGCCGGCGAGATAATTTGTTGCGACGAGGATTGACAGTCCTCACCCCATACCGCAAGCTTATAGGCAGGTTTTTCGCATCGTGTTGTAAATGAACAAGTCACACGTTATTGAGGCGGCGCGCCGCAACGGATCGGATTCGTCGATATACTTAATCGCGCCGCATCGTGGCGCCGACCAGCCGCTGATCGAACGCCCGCTGACCGGCCCGATGGCACGCTACGTCGAGGGAATCTGGCTGGGATTGAACAATCGAAACGAGGCATTGCAAATTCTGCCCGATGGTTGTGTCGATGTTGTATTTCAGTTGGGCGCCGATAACGCCGAGATCTTTGCCTACGGTAGCACCACGCGCCCCGCGGTGGTTAGTCTCGGCGTCGGGGCGCACTATCTCGGCGTGCGCTTTCAACCCGGCATGGCGCGCCATTTTCTCAACCATGCACCCGCCTCGCTGACGGACCAACGCTTACCCGTAGATCGTTTCTTAGATGTGGATTTGGAAAAATTAGCACGAGGCGTGGAGCGCGGCGAGGGCTTAATGCAGCTCGAAACCGCGTTGCTAAGCGCGTTGCAGTCGCGCCAACCTGAATTGTCGGCGATCGATCGCGCGGTTCGATTCTTGTCGGCAAATTACGGCGACGTCAGCGTGGCAGAGGTGGCTCGGCAATGCGGAAAGAGTGTACGCCAGATCGAACGGCTATTCGTCGCGACACTCGGCCTGACGCCTAAGGTTTACTGCTCGATTCTGCGCATGCGCGGCGCGCTGCATGCAATTAGCCGGCACAATCAGGCTGATCTCGCGGGTATCGCCATGGCGGCGGGTTATACCGATCAATCGCATATGAGCAAGGACTTCGCCCGCCTTACCGGTCGATCACCGGGTAGCTTTCGCTGACGTGTCGCGTTTTTACAATCGCACTCAACCCATTTAACCTAACATCCTTCCAAGCTAATCGGCGTGGTGCCGGAGCGCATCTAGATGGAGGCATGTCATGAAATTTTGGTACGGCGTAATCACCAGCAAATTAACTGAATCGCGGGATTTTTACGTGAAACTCTTCGGCTGCGAAGTCGTGTTCGAGCAGGATTGGTTCGTATTGCTCAAGCTAGGTACGAGCGAGTTGGGCTTCCTCTCCCCGGAACGAGCGGATCAAGCGCCGATTTTCCGCCGTGCTTTTCAAGGGCAAGGAGTTTGGATCGCCGTTGAAAGCGAGAACGTCGATGCCGACTACGCGCGCATCAAGGCGCTGAACGTGCCGATCGAAGTGCCGCTGCGCGATGAGCCGTGGGGTGACCGGCATTTTGCCGTGGTCGATCCCAATGGCATCGGCGTGGACGTGCTGCAGCAGCGTGCCGCTTAGGTCGGAAAACGGGTTCTCTTGCCAAGGCGATGACTGGACGTACCGCTTCTGCGCCATAGATAAAAACCGGCGCAGGCGATCAACAACGGCAAGCTCGGATCGGGCGGACGATTGCTATTTGCATTAAATGCACAGCCACCGCCTCCACCTCCCCCGCTACCGCCACTACCTCCGCCGCCACCAGTGGATACCGCAGTCGGTGTCACGCTGTTGGACGCAGCGGAGGATGCACTCATGCCGATCGCGTTAGTCGCGGTTACGCGGCAGGTGGCGGCGGTGCCGTTGGTCAAACCGGTGACGACGATCGGCGATGCGCTGCCGGCGGCAGTCGTGCTGCTGCACGTCGCGGTGTAGCCGGCGATCGGCGAGCCGCCGTCGGATGTCGGCGCGGTGAAGGCAATGCTGATTTGCCCGTCGCCGCTGGTCGCGGCGCCTATGATCGGTACACTGGGATTGTCGACAGCGTAAGGCCGCGTGAAACGCGGGCGACCACCACATCGCCGCCGATGCCGCTGGCCGATTGCGCGCCCCCGGTGACGCCGGGAAAGTCCAGTGAGTTCGCGTCGCCCGCGACATAGACTTCATCTCGCAGCGGATGTATCGCGATCGCCCGGGTAACGTCGCCATTCGCGCCGCCGATGTAGGTGGCTTGCGTCAACGTCGTGAGATTAGTGTTCAAGCGGGCGATGAACGCGTCGACAACGGCGCTAAGGGTTGCTTGTGCGCCGCCGGTGGTGCTCGGAAAGTCGGTGGAATAGGTTTCGCCGGTAACATAAACTTCGTCGCTTTCTTGTCCGGAAGGTCAATGCCCAAGCGACGTCGTCATTAGCGCCACCGAGGTACGTGGATTGCGTAAGCGCGCTGAGATCGGCGCTAAGGCGGCTGACGTAACCATCACGAATGCCGCCACCGCGATTTGCTTGAGCGCCGCCCGTCACGCCGGGAAAGTCCGTCGAATCGGTGTGGCCCGCGAGATAAATTTCACCGCTCAGCGGGTGGATGCCGAGCGCAAACGCGAAGTCACCCAACGCACCGCCTAAATAAGTGGATTGCGTGAGCGTCGTCAACGCGCTGTTTATGCGACTGACAAACGCATCGCTGCCGCCCGCTTTGTTCGCTTGCGCACCTCCGGCGGCGCCGGGGAAATCCGTGGCGACCGTACTGCCCGCGACGTAAACATCGCCGCTGGCCGGGTGCACTGCAAGGCGGTAGCCGAAATCATTACCGGTGCTGCCGCTACCGCCGAGATAAGTGGATTGGCCGATCGCTGTGAGGCCTGCGTTTAGACGGCTGACAAATGCATCGCTGCCGCCCGCGTTAGTCGCTTGCGCGCCGCCCGTTACGCTGGGGAAATTCGTCGAGCCCGTTTCGCCCGTGACGTAAACGTCCCCGCTCGTAGCATCAACGACGACAGCGCGAACCGTATCGTATTGCGAACCGCCAAGGTAAGTGGATTGCCCGAGCGTGGTCAGATCCGAACTAAGCCGGCTGACAAACCCATCGGCGGCGGCGCCGCCATAGGTTTGTTGCGCACCGCCCGTGGCGCCATGAAAATCCGTCGAGTTGGTGGAGCCTGCGACGTAAACCAGGCCATTGGCGGGATCAAGCGCCAGCGCCAAGCCGAAATCATTTCCGCTGCCGCCCAAAAAAGTAGTTTGCAGGAGCGTGGTCAACTCTGCATTGAATCGGCTGATGAACACATCGTCCAAGCCCGCTAGCGAGCTTTGCGCGCCGCCGGTTACGCCGGGAAAATCCGCGGACGTAGTGTTGCCGACCACATAGATCTCGCCGCTGACGGGGTGGATCGCCAGCCCGTGAGCGATATCGTTTCCGCCGGCGCCCAGGTAAGTCGATTGCAACAGCGGATCGATGATCAGCGCACGACGCCGATCGTACTCGCCGACCGAAAAGCCATAGGTTTTGTTCGCCGCATCGATCGCATAGGCGACCTTGATTTCGCTGCGCTTACCGGTGTGGTTCTCTTGGTAGGCGATCGGCGCGGTGTAGGTGACCCGGCCGTCGCCGGTGTGAACGATGAGCTCGCCGCCGTTGCCTATAGAAAGTTTTTTCGCGCCGTCCACGCGCAGTTGGATCCTCGCCGGATCGTGGCGCGCTTCTATCGTGAAGATTTTTTCGACGTTGTTCGCGTGTGCGCGCAGCTCCAACGCGATGCCGGGATAAAGCTCGTTCAAGCGCACGCGCTCAAAGGTATCGAGCGGCGCGGTGTGGCGCTTGACATCGCCGACGAGAAAACTGGTTTTGCTTGATGTCTCGACTTGTCCGACCGGTTTGGTGAAACGCGGCGAATGTTTATCCGCATCGACAAACGTTTCGCTGAGTACCCAGCCGGACGTGCGGTAAGAGCGGGCGCCGTGCGGCGGTTTGCCCGGCAAGCTATGAACTAACTTGCCGTCCGTGGTAACGAAAATCGTTCCGGCGAACGTGTGAGCGGCAAACGCCGCGCGCTTATCCCACTGTCCGGCGTTCGGAACGAATGGCACTTGCAGCGTCGCCAACTTAACCGAGACGTCAGCTATAGTGGGCGTCGCGCGCGTGGCGCCGGCTGCCGTCGGGCTGACGGCCGAGATTATCGATGTCAGAAGTGGAATAAGTGTTTGCAACTGCGCAGCGCTCGGCATCATGTTTTCCTTTTAGTTTTTTGACGATTTTTTGTTGATTCTCTTCCCCGCGCGCGTTGCCGCACGCCGGGTGTCGCCAGTATACCTAAGGAAGCTCTCGATTTATTCCGATTTCGTCGCTATACTGCGTTACACAGGAAAAATTGTTCCTTACATATCATCTATATGCTGCGTCACAATTTTTCCTTCGCGCCTTGTCTTGCTTAGAACTCGAAATAAATCAGACCTTCCCTATATCTGATTTCCGGCCACAAAACTTTTGCCGTTTTGATCGACCGGAATTAGGGAAAACGGGATTTAGAAGCTGCGTTTCTTGAAACCAATGCGGCCACCGGCCGCATGGATACTTCTTCGTGGCGTGATATGGCCTGACAGCCGCGCTGCTATTGCCTCAGGGCCGTGGCTGCCGCGGCTAGCCATTCGCTACAGCGCAATCGCGTCCTTCTGATTCAACGCTTCTACACGGGCGAGAGCGATGACTTGGCCGGCGGCTTCGGCGCCGGCGGAGTAGGTGCTGCCGGGTTTAAGGCCCAGCAAAATGCACGTGGTGCTGGGAAGGATGTTCGCGCAACCGGTCAGATAGGTCCGGACCGCCTCCAATGCGATGTAGTCCTGCTGATCCAGCGCGGTCAGAAATTGATCGCGCAGGCCCGGTGGTGCAAGTCGTTGTGTTGTAGCGGGGGTATTGGACATAGAGGCTCCTTGAGCCGCTAAGTGTCTGTCATTGACATCGCATTAGCCATTCATCTAAATATTTATTTCGCTTGACTTCGGCGGCAAATCGGCGCGAAGTATCGGGAAGGCTCGCGCAAAACGTGGCGCGCGGTGCTAAAATACTTAACTTAGGCTCTTGCAATTCGTATCAACGCCACAATATCAGCTTATCGATCGCGCTTTGGGATCGTCCGCGCATATACCTCTACTCGGTGTCACTCCGGTCCAATCTCATAGTTTTTTTGATGCCCAGCGCAGTTTTGCGCAGGGCAATTCACTTTTTTCGGAGGACACTATGTCGACCGGTACCGTTAAGTTTTTCAATCCCGCCAAAGGCTTTGGCTTTATTCAACCAGACGATGGATCTAAGGATGTATTCGTACACATTTCCGCCGTCGAGCGCGCCGGACTTGGCACGATTGCCGAGAACGATAAACTATCGTTCGATGTGGAGAAGGGCGACAAAGGCAAACTGGCGGCGACTAATCTGAAGAAGGTTTGATCCGCGCAAACCACATCTGCATCGCAGATTTTCTAATATGGTAGTTGCTCACGTACTGCGGTAAGCAGTGGTGCGTGGGACTCGCATTTCCGATGAAAGGCTAAATCGTGTCAAAGGAAGAAACAATCGAAATGGAAGGACTCGTCAGCGAGGTATTGCGCAACACGCAATTTCGCGTAACGCTGACTAACGGCGCGGAGATCACCGCTCACGCTTCCGGGAAAATGCGCCAGCATCGCATTCGTATTTTGGCCGGCGACAAGGTCACGTTGGAAATGTCGCCGTACGATCTCACCAAGGGCCGCATCAATTTCCGGCACAAAGACGAATCCTCACCGCGCATGGCCGCACGCCGGCCGTTCAAGCGTTAACGCCACGAAGCGCTTCCACATTGCCTCTCAGCAATGGCATGCCCAAGAGCCTCGCTGGTATTGCTTTCCAGGCTGGCGCCGCAATCTATTTTTGCGGATAACCCAAGGTACCCAAGATGAATCGCCCGGAACTATAGGCGAGCCACGCCATTGCGCGCTCCACTAGGGAGCGTTGTTTCCACTCTTGTAAGTGAACCGGTACAGCGCCGTCTTGCATCGCGGCTTTGAGGCTGTGGCGTAACTGCGCACAGAAGCTCACATCGCGCACGATGATATTGGCTTCGCGCGACAGCATGAAGCTGAACGGGTCGATATTGCTTGATCCCACTGTTGCCCAATTGTCGTCGATCACCGCGACCTTGGCGTGCATGAAGCTCTTGTGATATTCGATAATACTTATCCCACCGGATAGCAGCGCGCCGTAAAGCGCGCGGGTAGCATGGTGCAGCCAGCGGTACTCGACTCGGCCCTGCAATAACAACGTTACCTTTACGCCGCGTCCAGCGGCGGCCACCAAGGCGCGGCGAAATCCTAAGCCAGGAAAGAAATACGCGTTGGCGATAATGATCTCATGGCGCGCGTTGTCGATGGCTTCGAGATAAGCGTCTTCGATATCGTTGCGGTGGCGCAGATTATCGCGGATGACCAGCGCCGCAAGATGGGGCCCGCAAGGCGCGGCGGGGGGTAACTTGGGAAAATCGCTGTGCAGACGTGTTCGGAAATTGGTCCAACTGAGCACCAGCCAAAGCCGATGAACGATCGGCCTGAGTTCTTGCACGAGCGGGCCCATGAACTTAACCGCGTAGTCGTAGCGCGGCGGCGTGTGGTGCGGTGTGTTGATATCGTCGATGATATTGATGCCGCCGATAAAAGCCGTCATGCCGTCTATCATGGCGATTTTTCTATGCATGCGCCTAAGCCGGTGGCGGCGAAAGCTGAAGCGAAATGCTTCGGGCCGATAGATAAATAATTCCACGCCGCTTTTGAGCATGACATCGACCATTTCCGGCGGGAAAAAATTTTGACTGCCGAAACCGTCGACGACGACACGCACTACGACCTTGCGTTCGGCCGCTCGCCGCAGCGCGTTTGCGATGCGCTGGCCCGCGTTATCGTCGGCGAAAATATAAGTCTCGAGATGAACTTCGTGTTGCGCGGCATCCACCGCCGCTTCCAGCGCGGGAAAAAAATCCGTACCGTTCTTGAGCAGGGTAATGGAATTACCCGAGACATAACGCAATGCAGTCAACGCGGGCTAGCGGCGGCTGACGTGGGCGGAGAGCGCCGCGTGGTCCGACAATCTGGCCCAGGCTTTCCCGTGCATCATGCGCGCGCTTTTCACGCGCATGCCGCGCACATAAATGCGATCCAAGCTCAGCAGCGGCAAACCCGCGGGGAAACTGCGCGCGGGACGGCCGCGGGTGGATTCGAACACTTCATGTACGTCGAGCCGCTCGCGCAGCAAACGGCTTAAACGCTCGCGCCAATCGTTGAAATCGCCGGCGATCACCAACGGCGCAGAATGGGGCACCATGCGATCGATACGATCGCACAGCGCTCGCGCCTGTTGCAAGCGCCAGCGCGAGAACAATCCCGAGATGCACGCAAACGCAATGTAAGCGCTCGTCCCAGCCGGGCACGTCCAGCTCGCAATGCAATAATCCGCGCCGTTCGAGCGGATGGGCGGAAACATCTTCGTTTTCCCAGCTTACAATAGGATAACGGCTCAGAATTGCATTGCCGTGATGGCCTTCTTCGTAAACGGCATTTTTGCCGTAGGCGAAATCGCTCCACACCGAATCGGCGAGAAATTCGTGCTGCGGCGTGGTCCACAGCGTGTGATTCAAGCCATGGATTTCATTCGAGCCTTGCACCTCTTGTAGAAAAATTAAATCGGCGTCGAGCATGCGCAAGCGTTCGCGCACGTCGTGCAAAATCATGCGGCGATTGAAGTTGGAAAAGCCTTTATGAATGTTGTAAGTCGCGATGCGTAAGGTATCGACCATCGGTTTCGGTAGTTATTCGATCGGCAAAGGGGCGCGGCTGGCTAACAGCAGTATCGCTTCGCGATTGCTCCAGGAAAACACTTGCTCCGCAGCCGTTTGCCACGGCAACCAACGGTATTGTAAATGCTCCCGAGGGGCAATGGTGATCGGCGTGATTTTGGGCAAGCTTAAACCGAATACGTGCTCGGTATTGTGTATCGTTCCGGGCGCGTAACGATGGCGCCACACGGGATAGATTTCGTAGACATTTTCTTTCTGCCAATCCGTAAGCATGTATTGATTACCATCCAGCCCCGTTTCCTCCCTTAGCTCACGCATTGCGGTTTCGCGTAGGGTTTCGCCCTCATCCTGGCTCCCCGTAACCGATTGCCAGAATCCCGGCCGATCGGCGCGTTCCAATAACAACACTTGGAGATCAGCAGTGTGGATGATAATCAGAACCGAAACGGGAATTTTATAAGCTTTCATCGAAAGCCTGGTTTTTTGTTAATATAAAAGACAACGAATTATCGGAGTAATTCATCATGGCGAACAAGTCTGCCACTTCCGTGGCGAACACACCAGCGAAAAATCTCGACATGGCGCTCGGCAAATTTTCCGTTAGTCATGCAAAGACCAGCACATTCAAAGCAGATGGGTTGCGCGCATTTTTTGAGTATCGCGACTTAGGCATTATGGATGCGACTCACGGCCGCTATGTCGCCCACGTTATCCGCGCGATTCCTGGCAGGCCGGCGCGGTCTAATTGGCATAGACACGAAGCAGATTTTCAAATGGTGTATGTGCTCAAAGGCTGGATCGAATTCGATTACGAAGGCGTGGGCAAACAGCGCTATGAAGCGGGTTCGTGTTTCCATCAACCGAAAGGCATACGCCACATCGAGCTCGGCCATTCCGACGATGTTGAGATGATAGAGATCGTGGCGCCTGGAGATTTCGCTACTAAAGAAGGTTAGATATCCAGATAGTCATCGGGCTGCGAAGCGCGCCCCGCTTGCCTTTCCAGCATGCATTGTTTGTCACGCAATATCCACGCGGTTTCTGGTAAAGTCTTTAAATTCAGCGCTTTAACGGCGTTAATTTCGAGAAAAGCATTACGTAGACAAACAGGAAGCAGCGACTAAAACAAAAGTACGAGGCCCGCAACACATCTTAAAACAGTGCGGCCGAATACGATAAGACATAAGAAAGGAACACAAAAATGAGCAACTTTACCTATCCTTCCGAAAACATGCAGCGCCAACTTGAAGAAGCAAAAGCCTACCTGCGCGCACGCGGCAAATATGTTCTTGACCAGGGCAGCCAGTGGCGCTTCTCCGACCGAGTCCAATGGGACGAGTACAAGCAATTAGCGAAGATGTCCCAACAACAAGCGGCCTAAGCCAAGCTCACTTCATCTCATAGTCGGCGCTGTCGAAGCGCCGCGTGAGTTGGCGGAACTTCCAGGTGTAGCCGGGCCACATCGTCGTGTTGCGGCCATTGTGGTCCAAATACCAACTGCGGCAGCCGCTTCCCCATATCGCCTTCGATAACAACGCTTGAATCCCGTCGTTATAGCGGCGCAAAACGTCGGCACGAAGATTCAAGCGCTGCTTCCCGGCCTGCTGTAATGCTTGCATAGCAGCGAGTACGTAATTCACCTGGGCTTCGATCATGAAGACGATGGAGTTGTGGCCCAATCCCGAGTTCGGCCCAACGAGCATAAAAAGATTCGGAAATCCTGTAGTGGTCACTCCGTAGTACGCCTCGGCTTTATCGCGCCACGCATCGGCTAATTCCACGCCGCCGCTGCCATGAATAGGCAAGCTCATATACTGATCCGTAACGTGGAAGCCCGTCGCGTAAATCAGTACATCGACTTCGCGCTCGATGCCATCTTCCGTCATCACACCCCGCGGCGTGATAGTTCGAATTGCGTCCGTCACTAACTCTACATTTTCTCGCGTGAGCGCTGGGTAATAATCGTCGGACAGCAATACCCGTTTGCAGCCGAGGCGATAGTCCGGCGTCACGCGTTCGCGCAGGGTCTCATCCGCGATCTGGCGATGAATATGTCGCGTTGCCAAACGCTCGCTGGCGCGCAGTAAGCTGGGTTTAAACGTGAAACCGAGCACACGTATTTCGAGTGTCCAATATATCCACCAACGGTAAAGTTTTTGCGTGAAGGGTAGGGCGCGAAACAGCGCACGCTCGAAATTCGTAATGGGACGATCCATGCGCGGGATGATCCACGGCGGCGTGCGCTGAAATAAGTGAAGCTGTTTCACCATCGGTGCGATTCGCGGCACGATTTGAATCGCGCTGGCGCCGGTGCCGATGATCGCGACTCGTTTACCCCTGAGGTCGAAATCTCGATTCCATTGTTGCGAGTGAAACGACGGCCCGGCAAACGATTCTATGCCGGGAATGTTCGGCATCGAAGGGCGGCTTAACGCACCCATCGCGGCAACCAGTGTACGCGACCGAATCGTCGCGCCGTTGCTCGTTTCCACTGACCAATTAGCAGACGCTTCGTCAAAACGCGCCGCGGTCATAGCGGTGTTAAAGCGAATATGCGGACGTAGCCCGTATTGATCGGTGATACGCTGAACGTATTCCCAAATCTCCGTCTGCGGCGAATACATCCGGCTCCAGTTCGGATTCGGCGCGAACGAGAACGAGTACAAGTGAGAAGGAATGTCGCAGGCGCAGCCCGGATATTGATTCTCGCGCCACGTGCCGCCGACGTCGTCGCCTTTTTCCAGCAAGACAAACGAATCGACACCGGCGTTCTTCAGCGCGATCGCCATGCACAGACCGCCAAAGCCCGTGCCGATAATCGCGACTTCGAAGTCAATATCGGTTTGCATCGAAACTACGCCGACAAAGCAAGAATCATTAACGATCAAAAAAATAATAGGTAGGGTGGGTCAAGCGCAGCGGACCCACCAACCCACTATCAATGATGTTCATAAATTTCCTTGTTCACCACGTTGTCCAAATCCGGACGTCCATCCAGCACCGACAAAATATTGTTAACCATCGTTACCGCCATGCGGTCTAACGCTTCACGTGTTACGCCTGCCATATGCGGCGCAAGAATCACATTCGACAACTTGAGCAGTGGATTCTGTGGATCCGGCGGCTCGTGTTCGAGCACGTCCAAACCCGCGCCCGCGATGCGCCCGGTCGAGAGCGCATGGTGCAACGCTGCTTCGTCGACGATGCCGCCGCGGGCTGTATTGACGATGAAGGCCGCCGGTTTCATGCGCATAAATTGTTCTTCCGCAACCATGCCGTTCGTCTCGGTGGTTTTCGGGCAGTTGATGGAAACGAAATCGGCTTGCGCCAAGGCATCATTCAGGTTCGGCATGGGTTGGCAGCCAGCCGCAGCGATCTTGGCCTTATCTACATAGGGATCGTAAACACACACCCGCATGCAGAGCGCCAGGCACATCTTGGCCAATCGCGTGCCTATCCTGCCGAAGCCGACGATCAATACCGTCTTCTCGAACAAGTCCATCGGCAGCCCCTGCGCCATGCGCTGAGCCCAGCGGTTCTGCGTTACCATGGCGTGAAATGCCGCGCCGCGTTTGGCGAGTTCCAACATCAAGTAAAGCGCATGCTCCGCCACGGAAGGCGAATTCGCAATGCCGGTAATCATCAACGGAATTCGAGCACGCGTGAGTGCGGATACGTCGATCATGTCGTAACCAACCCCATGACGCGCAATGACTTTGATGTTGGGTGTAGCTTTAAGCTCCGCTTCGCCAAAGCGCGTCAGGCTCAAGCCCGCGCCATGGGCGTCCGCGAGCAACGCATGAAATTCCGCCACAGGGATATTCATGTCGAACGACACTGCCTCGATGTCCGATCTTGTCCGCACTACTTGCCAACCCGCCTGCGACATTGCGGATGGGAGAAGGATTTTTTTCTTAGACATGATTTCGTCTTTCGGTTGATGATGCGCTCATTGTACGGAATTTTTCATACTCAACAGAGATGCGGGCAGATGGTGCTCACCACACCAGTTCTACTGGATTATTATGCCGACTGCGATCGCGTGGTGGGGCGATGATTCCCCATCCACTAGCGAGATATGGCCTGGGAGCCAATATCCATGCGCCTTCTGGCGATGCCATGGTTTCGCGACAAGTCAACGCTTTAGAATATCCTTCTTCGCTTCCGCTTGTAGCCAGGACACAAAATTTTTTACATCGGCGTTGCGCTCGCTGCTTTTCGAGGCGATGACGTAGTAGGCGCGGGCGGCCACGAATTTGGTGTCGAACGGCGCGTGCAGCGTGCCTTCGCGGATGAAGCGCTTGATCAAAGGGCTGCGCCCGAGCGCCACGCCTTGGCCATTGACCGCCGCGAGCACGATCTGATCGTAGTGGCTAAAGTGCAGCGCGCCCGCCGGTTCCAAATTGGGCAGACCCACCGATTGCAGCCACATGGACCAATCGAGCGCGGGCGTGCCGCGGTTTAAATCGGCGTAATGCAACAGCACGTGGTGCTTGAGATCAGCGGGGGTCGCCAGCGGGCGCTTGGCGTCGTGCATCAGGGATGGAGAACATACCGGAAACACTTCCTCGCCGAATAGCTTAGTGCCGGCCGCCTGCGGTCCGCTGTAGCGGACGGCGAGCTCGATACCGCTGCGTTCGAGATCGACCAGCTCATTCGAGGCTGAAATTCGCACGTCGACTTTTGGATGTTCCCGCGTATAGCCGGCCAGCCTGGGAATCAACCAAAGCGAAGCGAACGCCGGCGTGGTCGTGATGGTGAACGTGCGTTCTTCTGCGCGGCCCTGTATGCGTTGCGTGGTTTCCTCGATCCGCCGCAGCACCTCCGCTACCGTTTGAAACAGCGCTTCGCCCTCGGGTGTCAGGCTCAACGCGCGCGTGTGCCGCTCAAACAAAGGCACGCCAAGCTGGTCTTCAAGCGCCTTGATTTGCCGGCTCACGGCGGACTGCGTGAGAAACAGTTCGGCGGCGGCCTTGGTAAAACTCAAATGGCGTGCCGCGGCCTCAAACCCTTCGATGAAGTTGAGCGGCGGCAACTTAAAAGATTTACTACGCATTCTTAAAAATCATGCGTAACATGCGCAAAGATCGTTTGATTTCATTGCAGATGACCCCAATAATTACATCATAGCGTATCGTATTTACATGCATGATACGCATGAATAGGAGATTAGCATGAAATTCGATCTAGACCAAAGCACGATCCAACTTACGCAAGGTAAGTTGATTTCATTACCGGACGCGGAAGGCTCGACCGTCGCCGTTTTGTGGGGCTCAGTCTGGCTTACGCAGGATGGCGATTCGCGCGACTACGAATTGAATTCAGGAGAATCGTTCACGATCCGCGGTGACGGCATGATAGTGATCAGCGCGTTCGAGAACTCGGCGGTAACGATTTTGCAGCCTTGCGAAGATACTAGTCGCACGACCGCGCACAGCAATACTGACGACAGGTACTCAGTGCGATATATAAGCGGTGATGAATTGCAGCACTACACGCACATTGCTCACGAGCTACGCGCCCAGTATGTAGCTGGCTTGATGCAATCGCTAGGGAGCGCGCTGCGTCGTGGCCTCGCCACGCTCGGCCACTATGCGAGTGAGTTATGGCTCAAAAATCTTACCGGGCTAAGGAGCGATCTGCGCAATCGCTTATATATGTCGTAGCTCGGTGATCAAAGACCAAATTTGTCCGCTAACGCTGCAAGAGAAGAGGCGAAGATATCCACCGGCACGGTCGGACCGGGTTCCCCTTTGCCAGGCCCAAACTCGTCGGGTCGCGCGATGTGGCCGGTGCGCAAACCCGCGCCGGCGGCGGCTTTAAGGTCGTCGCTGTGGGCGGCCACCATCATGACCTGTCCAGGCTCGAGGTTAAACGCTTCCGCGGCGGCGATATACACGCGCGGCTTGGGTTTGTAGTCGCCTGCGATTTCCGCGCCGAGGATCGCGTCCCAGGGCAAATTGTTGTGCCGGGCGAGGCCCACCATCAACGCGATATTGCCGTTGGAACAAGGCGCGAGGAAAAAGCGCTTGCGCAGTCGCTGCATGGCGCCCGGCACATCGGGCCAGGCGTCGAGCCGATGCCAGGCGAGATTTAATTCCCGCATCGTCGGCTCGTCCAAATTTTCCAAGCCAAACTTCGGCCGGACAAGATCGAGCATGCGGCGATGGATGATATCGAGTTTCGAGAACGGCAGGCGGCCCGAGCGCACCTCCTCCATGCTGGGTTGATATTGCGCGCGCCAGGCGTCGGCGAAGGCGATCCAGTCGAGCTTGTGACCCAGCGGCTCGAGCACGCGCTGGCTTTCCCGCGCGACACCGTTTCGCCAATCGACCAGCGTGCCGAATACATCGAAAACTAGCGCTTTAACATTTTGCATCGTTCCTTCTCCCGGTGTTTTTTCCGCGGCTTGCGACACGCGGGCAGTGCCGCTGCACGTCGCCGCAATGCCGAGCGATAGCATGGCTCGCAGCACCTCACGTCGGTTTGAATAAATCATCGCACAGCATCCTTTGCGCCCACAGATCGGTTGGAGCAACCGTACGCGACAGGTGTGGGCACATCGCTGGCGACCGCGAGGATGGTTAGCATAGAAAACCTAAACAAGAAAATGTTTTAAAGTTACAAAATGATATCGCTAATCGATCAATCACGCAAAATGAGGTGAGACGAATCATTTTCTTAGACCTGCTGCGGCTTCCAAACATAGAATCCTCCCTGTCATTTCTGCAGACGCGGAAATCCATGTTGAACTGTTTCTGTGAAAATGGAATATCGCCTTCGCAGCAATAGTTAAGCAGATTTTCATAAGCATCGCCAGAAGCCGCATGGGTACTGGGCCTCAAGACATGCCATGCTACGAGCAAGGCTGAATGCGCCTCCTGGCTGGCCAATATTCCGACGAGTCCGTAGGGCGGAAAAGCGCAGCGCCTTCCGCCGTATGCAGGCGCTTATTCTCTTTCACCCACATTGAGGTCCGCAGCGGCGTCCGCCCAATCAATCGGATAAACGCCCGCCACAACAAATCGCGAAAACGAGGAATATGGCCAATCCCTAACCCTCGCAACGTGCCTATGCTTAACCGGATTGAAATGCACATAGTCCACATGCCGAGCGTAATCTAATTCGTCGCGAATCGTATGTTCCCAATATCGTCGTTGCCAAATACCGCGTTCACCTTTCGCTAGACGCACAGCAGATAATCGTTCTGTTTTCGGAATCGATTTCGCAAACGCAATTTTGATCGCCTTCCATCGCGAAGGATAGTCAATATCATCCGGTGGCAACGTCCAAACGCAATGCATATGATCGGGTAACACGACCCAGCAATCAATGTGAAATGGTCGGGTCGATGCGAACCTTGCGAACAGCCGCGCGCAATGCATCGATATTATCGACGAGCAAGCGAGACTTGCGTTCGAGTAGATTTACGGTGAAGAAATACGTTCCGCCGGGAATGCGATTGCGGAGATAGTCGGGCATTCGAAGAGTTTACCCGAGCGTTGTCGATTCGTCTCGTCAACATACTGCGGAAGGCGCTATCGCTTTTCCGCCCTACGGCCATTAGTGCGGAATCAGATATGCAAACATAACGATGACCAAAACGATATCCGCGACAAGCCATACCTTTTGAAAAAAAGGATCATGGCTGGGCTGAGCCCGAAAGAGCGCATTCAAAATTTTTCTTAGCATGATGCTAGCAAGCTTGTAGGGCAGAAAAGCGTAGCGCCTTCTGCCGAATGCGGCGTAATCGAACGGGTTGCATTATTCACTAGCCTAGTCGTCGCAAATTTACGATTAGACTTTCGACGAGTCGCATACGGCGGAAGGCGCTTCGCTTTTCCGCCCTACAAGTCGTATGGCCACAGAATCCCTCCCATATTGCTTTTCCAGTCATGCATCGTCACGAGCCAACGTCCACGCGCCTCCTGGCGCGATGCCTTCTATAAATCTATCCCTTAGCAACCTCGATACTCCGAAGCCGAATATGCAATTCCCGCAATTGCTTTTCGTCGACCGCGACTCGGCGCTTGCGTGAGCAAGCATTGCGCGCGTTGCGTTTTCGGGAATGCGATTACGTCGCGGATGGATTCTGCGCCGGTCATTAGGGTGACGACGCGGTCGAGGCCGAAGGCGATGCCGCCGTGGGGTGGGGCGCCGTATTGCAGGGCTTCGAGTAAAAATCCGAATTTGGTTTGCGCTTCTTCGGCGCTGATGTTCAGCGCCCGGAAGACTTTGCTTTGCACGTCTTCGCGGTGGATACGCACCGAGCCGCCGCCCATTTCCCAGCCGTTGAGCACCATGTCGTAGGCCTTCGACAAACACTTGCCGGGATCGGTTGCGAGACTATCCTCATGGCCGTCTTTCGGGGCGGTGAACGGGTGATGCAGCGCGACCCAGCGTTTGTCTTCTTCATCGTATTCGAACATCGGAAAATCCGTGACCCACAGCGGGCGCCAGGCTTTTTCCGCATAGCCTTTTTCATGGCCGATTTTGACGCGCAATGCGCCTAGCGCATCGTTGACTACTTTCGCTTTGTCGGCGCCGAAGAAAATTAAATCGCCGTCCTTCGCGCCGCTGCGCTCGACGATGGCTTTTAATGAATCGTCGGACAGATTTTTGACGATGGGTGATTGCATGCCATCGCGGCCCTTGGCGATTTCGTTGAACTTGATATAGGCCAAGCCCTTCGCGCCGTAGATGGTGACGAATTGCGTGTAAGCATCGATTTCACCGCGCGACAGCTCGCCGCCCTTGGGAATCAACAATCCAGCAACGCGCCCGCCGACCATGTTCGCCGCGTTGGAGAAAACTTTGAAGTCGACGGATTTCATCACGTCGGTCAATTCGCTGAACTTGAACGGCACTCTTAGATCGGGTTTGTCCGAGCCATACAGCGCCATCGCGTCGGCGAAGGTCATGCGCGGGAAAGGATTGGCCAAGTCGATATTCGCTGCGTCTTTGAACACCTTGCGCATCATATCTTCCATGATGGCGGTGATTTCCTGCTCGTTCAGAAACGAAGTCTCGATATCGATTTGCGTGAATTCCGGCTGGCGATCGGCGCGCAAATCTTCGTCGCGAAAACATTTGGTGATTTGATAATAGCGATCGAAGCCGGAAATCATCAGCAATTGTTTGAACAACTGCGGCGATTGCGGCAATGCGAAGAATTCGCCCGGGTGGACGCGGCTCGGCACCAAGTAATCGCGCGCGCCTTCCGGTGTGGATTTGGTGAGCATCGGCGTTTCGATGTCGATGAAGCCTTGCGCGTCGAGATGATTGCGCACCGTCATCGCGACCTTGTAGCGCAGGCGCAGGTTTTTTTGCATCTGCTCGCGGCGCAAATCCAAGAAACGATGGGTGAGCCGCGTGGTCTCGTTGAGATTTTCGTCGTCGAGTTGGAACGGCGGCGTGAGCGAAGGATTGAGCACTTCGACTTCTTTCGCCAGCACTTCGATTTCGCCGCTGATCAGGTTCGTGTTTGTGGTCCCCGTTGGACGCTCGCGCACTTTGCCGACGATTTTGAGCACGAATTCGTTGCGTACTTTCTCCGCGCTGGCGAAGGCTTCCGGCGTGTCGGGATCGATGACGACTTGCACTAAGCCTTCGCGGTCGCGCAGGTCGATGAATATCACGCCGCCATGATCGCGCCGGCGGTGCGCCCAGCCGAACAACGTGATGGTTTGGCCAAGGTATTTTTTGCTGATGAGACCGCAATAATCTGTACGCATGAAAACTCTACAGTTGAATCAATGATTGGAAAGTTTGTCCGGGCCGACGACGCCCATGGAGACGATGTATTTCAGCGCCGCTTCGACGCTCATGTTCAATTCGATCACGTCTTTTTTTGGCATGATCATGAAGAAGCCGGAGGTCGGATTGGGCGTAGTGGGAATGAAGACGCTGACGTGATCGCCCTCCAAGATAGCCGCGATTTGGCCGCTTGGATGGCCGGTTTGAAACGCGACCGCCCAGGAGTTTTGATGCGGATAGCGCACCAGCAGCGCCTTGCGAAACGCTTGGCCTTGTCCGGAGAACAACGTGTCGGACACTTGTTTGACGCCGCCGTAGATGGTCTTCACCACGGGGATGCGCGCCAACAGGCTTTCCCACAGCATGATGAGCCTGCGGCCCAGCAAGTTCGCGGTCAAGAGCCCGGTGACGAACAACAACGCCGCGGTCAAAATCACCCCTACGCCGGGCACATAAAATCCGAGCAAGGTTTCGGGACGGTAGGCCTTGGGAATCAACAACAGGCTCGCGTCCATCCAACCGTTTAGGAGTTTTAACACCCAAACCGTGATGATGAGCGGGATCCAGACGAGGAGCCCGGTGATGAAATATTTACGCAAGGTTAGGCTTTAGAACCGGTTGAATCGGTGCTCGAAGTCGAACTGGCCGCGGGCTTGTCCGCAGCTTTTGTCTCGGACTTCGTTTCCGTTTTGGTTTCCGCGCTGCCTTCCGATTTCGTTTCGGATTTGGTGTCGGATTTACTGTCCTTGGCTTTGCCGCCGCTGTTTTTGAAATCCGTCGCGTACCAGCCGCTGCCTTTCAACTGAAAACCAGCCGCCGTTAGCTTCTTTGCGAACGTGGCTTTGCCACATTCGGGACAATCGGTCAGCAGCGCCGCGCCAACCTTTTGTAGGTACTCTTCCTCGAAGCCACAGGAAGAGCACCGATATTCGTAGATGGGCATACAAAACTCCAACAAACTCAACCCATTATTATATCCTTAAACACTGAAAATAAGCGTTGACGCCGTTGCTAGAGAATTTGTCTCTGAGCCGTCGCGTTGTCGCTCCTAATCCCTTGACCAACGGGACGGCGCTGGTTAACCTCACAACCACTAGAACAATTCGGAAAGATGCAAATGAAATCCATAACTCCGCTCGGTTTCCTATTGGGCTTGCTGTTATCGGCCTTGGGGGCGAACGCTAAGGACACGGTTAAAGTCGCGTTCATCGGCCCGCTCACCGGCGGTTTGTCGGCGAACGGCCTGGGTGGGCGCAATTCAGCCGATCTCGCGGTGCGGTTGCGCAACGCCGATCCAAAAGCGAAATACCGTTACGAAATGATCGCGCTCGACGACGAGTGCAAGCCCAACATCGGCGTTCAAGTCGCGACCAAAGCCGCGGCCGATAAGAGCGTGATCGCCGGTGTAACTCATTACTGCTCAGCGGTTGCGATCGGCACGGTGGACGTGTATCACAAATTCGGTTTGCCGGTTGTCGTTTGGGGTGCGGTTCTGCCGGACGTAACCTATGGCAACGACTACAAAGAAATCAATCGCGTCAACGGCACCATGATCAATCAGAATCAAATCGCTGCGAAAATGATGACGGGCCTCAAATTCAAAACCTGGGCGGTGATACACGACACCACGGATTACGGCAAAGGTCACAATAAATACTTCAGCCAGTATCTAAAGGAGAGCGGCGGTCAAATTCTCGGCACGTTCGGCGTGACGGCGGATCAGCAGGACTTTAGCGCGGAGTTGACGAAGATCAAGGATCTAAAACCGGAGGTTTTATATTTCGGTGGCACTCACGCCGATCGGCGTGCGCATCCGCCAGCAGATGGATAAGCTCGGCGTGAAGGCGGTTTTCCAAGGCACATCGGGAATTCGCTCGGACGCATTCATCGAAGGTTTGGGCAAGGATCTCGCCGAAGGCACGGTCGCGTTTCAAGAGGGCGCGCCGGCGGAACGGCTCGCCGGCGGAAAATTTTTCGTCGAACGCTATGCAAAAGAAAAATACGGCGAACCATTCGAAGCCTACGGCGCGTTTGCATTCGCCGGTATGAATTTGGTGTTGGACGTGATCGAGAAAGTCGGCCCGGATCGCAAGAAAGTTCGCGACGAATTACGCAAAACCAAAAATTACGATTCCGTTATCGGCAAAGTGACGCTCGACGATCACGGCCAGAACACCGTGGACTTGATTACCAAATACGTGATTCAGGATGGTAAATGGATGCTGTGGGAGGACAGCGAATACGCCGGCGGCAAACGCAAGCTTGCGAAAAAGTAATTAAGTATCGTGCCAGAAGGCGCATGGATATTGGTCGGTGGCAATGCATTGCCTGGAAGCATTGCTGGTATTGGCTTGTGGCACATATGTACGAAAGAAATATTGATCGTTCATCGATCCTTGAAACGTTTTCCCTCACCCTGCACCCTCTCCCATAGGGAGAGGGGACTAAATCCCTTCTCCCCCTGGGAGAAGGGTGGGGATGAGGGCCAGCGCTCGTATGAACATATGTCGTCACAAATTCCCTTTGATCTCTGAAAACAAGATTCCCACTTGGACTTCGCCCTAATCGGACAGCACTTACTCAACGGCCTCATGCTCGGCATGATTTACGCGCTGGTGGCCGTCGGCTTTACTTTATTTTTCGGCGTGTTGGATGTCATCAAATTTTCCCACGGCGATGTGCTGATGGTGGGCGCGTTCACCGGGCTGATAGCTTACTTAGGTGTGACTGAGATCGGCGTCGCATCGCCATGGCTGCAAGTGATCTGTGTATTTCTCGCAGCGACGATCGGGATGGGATTGCTGGGTGCAGCCATCGGCCGGTACATCGTGCTGCCGCTCAAGGGCGCACCGCAACTGAATACGCTGTTGATCACCTTAATGCTCGGCACGGTGCTGCGCGAAAGCGTGCGGGTGTTTTATCCGAATGGCTCCAACCCTAAGCCGTTTCCGGCGTTGCTGCCGAAGGACGCTTTTCAACTCGGCGATCTAACGGTGCGCTGGGATAGTTTGATTTTGTTATTGCTCGGCGTGTTAGTGATAATCGGTGTACACGTTCTGATCAACCGCACCAAGCTGGGCCTCGCGATTAGAGCCGTCGCGCAGGATGAAGAAACCGCGAAAATGATGGGCATTAATTTCACGTTGATCGTGCTCGTGACCTTCGCGCTCGGTTCCGCACTCGCGGCCTTCGCCGGGGTGATGAATGGCCTGTACTACAACGAGATTAACTTCAGCATGGGTCTGCTTGCTCGGCGTGATTGGATTTTCTGCCGCGGTGATCGGCGGTCTGGGCAATATCTATGGCGCGATTCTCGGTGGATTTATTTTCGCGGCGCTGCAGACTATCGGAGCCGTCGCTTTGCCGTTTGCTAGTGCCTATAAAGATGTGTTCGCGTTCGCTGTGTTGATTGTGATTTTGGCGTGGCGGCCAACGGGGTTGATCGCGGAGCGGACGAGTGAGCGGGTTTAGCGCAAATCGGCATCAACGATGAAAATCATCCAAGCTCACTCCGCGGCGCAAATGGATTCGGCGCGTCGGTTATTTCTCGAGTATGAGAAGTCAATTAACGTGGACTTGTGCTTTCAAGGTTTTACTGAAGAACTAGAAAGTTTGCCGGGCAAATATGGGCCGCCGGATGGCACATTGTTATTAGCTATGGATGATCAGCACGCGGTCGGCTGTGTCGCCCTTCGTCGCTTTTCATCGACGGATGCGGAAATGAAGCGGCTTTATGTTCGGCCTACCCATCAGCATCTCGGACTGGGGCGTGAGTTAGCACAGACAAATCGTCGAGCGCGCGCGCAACTTAGGTTATCGCCGCATGGTGTTGGACACGTTAGATACGATGCATCCCGCGCAAGGTTTGTATCGTTCCCTCGGGTTCGTGCTGATCGAGCCTTACTACGATAATCCCTTGCCGGGCGTGCTGTATTTCGCGAAAGATCTTTTGCCATCATGACGGACTGGCCTCGCCTGACGATGACGATCGTCGCATTGCTGGTTACCGGTTACGTGGCAATACTCATGGGTACGGAAGAACAATCCTATGTGTTAATGCTGTTGGCGGGTGGAGCCGTGGCCGTGGTAGGCGCCATGAAAAGCGGCATTCTTGGTCGTATCCACCATGGCGACGTTCGTAGTTGGCCAGAAATCTTGGCGGTTCTTAGCGTCGTCGCGCTGATGGGTTTTTTTTATGACGAGCACTTTGCCTTGCTGATGTTGGCGACAGTTTTATTTATGAGCGTCGCCTGTTTTGGATTGACGATACAAATGGGTTTTGCGGGCGTGGTGAACTTTGCCGGCGCCGCATTTTTCGGCATCGGTAGTTACGCCGCCGCGGTCTTAACGAAGTCTGATAACTTACCGGATCTTGTTGTGCTCGTCATCGGAGGTTTGATCGCGGCTGCGATCGGGTCATTGCTAATCCTGCCGGTGCTACGCACTCGCGGCCATTATGCGGCCCTCGTCACCATCGCCTTCGGCATCTTGTTTAAAACATTTCTGGAAGTGAACGATGTACTCGGCGGCCCACAAGGACTGAAAGTGTCAGGCCTCGATCTATTCGGCTGGAAATTCAACGATAACATCGAAATCGGTGCACTGGAGATTTCGTTTTACGTGAATTATGTGTTGCTCGGACTGATCCTATTCATACTCGCGTTTAGCGTTACCCGCAGGCTGGAGCGCAGTTGGATGGGGTTGGCGCTCGATGCCGTGCGCTTGGATGAAATCGCCGCCTCGGTGTTCGGCCTCAGCCCTGCACGGTGGAAAATTCTTGCTTTTACGCTTGGGAATTTTCTTGCCGGCATGGCCGGCGCCGCGTTCGCGATGATGCTCGGCTTCATCGCGCCGAACAATTTCACCATCGGTGATTCGCTGATCATGGTGTCGATCGTGATACTCGGCGGCTTGGGCAATGCGTGGGGTGTACCGCTTGCCGCCGCCATCGTGATCGTGTTGCCGGAAAAGCTACAGGTGCTGCAAGAGTATCGTTTCCTGCTTTACGCCGCGCTGGTGATCGTTACCTTGTTGGTGCGGCCGCAGGGCTTGTTGCCGCGCGGAATGCGCGTGTACCCGAAATCATCGTGACGACGCTGCTCGATTGCCGTGGGTTAACCATGCGTTTCGGCGGCGTGGTGGCGCTCGATGGTTTGGACTTGCAACTCGATAGCGGCGAGATACTCGGTCTGATCGGGCCGAACGGTTCGGGGAAAACAACGTTCTTTAATACCTTGACCGGTCTGTATGCATTGTCCGGCGGTCAGATCCGCTTGGCCGGTCACGATATCACCCGCGATTCGCCGCAGAAAATTTTTCGTGCCGGCGTGGCACGCACGTTTCAACGCTCGCGGTTGTGTTTGCCTCTGTCGATTTTCGATAACGTCGCTATCGGAAATCATCGTCACCACCGCAACGGGCTTTGGTTTAGTTTGCTGCAACGGCGTGCACTCGCTAGCGACATTCAATCCCAAGCCGATGTCACGCGGTCTTTGTTAGAGCGTTTCAACCCCTCATTGGCCCAGCGTATGCACCAACCCGTGGCGAGCTTAACGATGATCGATCGTCGCCGTGTGGAGATCTGCCGCGCATTGATCGGTCAGCCGAAGTTGCTGTTGCTCGATGAGCCTTCAGCGGGCATGACCTTCGACGAAACGCGCGCGCTGATGGACGATTTGCTCGCGGAAAAATCCCGCTCGCCGTCGCTGAGTATCGTGCTCATCGAACATGAGATGTCCGTGATCGAGCGCATCACCGAACGCTGTATCGTACTTAACTTCGGCAAAAAAATCGCCGAGGGGAATTATCGCGATGTGGCTAAAGATGCAGAAGTGCAGGCAGCTTATTTGGGAACTCAAACGTGAGTGCAACGCTTGCAATCGAGCACCTAGTTGCGGGATACGATCAAGCCGACGTGTTGACCGATGTCAGCCTTACGGCGGCTGCGGGAAGAATCACTTGCCTGCTCGGCGCCAATGGGTCCGGCAAGACCACGTTGATACGCGCCATCCTCGGACTGACGCCGCCGCGCGCGGGCCGTGTGTTGTTAAACGATGCCAACCTCACCGGCATGCAAACCCATCGGGTGATTGCCCACGGTATCGCTTGCATACCCGAGGGGCGCCGGGTTTTCCCAAGATTGACCGTGGCGGAAAATCTTAAGCTCGGCGCCTATCTGGAAACCGATTCCGACAAGATCGGGGCACGCAGTGAAACGGTGATGAAAGTTTTTCCTCGACTCAAAGAACGCTACCAACAGTTTGCCGGTACCCTGTCCGGCGGCGAACAGGCGATGTTGTCCATAGGCCGTGGTTTGATGGCAGAGCCCAAAGTTTTGTTGATCGACGAACCATCGTTGGGACTGTCGCCGCTATTCGTGCAAGAAAATTTTCGCGTGATACAAGACGTCAACGCGCAGGGCATCACGATATTTTTGGTGGAGCAAAACGTTCACCAGACCTTGGCGATCGCGCATGCGGGCTACGTGCTCGCGCAGGGGCGTGTGGTTGCATCCGGTAGCGCCGCGGAATTGCGCGATAGCGCCGAAGTTCACGCTGCGTATTTTGGGTAATGCATGCCTGGGAGGCAATAGGGGCTTGCTTCTCCCGGCATGCCGGCCCGCGAGGCAGTATCCATGCGGCGATCGGAGCATGCCCCGATGATGTACTCAACGGCAAGATAAATCATGGATAATGTTATTTCAGATTAGTTTTCCGCAAAGAATTCTGTGACTATCGCTCAATCTTTGGCTAAACCCAACTGGCGTACACCGACCATGATCCTCATTTGTGGCGGGCTGGTAGTTACGCTTTCCATGGGTGTACGTCATGGTTTCGGTTTATTCCTGCAACCGATGACCACCGACCTTGGCCTCACGCGACAAAATTTTGCGTTCGCGTTGGGCATGCAAAGTTTGGTGTGGGGATTGGCGCAGCCTTTCGTCGGCATGATCGCCGATCGTTTTGGCGCGGGCCGCGTGTTGGTGGTGGGCGCGTTATGTTACGTGCTCGGATTGATCTTCATGTCGGTATCGGAAAGCGCATTCGGATTGAGCATGTCGGCGGGATTGCTGATCGGTTTGGGATTGAGCGGGACAACGTTCAGCATCGTGTTCGGTGTGGTCGGCCGCGCGGTCGCACCGGCATTCCGTTCCAAAGCCCTGGCGATCGTCGGCTCCGCGGGTTCCTTCGGCCAGTTCGTCATGGTGCCGGCAACGCACGGATTGATCGCCGGGTGGGGCTGGGCGATCGCGTTGCTGATCTTGGCGGCCATGGCCGCGCTGATGGCGCCGCTCGCCAATGGACTGGCGGAGTATCGCGACCGTGAGCTCGACCCCAGCGCTGTGCAGCAATCGATTGTGCAAGCATTGCGCGAAGCGTTCGCTCACAATGGCTTTAAGTTGCTCACCCTCGGCTATTTCGTATGTGGATTTCAAGTGGTATTTATCGGCGTGCATTTGCCATCGTACATCGTAGACCAAGGGCTCAGCGCTAAGAGCGGCATGATCGCGTTGGCGCTCATCGGGCTGTTCAATGTGATCGGCAGTTATTCTTGGGGCAGCATGGGCGCCCATTACACGAAGAAGAATTTGCTGTCGCTGATTTATTTGCTGCGCGCGGTTGTCATCGCATTATTTTTGGTGATACCGATTTCGCCCATGTCCGTTTATTTGTTCGCCGCGGGTATCGGCTTGTTGTGGCTGGGAACGGTTCCCCTCACCAGCGCTGTGGTTGCGCAGATTTTCGGCGTGAAATATTTGTCGATGTTGTCGGGCTTCGTGTTCTTAAGCCATCAACTGGGCAGCTTCGTCGGCGCCTGGCTCGGCGGATATTTGTTCGACAAGACGGGCTCCTATCAACTGGTGTGGATTATTGCCATCGGACTGAGTATCCTAGCAACATTGGCTAATTGGCCGATCGACGAGCGGCCGCTGGAACGATTGAGGGTGCGCGAAAGCGTCGCGTGACGATGACTCCATCATCCTGGAAGCCGCTCCAGTTCTTGCTCTTGGCGTTGCTCGCCACGGTGATGTATCTGGCGTTTCGCGCTTATTTGGGGCCGAATGCATTGATCGATTTCGCGAATCAGTTGTTTCTTTGTTGAGGAAAATAGTCATGAAGCGAGGTTACAAGGACATGGTGGATGAGGCGTATGCCCAGGTCACCACATTGTCGACAGCGGATGCGATTAAGTTAGCGAACGATTCGAACGTGTTATTCGTCGACGTGCGCGATATACGCGAACTCGAACGGGAAGGTTTAGTGCCGGGATCTTTCCACGCGCCGCGCGGCATGTTGGAATTCTGGATCGATCCCGACAGCCCTTATCATAAGCCGGTATTCGCCGAGTCAAAACGATTTGTGTTTTTCTGCGCCGCAGGTTGGCGTTCCGCGCTCGCGACAAAATTGGCGCAAGACATGGGACTGGAAAACGTCGCGCACATCGAAGGCGGCTTCGGTGCGTGGAAGCAGGCCGGCGGCCCGGTCGTCGAGAAATCTACTAAGACAAAATCTTAACCATGTCATTGCGAGCAAAGCGAAGCAATCTCGTTTCTACAACGATTATCGCCTTCACTTTGCTTCTCGGTAACGTCAGCGCGCAGGCCGACCTGCGTGCCGCGCAAGACGCGTTGGATCGCGAGGATTATTCCGCGGCCATCAAGGAATTTTATAGTCTAGCGGAAGCCGGCGACGGCCTGGCGCAATCCAGCCTCGGCGTCATGCACGAGCGCGGCATGGGCACGCCGCGCGATTTCGCAAAGGCGCTGTACTGGTTCACTAAATCGGCGGAACAAGGTCATTCCTTCGGCCAATTCAATTTGGGCTCGATGTATTTTCTCGGGGAGGGCGTGCCGCAAGACCGTATCGAGGGATGTAAATGGTTTTCTCTCGCGCTTCAGCAAGGCAATGAGCAAGCGCTCTATAATCTGCAAATGTGTGGCAAGTATTTAAACGAGTCGGAGCGATCCGAGTACAACCGCCGAGTGATCGAGTGGTTGGCGAAGCGCAAATGAGTCGCCCAGCTAACAGGCGTTGGTTTGCATGGCTAGCGCTGGTGGGCCTCATCACGCAGGCGGCGCTGCCGACGTTGCGCGTGGCAACGGCCAACGCCGGGGAGTTACGTGCGGAGGCGATTCTCGCCACCGCGTTATGCTCGAAGCCGACGCTCAATGTTGCCGATAGAATCGCCGCACTGCTCAACCCATGGAACCAGCATAGCGCGGAAGCGAAACATCAACACTGCGATTCCTGTCCTGCAGAATATCGATGCCCCCTTTACAATCGCAGAGGGCGCCCGTGATTCCTCAGATTTTTCTAGTTCGGATCTCACCGTTGCTGCTTCATTCGGCGTTCGGTTTGGTTCTGCTCCCGCCCTCGTCCCGCCATCTCGCGGACCACCGGCTATCTCCTGATTTTTATTGACATGCCTCGTGCTGAACAAGTCGCGAGGTAATTGAAATAATCTTTGGGAGAAAGTCATGGGGCTATTGACCCGCGTAAGTCTATGCATCGTTCTTATACTCGCCGCCGCTGGCGCGTCCGCTAATTGCGGCAGTGCGATTTGTTCCATCAACACCAACACCGAGATTCAATACGAATCGATAGAGCCGGGCTTCAGCGTTAACCTGCGCTATGAGTTCGTCGACCTCGATCAACCGCGCGAAGGCACCAACAAAGTCGGCCCGCAAGGTGAGCCGGGCGGCCACGACGAACTGGAAACCACCAATCACAATCTGATACTCGGGCTCGACTATGTATTCGATCAACATTGGGGCATCGGCGTGCAGATTCCCTACCTCAAGCGCAAACACGCCCATATCCATAACCCGCACGAAGACGAAATTGCGGAGGGCGAAGAGCCGGAACGGGAGGAGTGGAATTTTTCCGGCATCGGCGATGTGCGTGCCGTCGGCCGCTACCAGTTTGATTTGGGAGGTACTGTAGTCGGCGCCCACGCGGGATTGAAGTTGCCGACGGGAAAGCGCGACGGCAGCAACGATGCCGGAGAAATAGCCGAGCGCACGTTACAACTCGGCACGGGGAGCACCGATCTCATCGCCGGTGTATTCGCCAAAGGTCAAATCGCGGAGACGCCGTTGCGATGGTTCGCCCAAACCCAATGGCAACACGCCATCAAAACCAAAGACGATTTCCGTCCCGGCGACGAGATCACGGTCGATCTTGGGCTGCGTTATCTTTTCACCGACGCTTTTGCAGCGAACATCCAGCTTAACACCCGCTACAAACGTCGCGATAGCGGCGCCAATGCCGAGCCCGATGAGTCCGGCGGAAAATACGTTTATCTCTCGCCGGGATTAAGCTATGCGTTTGCCAAGGGATTTCAGATTTATGGCTACGTTCAAGTGCCGTTGTATCAGAACGTCAACGGTGTGCAGCTTACACAGAGTACGAGCTATGTTGCTGGGGTGAGTTACCGGTTTTGAGTTTTGCGGGAGCATGCCTGGAGAGGCACGTCCTGCTTACCTCTCCAGGCATGCTGTGCCACGGCCTAGATCCGTTGCGGCGCTCGAGCCGCCCTAGTTTTCGGCTAATACCGTGGAGGTTGCGTAGACCTTATCGCCGATCGAGATCTTAGCGTACGCCTCCACCGGTAAGTAAATATCGACGCGCGAGCCGAAGCGGATGAAGCCGTAACGCTGGCCGCGGGCGAGTTGATCGCCTTTGCCGACGTAACAGAGAATGCGGCGCGCGACTAGGCCGGCAACTTGCACGCAGGTCACATCGCTGCCGGCATTGGTTTTGATCCACAATGCGTTGCGCTCGTTCTCATCCGATGCCTTGTCGAGGGCCGCGTTGACGAATTGGCCCGGGTGGTACCAAACGTTTTGAATCACGCCGTCGACCGGACTGCGGTTGGAATGTACGTTGAAGACGTTCATGAATACGCTGATCTTGAGCGCATCGCGGTGCAGATACGGATCGCGAGCTTTGCCGACGAATACGATACGGCCATCGGCCGGTGAAACGACGGCATTGGGATTAGATGGCAATTCACGCGGCGGGTCGCGAAAAAATTGCAGCACAAAGATAGCGATAAGCCAGAACGGCAATGCAAACCAGAAACCGAATCCAATGCTCGCAGCAAGCGCGATAAAAAAACTAAATGCGACGAAGGGCCAGCCTTCGCGGGCAATGATGGGGTGAGGGTAGGGCATGGGGCTAGGGGCTGGGGACTAGGGGCTAGGGGGTGTAAGGCTGTTAACTAGCCCCTAGCCTCTAGCCCCGAGTCCCTAGTTTTTAGTTTGATCGACCAACTTATTGCGCTTGATCCACGGCATCATTTCGCGCAATTTCTCGCCGACGATTTCGATGGAGTGGGCTTTGGTGAGATTGCGGTTGGAGAGCAGCGAGGGTGCGCCGGCACGGTTTTCCAGAATGAAATTCTTAGCGTATTCGCCGGTTTGGATATCGCGTAGCGCTTTGCGCATGGCTTCGCGGCTGGCTTCGTTGATCACCTTGGGGCCCGTGACGTACTCGCCATATTCTGCGTTATTGGAAATGGAGTAATTCATGTTGGCGATACCGCCCTCGTAAATTAAATCGACGATGAGCTTGAGTTCGTGCAAGCATTCGAAGTACGCCATCTCGGGCGCGTAGCCCGCTTCCACTAGCGTTTCATAACCCGCCTTGATTAACTCGACGCAACCGCCGCACAGCACCGCTTGTTCGCCGAACAGATCCGTCTCGGTTTCTTCCTTGAAGCTGGTTTCGATCACCCCGGCGCGGGCGCCGCCGATGGCAGCGGCATAGGATAAGGCCATGTCGCGCGCTTTTTTGGTGACGTTTTGATGAATGGCGATCAAGCACGGCGTTCCGCCGCCTTGGGTGTAGGTCGATCGAACGGTGTGGCCCGGCGCTTTCGGCGCGATCATCACGACGTCGATATCGGCGCGCGGAATCACCTGGCCATAGTGGATATTAAAGCCGTGAGCGAATGCTAGGGCCGCGCCTTTCTTGATGTTGGGCTCGACGTCATTTTTGTAAACCGTGGCGATGTTTTCGTCGGGCAACAGCATCATGACGAAATCAGCGCCTTTTATCGCGTCATTGACCTCCGCGACCTTGAGACCCGCTTTCTTGGCCTTGTCCCAACTTGCGCCGCCTTTACGCAAGCCGACAGTGACCTTTACACCGGATTCATGCAGGTTCAATGCATGGGCATGGCCCTGCGAACCGTAACCAACGATGGTGACTTTCTTGCCTTTGATCAGGGATAGATCGGCGTCTTTGTCGTAATAGACTTTCATGGATTTCCTTAAATGGAGGGGCTAGGGACTAGGGGCTAGAGACTGGCAACTCGTGGATTTTGCTAGTCTCTAGCCTCTAGCGACTAGCCTCTAAACCTTCATCACCCACTCGCCCCGCCCGACACCGCAGGCGCCGGTGCGCACAGTCTCGAGGATGAGTTCGCGATTGATGGCTTCGAGGAACGCGTCGAGTTTTTCGCCGGTGCCGGTAAGCTCGATGGTGTAGGTTTTTTCAGTGACGTCGATAATGCGACCGCGAAAAACATCGGCAGTACGTTTGATTTCTTCGCGGTCTTTACCTTCGGCACGCAGCTTAATTAGCATCAATTCGCGCTCGATGTGGCGGCCTTCGTTCAAGTCGAACACTTTGACCACGTCGATCAGCTTGTTGACTTGCTTGGTGATCTGCTCGATGACTTCGTCGGAGCCGCTGGTGACGATGGTCATGCGCGACAGCGTGGCATCTTCGGTAGGCGCGACGGTGAGCGATTCGATGTTGTAGCCGCGCGCGGAGAACAGTCCCGCGACGCGGGATAGGGCGCCGGCTTCGTTTTCCAGCAATAAGGACAATATGTGACGCATAGCAATTCGTTTCTAGGTTCTGTTTTTTTGACGGACTATAAATCTTCGGACGATAGGATCATCTCGGTGAGGCCCTTACCGCCCATGACCATTGGGTAAACATTTTCCGTTTGGTCGGTGATGAAGTCCATGAACACCAAGCGATCCTTGAGCTTGAAGGCTTCGCGTAACGCGCCCTCGATATCTCCGGGCTTATCGATGTACATACCGACGTGGCCGTAGCTCTCGGCGAGTTTGACGAAATCCGGCAGCGCATCCATGTAGGACTCGGAGTGGCGATTGCCGTGCATGAACTCCTGCCACTGCCGCACCATGCCGAGGTAGCGATTATTCAAGTTCACGATCTTGACCGGCAGGTGATATTGTTTGCAGGTCGAGAGTTCTTGGATATTCATCTGTATGCTCGCCTCGCCGGTCACGCACGCGACATCCATATCAGGAAACGCGAACTTCGCGCCCATGGCGTAAGGTAACCCCACGCCCATGGTGCCAAGGCCACCCGAGTTCAGCCAACGGCGCGGTTTGTTAAAGCGATAAAACTGCGCCGCCCACATTTGATGCTGGCCTACGTCGGAAGTGACGATGGCATCGCCGTTGGTGACTTCGTATAATTTGTCGACGACCATTTGCGGTTTGATGATCGTCGCCGCGCGATCATATTTAAGGCAATCACGTGAGCGCCATAGCTCGATTTGTGTCCACCAGGCCTTCAGTGCGGCGCTGTCGGGCTTGTCTTTGTTCGCGTTGAGCTGCTTGATGAGTTCTTCAAGCACGTCTTTGATGTTTCCAACGATAGGCACGTCCACTTTGACGCGCTTGGAGATCGACGATGGATCAATATCGATGTGGATGATGCGCCGGCCTTCGACATGGAAGTGCTGCGGGTTACCGATGACTCGATCGTCGAAACGGGCGCCCACCGCGAGCAGCACGTCGGAATGCTGCATGGCCATGTTGGCCTCAAAGGTGCCGTGCATGCCGAGCATGCCGAGGAACTGTGGGTCCGGCGATGGGTAGCCGCCGAGGCCCATGAGCGTGTTGGTGCAGGGATAGCCCAGCATCCGCACCAGCTGAATCAATTGCGCCGAGGCATCGCCGAGCACCACGCCGCCGCCGGTGTAAATCATCGGGCGCTTGGCCTCCAGCAACATCTGCATGGCTTTTTTAATTTGCCCGCTATGGCCCTTATTGACCGGCGCATAGGAACGCATGCTGATGGACTTGGGATACTCGAATTCGCAAAGATGCATGCTGACATCTTTGGGAATATCCACCAAGACAGGTCCCGGCCGGCCGGTTGCAGCGATGTAGAACGCTTTCTTGATCGTCGTTGCGAGATCCTTAACATCCTTGACCAAAAAATTGTGTTTAACGCAGGGGCGCGTCACGCCGACGGTATCGACCTCCTGGAAGGCATCGAGGCCAATCGCATGGGTCGGCACCTGCCCGCTGATAATCACCATGGGGATGGAGTCCATGAAGGCGGTGGCAATACCCGTGACGGCATTGGTGACGCCCGGCCCGCTGGTAACCAGGGAGACGCCGACGCGGCCGGTCGCGCGCGAATAGCCGTCCGCCGCGTGCACGGCAGCCTGCTCATGGCGCACGAGAATATGCTTTAGCTTGTCTTGCTTAAAAAGCTCGTCGTAAATATAAAGTACCGCGCCGCCGGGGTAGCCGAAGACATAGTCAACACCTTCCTCCTGAAGACAACGAATGGTTATTTCAGCACCGGAGAGCTGCATTTTGATTGAGTTTGTTTTAGCAGAATCAAATACATTAACGTGAAGCTCGATTCTGGTCAAGGACGAGGGTGTTTCGGCGGGGACGGAATAGCCGATGCTAGCCATGCGTTAATCTGAAGACGCAAAGGTTTGAAGGGCCTCAATTAATCGGGCACTTCACCTGTTTTTGGATCTGGAATAGTGTCGGCTTCGCCGGGATCGGGCTTCTCTACGCCTGGCACACGGTAGCTTTCGTTCGCCCAGGCGCCTAAATCGATCAACTTACAGCGTTGCGAGCAAAAGGGACGGTAAGGGTTAGCCGCCGAAAAGACCGAACTTTTACCGCATTGAGGACAGTTTACAAGAGGCGCCCGGCTCATATACGAATTACCCGACCGGTTCCTTAAAGATTACAAAAGCTCAGATGAAACTCGATGTCTTGTTCGCAAAGGTGGGGCCGGCCTGCGGTTCCGACGGAGATGAATCGGATATTCAAAGCGTATTTATTGGCGCTGATTTCGGGGACGCAGTGAAATTCCCCTGCCAGCGAAATTCTAATCATTTGCGCAACTCGGCCCGCCGGAACCTGTTGATAAACGCCTTGATAGGCCATGGCGGAATGTTGTTGCGTGCTTTCCCGCAGCAGCTTCAATACAATGCTCGCGCCATCGCTTACGGCGGCGATAGGTTGTAGCCACAGGTTTAAGTCTCGTTGCCTCGCTTCGACGTCCTGATTGAGCCAGAAATGATATGAGGGTAAGTCAAATTCACAGGCCCCGCCGGGAATACTACATCGTTGCTTGATCCCCATGAGCCATTCGTTGTCACGCAGATGTTGACCGAATTTTCCCGTTCCGGCGAGTAGGTTGGCGGAAGTGCGCTCGATATCTCGCAGCACCGATTCTAATCGCTGCAGATCGACGTTGGGGTTGTTGCGCAGAGCCTCCAACGTTTGTTTTTGCCGCTCCATTTCCTGAAGGAGTTCGGACTTGAGGTCGGCCCGCGTCGCCACATCGAGAATCTCGAACATGGTGACCAACGCAGTATGATGCTCCCGGCGATCCGTATTGCCGCAAAAGTACCGTACTTTTGCGTACAGATCCTCCAGGCGCAGCAAGGTGCGGATTTTTTCGTTGAGCGGGTATTCGTAGGTGATCACAGGTAACCTACGGTTAAAACTGAAATTTTGACCGTTTCACACGGGTTTGACAATGCCGTTCGCGGAAAACTTGGCGAAATTTTTGTGAGAATTCAATTTATGTTGTTTCCCGAAGAGCGGCAAGCACCCGAAAGCGCTGGTCCAATACCGTTGTCGCCGGCGTTAGTTGCGCCAACTCACCATTGTTCAAAATGATATCGTCCGCGTGTCGGATACGTTCCTTGCGGCCTACCTGCGTTGCCATGATGTCTCGTACTTCCTGTTCACTTAGCTTGCTGCGTGCGCTTGTCCGGCGCATTTGTTGTTCCTCGGTGCAGTCGACGACGAGTACTCGGTCCAAGCGGTCCTGATAGGCACCCGTTTCGACCAACAGCGGAACTGCGAGAATAACGTAGGGGGTCCTGGTGCGATGGAGCTGGGCATCAACCTCAACGCGGATCAATGGATGAAGGATTTGTTCGAGCTTGTGTTTAGCATCCGGGTCGCGGAATATAAGTTGCCGCATGGCTGAACGGTTGAGGCTTCCGTCGGAGTTGAGAAATTCGATACCAAACTGCGACTGAATGATGGGGATGCCTAAGCCATCGGGAGAAGTCAACACATGCGCGATAGCATCGGTATCGATGATGTCCACGCTTAAGGTTTTGAATAAGCGCTCAACGGTAGTTTTACCACTACCTATTCCCCCGGTCAAACCTACTATATAGGGCACTACCGAAAACCTTGGAGATAGCTGTCCATAATCGGTTTGCCCCACAGCAATGCGACCAAGCCTGCCATCGCCAAATAGGGCCCGAAGGGTAACGGAATATTACGGCCCATGCGAGCGAGTACGATGAGGATAATACCTACGATTGCACCCACGACGGACGACAGCAGGATCACCAGGGGCAGCATCTGCCATCCCAGCCAGGCCCCGAGCGCTGCCAAAAGCTTGAAGTCACCGTATCCCATACCCTCTTTTTTCGTCAGCAGCTTAAACGCCCAATAAACAGCCCACAGCGCGAGATAACCGAATACCGCTCCAAGCACGGCAGACGGGAGATCTACGAAGGTGTGATTGACGTTGACGATCAAACCCAGCCAAATGAGCGGGAGCGTAATATCATCGGGCAGAAGTTGAGTGTCGGCATCGATGAACGTCAGCGCAATCAACGCCCAAAGCAGAATAAGCGCGCTCAGTCCCGCCCAGCCGAACCCAAAATGCCATGCAACTAGCCCACTCAGCAGTCCGGTAAGCGCTTCAACGATAGGGTAGCGTGGGCTGATTTTTGTACGGCACTTTCGGCAGCGACCGCGTAGAGCTAGATAGCTAAAGACGGGGATATTTTCGATGGCAGTAATTTGATGACCACAGGATGGGCAAGCCGAACGCGGCACGACTAGATTGTATGTCGGTTGATTTTCCTGGGCTTTAGGTTGGCCGGTTTGGTCCGCGGTGAACTCGGCGCATTGTTCGCGCCATTCGCGTTCCATCATTTTCGGCAAACGATGGATTACGACGTTTAAGAAACTACCCACTAATAGACCCAGTACAGCAGCTAGCGCCACGAACAAAGGTGGCATTGACGTCATTGCTTCGATCAATGCCACGCTTCCCTATGCGCCATCATCATGGTGAATCTTAAGCGGGTTTTATTAGACCACTTGGCCCATTTTGAAGATCGGAAGGTACATTGCAACGACCAGCCCACCGATCACTACACCCAAAAAGGCCATAATGATGGGTTCCATCAAGCTTGATAAGGCTTTAACCGCGTTATCGACCTCTTCTTCATAGAAGTCGGCGACCTTCGATAACATGCTGTCGAGTGAACCTGATTCTTCGCCGATGGCGACCATCTGCAAAACCATGCTGGGGAAGACGCCGCTATTTTGCATGGCGATGGTAAGGCCCGTGCCGGTGCTTACTTCTTCACGAATTTTCCTAGTAGCGTCCTCGAATACGACATTACCGGACGCACCACCTACCGAATCCAAGGATTCAACCAACGGAACACCCGCGGCGAACATAGTCGATAGCGTTCGTGCCCAGCGAGCGAGGACGCCTTTCTCCATTACAGGGCCAAATACCGGAATCCGCAGCATTAATCGGTCCATCACTTGCTGCATTTTTCGCGAACGTTTCCAGGTATAGAAAAAGAACCATAGTCCTCCGCCTATACTGCCGAATATCGCCCACCAATACTGAACAAAAAAGTCGGACATCGACATTACCACTAAGGTCGGCATAGGTAGATCCGCGCCGAAGCTCGTAAACAACTCCTTAAAAGCGGGAACTACGAATATCATGATTACCGCGGTGACGATGAATGCCACCACGACAATCGCAGTCGGATAGAACATCGCCGACTTGATTTTGGCTTTTACCGCCAGTGTTTTTTCTTTGTACGTAGCTAAGCGGTCGAGCAAAGTATCTAGGATACCGGCCTGTTCGCCGGCGGCGACGAGGTTGCAGAATAGATTGTCGAAAAATAGCGGGAATTTGCGAAACGCGGACGCTAAATTATTTCCGGTTTCTACATCGGTTTTAACGTCCATCAACAGCCGCGTCACATTGGGATTATTGTGGCCTTTACCGACGATATCAAACGCCTGGAGTAGAGGTACACCTGCTTTGAGCATCGTCGCAAGTTGTCGCGTGAAAAAAGTAACGTCTTTTTCGGTGACCTTCCTTCCGCCGCCGAGCCGCTGGCGTTTAACCTTTACAACGTTTATCCCTTGACGACGGAGCGTAGCGGTGACGACGGCTTCGCCGCCGGCCTTGACCTCGCCTTTAACCATTTTGCCGGTGCGATCGCGGCCTTCCCAGACGAAATTGTAGAGTTTGTTAGTCTCTTTAGCCGGAGTTTTCGGGCGTTTTTGCGCGACAGCCGTAGCCATGATTAAACCTCTACTGGAGAATTTGCCTCAAGCTTAGATCATTCTAAGCCAGACGCTTGAAATATTAATAACTTGCGCTAAGTAATAGCCGCACATTCATTGATTATATTGGATATTTAGACGGTATCATGCCTGGAATGGTTTGATTTGTAAAGGCAATAACGTCGGTGCAGTTGTAAACGATTGTTAAAACACGAAAAGCAAAGCTCGTTACAAGCTCAGACGATGTTTGAATTCTCTAGGGGTAGCGCCCGCTGGGACGGAAAAATACGCACGACTTTCACCATACGATCTTGGGTTTGGATAATTTCAATCGGATAACCGTCGACTTTCAGACTGGTACCCTGCTCCGGGATTTCTTCGAGATGTTCTAGGATGAGGCCGTTGATAGTTTTCGGGCCGTTGGTATCGAACTGCAGGCCTAGTTTGCGATTCAGTTGACGCAAAGAACACGTGCCTTCGGCAATGACGCTGCCATCGTCCTGCACGCTAAACTGCGCGTTGTGGGCAGGAGAGTGGCTGGTAAACTCACCCACTATTTCTTCAAGGATATCCTCCAGGGTTACTAGGCCCTGTAACTCACCGTATTCGTCCACAACCAACCCGATACGGCGTTGATTTTCTTGAAAATTCTGCAGTTGAGTGAGCAAGGGCGTTCCGGCTGGGACAAAAAATGGCGGCCGCATGATTTCTCGTAAAGTTTCTTTTGTAAGTTCGCTGTTATGGGTTTGATGCAGCACCTTGCGTACATGGAGAATGCCAATCACGTCATCCAACTGGTCGGAATAAACCGGCTGTATGGTATGGTGCGAGGTCGCCAAGCGGTTACGAATTTCCTCTATGTCCTCAGAAATATCGATGGCTTCAATCTGACTGCGGGGCGTCATCACGTCGTCGACGGTGATGTTCTCCAACTCAAACAAATTGAGCAAAATATGCTTGTGTTTTGCCGGTATGTAGTGGGATTCCTCTAGCACTAGAGAACGCAATTCCTCAAGGCTGAGTTGTTCGCTTTTTTGTTGTTCGGACGGATTAAGGCGCAACAGCCATAGTAGGCCTTTTACAAAAAGATTAACAAACCAAACCGCCGGATAAAATATTTTGAGCAGTGGTTTCAGTACGAAGCTGAGGGGTAAAGCGATCTGTTCCGAGTAAGCCGCGCCCATGACTTTTGGTGTGATCTCACTGAACACCAGAATAGCGAACGTCACCGCCAGCGTTCCGACTCCCAAGGCAAACTCGCCTTCGCCGAACATTCGGGCCGTGATAACGGTCACAAGTGCCGCAGACGCCGCGTTCAGAAGATTATTGCCGAGCAGTATCACGCCCAATAACTTATCGGTTTGTTGTAACAGCGATTGGGTCAGTTTCGCGCTGCGGCTACCTTGGGTAACTAAGTGGCGCAGGCGGTAGCGATTTAGCGCCATCATGCTGGTTTCCGCGATCGAGAAAAAACCCGATGCGATGAGCAACACACCCAGAACGATTAATAAAGCACTAGTAGGGATATCGTCCAAGAAATCTTACGATGAGAGCTTAAGAATAATCAGTATCGATTTCGTGATGGGGTATGTCAAGCGCGCTGCATCAGAACTTCCAAGACGAACTTGCTGCCGATGTAGCCCAATAGTAACAAGCCGAAGCCCACTAAGGTAAGGGTTGCTGCCGTGCGACCACGCCAGCCGTAGAAGCGATGCCCGATAAGGAACGCACCGAAAATCCCCCACGACAACACGCCGAAAAGCACCTTGTGGGCATTGTGAGGAAAGGTGATCGCTTTCCCGAACACTTGCTCGGAGAAAAAGAAACCACTAATCAGCGCGAAGGTCAGCAATACGAAACCCAATTGTATGATCCGCAACAGCAAGGATTCCATCGCGATCAATGGCGGCGCATCGCGCAAAGTTGTCGGAGTCGTGCCTTGCCGCAAGCCGCGATCGAGCACCGTTGTGAGAATCGCATGCAGAGCAGCAATGGTGAACAAACTATAAGCCAGCAGTGACATGATTAGATGTGCCGCCAAAGCTGGTCTCGCCGCCAGCGACAAAACGCGGTCGCTCGGCAGGAGCAGCGCGAGTAAAACACCGATTGCCGCAATAGGCAAAACGAACATCTGCAAACTAGCAACAGGATAGACCCAACTACCGAGCCAATAAATCAAGACGGTCAACCATAAAATGAGGGACATGGCATTCCCCAAGCCCAGATTGACGCCTAGCTTGCCGAAAACCGACCATGCGAGAACTAGACCGTGGAGGACGATTCCAACGAGTATCGCCCACTTAATCCAGGGCGTTTGATCGATTTTTTCCGTGCGCGCCGACTCATGCCTTTGCGTAAATGTCTGACGCCAAAAATGTGCGGCAACCGCGCTGTAAATAACGACAACTAAGAGCTGAAGGGACGCGGGCATGGGGAACGTAGTCGAATCGGCTGGAATCGCGATGTTACAATTTGGACTCCTGAAGTCTACACCAACGCCTCTCGCTAGGACAGAATCATGCTCGACAATCTCACTCAACGACTGTCATCCGTCATCAAGACGCTGCGCGGTCAATCGCGTTTGACGGAAGAGAACATCCAAAACGCGCTCCGCGAAGTACGCGTAGCACTGCTTGAAGCCGACGTGGCACTACCTGTGGTCAAGGATTTTGTCGCTCAAGTGAAAGAGCAAGCCCTCGGCCACGAAGTTCTGACCAGCTTGACCCCAGGGCAAGCGTTGGTGGGCATAGTCCACAAACAGCTAACCGCGCTTATGGGCGAGCAGGCCAGCGGCCTTGACCTGGCGACCACGCCGCCGGCGGTCATATTGATGGCTGGGCTGCAAGGTTCCGGCAAGACTACGAGTTCCGGCAAACTTGCGAAATTACTGAAAGAACAACAGAAGAAAAAAGTATTGCTGGTAAGTTGCGACGTGTATCGCCCGGCAGCAATAGAGCAGTTGCGCCTATTGAGCCAACAGATCGGCATAGATTTTTTTACATCGGATAATTCGCAACAGCCTGTCGCCATTGCACAAGACGCGCTTGCGTTTGCCCGCACCCACTACCACGATGTATTGATTGTCGATACCGCTGGGCGCCTCGCCATCGATGAAACAATGATGGCAGAGATCAAGGCGCTGCACGCGGCGATGAATCCGATCGAGACCCTGTTCGTGGTCGATTCGATGCAAGGCCAAGATGCCGTTAATACCGCAAAGGCTTTCGGAGAAACATTGCCCCTGACCGGCGTTATCTTAACTAAACTCGATGGCGATGCCCGTGGCGGCGCAGCTTTGTCGGTGCGTCACGTGACGCAAAAGCCGATCAAGTTCGTCGGCGTCGGCGAAAAACTCACCGGACTTGAAACTTTTCATCCCGAGCGCATGGCTTCCCGGATTCTCGGCATGGGGGATGTGGTCTCGCTGGTAGAAGACGCGGTGCGCAACGTCGATCGCGACGAGGCGGAAAAGCTAGCGAAGAAAATGAAGTCCGGCGAAAAGTTTGATCTTGAAGATTTCAAAGCGCAGATGGGGCAGATGAAAAAAATGGGCGGTATCGCCGGCCTGATGGATAAACTGCCAGCGCAACTGACCGCGGGGGCGCAAGGCATGCCCATGGACGACAAAATCATCGCCCGTACGGAAGGCATCATCAACTCCATGACCCCGGGAGAGCGGCGTAACCCGGATCTCATCAAAGCCTCACGCAAGCGTCGCATTGCGACCGGCGCGGGCGTGCCCGTCCAAGAAGTAAATAAACTCCTGAGTCAGTTCGAGCAGATTCAAAAAATGATGAAAATGATGCGTAAGGGCGGCTTGGCGAAAATGATGCGGGGTATGAAGGGCATGATGCCCGGAATGCGCTAAGGAAGTTCTGAATAAGTCCGATATGCTGCGTCGATATTTTTTGTTCGCGCCTTGTCTCACTTAGAACTCGAACTTAATTCAAAGCTTCCCTAAAGATGACGCTCCCCCGCATTCCATGGCGCAACTTTAAACAGCAGCAGCATGCCGGGTACCGCCAGCAGCATGCAAAGCCAAAAAAAATTCAGCCAACCGATCTGCTCGACGATGACGCCCGCAAAGGAATTGATGACCGTTCGCGGTAGTGCAGCCAGGCTGGTAAACAAGGCGAACTGGGTAGCAGTATAGGCGGGGTTGGTGGTACGTGCGATGAAAGCGACGAACGCCGCCGTGCCCAAGCCAACACCGACGGCTTCAAAGCCGATCGCCAGGGCGAGCGCGACTTTGTCCTGCGGGAACTGGGTCAACAGGGCAAAACCGAGAATGGACACGAGTTGCACAACGCCGAAAATCCACAGCGCGCGATTAATGCCGAGCTTGATCATCCAAATGCCGCCGAGTAACCCGCCGATTATGCTAGGCCAAAGCCCGGCGTTTTTCGCGATTAGGCCGATATCGGTTTTGCTGAACCCCATATCGAGATAAAACGGCGTGGCGAGCGCCGTGGCCATGCTATCGCCCAGTTTGTAGAGGAAGATAAACGCCAGCACCAGCAACGCGTTATTTAACCCGGCGCGATTTATGAATTCACGAAATGGTTCGACCACCGCCTCGCGCAGGTTTTTTGGCGGGGTACCCTTGATCTTTGGCTCGCTTACAAACACGGTCATCAGTAAGCCCGGTATCATGAACATTGCGGTTATCGTAAACACGCTCGACCAGGGTAGGAAATCCGCTAACACCAGCGACAGCGCCCCAGGGACGAGGCCCGCGACACGGTACGCATTCACGTGGACGGAATTACCGAGCCCCAATTCCGCGTCACTCAGTATTTCGCGGCGATAGGCGTCAAGAATAATGTCTTGGCTGGCGCTAAAGAATGCCAGTGCTGTTGCGAGGTATGCGATTGTCCACAAGTCCAGTTTCGGATGGAACAAGCCAAAAACTGGAATGGAAACCAAAAGCAAAATCTGAGAGACCAACATCCAGCCGCGCCGCCTTCCCAATAAGGGCAGGGCATAGCGATCCAGCAGCGGTGACCAGAGAAACTTCCAATTGTAAGGGAGCTGTATCAGCGCGAAAAATCCGATGGATTTTAAGTCCACCTGCTCGGAACGCAGCCAAGCGGGTAGTAACTGAATCAACAGATAAAGCGGTAAGCCCGAGCTAAAACCGGTGAAAATGCAAATCAGCATCCGCCGCGTGAACAGCGTTTGACGGATACTAAGCTTCGGCGTTTCGGTCAAGAGATTGCGGGAAAAAGTCAGCCTGCTTGCAAGCGATATACAGCCATTGCGCCGAAAAAATTCGCCCGGCTCTGTACCGGCCGGCCGCGTGTAAGCACCATGCGCTCCAGTATGCGCACACCCAGCCGAGCGCAAAAGGTTTCGAAGTCTTTCAAGGTGCACAGGTGGATGTTCGGCGTGTCGTACCATTGATACGGCAAGTCTTCCGACACCGGCATGCGGCCGCGCATGATATCAAGGCGGTGTTGCCAATAGCCGAAGTTGGGGAAGGTTACGACGCCTTCTTTGCCGACTCGTAACATTTCCCTGACGATCAGTTCGGTTCGATGCACTGCCTGAAGCGTCTGCGATAATATTACATAGTCGAAAGAATAGGACTCGAACACGTTGAGGCCGCTCTCAAGATCCATTTGTATAACATCGGCGCCGCTGCGGACACTCGCAAGCACATTCTCGTCGCTTATCTCTACGCCATAACCGTATACATTGCGTTTTTCCCTTAGGTACTTGAGCAAATCGCCGTTACCGCAGCCGAGATCCAATACTCTCGAACTGGACCGAATCCAGCTTGCAATCGCATCAAAATCCGGGCGCCCGATCATCCGCCAACCTCGTCGGCGATGCGGTTAAAGTACGCTCTAACTAAACCATGGTAGCGTGCATCGTCCAGCAAAAAAGCGTCGTGGCCGTGGGGAGCATCGATCTCCGCATAGCTCACGCGCAGATGATTATCCAGAAGTGCTTTGACGATTTCCCGCGATCGTTGCGGGGAAAAACGCCAGTCCGATGTGAAAGACACCACTAAAAATTGCGTACTCGTTTTCGCTAGCGCTTTGGTAAGGTTACCCTCGTAGTCCTGTGCCGGATCGAAATAATCCAGCGCCCGGGTAATCAGCAAATACGTATTGGCATCGAAATACTCGGCGAACTTATCGCCCTGATAACGCAGATAGGATTCCACCTCGAAATCCACTTCGAAGTGGTAGCCGATGTTCCCCGATTGTAAAGCCCGGCCGAATTTCTCCATCATTGCGTCGTCGGAAAGATAGGTGATATGGCCGATCATTCGTGCCAGACGAAGTCCGCGTTTTGGCACGACGTTGTGCTCGTAGTAATTGCCGCCGTGGAAATCGGGATCCGTGGTGATGGCCCGGCGCGCCACTTCGTTGAATGCAATATTCTGCGCCGATAGCTTGGGCGCGGCGGCGACGACGATGGCATGGCCGATGCGATCCGGATAATTGATCGACCATTGTATTGCCTGCATCGCACCTAAACTGCCGCCCATCACAGCGGCGAATTTTTGGATACCCAGTTTGTCTGCTAAACGTGTTTGAGCTGTGACCCAATCTTCCACCGTCACCACGGGGAAGCTCGCACCATAGGGCTTATCGGTGCTCGGATCGATCGATGATGGACCGGTGGAGCCGAAGCAACCGCCAAGATTATTGACACCGATTACGAAAAAGCGATTCGTGTCCAGCGGCTTACCCGAACCTATCATATTGTCCCACCAACCTAGATTAGCGGGATTGTCGGCGTAATATCCGGCCACATGATGCGATGCATTAAGCGCGTGGCACACCAATACCGCGTTGGACTTAGACGCATTCAGTGTACCGAAGGTCTCGTAGACCAAATCATAGGACGCGATTGTCGCGCCGGATCGAAGCAATAGTGCCTCTTCGAAATGCAAGGTTTGAGGCTCTGCCACACCGACGGAAGTGTGATCCCGGGAGGGAGCAAGAATTTGATTCATTTTTCTTCGAAATCAAGCATTCATGCGGTCGATCAAATGTTCAACTTTGGTGCTATCGTCCACCAGCATTATTTTACGTGTCAGCATTTTTAGTTCCGGAATGTTGGTTTTGAGCACTTGTTGCTTCACACTGAGCAACTGCGCCGGATGCATGGAGAATTGCCGCAAGCCCAAACCCAGCAATAATCGAGTCAAGCTAACCTCGCCAGCCATCTCCCCGCACACCGCGACCGGGATGTTAGCGCGATTGGCGCGCCGGATCGTATGCGCGACCAAGTGCAATACCGCAGGGTGTAACGGATTATACAGATAGGCCACGCTATCATCCGCGCGGTCGATCGCAAGTGTGTACTGAATCAAATCGTTAGTGCCGATGGAAAGGAAATCCAGCCGTTTTACGAAGGCCGATAGAGCCAGCGCCGCCGCGGGCACCTCGATCATGCCGCCGATAGGTACGTTGGAATCGTAAGGAATATTCGCGTCGCGTAGGTGCTCTTGCGCAGCTTTGACCATATCGATTGATTGCGCGATTTCAAGCGCGGATGACAACATCGGGATGAGTATTTGTACCTTACCGTAGTGAGATGCACGCAAGATCGCTCGCAATTGCGTTAAAAAAAGTTGCGGTTCGGCGAGGCAAAATCGAATCGCCCGCAGACCAAGCGCCGGGTTGATGCCCATGGCTTCAACTCCATCCAAATTCTTGTCGGCGCCAACATCCAAAGTACGAATAGTTACCGGTCGCGGTTTCATGGCGGCAGCGACTTTGCGATAGGCTTCGAATTGTTCGTCTTCGCTGGGTAATTCTGTACGCCCCAGAAACAAGAACTCGCTACGAAACAATCCGATTCCGGTTGCGCCACATTGTTTTACTGCATCAAGGTCGTCGGGAAGTTCGATATTCGCCTGCAACTCGATGGCCGTTCCATCGATGGTCACCGACGGCGTAGCCCGTAGGCGTTTGAGTTTCTGGCGTTCGAGTTCCCATTGGTTTTGTTTGAGTTTGTACTCGTTGACGATCAACTCGTCGGGATTAACCAGCACGATCCCCTGAGTACCGTCGATGATGAGGACTTCGTTTTCTCTAATCAACTTCCAGGCGTGATGCAGGGCAACGATGGAGGGAATATTCAAGCTGCGGGCTAGAATCGCCGTATGCGAGGTAGCGCCTCCCAGATCGGTGATAAAGGCCGCGAATTGTTGCTGCTTAAACAAGATCACATCGGTTGGACTTAGGTCGTGGGCGACGAGAATGCGGCCATCCGCGTGGGCTGGGATCCGTATAGGTTTTGAGCGGCCGAGCAATACTTTTAGTACCCGTTCCGCGACTTGCATAACGTCCGCCCAGCGTTCCCGCAGGTACGCGTCTTCGATGGCCTCGAACTCATCGAACAACGCATCGGTTTGTTGTTTAAGGGCCCACTCCGCGTTGCAGTGCTGCTGTCTGATCAGGGTACGCGGCGCCTCCGTCAGCGTCTCATCGTTTAAGATCATCAGATGTAGATTCAAAAACGCGTTGAGCTCATCGGGCGCTCCGACTGGCGCAGCGCGTTGCAGCGATTGGAGTTCCTCGCGGACAGTCGCCACCGCCGCATCGAAGCGCAGAATCTCTTGATCGATATCGCCGTCGGCAATCGCGTAGTGGCTCACTTCCTCGATACCGTGAGCGAGGAGATGAGCGCGGCCAATCGCGATACCGCTGGAAACACCGACGCCGTGTAAGGAGAAACTCATCTTATAGGGATCCGTGGTCGCGGCAATAAACCGGGTCAACCCCTTCGTCTTGCCCGCCCATGGAGGTCACTCGCCCTCTCCAAATTTATCTTGAATCAGATTCGTCAAAGCCTTCATGGCGGCCTCTTCGTCGGCGCCGTTGGTTTCGATCTCGACCTGGGTGCCTTTAGCCGCGGCAAGCATCATCACCCCCATGATGCTTTTGGCGTTGACCTTTCGCCCTTGCCGGGTCAACCATACCTCGCTCTTGAATTGTCCGGCGAGCTGGGTTAGCTTAGCGGACGCGCGCGCATGCAATCCCAGCTTGTTAACAATCTCTATCTTACTTTGCAGCATTGCCGCGTTCCATTCTCATCACGCCACCGGTTCCGCCGGCGAGCGCCTTCTGAGCTGATTCTTCCAGCGATGTATCGCGATAGTTGATCGCCCGCAGCAACATCGGCAAATTGAGGCCACTTATTACGGCGACCTTTCCATGCTCGATTAGCTCGGTCGCAACGTTGCACGGCGTGGCGCCACAGATATCGCTGAAAACCAGTACACCCGCTCCCGTATTGACGTGCTCAGCCAGGGAGCGCGCGCGCTGTAAGACCGTGCCCGGATCGTCATCGCTATCGACGTCCAACCACGATAAATAAGGCGGCGTGCTCCCCAGCACGTGGCGAACAGCCATACCAAAACTACTGGCCACCGGTTTATGGGCAATGACCAAGATACCGATCATAAGGATTAAGAAGTTACGATTCCGGCTATTTTAGCAGGGTGGTATGCCGCATCGATCCAAGTTGACTAAGCGGAGAGCGGGACTGGCTCCGCTGCAACCGCACGCTCCGCGGGGAAGATAGCGACGAAGCGGCTGCCTTTGCCGAGCTCGCTGGTGACATCGAGTTGTGCTTGATGACGGTTAAGTATGTGTTTGACGATCGCAAGACCCAGGCCCGTGCCACCGCTTTGCCGCGAGCGGCTGCGGTCGACGCGATAAAAACGCTCCGTCAATCGCGGAATGTGCTCCGCGGCGATGCCGGGACCGGTGTCGCTTACCGCGAATGACGGCAAATCACCTTGGTTTGCCCAGGCCAGAACGACAGCGCCACCCGCCGGCGTGTAGCGTACCGCGTTGCTGACCAAGTTGCTGAACGCGCTGCGCAACTCATGGGCGCTGCCGCGCAACTGTGTGTCGATGCGTATATCGCTGCTGATGGTATGTTTCCCGAGCGATAGTCGTTTGGCTTCCTGCTCTAAGTCATGAACCAAATCCACCACATTCACCGTTCCCGAATCCGCTAACGGTGGCCCGTTCTCCAATTGCGACAAGGTGAGCAGGTCTTCGACTAAGTGTTGCATGCGGCTAGTTTCGCTGCGCATGAGATCGATCGACCGGCGGAGCAAGCTGGGATCGATCTTTTCCATATCCGAAAGGGTTTCCAGAAATCCGCTTAATACTGTAATCGGTGTGCGCATTTCATGGGAGACGTTGGCGACGAAATCGCGCCGCGCAGTCTCGGCTTTGTCCCACTGAGTAATGTCGCGGCTCATAATGAGCTTTTGCTCGTTATCGTAGGGAACCAACTGTATCGCGAGCACCATATCCTGGCTGCGCGTGCCGCGCATGATCAACGGTTCGGAATAATTTTGTGAGCTCAGGTAAGCGGCGAAATCCGGCCGGCGCACCAAATAGGCTATATCCGTCCCGCGATCCTGCTTCAAGGCAAGTCCGAAATGGCGTTCTGCCGTCGGGTTACACCAATCGATATTGCCGCGGTCGTCCAATATGATGAATCCATCCGGCATGGCCGCAGCCGCTTGCTGGAAGCGATCGAGCGCGAGGTTGAGGCGATCTTGGCTGGTCTTAGTGCCACGTACCATCCGGTACAGTGCTGAGGACAATGCTTCCCAACTGCCAGACACTTCGGGTATGAGGGCGCCGTCGGTTCGCAGCAGCCAACGGGTGAGACGGCTTAAACTGCTCAGGTGGAACAGGTTGCCGAGAAGCAGCACCAAGCACAGGAAAATTAAAGCAGGAACCGTGCCCTCGATCGCAGCAATTATCAACGCGATCAGAGAAATAACGACAAACTTGATGATTTCGCGCTGCCAGAATTCAAACATCGGCGGGGTCTGGGCGAGGAAGAATAATTATTATCGCATAGGAGTACGGTAGGGGTTTGCTGAAAAACGTAGCGAGGATGCCTGGATTCCACGCGCAAGGCCCGTAGCCACCGGGCCGTAACTTCCTAAGTTGAAGTTGCGCGCGCCTTGGTGAAGCGGTACCCCACTCCGCGGACGGTTTGAACCAATTCGTCGTGTCCGGCTTCTTCCAATGCTGCGCGCAAGCGCCGGATGTGTACATCGACAGTGCGCTCTTCGATGAAAACATGGTCGCCCCACACATGATCCAGCAATTGCACGCGGGAATAAACCCGTTCCGGGTGGGTCATGAAAAAATGCAGGAGCTTAAATTCCGTCGGGCCCATGTGGATGTCGGTACCCTCGCTGCTCACCCGATAGGTCTCCGGGTCCAACACGAGATGGCCGGCTTCGACTCGATCGCCGGCGACCTGGGGCGCTCGCCGCCGCAGCACGGCTTTAATGCGTGCATTCAACTCGCGCGTCGAAAATGGTTTGACGATGTAGTCGTCCGCGCCGTTGTCCAGACCCGTCAGCTTATCTTGTTCCTGCGCTTTTGCCGTAAGCATGATAATCGGCACCGACTGTGTGCGCGTTTGCGATCGGAACTTGCGCGCCAATTCGATTCCGCTCATGCCGGGCAACATCCAATCGAGCAGAATCAGGTCGGGCAACACGTCCTGCGTTTGTTGATAAGCCTCCGCGGCGGTCCCGGCGACTAGAGGCCGATGACCCGCCTCCGAAAGAGTAAGCGTGAGCAATTCTTGTATCGCCGGCTCGTCTTCGACTACCAGTATGCGCGCAGACATAATTGCCTTATAAGTTTCATTTATATTTCAAGTGTAATTCACAAGGATGACGGTTTTGTTACAGTACGGCAATTCGTGGCCATTCGCTACGCTGCTCTGCTTTGATCAGAGTCCAGGTAAATTTGCATTATGGATATGTTCCTTATCATAATCCGTGTTTGAGAGTTCCGCTGCCCGCGTTCGGGAAAACGTCAGTCTTATGCCTCATCCCATTGAAATTAAAGTACATAAAGTTTCTCGTTTGCTGGAAATAGCGTTTGACAACGACGATCATTTTCATTTGCCGTTCGAGTTTTTGCGAGTTTACTCGCCGTCGGCCGAAGTGCGTGGCCATGGGCCGGGCCAGGAAATCCTGCAAGCGGGGAAAAAAGACATCGACATCAGCAAACTTGAACCGGTCGGAAACTACGCTGTTCAGCTTTATTTTTCCGACGGTCACAATACCGGTATTTACTCGTGGGATTATCTGCACGAGTTGGGAAGCGGACGGGATCACTTGTGGCAGCAATATCTCGAGCGCATGCAAAAGGCCGGCGCCAGCCGCGATACCCCATGACCAAGACCACCGACTTCGGCTTTAGCCAAGTCGACGAACAAGCGAAAGCGGGTAAAGTCGCCGAGGTATTTCATTCGGTCGCCAACCGCTATGACGTCATGAACGATTTCATGTCGGGCGGATTACACCGCTTGTGGAAGCGCTTCGCCGTTCGTCTTACAGCATTGAAATCGCGGGAACGGTTATTGGATCTCGCCGGCGGCAGCGGCGACTTGGTGCGGCTATTCGCCAAAGATGTCGGTGCCGAGGGCGAGTTGTGGCTGACGGATATCAACCCATCGATGCTGCAAGTCGGCCGCGATCGGCTGGTCAATGCGGGTGTGCTTTGTCCCGCCCTGCTGTGCGATGCGGAAAAACTGCCGTTTCCGGCTGACTATTTTGACGTCGTGACCTGCGCTTTCGGCCTACGCAACATGACTCACAAAGACCGCGCGCTGAGCGAGATGCAGCGGGTGCTGCGGCCCGGCGGGCGAGCCATCATCTTGGAATTTTCCAAAGTATGGAGGCCGGTCAAACCGCTCTACGATGCTTATTCCTTCAACGTGCTGCCATTGCTGGGAAAATATGTAGCGAACGACGAAGCGAGCTATCGCTACCTGGCGGAATCCATCCGCATGCATCCCGACCAAGAGACCTTGAAAACGATGATGACCGAAGCGGGGCTTGCCAAGGCGGAATACTTTAATCTAACCGGTGGCGTCGTCGCGCTACACCGTGGCTTCAAATATTAAGGAACCTCTGATTAAGTCCCTCGCGGTCGCGCTGAAGTTTGCCGGGTGGCAGGCGCGACGCGGCGAGCGCGGTGTAGCGGGTCTACATAAGCGAGTCCGCAACAAAGCATGCTGCCCGGCAAACTTCAGCCCATGCGGGTTGGGTCCTGAAGGGGCCGCTCGCGTCGTTGCGCCGCTCGCCAAGGGAGTGACCCTTGGCTTCGCGTCGACGCCTAGCGATCGACCCCTTCAGGACCCAACGCGAGCCGCGATGGACTTAATCAGAGGTTCCTTATATGCTTGGCATCCCCAGCGCCGCATCGATTAATCACTTACTTCGCGGCGCGCCGTGGGCGTTAGAGAAGCTCGCGGACCACGCCGGTAAGACAGTGGCGCTAAAGTTTGGTCCCATCCCGCTGCGTTTCGCCGTCGAGCTCAGTGGGGAGTTGAGTGTTGCGGGATTGGAGCGGGAAGCGGATGTCACGATCGATGTATCTCCATCGCTGTTAATGCGCGCTATGACGCAAGGACGTGCCGCCTTCAACGACGCCGCGATTAGCGGAGACACGGGCCTCGCTCAGGCCCTCGCCTACATCGCCCAGCACTTGCAGTGGGATTACGAGGAAGATCTCAGTAAAGTCGTCGGCGACATCGCCGCCCATCGAATCGGCTCGACAGCAAGAGGCGTCGGGACCTGGGCGAAGGAATCGGTCGATAGCGTATTAAAAATGTCGAAGGATTTCTGGACCGAGGAACGTCCAACTCTCGCGAAATCGCAGCAGGTGGCCGAGTTTGTTGCGTCGGTGGACGACTTGCGCGATGCTGTTGCGCGGCTGGAGAAGCGCATCGAGTTGTTGGAACAGAACGCGAGGCGCGGCTGATTACCCTATCGGAACCGAGCAAGGTTATTCCATTTCCAAATCAAAAATTACTTTGTCGGCTTCGCCTTGCCGTGCTACAGCACTGTCTGCGGCTCGCCTTCGCGTCCTTTTTGATTTGGAAATGGAATTAACGTTCGTGGTGGCCTGAAGCAATAAGTCTATGCGTATCGTTCGGTTCCTAAAAATTTTCTACGTCATCTTCGCCTATGGCCTGGACGAATTCCTGCCGACGGGTGGTGTGCTGGGTTGGGTGCGCGCGACCATCCGCGTGCTGTTGTTCTGGCGTCCCCTTGTCCGTTCTCGCGCGGAACGCCTGCGGCTAGCTCTCGAGCGGCTCGGACCGATATTCGTTAAGTTCGGCCAACTGCTGTCGGTGCGCCCCGATCTTATCCCCGCCGACATTATCGCCGAGTTATCGAAACTGCAGGACCGGGTGCCGCCGTTTCCACGCCACCAAGTTATCGCCACGTTGGACGCGGCCTATGGCGAATCGTATACCCACGTTTTTCGCGACTTCGATCTCACCGCCGTTGCCAGCGCGTCCATCGCCCAAGTCCACTTTGCTATCATCGCCGGCGGTAACGACGCGGGACGCGAGGCCGCGGTAAAAATCGTGCGGCCGAATATCGAGAACGCGATCCGCCAAGACGTATCGTTGTTGAACGTAGTGGCGATATTAGTCGAAAAATTGCTGCCCGATGGGCCGCGTCTACGTCCACGGGAAGTGGTTCGCGAGTTCGAAAAAACCATACTCGACGAACTCGATATGATCCGGGAGGCATCGAACGGCAGTCAATTGAAACGTAACTTCGCTGATGGCCGTCTGCTTTATGTACCGGAAATCTTCTGGGACTATTGCCGCAGTAAAGTGTTGGTGATGGAACGCATCGATGCCATTCCCGTCAACGACATCGAGCAACTAAAGCAACACAATGTCGATATCAAACGGCTATCGCGAGACGGCGTGGAAATCTTTTTCACCCAGGTGTTCCGCGACGCGTTCTTCCACGCGGACATGCATCCCGGCAATATTTTCGTGCTGCGCGATGGGCGTTATTCCGGCGTCGATTTCGGCATCATGGGCTCGCTTTCCGCCCGCGACAAACAGTATTTGGCGCAAAACTTCATGGCGTTCTTCGATCGCAACTATGGCCGCGTCGCCCGCGCCCACTTGGAAGCGGGTTGGGTGCCGAAAGACACGAGAGTCGACGAGTTCGAAGGCGCGATCCGCAGCGTATGCGAACCGATCTTCGGCAAGCCGATCAAAGATATCTCCTTCGGAAATTTATTGTTGCGCTTGTTCGACGTATCGCGCCGCTTCAAAATGGAAATTCAGCCACAGTTGGTGTTATTGCAAAAAACATTACTCCAGATCGAAGGGTTAGGACGTCAGCTCGATCCCGATTTGGACATCGTGCCCATCGCCAAGCCCGTGCTGAAACGTTGGATGCGCGAGCAAATCGGTTGGCGCGGATTGGTGAAAAATATTAAAGAAGAAGCGCCGTTGTGGGCGACGATACTGCCGCAGTTGCCGCGTTTGGCGAGGAGTTATCTCGACCGGCAATCGCCCGGCGTGCTAGAAACCTATCTCGCCAAGCTGGAACGGGAACACGCCAAACTGAAACGCTGGCTCTACGTTCTGGTCGCGCTGCTCGGCGCCTCGGTTGCGCTGCAGCTTGGCCGCTGGTTTCTCATCGGGACATTCTGAAAATCTACAAGTACCTATCCGGACAGCCAATTCCAGAGCGGATCCCAGCCTATGCATGGCTGCGAGGCAAGCGCCATGCGGTCTCTGGCAGAGCGAATATTCTGTATTTGCTGTTTTGGGTTTCGCTCGCCATCGTTGCGTATTTCGGCATGAATGCGCTGACCGCGCCTAAGGTCGCAAGCGTGGTCGAATCGACTAACGGCATGCTGGAAATCGTCATTCCACGCTCGCGTAACGGCCACTACTATGTCGAGGGCGCGATCAACGGCCGTGCTACGACTTTCATGGTGGATACCGGCGCAACCACCGTCGCCATCGATCCGCGGACTGCCCGCGCCGCCGGCTTGCCTAAGGGTTATCCCGCGACGTTCGGAACGGCAAGCGGCGAAACGCAGGGCGAGACCGTGCCGCGCCAGAGCGTGAGCGTCGGTAGCTTGCGTATCGATGATGTGACCATCGCGGTCATCGACGGCATAGGTGAAGTGGGGTTGCTCGGACAGAATATCCTTCGACATCTGGATGTAACTCAGTCAGGCGATCGGATGATTTTGCGTGCTAAGACAAGAGCGACCAATTAGGCCAAGTCAGCGTACGACATTGAGGTGACAAGGAGTGAGTAGTTTGAACGCGGATTTCAGCTTCGATGGCGCAGCGGCGCGGAGGATCGAGCAAGTCTATTTAACGCAGGACATTATCGAACAGCGCCGTGCAACACGCGCATTGTTGCGCTTGCAGCCAGGCGAAACGGTGCTCGATGTGGGTTGCGGTCCCGGGCTTTTTGCTGGCGGAGATGGCGGAAGAGGTTGGCGCGCACGGCAAGCTCAGCGGTATCGATGCCAGCGCCGACATGATTGCACACGCGCGTCAGCGCTGCCAGGGTATAGCGACTGTTACGTTGCAAGAGGCCAATGCACTTGCACTGCCGTTTGCCGATAATACATTCGATGTGGTGGTATCGACCCAGGTTTACGAGTACGTCGCCGACATCGCTACCGCGTTACGCGAAGCAGCTCGGGTGTTGCGCCCGGGTGGGCGCTTGCTGATTGTGGCGACCGACTGGGAGTCGTCGGTGTGGAATAATTCTGACGAAGCCCGCATGGCGCGCGTCTTGGAAGCATGGCGCGAACACGGCGCCGATTCCCGGCTGCCGCGCTCGTTGCCGAAATACTTGCGCGGCGCGGGCCTAGCGTTGCACAAAGTCGATGTTATTCCCATCATAAACATCGAGTATGATCCGAGTGCGTATAGTCACAGTATGATCAATGTGTTGGTAAAATTTGCCGTGGGTCGGCAGAATTTTACTGCTGCGGAACTTCAGGCGTGGGCCGACGATCTGAAAGCGTACGGCGAGCGCGGCGAGTATTTTTTCAGCGTGAATCGTTACGCGTTTATCGCGCACAAACCGTAACACAAAAAGTATTGCCGCCACGCGCCGCGCGGAGCTTGCCTCGCGGCATGGGCAGGCCGGAGAGCCGCTCTGGTATTGCCTCTTGGGGCGGCTAATAAATAGTTTGAAACCAATCGAGGGTTAGTCATGATTTATGCGCTGGGAGAGTTCAAACCGGAATTTCGCGGTGACTATTTCGTCGCCGATAGTGCGAGCATCGTCGGTCAATGTGTTATTGAGAATAACGTAACCATCTGGTTCGGCGCCGTATTGCGCGGCGACAACGACAGAATAACGGTAGGCGAAAATTCAAGCATTCAAGATAATTGCGTCGTCCATGCCGATCCTGGATTTCCCGTCGCTATCGGCCGCGATGTCACCGTCGGACACATGGCGATGGTGCACGGATGCACCGTCGGCGATGGATCCTTGATCGGCATCAAGAGCGTCATTCTAAACGGCGCGGTAATCGGCAAAGAATGTTTGATCGGCGCGAATGCTCTCATCCCCGAAGGTAAGGTTATCCCCGATCGGTCGCTGGTGTTGGGTTCGCCCGGCAAGGTGATGCGGCAGCTTACCGATGAAGATGTCGCACGCATTCGCGATGGTGTTACCCACTACGTAAAAAAAATAAAACGCTATCGCGAACAACTCAAAGCGATTTGAAACCTCACTCCTCCGTCGAGTTTAGTGAGGAAAGCCAGTCGTCGGGCCTGACCGGCTACCTCATCGCGTTTTATCTCATTTTGATTGCGTATGTGAGCTTGACGCCCTTCGGCAGTTGGTATGCGCCGACGCAGGCGCCATGGACATTTCTCTGGCAGGGCTGGCCCAAGTATTTCACCCGCTTCGATTTAGCAATCAATTTCATCGCTTACTTACCGTTCGGATTGTTGCTCTATGCGTATTGCGCGCCGTTTTCCTCCCGCGGCCGAGCTATCATTGTCAGCATCGTCTGCGGCATGGCGTTGAGCTTGACCATGGAGGTCCTGCAGGGTTTCTTACGCGACCGGATTTCGTCTAATCTCGATTTCCTGTTCAACAGTTTGGGTTGTGCGAGCGGTGTGTTGTTGTCGGCTTGGTTGGGGCGGAACACCACGGTCGAAGTGAGATTGTCGCGCTGGCGGCGCGCCTTGTTCCTACCGGGCCTAACTATCGATATCGGCTTAGCGTTGCTCTGCCTATGGCTGATTTCTCAGCTCAATCCGTCGATACCGTTTTTTGGCGCAGGAGTCGTGACCGACGTCACGCTGAGCTATGGCGACGTTTACGATGCGCAGCCAGTCTCGGAAATTCCCTTCGCGTTGGGAACGGCACTAAACTTTTGCGGGCTCGGTTTGTTTGTCACCACCCTCATGCACACCCGCAGCCACGCGCTGGTCGCCGTACAAATGCTAACCGGGATCGCGTTTTGCCTAAAATTATTTGCTGCCCATGTGCTGCTCCGTCCCCAGGTCGCAGCCCAATGGCACAGCGACGAAACGCTTACCGGGCTCGCCATCGGCTTCGTCGTGCTGTTGCCGTTGTCGTTAGTACGGCTCAATTTGCGCATCTACCTCGCGGCGGTGCTGATATTGGCCGGCGGCCTGTTGTCGAAAATGGCGGGAAGCTACACCTCCTTACGCGAAGTGTTGCGTTTATTCGATTGGCCCTATGGCCAGTTGTTGCACTTCACCGGCCTCACACTCTATCTTCACGAGATCTGGCCGCTGGTCGCATTAGTATTCCTGTTTTGGTACTGGTGGCGGCATCGGTTAGTTGTGCAGCCTGGGTTATAATCGCGCCCGATACTTTAGAGAATAAATTTCCATGGCGGGTTATTACAAGCACCACGTTTTTTTTTGCTGCAACCAGCGCACCAATGGCGAAGCCTGCTGTAACGACCACGGCTCAAGCGACATGCGCGGTTATGCGAAAGATCGCATCAAAGCGCTGAAATTGTCGGGGCAGGGGCAGGTTCGTATCAATCAAGCGGGCTGCCTGGATCGCTGTGCCGAAGGCCCGGTCGTGGTCGTTTATCCCGAGGAAGTTTGGTATTCCTACGCCAGTAAGAAGGATATCGATGAGATCATCGACGAGCATTTGGTGAACGGCCGCGTGGTCGAGCGCCTCCGTATCTAGTGATTAATTTCGATAAACGCGAAACCGTTTTACTGCCCGGTCCGGCGGGAAAACTTGAAGTCGTCATCAACCGACCCAGTTCCGCGCCACGCGGCATTGCGCTGATCGCCCATCCCCATCCGCTCTATGGCGGGACCTTGGACAACAAGGTGACGCAAACCCTTGCGAGTGCGTTTACCGAGCTGGATTGCGTGGCGCTGCGCATGAATTTTCGCGGTGTCGGTGAAAGCGAAGGTAAACATGATGACGGTCGCGGCGAGACGGAGGATATGCTGTTATTGGCCGATTATGCGAAACGAGAGTTCGGCGAACTGCCGATTTTTCTCGCGGGATTTTCTTTCGGCGGCTTCGTGCAAACCCGGGTCGCAACGAAACTCGATATTCACAAGTTGGTATTGATCGCACCCGCCGCCGGGCGATTCGATGTCGCTGAAGTGAAGCCCGATACCCTGGTCATCCACGGTGAACTCGACGAGACCGTTCCACTCAAAGACATCATGGATTGGGCGCGGCCACAAAATCTTCCGATTGTCGTCATTCCCGGCGCCGATCATTTTTTTCATCGACGATTACATTTAATTAAGCAACTCGTACTGACGGCATGCCGGTTCTAGCCGTCAGCAATTTGCATAAATTTTATGGCGAGCGCGAAGTCGTGGCGGGCGTCAGTTTCGAGTTAAAACGCGGTGAGTGCTTCGGGCTACTCGGGCCTAACGGCGCGGGTAAAACAACTACGTTGCGTTTGTGTCTCGGCCTGACGGATCCCGATGCCGGGTCGATAACGCTGCTCGACACGCCGGTGCCGGATCAGGCGCGGGAGGCGCGCAGGCGGGTCGGCGTGGTGCCGCAAATGGATAATCTCGATCCGGATTTCACCGCGGCGGAGAATCTGCTGGTGTATGGCCGCTATTTCGGCATGGCCGATGGCGAAACGCGCAAACGCATTCCCGACTTGCTCGAATTCGCTGGCCTCGCGCAACGGGGCGATAGTAAGATCCACACGCTGTCGGGCGGCATGAAGCGGCGCCTAACGTTGGTGCGCGCCTTGATCAACGATCCCGATCTCATCGTCATGGACGAGCCAACCACGGGCCTTGATCCGCAGGCGCGGCATCTGATTTGGGATCGCTTGAAGAGCCTCCTTGCGCAAGGCAAAACGATTTTCCTCACCACGCATTTCATGGACGAGGCTGAGCGCTTATGCGATCGCCTGATCATCATGGACCATGGCAAAGTTGTCACTCAAGGCCCACCGCGGGAACTAGTCGCGCAACATATCGAACCGCAAGTGGTGGAAGTTTATGGCGATGGGCTGGATCATTGGCTGGAAAATTTCGCCAAGCCGCGCGCGAAAAGAGTGGAGATCACGGGTGAGACTGCGTTTTGTTATGGTGAAGGTTTAGAACCATTGCTGCAAAATCTGCAATCGCAGACGGTGTTGCGTTATCTGCATCGTCCGGCGAATCTGGAGGATGTGTTCTTGAAACTCACGGGCCGGGAGCTGCGCGATTGATCGCTGCGAAATACTTTCGCTTGCCGGATATCAGCGCGCGTTTCTTCGCCGTATGGCGGCGAAATTTTCTGGTCTGGCGCAAGCTCGCGATCCCATCTATGCTCGGCAATCTGGCCGATCCGATGCTTTATATGCTGGGCCTCGGTTTCGGCCTAGGCACGTTGTTACCGGAAGTAGGCGGCGTGCAATATATGATCTTCCTCGCCGGCGGAACGGTTTGTTACAGCACCATGAACAGCGCCACTTTCGAGGCGCTGTATTCGGCGTTCTCGCGCATGCACGCGCAAAAAACTTGGGACGCCATCCTCAACACGCCGCAAAATCTCGACGACGTGGTGATGGGCGAAGTGTTGTGGGCGGCGAGCAAGAGCCTGCTTTCCGGCATGGCGATCCTGGCGGTGATTTGGGTCTTGGGCCTGTCCCATTCGCCGCTTACCTTGCTTATCATTCCGCTGGCGTTATTGATCGGCCTGTGCTTCGCGAGCATGGGCATGATGATTACCGCGCTGGCGCCGAACTATGATTTCTTCATGTATTATTTTTCCTTGTGGATCACGCCGATGACGTTGCTGTGCGGCGTGTTCTATCCGGTTTCGCAGTTGCCGGGTGGTTTACAGACTCTCGCGCAGTTCTTGCCGCTGACCCACGCCATCGATATGGTGCGGCCATTGTTAGCGAACAAAATGCCGACGAATGTTCTGAGTCACATCGCGGTGCTGCTGGCCTATGGCGTCGTGTCGTACTATGTCGCGCTGGTGCTGATGCGGCGGCGGTTGTTAAGGTAAGCCCCATGCTCTGGATTAAAGCGCTACACATTAGCTTCATGGTCACCTGGTTCGGTGGATTGTTTTACCTTCCACGACTATTCGTCTATCACGCCATGTCCAGCGATGCGACCAGCATCGAGCGTTTCAAAATCATGGAACGCAAACTTTATTTCGGCATCATGACCCCTGGCGCGATACTCACTATCGTGTTCGGTCTATGGCTCTGGCTGGGCTACGGCATCAGCGGCGGCTGGATGCATGCGAAGCTATTTCTAGTGTTGATCCTGGTAATCTATCACCTTTACTGCGGCAAGCTGCTAAAGGATTTCAAACTCGATCGCAACCGCTACGGCCACGTGTTCTATCGCTGGTTCAACGAATTTCCGGTGTTGATTTTGTTCGTGGTGATTATCTTGGTGGTCGTGAAACCGTTTTAGACATCGACCTGGAAGCCGCATGGATATTGGCTCGCAGGGCATGCCTTGCCACGAGGCAAGCTGGATAAGGCTCGTGGCAAGACCAGCGATGTAGGGTGTGTTCATGCACTCTAGAGCGTCCACGTGCTAAATTACTCACGAAATCGCGCGACATCACACTTCCATGGCAACCTCATTTAAAACGCCTTCGAAAAAATCCAGCCCGGAACGCGGCAAACTCCGCATCGGCGACCACTGGAACGCGATCACCATCATCGCGCTGTCGCAGAGCAATCCGCTCAAGGCGATCGCGGAACTGGTGGAGAACGCCATCGATGCGAAAGCGACCGCAATCACTATTACCCGCGGCCGCGAGAGCAATAAACATTTCCTCGCCATCAAAGACGACGGCCAAGGCGTGCCACGCGATGAAGCGGGCAAGCCGGATTTTCGTTACGTGGCAACGCACATCGGTGATTCGATCAAACGCCGCCTCAAGGCAGAAGGCGCGACGGGATTGCAAGGCGAGTTCGGGATCGGGTTGCTGAGTTTTTGGACCATTGGCGACGAGTTGATCATGACGTCGACCGGCGCCGATCAGCGCGCCCATCAAATGATTATGCGTAAAGGCGATCCCGGATACGAAGTGACGCCGAAGCGCGCATTGTTTTCCGACAACGGCACCGAAGTGAAAATCATGCCGCTGCTGGAGGGCATACGCGCTATGTCCGGCGAAAAAATTCAATGGTATCTTGCCGCGGAACTGCGCGATCGCATCCGTCAATCGGGCGTGAAGATCAGCGTCATCGATAAGCTCGCGCGTAAACAATATGCGGTCGAGCCGCGCCAGTTCGAGGGCATGTTGTTGCACCAATTACCGCTTGCACGCACGGAGCGCGGCGATCTGTACGCCGAGCTTTACCTGGGCGAACCCAGCGAAGTCAACCAAGTCGCCTTGTATCGCAACGGCACGCGGGTGCTCGAAGATTTAGCGCTGGTCGACGATTTCGCGCGGCCGCCGTGGAGTTTGCGTTATCTGCAAGGGCTGATCGATGTTTCGTTCATCAACCTCACGCCGGGAACGCGCACCGGCCTGATCCACGATAGCGCCTATGCGACTTTGCTGGAAGGCATCAAGCCGCTCGAGCAAAAACTGAACGACATCATCGAGCAGCAGCGCCGCGCGGAGGAAGAAAAAGCCAGCCGGGAATTATTGCGCACCATACAGCGCGCATTTCGCGAAGCGATCCTGACCTTGCCGATCGAGGAATACGATTGGTTCGATATTCAGTCGCGCGCACTCAGGCCCACAGTGGGAAATTCACCCGACGGCGTGTCGACTTCCGGCAGCGAAGAGGGCGACGATGCGCTGCTAGGCGTAAGCGAGCCGGAACCGAAACAGGAAAAGCAACGGCAGTTTTTCGAATTCGCCGGGCCGTTGTTCAGCGTAGCTATATCGCCGGGGTCAAGCGTAGTGCGCGTAGGCGAACGTCGAAAATTCCAAGCGTTGCCGCGCGACCGCTCGCGGCGGCGCGTCGAACACGATCTCGAATTTCACTGGAAAATCGTGGAAGGCGGCGGCACATTGGAAGGCGAGCATAGCCAAGTCGTTACGTACGCCGCGCCCGACGAGCCGGGTCTGACGCGTTTAAACGTAACCGTCCGCCAGCGCGATATCGAATGCCAAGCCGAGGCACTTATCACCATCAGCCACGAGTTATTATCGCAAATCGGCGCGGCCAATATTCCATCGCAAGGATTGCCTGGCTACACCTTCGAACGCGCCGCCGGCGAATCCTGGCGCTCCCGCTTCGACATCGCGCGCAACCTAATCGTCATCAACAATGGCCATCGCGATTTCGTCTATGCCTCACGCACGAAAATGTTGAAGCTGCGCTATTTGATTCGTCTCTACGCCAAAGAGTTAGTGTTGCGTAACTTTGTCGGCTTGCCGGCCGATCAGTTGCTGGAACGGATGGTTGAATTGTCGCTGCGCACCGAGGAACATCTGTAGGCAGCGGCCTGAGAGCTGCACGGATACTGTACGCCAGGTCTGTCTTGCAATAACACAATCGCTTGACAGAAATATAGCTATTTGCTATAAATGAAAACGGCATGAATGTAATCAAGAAAAAAACACTCACGGCGTATGGCCTGCGTCATGTAGATGCCTCTTCGGTGTTGGTAAGTTGGCGAAAAATTTTTGAGAAAACGAATTTTTCTGACATTAACGCGGTAAGAGCCACGTTCCCCACGGCAGATTTCGCCGATCCGTACACGATTTTCAACATCAAAGGTAACAAATATCGCCTGATCACGGTCATTCATTATCGGTATCGGCGAGTTTATATCAGAGAATTCTTCACCCACGCGGAATACGACCAGTGGATAAAAGGGCGTAAACGGAGTAGACATAAATGAGCGTCGTCATTGAACATAGTCTCGATCTAAAATCCCTACAAGCCGCCTGGCAGGATTTGAATAAACTCGTCCCGCTAGACCTTATAACCAGTGACAAAGAATACGAGCATCGGGTACGGGTCATGGACGAACTGCTCGATCGCATCGGCGCCAACGAGTCGCATCGGCTAATGCCTTTGCTCGATCTCGTCGCTAAGCGTGTCGAAGCCTACGAAGCGGAGCAACAAGCGCTGCCCGAAGCTGCGCCTGAAGAGGTACTGTCTTATTTGATGGAAGAGCACGACCTTAAGCAAACAGACCTGGCCGAAGAGTTAGGTGGGCAAAGTGTCGTCTCGGCAATCGTCAACGGCAAACGCGAACTTAACACCCGTCAGGTGAAGGCGCTGGCCAAACGCTTCAATGTTTCGCCGGCGGTGTTTTTGTAGTCTTTTTCAGCTAACTTTCTCCATTCGGCGATTCTGAGTGAAGACATAAGTCGCCGAAACCACTAAAGCCATTTCAAGCAAGAACGTCCAATGAAACACAAAATTCAGGATCTTCGGATGGTGGCGCGCTGGGACGTCAAAGAAATAAACCCATTGATTGGAAAATGGCTCCAGCCAACGGATTCGGCCGACGTGGGTGTCGAGCACGAGATGTAGAAAGCCGTTGATACCTAGTATGGATCCGCCGTAGGCTAGCGGCTGATTCCTAATCATGTAACCGACGATCAAACTCGATGCGATGACACCGAACCAAAAACTGGGCCAGTGAGTGATGTAGGTGTGGTGCCAGTGTTGCCGATGGTCGACGAGGTAAAAGTAAAACATGTCGAGATCGGGGGCGATGCTACCGAGCAAGCCGAGCATCAAGAAAATATTACGCTGGGCAGTAGGCGCCGCGCGGTACTTAAGTAATACCGTCGTGCACAGGTAGCCAGCGGGTAGGTGTCCGATGAACATGCTTATCCTTGCGCCGCGTTCTTGGCGAAGACTTCGTTCCAATTCACTTTGGCGGTGAGTTGCATCATCACGAACAGGGTCAAGATCGCGCCGATGGTGATGGCAAGTCCGGTCAGGCCTTTGAAGAAAAATGCATAGGAGAACATAACGAGGTAGACCAGTTGCGCAACACCCGCTTCGATGAACGCGAAACGATTGCCGATCGCCATGCGCAGATAACTCACCACCAATCCAATCGATACCAATGCCGAGATGACGAAAGCCCAGTGTATCGACAATTGATCGGCGAGATAGGCGAGCAGTAAATGAAATGCGAAGAACGCCGCGGAAAGAAAGAAAAAATGCATCGGATGGATGTCGATTTTCTTGATCAACGCGATCACAAGCACCACAACGATGAAGAAGAACAGCGAGATGGGCGCGAAGTAACTGATCTGGCCGGCGAGCGGCCCCGGTTGTAATTTTTGCGGCATGACCATGCCGATGGTGACGCCGGCGACCAGGCTGTCGTATTTCCAATCGAGTTGCCAGCCCTGTTCAGTTTTTTGTTTGGTGGTCGCTGACAACGACTCGCCCGGGAAATCGATGTCGGCAAAATCCGTCGTCATCGCCAAGTGGAAATTCTTCACCTCCGACACGCCTTGGCCGAATTGATAGATCCAACTGTCGAGCCCTTGTGAGCGATAGGCCACGTCGAGTGTGAAGGATTTTCCGACGACCGTTTTGATTTTGCCGACCCACTTGCCGTCTTTTGCCAGCGGTCGTGCCAGCCACGGATGGCCACGAACGGCGAAGACGAAACCGTCGTAAGTTGCGTTTTGCGCGGGAAGAGGTAAGGTGATTTCGACCTCTTCGCCATCTTTCGCGGCAGCGCCGAATTCATACACACCGCGAAAATCTACGCCATACGTAGCGTACCAAAGCAATCCTTTTTGCCGGTGATCGAGTTTGAGATCAGCCTTAATGTCGCTCGCCGTGAGGGTCAGGGGATAGGGTTCCTTGATTTGAGTGTTGGTAATGACTTTCTTGCCGTCGACGCTACTTTCTGTCTGAATAGTTTTAACCGCGGTGGCGATCGCGTCGGGCGCGACTTGATGTTGCGGGCTGCCCCAAATGCTTTGTACCTGCTGCCGGAGATTAGTATCGGTTGAGTGAGTTCGCGTGTCTATCGCTGAACCCAGTATCATCCATGCGATGCTGGTGCAACAAAAAATGAAGCCAATGGCAATAAGACGTTTGATCATTTCTTTCCTTTTGTGTTTTTTATTTTGATGCGAGCATGCGTTTACGCAGCACCCGATTGGTCTCGCGCGGTGGGAGGTAATCGGCGATAACGACGTAGCGCTTATCTCCATTCGGCATCATCGAGCGGAACGGATAACACGTGATCAAAGTTAGTTGCCGATCGTCCGTACTCATGGTGATGCGAGTATCTTGGTGGTTGACGACAGTTGTGTCGGCGACCTCGTAGCGATATTGCGTGCCACTGACAGCGGTGATGACGATTTCGTCACCGAGTTGCAAGTGTTGCAAGAATTTGAAGTGTGTGTCGCGATGGCCGGAAAAAACTGTGTTGCCCGAATCCCCGGGCAACGGCGAGCCGGTGAGATGGCCGGGACCGAAGGCCAAGGTGCGGCCGCTCGCGCCGGCGAGCGCGAATTGGTCGACACCTAAGCGCGGCACTTCCAACCGGGCGACGGGCCAGGTGTCTGCCCAGGGCCAGGGTTTGACTTCCCTGGCGCCGGTTAAGGTTTTATCCCAGGATTTGCGCATGAGGTATTGCGCGAATTGCGCTTTGGCGTGGATATATGCACCTTGGCCGATTTGCCACAAACCGGCAAAAGCCAGCAGGCCGGCGATACAAATTAGCGTGTTACGTTTGATCGTTTGCACGTTGGTTCCTTAAATTGCATATCGGTTTAAGTTTCGCGGCGCTTGCCACGAAACCAAAAGCCACTTGCCGCGAGCAGTAGCACCAGCCCGACCAGCATGTTCAATTCCGCCGGTGTCGCCGTTTGCGGCAACTGTCCGAACACGGCTTCATGGTTCCATCCCTCCGGTAAATTGGTCGGAACGGCGCCAGTTTTGAGGCCTGCATCGGTGGGCCGAGATGGTGTGACATCTACGGCGACCAGGCTGGTATATTTGCTCACCAGATGGTGATCGAGCGCAGTCTTGATAATCTTGGCTTTAGCTTCATCGGGATTGTTGTGCGCCGTATCCATCAAGGAACCGATTTTTCTGCGCGCCCATAAAACGCCCACCCCGGACTTGGTTCTGTTCGTTGTGAGCGGCAGCTTGGTTTGCCATTTCGCCGCGCCGGCGGCGCCGGCTATGGTCATTTCGGTTCCCAAGTCTTTCAGCGCCGCACTCAGCATGACCGGTTCACCGGCGTAGAGGTCGGGTAATTGTTTCGGCCAGACTTCACCTTCGATCGCGCCCGGCAAAGTCACTTGGATGTTGGTCAACACCGGGTTTTCCAGTTTACGAAACAGGCTGCTCATCTTGTCGTTTACTTCTTCCACTTTGCCGATGTAAGTGAACGTACCGTGACCGAACTCCGCGGCTTTAGTCATGAAGTAGCTGTTCGGCGCGGAGCCGATACCGATGGTAAACAGACGGCTATCGCCAAGTTTTTTTCGGATGATGTCAAATAGCTCGTCTTCGTTACCGACGCTGCCATCGGTGAGGAAAATCACCTGGCGTATTACGTTCGGATTGTCGCTGCCGATCAGGGCGGCATCCAACGCACCTGCGATTTCCGTTCCGCCGGTGGCACGCAAACTTCTGGCGTAGTCTTGGGCTTCCCGCAATGTGCTGCCGTTCACCGGCACCGCGTTCGGATAGAGTTTGCTGGTGTAGGAATTGAATTGAATGACGTTGAAGCGATCCTGCGGCGTCAAACGACCGAGCGCCAGGGCCAAAGCTTCGCGCGCTTGTTCGATGGACATGCCTTCCATGGAACCCGAGGTGTCGATGACGAAGATCGCTTCGCGCGGCATCGGCTTGGCTTTCTCCGCGGTGCCCTGGGAAGGCGGCATCACCATCACCAGCGCATAGGTTTTGTCGTTCTTGGTTTCGGTGAACACGGCGGCTTGCGGTGCGTCGCCGACTTGCGGCTGCCACACCAATTCGAAATCGCGATTCGCATGAGTTACGCCATCCGCAAGCTGAATCGAATAGCGGGTACCGCTTTGCTGCATGTTGGTCTTGTGATACGGGCTTTCCAATTTCGCCAACTGAAATCCGGCATCGAGATCGACTTTGATGGTGACCGGATTGATCAAGCCTTTACTCGGATGCAACACCGGCGGCGTGATGCGGCTGGCATCGGGCACTTGATCGGTGTTCGGCGAAAAACCCGTGCCGATGAACCCCGTTGCCATGGGCATGCCGGGAATGTAGCGCGGCGCGACCACCATGGGAAAGCGAATGCGAAACCGGCCTTGGTCGTAGCGCAGGGTTTCCTGGTATTCGATGGCGACGCTGATTTCCTCGTGCGGCCCGATGTTGGCGACGTTGGTAGTGAAAATATTGCTCCGCTCCTGTTCCAGCAAGGTCGCTTTCTTACCTTCCTGTTTCGCGGCCTCATAGGTCATTTTCGCTGCTTCTTTCTCTTTGATCTGGCCTTGAATCACGCGCTCACCGACTTTCATATCGAGATGATCGACGGCGCTTTCCTCCGGCAGCGGGAACACATACACGGCTTCCATCCATTCCTGCGTCGGGTTTTTGAAGTGCTGCTCGACTTTTACCCGGGCGATCATGCCGGTAATGCGCATGTCGACATCGGTCTTGAGCGTCGGCACGGCCAGCAGACCGTTTTTGGTTTTGAACACCAATCGGCCTTCTTTGGCATCGCCGAGTTTTTCCATCTTCTCCAGCATCATTTCTTGTGCGCCCGCGTGGTGAGCGATAAAAAGCACGACCAGCATCGCGGCGCCGCTCCAGATGAGTCCGACGACCAAGCTGGCGCCTACGGTCCGAAGAAAATCCGCAAAAATATTGAAACGAACTTGATGCATCGTGATCCCCTAGTTATCGCCTCGCCCGAACCAGGCTAGGCATGGATTGAATTACAGCGGGGAAAGATGGCGTCGTTCCTGAAAGAAATGACTAAGCGCGGTGGAAAAATGGCAAAATCATGGCATCTATGACGGCAGAGCGGCGAGACCGACGCTGTGTTGTATAGTCCAGTTACTGTATCGTTCTGAAAATTCCATGAGCCGAACCATCGCCATCGTTGAAGACGAACCCTTGATCCGGGAGAACTACGCCGACGTGTTGCGCCGCCAGGGCTACGACGTCAATACCTATCCCGCGCGCAGATCCGCAATGGATGCGTTCAAGCAGCGCCTGCCGAACCTGGCGCTTATCGATATCGGTCTGGGCGATGAGGTCGACGGGGGATTCTCGCTGTGCCGCGATTTACGCGCGCTGTCGCCGACCCTGCCGATTATTTTTCTCACGGCGCGGGACAGCGACTTCGATACCGTCGCCGGTTTGCGCATGGGTGCCGACGACTATTTGACCAAGGATGTCAGCCTGCATCATCTGCTCGCGCGTATTTCCGCGCTGTTTCGCCGCAGTGATCTGCTCGATTCGCCGCCCAGTTCCGACGACATCATCGAGCGCGATCAACTTTGCATCGACATGAAGCGTTTCACGGTCTCTTGGCAGGGTAAAGCCGTGGATCTGACGTTGACGGAGTTCTGGATGGTCCATGCGCTGGCGAAATTCCCCGGGCATGTAAAGGATCGCGATCAACTGATGCGCGACGCGGAACTGACGGTTGACGACAGCACCATCACGTCGCACATTAAACGCATGCGCAAGAAGTTTCTTGAAGTCGATGGAAAATTTGATCGCATCGATACGGTTTATGGGATCGGCTACCGTTGGAAATCATAGTCGTCTGAGCCGTGAACTTTCGCATCCCTTTTGGCATACGCGGCCAGGTGTTCCTCGTGTCGCTAATCCTGCTCGCGATTCCGTGGGTGGGATATCGCTACATACTCGAAGTGGAAAATTTCTTGCGTCAGGGTCAGGAACGGGTGTTATCCGGGACAGCGCAGGCGGTTGCGACTGCGTTACACGATCGCCCGCAATTGTTTGAGCTAAGCTCAAACGCCGATCAGCAAGGTAACGGTCTACTTTACGCGCGCACATTGGCCAAGCCGATCAACCTGGACGGTGAACTGAATGACTGGGCCTCTCAGGACGTTAAGAAAATCCAGTATCGGGGCAATCAGGGATTCTCGTTCACTCAGCAGGTTGGCAAGTACGATCAGTTTCTTTATTTGATGTTTGACGTTAAGGATAACGAGGTTGAAATACTGAAGAATAAAGACACCTTGTACGATCAAGCCGACCATCTGGAATTATTCCTCGGTCGGGTCGACGCCGAGCCGTTTCGAATAAGCTTGGTTTTGGCGCAAGCGCCGCGAGTGGATACAATGCGTTTGTCGATTGCCGCCGATGGTAGCGAGCGTTTGACAGTCGATGAATCGGTGGAAGCAGCCTGGCGCAACAGCAAACGCGGTTACCAATTGGAAGTAAAAATCCCCTTGCAACAGGTGACGGGGAAGCTGGGATTTGATCTGGTGAACGTGACCAATGACCGCGAGCTGCAAAGCGTGGAGCGCTTAGGCACGGGCGACGCTATGCTCGGGGTCGTCATTCCCGGTATCGAAATCGATGCGATCCTGCGCGGAATTTCGCGCAACGCAGCGCGTATTTGGGTAGTCGATCATCTGGGACGTGTGCTGGCGCGTAGCGGCAGCTTGCGGCCAGCATCGGCAAAGCCTTATGCACCTAGCGATGCCCCGTGGTACAAACGTTGGATAAAGCAACTGCATGCAGCAACATTGCGGCGCGTTTATCTCGGCCTGATGAAATCGCCGCAACAAACGTTTGTCGACGATCTCGCCGATGCCACACAACTTGAAGGTAAGGAAATCGAAGCCGCTTTCAATGGCGCGGGCGGCGCGCGCTGGCGGATGACGCCGGACCGAGGCGCGATTGTGTTATCGGCGGCGCAGCCCATCTGGGTCGGCGATAGGGTCGCCGGCGCGGTGATCGCGGAGGAAACCACTAACGAGATCTTGGCGTTGCGCAATCAGGCGTTGGAGCGTCTTTTCAACGTTGCGTTAGCGGTGTTGTTGCTGGGTTCGCTGACCCTGTTGATTTTTGCGACCCGGTTGTCGAAACGCATTCGCGCCCTGCGCGATCAGGCGGAACAGGCGCTCGATTCCAAGGGCCGGATCAAGGCTTTGGTGGCCGGGTCTACCGCCGATGATGAGATCGGCGATTTGTCACGGAGCTTTTCCGAACTGCTGCATCACCTAGCCGATTACAATCGCTATCTGGAACAAATGGCGGGACGCGTGTCGCACGAATTTCGCACACCGATCGCGGTGGTGCGGTCATCGCTGGACAACTTGCGTCAACACGCGTTGCCGGACGATGCAAACGTATACGTAAGCCGCGCTCAGGAAGGGATAGAGCGGCTCAGCGTTATCTTAAATCGTATGAGTGAGGCGACCAAGCTCGAGCAATCGCTGCAACAGGCCGAGCGAGAGCGGTTCGATCTTAATGTCGTCGTTCGGGGTTGTGTGGAAGGTTATCGCAGCGTACATCCGAATGTATCATTCGATCTGCGATTGCCGGAGACACCGTTGCTGATGCTCGGTGCGCCAGACCTTATCGCGCAGATGTTGGATAAACTGGTAACCAATGCGATCGATTTCCATCACGAGGGCAGCAGCATCGATATTCGAGTCAATGCCGGTCTTACCACCGTCGAGGTGATCGTCGGTAACGAAGGTGCGAGCCTGCCGCAGGAAATGCAGGAGCGGCTGTTCGATTCCATGGTCTCCGTGCGCGCGCAACAAGGCGGCAACGAAGCTCACCTGGGTTTAGGGCTATACATCGTGCGGCTGATCGCCGAATTTCATCATGGCAACGCGCGGCTGGAAAATCGTGCCGATGGTCGGGGTGTGAACGCGATCGTCACCCTCTCATTGCTCGAGCCTACACTGCGTTAACACCAATCATAACTATGACAGTCAAACATTTTTTTGCCCCTTGTCCACGCGGCCTAGAGGGCGTGTTGGCGGAAGAATTACAGGAGCTCGATGCGGCGGACGTCGAACCCCGCGCGGGTGGCGTTGGCTTTCGCGGGCCGTTTACCTCGAGCTATCGCGTCAATCTCGAAAGCCGGATCGCGAGCCGAGTGTTGTGGCGCATCAGCGAGGTGGCATATCGCACGGAAGACGATATTTATCGAACCGTTCGCGCGTTGCCGTGGACCGATTGGTTCAAAGTGAACCAGCGCATGATGGTGGACGTGAACGCACGCAACTGCCCGCTCAAGAGTTTGGACTTCGTTACGCTGCGTATCAAAGACGCGATTTGTGATTGTTTTCGCGATGCCCAGGGCGCACGCCCGGACGTCGACCGGCGCGCGCCGGACGTTCGCATCTATGCTTATTTGACCAACGACACACTGACTGTTTATCTCGATACCACCGGCGAACCGCTGTTCAAGCGCGGCTATCGCGACGCGCGTATCGAAGCGCCGTTGAAGGAAAATCTCGCCGCCGGGATTTTGCGCTTGACCGGTTGGAATCCCGCGGAACCGTTGCTCGATCCCATGTGTGGAAGCGGGACATTTTTGGTGGAGGCGGCGATGATGGCGCTTAACATCGCGCCTGGTTTCGCAAGAAAATTCGCCTTCCAAAAATTACTGAATTTTTCCGAGAGCGATTGGCGCGAATGTCTCGAACGTTCAGCCACGCGGGCGCCGGTAGAGCAAGTCCAGCTATTCGGCTCCGATAAATACGGGGATGTACTCAAGGTCGCACGAACTAATTTAATCAAAGCCGGCGTGGAGAGCGCGGTGCAACTAAAGCAAGTAGATATATTGGAGTGCTCGGCCCCGGCGCCGAACGGCGTCATGGTGATGAACCCGCCCTATGGCGTGCGGCTGGGTGAACAGGAAGATCTCGCCGCGTTCTATCCGAAATTGGGCGATGTGTTGAAGAAACAATTCTCCGGATGGCGTGCCTATATTTTCAGCGCCGATCCGATGTTACCGAAATTGATCCGCCTCAGCGCGTCGAAGCGCACGCCGTTATTTAACGGGCCGTTGGAATGCCGTTTGTTTGAATACAAGTTGCAGACTGGGTCGATGCGCAAGGCATCCGTGGATGCTATGAAGTCCGATTAGGCATCACGCCAGAAGCCTTATCTAGCTTGCCTTGCGGGCTGGCATGCTCGCAGCGCCGCTCTGGTGTTGGCTCGTGGCTCAACTACTCTACGGAAATGCAATAAACAATAGTGTCATCCTGATCGAAACATAACGGTGGATCCGCTGCGCTTGATCCACCCTACAAGCGCTGCTGTTAGCTTTGATCTATTCCAAGATTTCCAAGTGATCCATGCTCCCGCCGCGGTCCGCATCTTTCGCGTTCTTGCTTTCGAGTTTGATTTTGAGGCGCAGGTCGTTGATCGAGTCGGCGTTGCGTAGCGCGTCTTCGTAGGTGATGAGCCCTTCTTCGTATAAATCGAACAACGCTTGATCGAAGGTCTGCATGCCGAGTTCGCGGGAACGCGCCATCACGCTTTTGATTTCGTGCACGTCGCCTTTGAAAATGAGATCAGAGATGTAAGGCGAATTGATCATGACCTCGATGGCGGCGGCTCGGCCCTTGAGGCCCTTGCGCGGGATCAGGCGTTGCGAGATGAACGCCTTCAAATTAAGCGACAGATCCATCAGCAACTGCGGCTTACGTTCTTCCGGGAAGAAATTGATGATGCGATCCAGCGCCTGGTTGGCGCTGTTGGCGTGCAAGGTCGACATACAAAGATGTCCGGTTTCGGCGAACGCAATCGCGTATTCCATGGTTTCGCGATCGCGAATCTCGCCGATGAGAATGACGTCGGGCGCCTGGCGCAAGGTGTTCTTCAGCGCGGCAAACCAACTGTCCGTATCGACGCCGACTTCGCGCTGATTGACGATACAGTTGCGATGCTCGTGCACATATTCGACCGGGTCTTCGATGGTGATGATATGGCCGTAGCTATTTTCGTTGCGATGGCCGATCATCGCCGCGAGCGAAGTCGATTTCCCGGAACCGGTGCCGCCGACGAACACCACCAGCCCGCGCTTGGTCATGGCGATATCTTGCAATACTTCCGGTAAACCCAACTCTTCGAACCGTGGAATCCGGGTGGTGATGGTGCGCAACACCAGGCCGACGCGGCTTTGCTGAACAAACGCATTGACGCGGAAACGGCCGATGTCCGCCGGATGAATGGCGAAGTTGCATTCCTTGGTCGACTCGAATTCCGCCGCCTGTTTGTCGCTCATGATGGCGCGCGCGAGTTCGGCGGAGTGCTGCGCCGTCAAGGTCTGATTATTTACTGGAGTGAGTTTGCCGTCGACCTTCATGGCCGGCGGAAAGCCGGCGGTGATGAACAGGTCCGACGCTTTGCGCGCGATCATCAGGCGCAACAACTCGTACATGAATTTCTGCGCCTTTTCGCGCTCGATTGCAGCGGCCATTACTTGTTATCCTTTGCAGCCCAATATCAGGGCTCTAACCCATAAACATATCTTTGTTGTTCGCGTATTTCTTCGCTTCACTTGCGGCGATCAGATTGCGCTTCACCAGATCCATTAAACATTGGTCGATGGTTTGCATGCCCAGATTTTGACCGGTTTGAATCGCGGAGTACATCTGTGCGACCTTGGCTTCGCGTATGAGGTTACGGATCGCTGGCGTGCCGAGCATGATTTCGTGCGCCGCCACGCGGCCGCTGCCGTCTTTGGTTTTCAGCAGGGCTTGGGAGATCACCGCGCGCAGCGATTCCGATAACATGGCGCGTATCATTTCCTTCTCCGCCGCGGGGAACACGTCGATGATGCGGTCCACCGTTTTTGCCGCCGAACTGGTGTGCAAGGTGCCGAACACCAAATGCCCGGTTTCCGCCGCCGTCATCGCCAAGCGGATGGTTTCTAAATCGCGCATCTCGCCGACCAGAATGATGTCCGGGTCTTCGCGCAGCGCCGATCTGAGCGCGTTGGCGAACGACAGCGTATGGGGCCCGACCTCGCGCTGGTTCATCAGGCATTTCTTGCTTTCGTGCACGAACTCGATCGGGTCTTCCACCGTCAAAATGTGGCCGTATTCGTTTTCGTTGATGTGGTTGACCATGGCCGCGAGCGTGGTGGATTTGCCGGAGCCGGTCGGGCCGGTCACCAGCACCAGGCCGCGCGGCTGATTGCAAATCTCGGTGAAACTTTTCGGCGCTTTCAGTTCTTCCAGAGTCAACACTTTCGACGGAATGGTGCGCATGACCGCCGCCGCGCCGCGCTGTTGTACGAAGGCATTGACGCGAAAGCGCGCGAGATTGGGAATCTCGAAGGAGAAATCGCATTCGAGATTTTCTTCGTAATGCTTGCGCTGGCCGTCGTTCATGATGTCGTACACCATGCCGTGGACCTGGCGGTGTTCCAGCGCGGGCACGTTGATGCGGCGCACGTCTCCGTGAACCCGGATCATCGGCGGAAGACCCGCCGACAGATGGAGGTCCGATGCTTTGTTCTTGACGGAGAAAGCGAGAAGCTCAGAGATTTCCATTATAATTTCCGTGCCGTGATGTCGCGGTTTGCGCCGCGCGGGTTTAAAGTGCCGTTAGTTGGAAGTTACTTTAATAGTATCTTGCAAGTTTCCTAAATTCTAAGCGCTTTTTGCCGTTGGGGGAACTCATTTCTTGAAATTTTAACGGCGTTTGCCGACAGGTCGTAGAAAATTTCCTCCGCTAATCGCCCCGTAATCTCGATCGAGCAACGTATCCAACAGGTGCTGCGCCGCATCGACGCAAGCGCGAAACAAGCTGGCCGCAAAGCCCCGTCCCTCTTGGCTGTCAGCAAAGGCCAGCCTGCGAGCGCCATCCGGCGCGCCTTCGCGGCCGGGCAATCTGAATTCGCGGAAAGCTATGTGCAGGAGGCGCTTGCAAAAATAGCGGAAACCAGCGATTTGGCCATTGTCTGGCACTTTATCGGGCCCATCCAAAGCAACAAGACCGTGGCGATTGCCGAACATTTTGCTTGGGTGCACAGCGTGGATCGCCTCAAGATCGCCGAGCGGCTTGCGGCTGCACGCCGCGCCGCGCTGGCGCCGCTGAATGTCTGCCTGCAAGTAAATATCAGCGGTGAAGCGAGCAAGAGCGGCGCGCCGCCCGACGATCTGGCTATGCTCGCTACCGCGGTAGCGCAATTACCGCGCTTGAAATTACGTGGGCTGATGGCGATCCCCGCGCCGAGCGATGATGTCAGCGAGCAGCGCCGCGCGTTTCATCAGGTGAGGGAGCACTACGATTCTTTGCGCCGCGACGGCCATGATCTCGATACTTTGTCCATGGGTATGTCACAGGATCTCGAGGCTGCGATCGCCGAGGGCGCAACCATCGTTCGCGTTGGAACGGCGATATTTGGCCCGCGCAATTGAGACGGTAAGCCTGTTAAGATAGCGCCAAGTTAACGCTAAAAATCGAATATGAAAATTGCATTCATCGGTGGCGGCAACATGGCCACCGCCATGCTCGGAGGGTTATTGCAACAAGGTTATCGCGGCGACGATATCGGCGTGGTCGAGGTGATGGCCGATGCCCGCACGCGCTTGCAAGAGCAATTCAAGGTGCGGGTGTTTGCAGCGCCGGACGCCGAGGTTCTCGCCGCGCCAGTTTTGGTGTTCGCGGTCAAACCGCAGCAGCTTGCCGAGATCGCGAAGTCGGTGGCGAATTTCATCAGCGGAAACTTAGTTCTTAGCATCGCGGCGGGGATACGTTCGACCGATCTGTCGCGATGGCTCAACGGTCACGACAATATCGTGCGCGTCATGCCTAATACGCCTTCCTTGGTGCAATCGGGCATCGCTGGGTTGTACGCCATGCCTAGCGTGTCGAGCGAAGATCGTGGCCGCGCGGAAGCGCTGATGCGTTCCGTCGGCGAAGTCATTTGGGTCGACGAAGAACGAGCGATCGATGCCGTCACCGCCGTGTCCGGCAGCGGGCCCGCCTATGTGTTTTATTTCATCGAGGCGTTGGAGCAAGCTGCGCAGGACTTGGGGTTAAGCAGCGATGCCGCGCGTAAATTGAGTGTGCATACCTTCAGCGGCGCCGCCAAGCTCGCGCTAGGGAGTGCCGACTCGCCGGCCGTGTTGCGGGCGAAAGTGACATCGAAAGGCGGCACCACCGAACGGGCACTGTTGGCTTTGGAACAAACCCAGGTAAAACAAAAAATCATCGCCGCGGTTAAGCAAGCGGCGGAGCGCGCCCACGAGTTGGGCAATGAATTTGGGCAAGCGAGGTAAGAGCCATGTTTAACGAGGCTTTGCAGTTTCTGCTCAAAACCATAGTCGATTTGTTCGTGTTGGCGGCGCTGGCGCGGTTTTTTTTGCAGTATTTCAGGGCGCCGTTTCGCAATGCTTTGTCGGAATTTGTGGTGGGATTGACGGATTTCGCGATCAAGCCGTTGCGCCGCGTGATTCCCGGCATTCAGGGCCTCGATTTAGCCAGTTTGGTGTTTGCCTGGGGCTTGGAGTCGCTGTTAGTTTTGATTTTACTCAGTTTGCAAGGTCATTCGGTGTGGACGGGGGGACCCCACATCCTGCCCGTCGTGATTTTACTGGGGTTCATTAACCTTTTGAAATATAGTATTTATTTGCTAATCGTTGCGGTTTTTGTGCAGGCGATTCTAAGCTGGGTCAACCCCTACAGCCCGATAACCCCGGTTTTGGATAGCCTGACTAAACCTTTTATGCGGCCTTTGCGTAAAATCGTACCCACGATAGGGCGGGTGGATCTGAGTCCGCTGGTGTTGTTCGTCATCTGCCAAATTATTTTGATGTTGCCGATCGCATGGCTGGAGTCTATAGCATTAAAAATGGTATAGTATCAATCACTAACATTATATTTTTCAGGTGACGGATCAAGATGAGTGCGGTTTTGAAAAGCGAATTGGAACAGGAGGTTGAGCGCTACCACACCTGGCGCGATGAGTTGCTGGACGCGGTCGAAAGTTATCGTGACTGGCTGGAAAAAAATGGCGAACTCGACGCTCAGCATTCCCTGCGTTTTTATGAATTGTGCGAATCGGTGCGCCAAGGGCGCTTATCCTTAGCCTTCGTTGCCGAATTTTCCCGTGGTAAAAGCGAACTCATCAACGCGCTGTTCTTTTCGGATTTCAAGCAGCGCTTACTCCCGTCCGATGTGGGCCGCACCACCATGTGCCCGACGGAAATTTTCCACGATGCGAACGAAGCGCCTTACTTAAGATTGTTGCCGATCGAATCCCGTTACCGCGACGAATCCATCGCGCAACTAAAAAACATGCCGGTGGAATGGGTGAAAATTCGCCTCAATCTGGATTCCGCCAGCGATATGAAGAACGCCATGCAAATGCTGGCGGAGTCGAAAAAGATTTTCACGCTCGAAGCCCGCATGATGGGTTTGATACCGGACGATCACCGCAGCCAGGGCGATGAAGAATTGGAAACGGTCGACATCCCCGCCTGGCGCTACGCGTTGATTAATTATCCGCACCGCTTGTTGACCAACGGCATTTCCATCGTCGACACGCCGGGCCTGAACGCCCTGGGCCTGGAGCCGGAACTGACCTACAACACCATCCCGAATGCCCACGCCGTGTTGTTCCTGCTCGGCATCGATACCGGCGTGACCAAATCCGATCTCGAAGTGTGGGAAAAATATGTCCAGCGCGCCCACTCGCGCCGCGTCGCGGTGCTCAATAAAATCGATTTGATGTGGGATGACCTTAAGTCGGAAGAGGAAATCGCCGCCGGTATCACGCGCCAAATCGACGAGACGGCGAAGTTGTTGAATTTGTCGAAAGACAACGTGCTGGCGATCTCCGCCCAGAAAGCCTTGATCGGAAAGATCAAGAACGACGAAAAAATGGTGAAGCGCAGCGGCATCGAAGCGCTGGAGCGTATTCTCGCCAAGGATTTGATTCCTTCGAAACAAAAAATCATCAGCCGCGCCATCATGGCGGAGATCGGCACCATGATGATCGCCTCGCGCGAGAGCTTGAAGCGGCGCATCAATGCCAATCAAGAATCGGCGAACGAAATCCTGGCATTGTCGGGCCGCAATCGCAGCATCACCACCAAGCTGTGGGAAAAAATCACCAACGACCGCCGTGAATACATGGCTTCGGTCGAGGAATACAAACACAAGCGCGGCGAGTTTAAACGTCAGCGAGATGTGCTGATCGAAATGCTGAATCCCATTAAGTTGGATTTCGTACTGGGCCAAAGCCGCGAGGCGATCGAAGGCACCTGGACGACCATGGGGTTGTCGCGCTCGATGCAGTCGCTGTTCGATGCCATCAACGCGGAGTTTGTTCGCGTTCATGCCCTCAGCGAGAACATGAAAATCACCATGCAAGAGGCGTACGACTATTTCCATCAGCGCTACCACTTCGACAAGATGCAGTTGCCCGGTTTAGATCTGGAGAATCTGCGCCTTAAGCTACAACTGCTGATGCACGAGACCCACGTATTTTGCCGCGATCCGGTTAATGTGATGACCGAAAAAAGCTTTTTGATCAAACGTTTTTACGGCAGCCTGGTTACCCAAGCGCAGCAGCTTTTCGGCGATGCGCGCGCCGAATGCGAACGCTGGATCAAAATGGTGCCGTTGCCATTGGAAATGCAGATCAAGGAACACAAGGCGCAACTAGAATCGCGCCTCGCGAATCTGGGAAAGATCAACGAAAACTCAAACGCACTGCAAGACAGCATGGTGAAAATCAAATCCGAGCAGGGCGATCTGGTGCTGCAAAAGCAGTTGATCGAGAAATTGATCAGCCGCCTGGACCTGAGCGAGCCGCAAACGTCCGTTCAGGCCAACGTTCCCGTTCAAGCCCAGGCCCAGGCGCAGCCCGCTTAGCGCATGAGTTGCGCCTTTAGACGGCGCACACCCTCGTCGAGCCGCTCGGTCGAACTCGCGAAACACCAACGCAGGTAACCTTCTCCCTCGGGGCCGAACGCAGCCCCCGGCGCGAGCCCGAGCTTAGCTTCGGTAACCAAGCGTTTGGCGAAGGTAACGCTGTCCGTCATGCCATCGACGCCGAGGAATACATACATCGCCCCGGGTGGGGATGCGACCCGTATGCCCGGTAACGCCGACAAACGCTGCATCAAAAAGTCCCGCGCTGTCTGCAACCGCGCCAGCAATTCCTGGGTGATCCTCTCGCCTTGTTCCAGCGCGACAATGCCGGCATGCTGCACGAAACTCGGCGCACACGACGTGTTGTACTCGATCAACTTTGCGAGCACTTCGGTCAACAGCGGCGGCGCGACGATCCAACCCAAGCGCCAGCCGGTCATCAACCAGGATTTGCTGAAACTATTAGCGCTGACCAGAAGATCGTTTTCTTCGGCGACATCGAGAAACGACGGCGCGCATTGCGCGCCGCTGTCAAAGTACAAGCGTTCGTAGACATCGTCGGCGATAATCCAAATGCCTAGTTTGCGGCAATGGGCGAGCACGATTTCTTGGGCAACGCGATCCATGGTCCAGCCCGTGGGATTATTCGGTGAATTGATAATCACGGCGCGGGTTCCTGGCGTTAATGCCGCCAGGAGCCGCGCCAGATCTAGCTTCCAGCCATGGTCGTAATGCAGCGAGACGCGCGTGACTGCCGCGCCGAGTATCTTGGGACCTTCGGTGACGTTCGGCCACACCGGTGTGACGATCACCACTCGATCGCCCGGATCGAACAGCGCTTGGTACACCAACATCAGCGCGCTCACGCCAGAACTGGTGACCGCAACTTGAGTGGGTTCTATGGGGCGATGCAACCGCGACACATAGCGCGCGATTGCCTCGCGTAGTCGCGGTATGCCAAGGTTCTGGGTGTAGAACGTCGCCCCGTGGTCGAGGGCCTGAATGGCAGCATCGCGGATCAGCGCCGGGGTCACTTGATCCGGCTCACCGAACCAGAATGCGAGGAGGTCTGTCATCCCCATGCCGGCATTGGCGACTTCGCGAATTTTCGACTCTTCGATCGCGGCGAGGGAGGCCCTGCCGAGCGTCGGGTCTGGCATAATTTTTGTAGGAACAGCGGGGGAATTCATGGTGCTATTACGCCAGCCTCGGTAACCTCGATAAACTCGATTTTACTCTTGTCTCAACTTTGCATAAAATGCACTAAGTAAATCATGTGCCTAGACGTTAATGTTCGCGTTGTTGGCTAAATTTCGAGTGGGTGGTGTCTACAACGGTTAAGGGGAATTGAATGAGCGAGAAAGTTAGCGAGAAGAATCCGAGTGTCAATTTTCTGCTAGCGGGAGTGGACGATGGTTATGCCGAAACGAAAGTTGTGTCGCGCGGAGACAAAGTGCGCATTGCGTCCCTCGCCAGGGCGGGGCTATTCGGCCTGTCGTCCATGGGGAGCGAAGACAAAGTCGGCGGGAGTTACGAAACTGCAGGACGCAAGTTTACCGTCAGCGACAAAATCGAAGGCGACGAAACCCGTTTCGACGACTATCCGATTTCAGAAATGAATCGAGTGATCATCCATCATGCCCTGCGCCTGGCGGGTATGGGTGGCAAGAAAGTCAAAATTGCCACCGGGTTGCAATTTTCCAACTACTTTAAGGGCGATGTGCGCAACGAAGAATTCATCGCACTGAAACAAGAATCGCTGTTGAAGGAAGTAAAAGCCTTGGATGGCGGGCCGTGCGCCGAAATCGTCGAGCATATCGTTCTGCCGGAAGCGGTCGCATCCTGGTTTGATTACGCCTACGACGACAAGGGCAGTCAGATCGAGATGGAAGGGCCGTGCGGCGTGATCGACGTCGGTGGCCGCACCACCGATTGCGTTACCGTGCTGGAAGGCCACCAAATCGACCACGCGCGCTCGGGCACCGGCGAAACCGGCGTGATGGATATTTACGAGAGCATCGCCACCAAGCTTCGCGCGCAATTCGGCGACGGCATCATCTCGCGCAAAGTACTCGATCTTGCGATCCGCACCGGCAGCGTCAAACGCTTCGGCAAGCCGCAAAGCATCAAACCCATTGTGCAAGCGGCGACCGACGAAATCACCGAGCAAGTGCTGACCGAAGCGAAGCGTCATTTCGGTAATGGCGCACACTTGGATGTGATTTTGTTTGTCGGCGGCGGATCGGGATTTATGACCAAGATGACGTCACATTTCCCCAACGCCAAGGTGATGCCGGAACCGGAATTCGCCAACGCACGCGGCATGTACAAGTATCTCAAGTTAAATGCCTAGTGTAGGGTCTCGCACTCAATGGAACATAAAAATGCGTCTTTTTCCGTCTGGCTTCGTTGCTGTCGTTGCGTAGGCCCGCTATGCGGCCTCCTCGCGCCTCGCCAGACGAAAAAATCCATCATTTTTATTTTGTTCCATCAAGTGCGAAACACTACACTAGCGGGTAAAAGTCAGAGCCTGAAGTGCTGAAGCAGTTGATTGTCGACCTCGATCCCAAAGATAGTTTGGAGGCGAAACTATTGTTGGATTATCTCGCGGCGAACGATCAGCAACTGTGGATCAAGCGTTGCATCTTGGTCGGTTACTTGGTGGTGACCGGGCAACTGCAAATCGCCGACGATCAGGATACCGTCAAATCTCCGGAAGAGGGAATGGCCACAGCATCGGAAGCGCTGGCGAAAAAGGGCATCGGCAACAAGCTATTCGGCATCAAGTAGCGTGAACCAGAAGAAACTTACATCCCCGGCCATTCGCCGCGTGTGACGCAGTTTATGGCGGGGCGGCACGCCGACAAATACGCGCAATTCTTTTTGCCTCATCTCGTCCTGGCATGTCGTTGCTCGACTGCGGTTGCGGGCCGGGCAGCATGAGCGCGGATCTGGCGCGCATCGTTGCTCCCGGCATCGTTACCGGTGTCGACTACGCGAAAAGCCAAATCGAATTCGCGCGCAACGCGCCAGATTATCCGAGCAATCTCAAATTCGAAGTAGGATCGATTTATTCGCTGCCGTTCGCCGCAGGCGAATTCGACGCCGCTTTCTCTCACGCTTTATTCGAGCATTTGAGCGAGCCGGTTGAAGCGCTGCATGAAATTCGCCGTGTGCTTAAACCTAACGGCGTCGCCGGCATTTGCGCGCCGGATTGGAGCGGCTTCATCGTCGCGCCGAGTTCGCCGGTGTTGCAAGCGGCGATCGGTTACTACTGGAACACGGTGCAAAATCGCAATGGCGGCGACGGCTGCGTCGGCGGCAAGCTCGGTGGTTACATGCTGCAAGCGGGTTTTCGCGACGTGAAAATGTCGGCGCGCTACGAGTGTTACGAGGATCTCGTCCGCATCGGCGAATATCTTGCGAACCGCATCGAAGAATCCGCCGAACTCGATCGCGCCGTCGAGCGTGGCTGGGCGACGCAAGACGATCTCAAACGCATGGCCGATGCGCTACGCGAATGGCAGCAACGGCCGGATGGCATGTTCGCGCAAGCGTGGGTTTCCGCCATCGGCTACGTCTAAAGCGTATCTCAGTTACTACGCGGGTTGATTTGCCTGATCCGGTACTCACTGCACTATCCATACAGTTCCGCTCCTCCCACTCAAGTCAATCCCGCTCGCCACAGTTTGAGATAGGCTCTAGTTAAAAATGGACATAGGGCGGCTGGAGATCTCCAGCTAGCGCGGCGTTCCAAGGTATATGCCTTGAGAGGCGCGCTGGTATTGCGTCTCAGGCCGATGTCAAATTACCCGCTAAACGCCGAATGCCCGTCTGCGCGCGGCCGAGCATCAGCGCGTGAACGTCGCGGGTGCCCACGTAAGGTTTCAGAGCTTACCGGGGGTCGCAGAAAACGGACGCCAAAGTACGCTAAAGATCGAGACCGCTCACTGATTTTTGATCGGCGTTCAACGATGACCCACAGTGTGAATTGCCTTGTGTGGCGCACCAGGTAGTTTCAGCTGACAGCCGGCGTAGCGGAATTTTGATCGCCGCTTTTCGTGAATGTCGGGTTCGCGGTCATTTGAAAAATAAGGGTGGCATGCGCCGGCACACCTGGTGCCGATGGGCAAAAAATGGCATATGAAAAGTACATGCATTGCAAATAAGGGACGTTCCAAGTAGCATTAATAGCCGGTAGCATTTCGTGAACGGGGAGACCACAAAATGGACACTACTTCAGCTAATGCCTTCAAAACTTTTCCTGTGCTTGTTGCCGGAAAAAAGCATTCTCTGGTCCCATCTGTCAAAGCCATGCTGCGCTCACAGGGCGCATGGACTGGCACCGATTCAGAGGATTTCGGGCCGAATCTCAAGGCGGCCGTGCAATACTTCCAAAACACACACCTTGGCCCCGATGGAAAGTATCTAGCGGGTAATGGTGAAGTCGGGCCCGGAACATGGTGGGCTTTGTACAACCCAACCGGTGATGCTCAGAAAAGCAACCTGACACCTGTTGCGCCGGTCAATTCCCGCGGCAATCTTGCCGCAGAGTTCAAGCGTCGCTATGGAAGGCTGTCACCGCCTCGACAAAATTTTCTCAAAGAAGTGTGGACGCAATACCTGCTTCCCGTAATGGAAATTCCCGATGGCAGCAACGGCGGGCCGGAAGTAGATAAATACACCACAGGCATAGGCAGGCTGCCTTGGTGCGCTATGTTTTTATCGTGGTGCTTCAAAGCGGCAAATGGTGAATGGCCTCACAAGCAACGGCGTGCCGGAGTACAAGATTGGTGGCGTGCGGCATTGAAAGGTGGCTACGGCTACAAGGTCAACAGCGGCTACAGGCCCAAACCCGGTGACTTGATAGCCTTTATCTTTGCCGGAGGTAAAGGTCACATCACGTGCGTTGTGGCCAGTGATAGCGGTCTTGCCAAATTCAACACCGTGGGCGGCAACGAAAGCAACCGGGTGAAGCTAGGCTTGCGCACACCGGCAAAGGAGCCAACGTTGGCGGGCTACATTAATTTGTTCAACGATGCAGGTGACGATGTCGACTTTGTCAAAGAGCTGCTGGATGCCCAGGATGAGTCTTCCTTGGATAGCGCAGGCACGCGTTAATTTGGAAGCGTCACACGGGTTTGCCTCATGCCTTTCCTGCGGACATTGAGGCAAAAGCTGCGTTACCATTAGGTAGTAAACAGGACTTTGGTTTTACTATACAAACCAAACTGAGTCTTGTCGCGGGCGAGTCGCTTTCGAAATTCAATTTCTGAGGGGAGGTTGAAGATGTCACATCGAATCCGTAAATTGAGCGCCATTTTCGCAGTAGCAATCGCAGGGATGGCAATCGTTCAGTTTCCAGTCCACGCAATACACGATCTTGATCTCTACTCGGATGATCAACTCAATCGCGATCTTTACGACGAACTTGATGATATTTTGGTATCTCAAGGCGGACAAATGGAACCCGACGAGGAATACTCCATTGAGGAATTACGCACTGAAATTTTGGACGCACTCGCGGACCAAGGAGACGAAGGCCTTGAAGATGATATCGACAGGGCCGATCTCGACCTAGAAATGCAAGAAGCAAACACGACCGTCGAGGAGATGCTGGATGATGCCTTAGCTGAGGCGGACCTTGTTGCCTCTCAATCGGAAATTGCCTTGGGGGACTTTATTAAAGTCAATTTTCCGAGTGATTCGCTGTTTTATGCTCAGAGCCGGAACCAGCGATCCAAGCCGAACTTAGTCATACCCGCATTCACAACGAGACTAATTTCAAGGATACGGTCCTCGCGGTGATGCGAGGATGATCGAGCGCCAACGAAGTTAGATTACTCGACGCTTTTCCCCACGCCGCTACATCAGGTTTCGGCAAAGTGAATTTATGACAGGATAACTCCGGCGTGTGACGTTGGTGCTAAATGGCGAAAGGAGCTCCAACCAAGGACTTGGTAACGAAGGACGCCTAACTGGATTTGTGCAAGCAAATGAAAATTGAGGGTTAGCATGGCAATGGAACAATCCGATAATAACGACCATTCCGCTACGACATTGCGCATCAAGCCCGGCGATTTTCCCTTCCCTTTGCGTAACGGATCGTTCGAATCGCCGTATCTGACCTGGATACGCAACCACTCGAACTACATGGGTGCCAGAGGCTTGCTCGATTATTTGCGGGCGGCGGCATTGCTCACGCGCGGGATGATCATCAATTTTCTGATCTTCCTTCCTGTCCTCTTGATTGTATCGATAGTCCTAGCATTCGCTCACCATTGGATGCGAGCACACCCGTTTTATATGACCTTTGTTGTGTTCGCGGTGGCTGTGGCGTGGATTCTGATTTTCCCGGCAGCCGGGCCGCTTCATAAGATCGCGACTCACACAAGAAGCTTGGAAACGGGTAGCGAAAGCACCGTTAAACAACGCGACCTATACGAACGATCCTTTGGCGCGCTATTGCTTGCGATCTTCGTTTGTGCGGCGCTCGAATCGTTGCCGTGGATATTGGAATATCTGCACGACTCCATCCAGCTAAGAAAGTTTGGCTGGCAGGGGGGTGCGGCGACGGCAACTACGGTATTGGCTGTGTTGAGCGGCGCCAACAAACTGTTGTCGGGCTTAGGTGGAGTGAAGAAGAAGCTCGCGATGTTTCTAGTCGGTATTCTTGGCCTGCTCTTGCCGCTAATCGTGATCCTTACGGCGACGAATTTCTTACTCTATGGCCTTCCCCCTTCGCCATGGTGGATGTTAAGTCCTTTGGCGGTGCCGGTGGTAGGGGTGCTTGGAATCATCATCGCAATTGTTCTGGGCATGAGACAAAAAGCCTTCACCAGCAAAGAAAACTTCGCAGTTTTGGGCATGCTCGTTATCGGTGTATTACTTGCTGGCGGATTGACCAGACTGGGCCTTGATGCCGTGAGGCAAAATGAGGCGGGCTACGGCACGATGGCTAAGGTGATTCATAAGGTCGATTTAATGGCCGCTCAATTCAAAAACGTTGCGAATAAGCAGGAGATGCAACCAGAGCTTGCGGCAGTGGTCGCCGAGTTTGTAAGCGCAAACCACGCAGTCGAAAATGCCTCCGAGGACTTAAGCCAAGCCGAGAGTCAGTACATTTCGAGCCGAATGCCGTATGTCTCGTTGGGAAACAAACTTTCTGAGCAGCCCGATAATAGTCTCGCACCGCTTCGACGTGAAATCACCAGATTGGCGTATAGCCAACTCCACGAAAAAATTAGTCAGGATACTGGAAGCGAAGATCGTGTCGCCGAGTTGTTGCTCAATACTCTCGTAAAACACTATTTACCTTCGGGGCGCGCTACTGCGGTTCCTAGTGATTTTGGTGACGAAGACGAACCTATACAAACTGTCCGTAAGCGCTTCAAAAGATTGGTTGAGGGATTCGATCACAATCGAGTAATTGAACAAGTTAAGGGCGCGCTGAAAAAACTGCCAACACAAGACATCGTTATTTTTACAACCGAAGAAAAAATTGCGCAAAAAGTTGCAACTAAGTTCGATGAGGGTCCCGGAAAAGTAGAAGCCACCAAACTGCATGGAAAGAAAGAATTAGCCACGTTGCTTACGAAGGACGAGATCCTCGACCTCTTGTTTCCAATAGATGAAAGCGAACGAAGAAGATTCATTTCACAATCGCAACGAAAATGGTTCTTGGAGGAGGTCATTCCGCAGTTTCCTAAGGAGGGAACGCAAGACTTCCACAACAAGACGCTTGAAATGGCGCGCGAACTGGCCCTACTCGCAAAGCTCAGGCCGGTAGAAAATAGTTCTGTGACAGACGAGGCAGTAAGTCGTAGTCTCGCGCTCTTCTACCGTACCCGTGCTTATCTCGCGCAGGAAGACGAAGAACAGGCGAAGGAGCCTGTTGTTGGAGCGGAACCGACAATGGAAGAAATTGCCAGGGTCGCGGGTGAGCGACTTGCAAATAGAGCAATTGATGACTTCGATGTGAACCGCCTGCGCGCTCTGGCCTTCGGGGAAATGATTACGCCAGAGCCAGCAAAGAGTTTGGAACAAACTTTGACTGCCGATTGGGAGGCTGCGTGGCAAGACGCAAACAAGAACATTCAGCTTCGGCAATTCCTAACGCTGCAGAAAAAGCCCCTCGAAGAGCTCGCCCAAAATGCTTTTGCGTCGCCTCTGGTCAGCGACCCAGTAGCGAATGCAAAGGCCGATGCCGAGATTCTCGACCAATTGCCTTATCAGTTGCCTGAGGGACACAAGTACAGAGTGCTATTGGCCGAAAAAGCTCTTGGAAACGACACAGACAAATTGGCCAGCTTGGCACGTTTGAAATTGATCGATCGAGCGACTAGCAATGAGGTGACCGAACCCGATTGGATAAACATTCTTGAGGGTTTCGCTACGCACGATTCCGCGCTTCTTGGTAGTGACGAGCTTGCGCGTATCGCGGTTAGCAAAATCGAGGGGGGTGACGGTGCAATTTCTGATGAGCTTGTCGATAACCTAGTTACCTATCTCATGTTTTCAATGCATGGGCGGTTGAATCAAGAGGGACTAGCCAACTTAAAGGTTGAGGTTACCAATGCGCTCATTTTACCGAAGGTGATCTTTCTCGCGCTTCTCGCATTTGTGATTTGGCTTGGTTGCTGGCTCACCGTCGACGTCAACCTAACATCGATCCATGGCCTGTACCGTGACCGACTTGCGTCGGCTTTCTTGGTCGGACAAGACACCAAGGGAGATATAAATATCGAGGACGATATCGATCTCGATGACATTTGCCACTATGAGGCTGGGTCCACCGCACCATATCATTTGATAAACGTTGCACTCAATCTGCAGGGAAGCAAAGACATTGGCATTCGCGATCGCATGAGTGACTTCTTTATCTTCAGCAAGCGCTTTATCGGTAGCGCTCGCACCGGTTACTGCCGTAGTACGACGATGGAGCAGGTGTTTCCACAGATAGATGTAGCCACTGCAATGGCGGTCTCGGCTGCCGCTGCATCGCCCAACATGGGCCGCGGCACATCTCCATTTCTCGTCGCGTTCATGACGCTATTGAACGTCCGTCTTGGTTTTTGGTTGCCTAATCCAGGGCTCTTGGAGGAGAGGTTAAACAAGACACTCTGGAAGGTGAGGAAACAGGATCCAGAGCAGTCAGCAAAGCCGATGGGATTCACGTTCGGTGATGTCTTTGTAGAGGAAATGCGGGAAATCAAGCGGCGCCGTGAGCAGACCTACCCGGGCAGTTCGCCGCGCTTATTCACGAGCCTTGATGATCGCGTTAAACCCACCGTCGAACATGGGCTGGTTGGCATCGGATATTCAGGCGGTGGCATACGTTCCGCTTCGCTTAACCTCGGAATCACCCAGGCGCTACACAAGTACGGTGTATTCGATCATGTGGATTACATGTCGACAGTCTCGGGTGGCGGCTATTTAGGTTCCAGCATCACAACGTTGATGCGCACCCGAGAAAAGCTTTTCACCGAAATCGCGGGAACTGCCACGATCGAAACGAAAGACGATCAAACCGTGATCGTAACACCAACCGAAGTTGGCGAGGCAACCAGAAGATATCAATTTTCTCGCGAAGCCAAACTGAATGTAAAAAACGGCGAGCAAGTTAATTCGGGTAAGCGACTGCTAATGCCGCGAATTGCCATGGGGCAATGCGAAATCGATGGGACAGTTAGCGCTATTGATCGCGGCCTTTGCGGGATTAGCATAAGCATCATAGCTGAACACTCCAACGAGTACCGTGACTATCATTTCTCGCGATTTGACTCAATAACCGTCAAGCAAGGTGAAGTAGTGAAAGCGGGCCAGGAACTGATCCAACGTCACGATACCATCGGCGGACGCTTTCGTTGGAGAGTGCGGCCCGTCGCTTTTTTGTTGGAAATGCTAGGTGAGCTCAATGAAACGCGCCGCTGGGTCAATCTTTCCGACGGCGGACACATCGAAAACCTCGCGACCATAGAATTGTTGCGGCGCCGCTGCAAGTACATTATCGTCGGCGATGGGGAGGCCGATCCCAACATGCATTTCAACGGGCTGGCGACGTTGATGCGCTGTGCTGAAATCGACTTTGGAATCAAGATTGATATTGATATCGACGCGCTTCGACTGCGAAAAATGGAGAAGTCCGATGGCGAAGGCGCCGTTAGTGCCGAGAACTGGGCTATTGGAAAAATTACCTATCCGGAAAAAACCAAGGACGGTAATCATGAGGAAGCTTATCTGCTGTATTTTAAATCTTCGTTTACCGGACGCGAGAGTGAAACGATTCGGGAATATCGGCATCGTAATCCAACCTTTCCGCACCAAACGACAGCCGATCAGTTTTTTGATGAGGACCAATTTGAAAGTTATCGAGCACTCGGTCAACGCATCGCAGAGCAGGCGCTTAGAGCAACGGAGAGCAGTACTGCGAAATACAGGATGTCGTTCGACGAATTAGCCCAATGGTTCAACACGATGAGGCAAGTGCAAGAAAAGAGAAATGCCTAGAATTCTGCGAATGCCAAATCGAGATGGGGACCAATTCCTTCCGTTCTGCGGTACTCCTCGACGATCAGTGCTCGCAACCAGTCGAAAATTGCCACGAATGAATGCGATGCTCGGTTAGACTGACTCTTCTATTGCCGCAAACTTAAAGTCTGCGTACGTCGGATTTAAAAAGCATTCCCATTGTATGATGTGTGTCGATACTTTTCGCGCCAATGAATGTCAGCAATCAAGCGCCTTCATTTACCCGATCGTTCGGATTGTACAAGTTTATGTATCCTTATTGAGTGGCGGTTTTCTGGAAAGACTTGTCGTCCCGTTGCGCACCGCATCAGTCGGCTTCTGGCCGTTATGGCAAGATTTCCAATGGCCGTTCTCGCAAGTTTGAATTGTGAACCTGAGCAGCGAGGTACGAGCCTTGGCGTACTTTGGCATCTGTTCTCTGCGAAGACCCTCTTACAGACGATTTGCTTTCTCGAAATGATCTTTTGTCGAAAATGATCATAAGGAATTGAAAGATGCGCACCATTTCAGCGACCGAGGCTAAACAGCGTTTTGCGGCCATGCTCGATGCCGTTCAGCGCGAGCCAGTGGAGATTCGAAGGCAAGATCGGCCTGCGGCGGTATTGATTCCGCCGGAAGAATACGATCGGTTACGCGGCCTTGCGATCGCTGATTTCCAGCGATTTTGCGATCAGGTCGGTGAAAAAGCCGTTGCGCGCGGCCTGACGGAGGAGAAACTTGCGGCAATCCTGGCGACCTGATGCACCGAGCACGGGTCGTCGTCGATACCAATGATCTGGTTAGCCGGTTGCTGCTTGCCGATTCGGTTTCGGCTCGCGCCGTCCGGCATGTGGTCGAATACGTGTGCGTTACGTGCTGCTTACTTCACTATCGATCCTTGAATTCCACATTCGAGGATAGCAGACCGTACTTGTTATGAACGCGAGGCGTTCATCCCCCAAACGCTTGTATCCCCGTCTGCGCGCGACCGAGTATCAGCGCGTGCACGTCGTGCGTTCCTTCGTAAGTATTCACCGCTTCCAGATTCATACAATGGCGAATGACGTGATATTCGTCGCTCACGCCATTGCCGCCGTGCATGTCGCGCGCCATACGCGCGATGTCAAGGGCCTTGCCGCAGTTGTTACGTTTTAAAATCGAAACCATTTCTGGAATCATCTTGCCATCGTCAAAAAGATGGCCGAGGCGCAACACGCTGTGCAAGCCGAGCGTGATTTCCGTTTGCATGTCGGCGAGTTTTTTCTGGATGAGTTGGTTGGCCGCGAGGGGCCGGCCGAAGGCCTTGCGATCCAGCGTATATTGACGCGCGGCGTGCCAGCAAAATTCCGCCGCACCCATGACGCCCCAGGCGATGCCGTAGCGGGCGCGGTTCAGGCAACCGAACGGACCCTTGAGCCCCATCACATTCGGCAATAAATTTTCGTCCGGCACGAACACGTTCTCCATCACAATCTCGCCGGTGATCGAGGCGCGAAGCGCAAACTTGCCGCTGATTTTAGGCGCCGATAAACCCTTCGCACCTTTATCGATAATGAAGCCGCGTATCACATCGGCCTCGTCTTTCGCCCACACCACAAACACATCGGCGACCGGCGAATTGGAAATCCACATCTTCGCCCCATTGAGCGAATAACCACCCGCGATTTTTTTTGCACGCGTGATCATACCGCCGGCGTCGGAGCCGTAATCCGGCTCGGTTAAGCCGAAGCAACCCACCCATTCGCCGGTGGCGAGTTTGGGCAAATATTTTTGTCGTTGTGCTTCCGAACCATAGGCGTAAATCGGATACATCACCAGCGACGATTGCACCGACAGCGTCGAGCGGTAACCGGAATCGACCCGCTCGATCTCACGCGCGATCAGGCCATAGGAAACGTAATTCACTCCCGCGCAGCCATAGCCATCTATAGTCGAGCCGAGTAAACCCAATTCACCCATCTCGAACAGGATATTGCGATCGAACGTTTCATGACGGTTCGCCTCCAGAATGCGCGGCATCAACTTGTCCTGCGCATAAGCACGCGCGGTGTCGCGAATCTGGCGTTCGTCTTCCGTCAGCAAATCCTCCAACAACAACGGATCGGCCCAGTCGAAACTAAGTTTATCTTGCGGCTTGAGGACTTTTTCGGGAGCGTTCATGGCATAGGGAAAACGAAGTTTTAAAGCACTATTCTAACTGCAAAGAGTATCGGTAGTGGACTTGTTACGGCCAAACCGATAAGCCGTAGACGGAAATCGATCGATCCCGCAAAATGTGGTTACTCACGCAACCAAGCAAGATCATTATGGCAATCTCCGAACCACTAAACAAGCAATATGGCGGCAAAGTTACAGCCGTCGGGAATTCAAAAGTAATCCGATTAGACGCTGCTTTCTTCGAGGCGCATCCGGGGTTCCACGGTGAAGTGCGTGCGACGGTTTTGGCTGACGGCCAAGTTTTGCTATCGGCAAAATCTTCATGCGCCACGCCCCGATCAACGACGATGCTGATCTCGTTATGCTCGGCTTTCTGCGATTCCTAGAGAATCAAATGGCGCGGCATCCGGAACTAATCGAGCGCGTTGACCGGACACAATTAAGGCAGATCGGAAAGCTGGTTAAGGGTGTGAAAGTTGAATAGGGTAAAGAAAAAAATGATTGCCAACGGCTGGCAACTTTCTACTTCAGACTTTTCAGGCGGCATTGACAAGCTTGAGAAAGCGTTACCCGGCTTGCGAAGAAGACCCAAAAGGCTACAAGCGTCATCCAAAACTCGATTGCTTTCTGCCGTCTATAAATCCATCACACAAACGTTCCGTCCAATCCCAACCAGCCGGATTTCCGGCTGGAAAACCTTGGGCACGAATATGCAAACTGGCGACGCGTGAAAAGGGGCATGCCGGACCGATATCGGCTGTTCTTCCGCTTCGCTTCGAGTCCCGGCAAACTAATAGTCTACGTTTGGTTTAATGACGAAGATGCATTACGAAAAGCCGGTTCTAAAACGGATGTATATGAAGTGTTTAAGCGCATGTTGATTCGTGGCGAAGTGCCATCGTCGATCGCAGTTTTATTGAGTGAAAGCGAGAAGCCCTGACTCGGTTGCCTCGGAATAACAACCAGCAGGTCGGTATCGACGAAGATCAGTTTCCTTTTTCAAGCCATCGAGATACTTTGGATTAGTTGAAAAATCTTTTGGACCATCCACACTCCCACAGACGTCCAACATCAAATCGTGACAACTCACGAAGGGATCGTTCTTGCGCGAAAGTTCCAGCACCTCACGAACTATTCCTGACTGGGAACGACCCGATTCTTCGCGCGGCGGGAAAGCCATTGAGGATTTTTTTCATTGCATGATCGTATTGCGATTCCGCGCATACGGCAATACCGAAATGTAACAATGAGCTGTAAAGAAAACAGATTCCGGGAAGTACTACTTGTACGACATTCCTAATGCCCAGATTTTGTTTGCGATGGATCATTCACTTTCAATGGCGCGCCTCAAAGAGGGCCACGCCACGAGCCAATCTAGGAGCGGCTCGTGGCGTGGTCGGTTGGCTTTTTTTATTTATGTACGTCGATCGGCGGCCTGCCCAATTGTTCGACGCCCATGCCCAGTAAAATCCGAGCTTCCGGCCACTTCGTATCGACTGCCGGTTTCGATCCGAGGGGGATCGCTTGCATGTACGCTGCGGTGGTGTGCCCCGAATTAGGATCTTTCGCGAACAAGTCGGCGTTGACGATTTCTTTTTTGTGGACGTGCATCGCGCATGCGGTTTGTAATGGCGCGAGCGGATCGCGGCGGCGGGCGCCGAAATCGAAGTAACCGCATTCGAAGCGCGTCATTTTCGTGTACGGCGATTTGAGATCGACTGCCGATAGCTTCGCGGCGCGGGCGTTGATTTCCGTGATTCCCAACGTGGTTTGTCTTAAACCGGTCGCTTCATAGCGCGCCCAGTCGAAATCGAAACCGACGGGCTTGCCATTGTTAGCGAAGATGATCGCGATTTTCGAGCCTGCGCCTATTACCGGCACGCCGTTGATAACGCGGCTGAAGACCACCGTATTGGCGAACACTTCTTCGGCGATGGGCTTTTCGCCGGGCTTGGTGGAGCCGCCGCCACCCACTTGGAACTCGGAAAAGAACGGCAGCAGTTGTTCGTTCGCCGCAAGCGGAATGAAATCGCCGAGCCGGGATTTGATGAATTCCATGCCCAGTTTTTCCAGCGTGTCCTGACTCATGCGTTGTGCCAGGGGCAGCGGTTTATTGTTGGCCGGGTTGTCGAGATAGCCATAGTTGCGATAGCGCACGCTGGTGCCGTCGTCGTCCACGTGCATCACCCAACCTTTGCCGACGAAATCGGTGCGGTCTTTGCGCCGCTCGATCGCGGGCAGGCCTGAGGCTTGAATTGAATCGAGCGGATCGCTGAAGCGCTTGAGCAGCATCTCGGCCACGACTTCGCGACCGAGGCCTGGTGCGCGGCGCAGCAATGGAACCGTGAGTTTGCCCAGCGCAGCTTTTTGTGCGCGTGCGGCGGCGGCTACGCGCTGCGGATAATCGGCAGAAAAGCTAGGTGCGCCGAGGGTAAAAGTGAATGCCACAAGGGCGATGAGCCGCATGGTCATTTGAATAATTTTCATGTTGTTCTCCTAAAGAAGTGGATTACAGGTTGTTCCAATACGTATAGCAGTACCATCCAATCTGGCCGTCTCGCAGCCGCGAATAGGAGGTAAAGTTCTGCCACTTCATATTGTCGCGTCGGCTATGGCAGCTCGATTGATTGGTGCCCGTCGCCATTACCGTGATGTCTTGATCGGCATACCAATCGGAGTTACCGTCCTTCCACGAATATTTAATGGTGTGCTGCTTTTGCAGATTGTCCGCATAATCCTCGCCGACCTCGTTAGTTGTTATGGAGTCGTAGACTTTATCGTGGCTGCCGGTGGCGATGCGCAATCCACCGCGGAAGATCGGTCCCATGCGATCCCACATCTTTCCATCGTTGAATTTCAAGGTCTCGCAAGAGTAGGTAGAGAAAATGCTGGCGCCGTAGGATTGATCGCCCAGACGCATCGAACTTGAGTAAGCGAGAGCGTCCTGATCCCACATCGCCCACACCGATGCAGTCGACCAACCGCCGCCGTGGGTATTAACGTAAACTAGATTCACCCGATCCAGCTCATCGGTGCTTTCCCACCAATATTTAGCGCCGTGCAAATCGTAGTAGTAGACCTGCGTATCGGTATCGTTCAACTCGTCGTTAAACCAATCGCAGCGCTCCCAGGTGTAGGGTAATGTAGTTTGCCAGCCATTCTGATAATCGCGCTGACACTCGGTGCCGAAACGGCCAGCGTTGGCCATCTGCGATGCAAATAATAAAGCGACAAAAAACCCCAGCCAAAGGGTGATATGAAAACGGGTGCTTGGGGATTGATCGGTTGCGTACATTTTTTCCTCTCCATATTAGTGATCATCACATCGCCGCTGCGATGGTGATCGAATCATAGAGAGGGTCACGCGAAAAAGAATCAGCCGGATGGGCTAGCCCATGCCATAAAGCTCGGCTGAATGGCCTATATCTTTTTAGCTATTGCGTGCATGAAGCGTTTATGCAAAGGCTGGAGAGCCGCATCGAGATTGCCTCTGCAGGCATGCCCTGCCACGAGGCAATCTAGATGCGGTGTTTCAGGCAGACTTTCCTGAATATTCTGCGCGCAAAAATGATGCAAACACTACTAAGCTCGCACCAATTTCAATCACGCTGCGAGCGGTCTTTTCAAACGTGGTCATGCAACTCGTTGAATTAGTTGAAACGTGGAAAAATTTTCAATTGGCATAAACCTTGCGCTACCTAAGGTGAAGGATTTAATCCCTAACTTAGCGAAGGAGGATAAAACATGGGCTTTAATCGCAGACAATTATTGAAGGCGGCGGCGGGATCGGTAGCGTTATCGCAAATGGCGTCGTTCGCCACGTCGGCGTTCGCCGCAAAGACAGTCAATATTGGCTTTATCTATGTTGGCCCGCGCGACGACTACGGTTACAACCAGGCGCATTTCGAGGGCAAACAAATCCTCGACAAACTCGATTGGATCAAGGCGGTGGATCAAGAAAAAGTTCCCGAAACCACCGACGTGCAAGAAGCCATGGAGAGCATGATACAGCTCGACAAAGTCGACGTGCTGTTTCCGACGTCGTTCGGCTATTTCAATCCGCACATTATCAAAATCGCGAAACAATTTCCCGACAAAACTTTTTTACACTGCGGCGGGCTGTATAAAGACGGCGTGCATCCGAAGAACGTCGGCAGTTATTTCGGTTACATCGACGAAGCGCAGTATGTCTCCGGTGTGGTCGCGGGCCTCACGACTAAATCGAACAAGCTCGGCTTCGTCGCAGCAAAGCCGATCCCGCAAGTATTGCGCAATATCAATTCACTCACCTAGGGGCGAAGAGCGTCAATCCGGCGATCACAACGCAAGTCATTTTCACCGGCGATTGGGCCTTGCCGGTGAAAGAGGCAGAAGCGACCAACAGCATGATTAGCCAGGGCATCGATTTCATCACCATGCACGTGGATTCGCCGAAAGTCGTGGTCGAAACCTGTGAGCGCAAAGGTGTGTTCGTCGGCGGCTATCACGCCAATCAATCCAAGCTCGCGCCGACTAAATATCTTACGGGCGCGGAATGGAATTGGGGCAAGGTCTACACCGACTACGCGAAAATGATCCAGGGCGGCGGCAAGATTCCTAATCTGGTTCGCGGCGGATTAAAGGAAGGTGTGGTTAAAGTATCGCCCTACGGCCCAGCAGTGGGCGATGCGGCGCGCAAAGCCGGCGACGCCTCCAAGGCCGCGTTCGCGAGTGGAAATTTCGTGATCTACAAAGGGCCGATTAAAGACAACAAGGGCAAGACCATCATCGCCGCTGGAAAATCTTATCCACAAACCGATATCTGGCTTGAATCGATGAATTGGCTGGTGGAAGGAGTTATTGGTCAAGTGTAATTGCTCGGCATTTGCCGCGGCGATTAAAGCCTCTCCGTGCCTGGCGATTCTAAAATCGAGTTAATGGCGGCGCAGGAATCGATTGCAGTCGGCCCGCCCGTCGCCATACCGCGTGTAGCGCCGGACACGGCACACGTGGGAATGTTTGGGCTGGATAGACTACTCATTCCCATCGGCGCGAAGAATCATATCTGGGGTTGTTTCTCGATCATGGAGTTGAATCCCGGCGGCTATCCCTATAATTCTGGGATCATCATCGACGACCATGGCGAGATTAAGCTTTATTACCGCAAGCTGCATCCGTGGGTGCCGGTCGAGCCGTGGGAACCGGGCGATCTGGGCATTCCGGTTTGCGATGGTCCGAAAGGGTGCAAACTCGCGTTGATCTTTTGCCACGACGGCATGTTTCCGGAAATGGCGCGCGAGTCGGCTTACAAGGGCGCGGAAATTATGTTGCGCACGGCGGGTTACACCGCACCGATGCGCCACGCCTGGCAGATCACCAATCAGTCCAACGCATTCTGTAATCTAATGGTTACGGCCAGTGTGTGCATGTGCGGCAGCGATAGCGTGTTTAATTCCATGGGCGAGGCGATGGTGCGTAATTTCGACGGCACGGTGATCGCCGAGGGCGGGGGCTTCGTCGACGAAATCGTCACCGCCGAAGTGCGTCCCGATCTGGTGCGCGAAGCGCGGCTACATTGGAGCGTGGAGAACAATATCTATCAGTTCGGCCACCGTGGTTTTACCGCCGTGAAAGGCGGCGCACAGGATTGCCCCTACACTTATATGCACGATCTGGTCGCCGAAAAATATCGGCTGCCGTGGGAAGATCAAGTGAAATCGATAGACGGAACGTGTTGCGGCTTCCCCGCACCGGAACGCCGCTACAAGGAAAAAACCTATGCCAAACGCACGAACCTTAGCGGCTGATCCGTATCCGTGGCCGTACAACGGCGACCTGCGCGCCGCGAACACGGCGGTGATCGTAATCGATATGCAGACGGATTTTTGCGGCAAGGGCGGCTATGTCGATCGCATGGGCTACGATCTTTCGCTCACGCGTGCGCCGATCGAGCCGATACGCCGCGTGCTCGCCGCAGCGAGGGCCGAGGGTTTGCATGTATTTCATACGCGCGAAGGCCATCGGCCGGATCTTTCGGACTTGCCGGCGAACAAGCGCTGGCGCAGCCGCCAGATCGGCGCCGGCATCGGCGATCCGGGTCCCTGCGGCAAAATTTTGGTGCGCGGTGAACCGGGCTGGGAAATCATCGACGAGCTAAAGCCGTTACCCGGCGAACCGGTTATCGATAAACCGGGCAAAGGTTCGTTCTATGCAACGGATCTGGAATTGTTATTGCGCGGCCGTGGTGTGGCCAACCTCGTCCTGTGCGGCATCACCACCGACGTGTGTGTGCACACCACTATGCGCGACGCCAACGACCGTGGCTTCGAATGTTTGCTGCTGGAAGATTGTTGCGGCGCGACCGATAAGGGCAATCACGATGCCGCGATCAAGATGGTCAAAATGCAGGGCGGTGTGTTCGGTGCGGTATCCAGTTCCGCTGCTTTTGCCGATGTGATCGGGTCGCTGAACTAGCTATGGCTGGTCTAGCCCCCGAGTTAGAGGTAATCAATCTCTCCAAGCGTTTCGGTGACGTCGTTGCGCTCGATCAAGTGTCGCTGCACGTCGCGCCCGGCGAATTCCACGCCTTGCTCGGCGAGAACGGCGCCGGTAAAAGCACGCTGGTGAAGTGCATCATGGGCTACTACCACGCTGACGACGGCCAGATCGCTGTCGATAAGCGCGAGGTCGCCATCAAGAGCCCGAAGGATGCCCAGGCCCTTGGGCTCGGCATGGTGTACCAACATTTCACCCTCGTCGACAACATGACCGTCGCTGAAAATCTGGTGCTTGCGCGCAGTAAGTTGCCGGGCATTATTCAATGGTCCGACGAGATGCGCGAGTTGGCGGCATTTGTCGAATGCATGCCGTTCTCGATCAAGCTCGGCGCCACGGTACGCGATCTGGCAGCGGGCGAAAAACAAAAAGTCGAAATCGCGAAACAACTTTATCTCAACAGCCGGCTGTTGATACTCGATGAGCCGACATCGGTGTTGACGCCGCAAGAGGCCGATCACACCTTGGGTTTGATACGCGACATGACGCGCCAAGGTCTGCTGACCGTCATCATCATCACCCACAAATTCCGCGAAGTGGAAAGTTTTGCCGATGCTGTCACGGTGCTAAGACGCGGTAAATCCGCCGGCCACGGCAAAGTTGGCGAACTCACCCGAGCCGACATGGCGCGCATGATCATAGGAAGCGAGCAACTTTCACAGCCGGCCCAGCGCGCGAATCAAGTCGATGGTGGCGTTCAATTGCAAGTCGACAATCTCAGCGCCCAAGACGATACTGGGCGCACGATGGTTCGTGACCTCTCCTTTCAATTGTGCGGCGGTGAGATTTTGGGTATCGCCGGTGTTTCCGGAAATGGTCAACGCCAATTGGTCGAGATGCTTGCGGGACAACGCAAACCTAAGCAAGGGCAAGTGCGTGCGGCAAATGTCGTTTACACCGGCAGGCGGCAGGAAATGCAAGCGGCGCATCTTTATTGTCTGCCGGAAGAGCCGATGCGCAACGCCTGCGTGCCGACGATGAGCGTCGCGCAAAATCTGCTGCTGCGCCGCTTCGACCAGCCACCCTATGCGCGGCGGCGTTTTCTGCTCAATGGCCGCACCATGCGCGACTACGCATCGAGTTTGGTGGCGCGATTTCGCATCAAGGCCGCATCGGTGGATGTGCCGCTAAACTCTTTGTCCGGCGGCAATGTGCAGCGAACTGTGTTGGCGCGGGAGCTGTCGGACGATTTAAAAACTTTGATCGTAGCCAACCCCTGTTTTGGTTTGGACTTCAGTGCAACAGCGGAAATGCGCGCGGCGTTAATGGCGGCACGCAATCGCGGCGCGGCGATTTTACTCATCAGCGAAGACTTGGATGAGATCTTGGAATTGTCGGACCGTGTGTTGGTGATGAGCAATGGCGCGTTTAACTACGACAGTCCGCGCGCACAGGTCAACTTTACCGCGCTGGGCGCCGCGATGGCGGGCGCGTGACCGTTCACTCGATTCGCGCCGAGCCTTATCCTTACGCTTTGCCGGTGCTGGGTGACTCCGGCAACATCGCGCTGATCTTGATCGATATGCAGCGCGACTTCATCGAGCCCGGTGGTTTCGGTTCGCTACTCGGCAACGATGTCACGCCGCTGCGCGAGATTGTGCCGGCATGCCGGCGTTTGCTGGCGGCGTTTCGTGAATTGCGTCTGCCGATTATCCACACGCAAGAAGGCCATCGCCCTGATCTTGCCGATTGCCCACCGGCGAAAAAGCGGCGCGGCAATTTGGCGATCGGGATCGGCGATAGCGGTCCGCTCGGCCGTGTGCTGGTGCAAGGCGAGCGCGGTAATGACATTATTTCCGAGTTGGCGCCCCAGGAGAACGAGATACGTTTAAGCAAACCCGGTAAAGGAGCGTTTTATTCGACGCAGTTGGATGAGCTACTCAAACAACGTCATGTCACCCATCTCGTATTTGCGGGTGTCACGACCGAAGTCTGCGTGCAGACCACCATGCGTGAAGCGAACGATCGCGGCTACGAATGCATTCTGGCCGATGATGCGACCGCAAGCTATTTTCCCGAGTTCAAAGCCGCGACCATTGCGATGATCAAAGCGCAGGGCGGCATCGTCGGATGGGTAGCCGAAGTCGATGCGATATCGAGCGCGCTCAAGGCAGCCTATGCGAACCCATAGGTTCACGATTCCATTCGCGTACCGGTTGATCGATAGCGTGGTCACGCGTCTCGGAAAAAAATCTCGGCCGCTGCGCCCGGGAATTACCATTACGCCGCTTGTCACCGTGGGCGATCGCATCAAACTGGCGTTGTTGGACTACGAGCCGGGCGCACACGTTCCAAGGCATCGACACCCTCGCGCGGAAATCATCTACATGCTACGCGGTGAACAGCGCGACGATTGCAATACCTATGGCGCGGGGCGGTTGGTGATCAACCGATCAGGTTCTGACCACGAAGTCAACAGTCCGAACGGTTGCCGGCTGATGATTTACTGGCGCGAGCCCGTACAATTTGTCGGCGATCCGATCTGATTTTCCGCCAGACCTCTAACGTGGCATAAACCAACGCACGGGAAGCCAAGCGCTAGGCTCCGGGCGCCCTTTCGCTATCGACTTGACGTTGCCCTACCGACTGCTGAATAATTCTGTCCTTATTATCAGTCATTAAGTTAATCGAGCCGGCCATCGCTAGGTGGAACAGGCACGATGAGGAGGAGTTCCGTGGGTAGATTTTTTGGTGCGATCGGCTATTGTTGCGTCGCGTTAATTTGTTTAGCTGTATTTCAGTCGCGACCTGTATTTGCCGCAGGCGCGGTGGAAATGCAGGTAGAGCACATCCTGGTTCAGACGATAGAAGAATACAACCTAGCGATGGAGGCAAGCGATTCCGCGGCGTGGATGAAGTATTTCACCGATAACGTGTCGCGCCGCAGCCCGATGGGGGATCAGCAAGGAAAGAAAAACTTTGCCGACTACTATGCGTGGGAGTTCAAGAATTTTCAGGCGAAATATGTTACCAAGAAAATAATCGTCAGCGGACGTTCTGCCGCCATCGTGTTCGAATGGGATGCGGTGCATAAGGTTTCGGGAACGCCGGTCAAAATCGAGATGGTTGCCATTTACGAATTAGCCTCGAGCGGAAAATTTGACTCTGTGGCCTTTTATTACGATACCGCAAAGGCAGGGAAATTTCTCGCCGATAGCGCGGCCGCGGCCAAGTAGGGGGAATTTGATATGACATTCAAACTTGCGGGTCTTGCACTGAGTGGCGCATTGGTGGTGGCATTGACTTTCGGCGAGATCAAGCCCGTCGCTGCCGACATGGATTGCGCGTCCAGCGACGAGGCGGCTTGCAAAGCGGAAAAAGACGAGCGGATGGCGATCTATGGGGCGGGGCGGAATGCTTACGAAAAAGCCCGCACGTCGGGCGATTTCACCGAGGCATACACGCTCTCGCGCAAACTTGCGTTGACGGGCGACAAAAATGGCGAACGGCTGCTCAAGATGGTTTATATGCAGCTAGGATGGGGCGCGCACAAAGATTTGATTCAAGCCTATGGGTGGCTGAGCGAGGGGGTCGACGATGGCATCGACTATTTACCGGTTTGGCGCGACAAGCTAGCGGAGAAGCTGTCGCCGGAGCAACTGGCTGAAGCAAAGAAAAAGGCCGGCAACTGAGCCGGCCTTGCTATCGCGCGCAAGCATTCGCGCTCGGATTACTGACTAAGCTTCAGGTCTTTCTGGATGAAATGCGCCAGCGTTTCGATATTCTCTTCGTCGACTATACCCTTAAATGGCGGCATCCCCTTGCCTGCGCGGCCAGCGGTGATGACTTCCACCAATTCTTCGAAAGTAAGCTTGGTTACGCGTAAATCCGCGCCATAGCCACCTTCGCTTGGGCCGCCGCGACCATCGTATTTGTGGCATAGCACGCAGTTGGTTGAGTATAATTCCCGCCCGCCGCCGCGCGGAACTTTGATCACCGGCCGGTCGCCCTCCTCGGCGAACACGATCATATTTGGAAGCAAAGACCAAAGCGACAATGCGGCGACAGCGAGCGCTTTCGCACCACCGCTCGAACTATTTTTCATTTCTATCGTTCCCCTACTAAATCGTTGCAATGAGTAACTGTGAAACGCGGACCAGCGCGACATCGCGCCGGCCCGCGCTTCATGCGCGCTTGTTATGGCAATGCAAACACGTACAGCACGTTACTCGGTACTTGCGACTTCAGTTCCGGCGTGGCGCTGACGAACCACTGCGGCCAAGCACCACCTAAACCCACCTGAATGGCGACGTATTGCTTGCCGTCGGAAGTGAATGTCATGGGCGGCGCATTAATCGCCGAACCGGTCTCAAAGCGCCACAGTTCCTCCAACGTTTCTGCATCCAATGCGACGACTTGACCTTCGGCGTAGCCGGCGAACAACAGCCCGCCCGCGGTCGTCAAGAAGCCACCCAGTTGCGGGTGAACGGTATGGCTTTTCTTGACAACTTTACCGGTTCGCACATCGATGGCCGTAATGCTGCCCGAGAGGCGGCCACAGGCTGGATCTTCGAAGGTAGAGAACGGCGCACCGCCGAGGAACAGTTGGCGTGGCTTGTGCGCGCCGGGTACGGTCACTTCGGCATAGGCCTTGTTGCAACCCTCGATCGTCGGGATGTAGTACATATTGGTCTGCGGGCTGTAGGTCGTCGGCGGCCAGTTCTTGCCGCCCATGTGGCCCGGCTCCAGCACGCCTTCAACCGTGCCGCGACCCTTGGTTGCCGTGCCGCGCGCCGCCGCCGTGCCTTTGGCGTACGTCTGCACATCCACCTTCGGGTTATAGGCAACGGGCTTACCTTTTGCATCCAGACCCGGCGTCCAGTTCAGCTTATCGACGAACTGCGTGCCCCACAAAAACTCACCGGTCTTGCGGTCCAGCGCATAAGCAAAACCGTTGCGGTTGGCATGCAACGTGGCGCGCCTGAATTGACCGTTGACGTTGGTATCGACGAAGGTGTTTTCGGCGATGGAGTCGTAGTCATACGGATCGTTCGGCGTATGCTGGAAGCCCCACTTGATCTTGCCGGTATCTGCATCGAGAGCGATGGTGCTGTCGGTCCACAGGTTGTCGCCGGGACGATAGGCATTGTCCCAGTCCGGGCCGGGATTAGCGGTGCCCCAAACGATGAGATTCAACTCGGGATCATAGGAACCCGTGACCCAAGTCGTGCCGCCGCCGGTTTTCCATGCGCCATGGGTATCTTTCCACGTCTCGTGGCCGGGCTCGCCCGGGCCGGGAATCGTGTAGGTGCGCCAGCGTCGCTTACCGGTTTTAAGATCCATCGCCTCGAGCCAGCCGCGCACGCCAAATTCCGCGCCGGCCATGCCGGTGACGACCATGTCTTTGACGATCAGCGGCGCGCCGGTGATCACTTCGCCTTGACCCGGGTCGGCCACTTGCACTTCCCATACTTTAGTGCCGTCGGTCTTGTTCAGTGCAACAATGCGCCCGTCGATGACCGGTGAGATCACCATGTTGGCGGCTAGCACCGCACCGCGGTTGTTAATGCCGCAACAGGCCACGGTGGTGGCGTAGTCGCGATCGGGCCGAGGATCGTACTTCCAGATCAAACGCGGAACACCGCCGCGGGTATCGAGCTTGGTGACCTCGCCCCAGCCGGTGGTCAAATACAGAAAACCATCTTCGGCTATCGATGTGCCTTCCAGCCCTGCGAACGGAAAAGTGATGATCTCTTTCCCGCCGCCTTGCGTACCACCCATGGCCCAGGTAAAGGCCACTTTCAAATTTTTGACGTTGGATTTGTTAACTTGGTCGAGGCCCGAGAATCGATGGGCTTCGTAGTTACCGTGATGGTTTAGCCAATTGCCCGGTTCACGCTCGCTGCTGACCAGACGCTCGTGCGTGACATCGCCGGATAGTGCCGCTGTCGATATTGCGGCACCAGCCAATACCGCTCCGAGCCTAATAAGGGAATGTTGCCAGATCTTTCTCATTTTCGTGCCCCCAAATGGAATAGTTGAAATGTCGGTTAGGCATAGCCGGATTACATGCAAGTAATTGCCGCGATCAGACCAGGAACCCCTCCTACCGATCGTTATTGTATTCCTAGCGAAAAAAAATTAACAGATATCCCCTAGGATGCGCCACAAGCCGCATGGATATTGCCTCTTAGGGCATGCGTTGCCAGGAGGCAAGCAGGATATTGCTCGCAGGCATGCTGCTTTTGCGGCGGGAATTTGTTGGTTTGGCTTGCTGTGGGATATCCCCGACACCGTGTGCTGAGAGGCTTACACGCGAAACCTACTATGCCTGATTCCTGTGCTGGATGACTAAGGCTAAATTGCAATCGTCGCCTTGTGAACCTCACCGGGACTTTTTGGAAACTACGGTGAGTCGCGTCCAGCTTTAAGCGGCGGAGCCGGTTACTTTATAAAATGGAAAGGGCATGAGTTATGAAACTCGTATCTTGCATCGTTGTTGGTTTTTTTGTTTCGCTATTCGCCAGCGGAAACGCGTTAGCACAAAGTCACGAATGCGCTGCGCCAGACGCGAGCTTCCAGACATTCTTGCCGCGGTTTGAAGAGGGCATTAATCGATTCATCAACGGCGATCCCAAGCTTTGGAAACACAATGCCTCGCAGCGCGACGACGCCATGATCATGGGCGCCTGGGGCGCCTTTGAGAAGGGTTGGAAGGAAGTCGACGCGCGATACGATTGGGCTGCAGCGCGTTTCAAGAATAGCGGCACGAAAGTGGCGTTCGAGTATCTCTCTTGCGGTGTGACCGAAAACCTCGCCTACATCGTGGCGATCGAGCGCAGTGAAGTGCATCTCGTGGATCAAGAAAAACCGATTCCCATGGCCTTGCGCACCAACCACATTTTCCGCAAAGAAGAGGGCGCATGGAAACTGGTGCTGCGTCACGCCGATCCGCTGATCGCGAAAACGGCGCCTGCTGCTGTTCTGCAGCGCTAGCTTACTTCCCCCCTCCCTTGCGCGCAAAGCGCGCGGGGGAGGGACGGGGTGGGGGCAACGACCGCGGCTATTCCCAAAGATCGGCTAACTGCACGCGAATGTTAGCGGCGAGTCGCGGAACCAGAATGACTGACATGTCCGCGTTCACAACGTTTTCGTAGACATCAGCCTTCCCGCCGGAATGCACTTCTACCCGCTGGTTTTGACAATCCACAATCCAAAGCTCCGGCACGCCAGCGCGGGCGTATAACGGTGCCTTAACTTTTCGATCGTAGTTGTAAGTACTATCCGAAACTTCGATGACTAACAACGCGTCTTTGAAATTTGGAACGCCACGAAAACCGGGAACCACCCGCGCCAAAACCAGATCCGGTTGTGGCTCCGAGGTGCGATCAAGCCGGAGCGGATTTTGCACATGTACAAGCTGTGACGAATCGCATTGCCGCGCAAGAATCATCGTAAGCGTAGAAACTATGGTTGCGTGCTCTCCCCCAATCGGCGCCATCTCGACCAACTCCCCTTCGATCAATTCGACACGATCATCCTCATTGAGAATGCCAGCTTCACCCAGCCGGTGGTATTCATCGACATCGAACTTGCGCTTGCGTATCGTTACGGCATCGGAGATCGATCCCATGGGCACCCCAAAACTATGTAACTGACTAAACGATTATAACGCTGATGGACGCACGTCCGACTAAAGTTCTGCGCTTAATCCTGAGACTTCTCCCATGGCAGAACTATTTTGTGCACTCACGGAAAGCCACCTATATCGGTATTGCCGATATTGAACACGGACCATGAACTGGTCACCGTTTTTAGCAATGTCATCCTTCGCTGCGCTCAGGATGATAGTGAATAGACCACAATCCTTGTTAGTTTCATGGAAAGTAGTTGTACGAACCGTGGGCGCTGAATGTTTTCGTAAACAAGAGGGGAACACGAACAATCGATCCGAGAACGGATCGCGGGCCGATGGCGTTGCGCCCGATTAGGGTCGCCACCGCGTCAAAGTCATTGACCTTGAAGTAGCCCAAAGTCGCATTAAGTTTTGCGACGTTGTCCGCAAACGATTGTCGTGGGATGGGCGCCCCGAACGCGCACACAGTCAGCCGAATCGCTTTCACGCCCGCCTCCGCTAAACGCGATAACGCCATGTTAACGATCGCGCCACCTTGGCTGTGTCCCACCAGCGTCACGCTTACTTCCTTCCGAAGTAGCGGCTGCAGCATGTCCGCGAGCTGTTGTGCAGCAGCCGAACCCCAACCGAACACGTCAAGCCGTGACTCGGCGAGATCCGCTAAAAGACCATCGGATGGGTTATAAAGTAGCGTGAATGCCTTGTAACCGGCCTCTAGCGCCGCGCGTCCTAAATTGGCGGCCGCCGTTTCTACTGAGTTCTTCACGCCATTCACGCCGACGAACCCGCCTGCTTCGGGGATGCCAGTGCAGCGGGTGAGGCTCCACGTACCAGAATAGGGATCGTAGAGCGCTGAATAGGGCCGCAGGACCGCTGCTTGTTTGAAAGTTTGCTGAACCCTCGGTTCATTCTTAAAGATTTGTTTCATCTTCCTATCCCATGCATCAAATTCGGACATCCGCCCTGATAGTTCCTGTGGAAGCGGGGATAGGTTCAATAAATACGGTGAGGAAATTAAATGTTGAGAACCGAAGGAGCGAAGGAGGAATTATCGATTCGGGATCCGTAGCCAAATCGGGGGGAGACGGCGCGCGTCGAGGGTATCGCAGAATTTGATTTTCGGGCGAATAGGAATGTGGCGGGTGCAACCCGCCGAACAAACTATACGGGCTAGGCTCGGTAAGCGGCGTGTGGCCTAAAATCACGGCAATGCCATACGATGGGTTGCCAATACGCGCCAGACGCCTTAAAATTAGGGAATGCATCTACTCAAACGAAGTTAGTCATAAGCATTGTCGTCGAACCTGTTGTGATATCTAAAACCCGCAAGCGCAATAAAAGCCTGTTCGCCAACTCGCCGCTTACTTTTCTTGATCTTGGTGATTCGAGTCAGATCATTGAATCGATACGCAATGGCTTACCGGCGTCAACGATCGACTTTGTCGCGGGTCTGTTGTCGTTATCCCGCGCGGCGTTTCTCGATGCCGTTAAGATCGCGCCGAGTACGATAGAGCGGCGCATTCGCACCGGTGAAGCGCTCAGCGCGGAAGAAAGCGATCGAGTGAGTCGGGTTGCCAAGGTGTTGCGTCGCGCGGTGGAGGTGTTTGGCGCGGAAGCGCCGGGCAAAGCCTGGATGACCGATTCGATATCCTCCCTGGGTGGGCGAATGCCCTTGTCGTTGCTGGATACGGTTGAAGGCTATGAATTGGTTGCCAACACTTTGTCGAGAATCGAGTTGGGAGTGTACGGTTGAGTGTAATCCTGTGGCGTATAGCTCAGGAAACACGGGAGTATCGGGCCGATGATCTTTCGGGCTCAGGCGCAGCCAAAATAGGCGGCCGGTGGAACCGTGTAGGTAACCCGATGGTTTATACCTCGTGGTCGGTCGCTCTGGCCTATCTCGAATCCCTGGCACACGTGGGACGACAAGCCCCGCGCAATCGTTTTCTGATCCGAATAAGCGTACCGGATCGGGTGTGGGAACGAGCGTTATGGGCAAAAGAGAAAGACTTGCCACGCGCATGGCGAGCCGACCCAATCGGCCAATCCAGTATGTTGTTCGGTGACAAATGGCTAGGGTCTGGCAAATCCACGTTGCTCTGCATACCCTCGGTGATCGTACCGGAAGATAACAATGTGTTGATCAATCCTAATCACGCTGATGCAAAATCGATCACGGTCAGAGTGGAGCGGCAACTTTTGTATGATCCGAGGTTGCTACGGTTATAGGAATTTACAGCGCGAGCGATGCTAGTGTGTTCTAACCGGGCGGGTTTCGGTTTGCGTTTTGAACGGACTAAATGCAGCGGTTGCCGACGCTGTAGAGCGCATTAAGAATTTGCAGAAAGCCGACCTCCAATTAAAACGCGACGGTTACTTGCTGACATTCACACTTACGTTGCGCGGTCGAGGCAATTCATTTCCAATCGGCTCACAATAAGTTCCCATTCACCCGGCCAAGGAGGCCAAAAATGGAAACTCGTGATCAACTCCAATCTCAAGTTACAACGCGACCGCGCATTTCGTGGAATAAGGGAAAGCTCATCGGTCAAAAGGCACCGTTAAAGTTGAAGGAGATTTATGCCATCCGTATCCGATTGCAGTTGGACAAACGCGTCCGCGAATTGGCATTGTTCAATCTCGCTATCGACAGCAAACTGCGCGGCTGCGATCTCGTAAAACTCCGTGTCTGCGATGTCATGCAGGGCAATCGAATGATGGTACGTACCATGGTCATGCAACAAAAGACCCATCGCCCGGTGCAATTCGAATTAACCGAGCAAACCCGCGATACTGTTTGCGCGTGGATCACGAAAGCGCAGCTAAAATCCGATCAATGCCTGTTCCCAAGTAGGGTACATGCATCGGAACATATTTCGACCCGACAATATGAGCGGATGTTAAAAGATTGGGTCGCGTCGATCGGTTTGGATCCTGCGGCGTACGGCACCCATACTATGAGAAGGACAAAAGCCACGTTGATTTACCGACGAACCAAGAACTTACGCGCCGTACAGCTGTTGCTTGGGCATACCAAACTCGAAAGTACCGTCCGATATCTGGGTATCGAGGTTGATGACGCGCTAGAAATTTCCGAACAAACAGAAATCTAGCTGACAACAATCAGCGGCCTCTATTGCAAATCGATGGCCGCTTTTTTATAACTGAGCGACATTTCCGATGTCAGCGCGCCGTGATCGAAAGCGCGCACCAACCCTTTTGCGATTTGCATTATTGTACTTTATGTAGTACAGTCTATTTGAAGGATATGCATGCCGCCAAATCTGCCCCATACGCCGCTTTCGTTTTACCGCGCGTCATCTGGCCGGGAGCCAGTACGCGATTGGTTAAAGGCATTACCGATTGCGGATAGACGGGCCGTGGGATTGGATTTGATGCGCGTGCAATTTCGTTGGCCGGTCGGCATGCCATTATGCCGTGCGTTAGGCGACGGGCTTTGGGAAGTGCGCTCAATGTTGCCAAGTAAACGCATAGCACGGGTAATTTTCTGTTTCGCGGATGACGTATTGGTGGCACTACGCGCGTTTATCAAGAAAACCAGAAGATTCCGCTGGTAGACCTGAGAATTGCTCGGGAACGTATGAAGGAGATTTTGCAATGACAAAACGTAAGACCATAAACCCGCACGTCGGATCAAGCCTTGACGACTTCATGAAGGAAGAAGGGATCTTTGAAGAGGCCAGTACGCAAGCGATCAAAGAAGTCATCGCCTGGCAACTCGCTGAGGAAATGAAGGAAAAAGGCATCACCAAGGTACGCATGGCTGAGATGATGAAAACCAGCCGTAACCAGCTTGATCGCATTCTCAATCCAACGGATGGCAATGTGACGCTAGAAACTTTGCAACGGGCTGCGCAAGTGTTAGGCCGAAAAGTTCATTTGGAGCTTGTGTAAAAACGGCGATCGGAAAATTTCGACCCGTTGTGTAAATTGCGTTGTGCAATGCAACGGGTGGCTTTCGGCATTCACGACAAAACGCAAGGCGCAATTTTAGAGTGCTGCCGACATTCGAACGCGCGGTATTGCGCGACTGCGCAATGCGACGCAAAAATAACTGGTTGGTACTAAATCGCGAGCAGGTCAGGTCACCGATCCTGCTCCTTCGATGTGTAGTCAAGAATCGGATGGCCTTACGGCATTCACCGGTATGCAGTTCAAGGAGAACACCGTGAGCAGGGTTACAGAGGAGTCTTAGCAAGACTTTTCATGGCTACTTTCGCAACGTTACTCGCATAGGTGGCCCGCGCCAGAGCCGCTTGTCGAGCGGCCCACGGCGCGACGCGATCTGCGTTAGGCTGCGCAGCGGCAGTTGGGCGTGCAGGTCGCGCCGGGCCGACACTGGCACGCGGAACCGCACTGGCAGGCGGGTCCGCAGGCGCAAACGCTTTGCGCTACGGGCTGCTGACAGCCGCAGGTACAGTCCGAGCCTGGGCAGGAGTTACAGCGACAGAGAACTTCATTAGCTGTGTTCATGATGTGTTTCCTTTCAAGTTGAGGTGAGGTGATGCAGAGCCCAGTCTAGTGATTCACCTCAGCGACGGCTTGAACGAAACGGCTATTCGGGCCGAACGCTCGCGGGTGCGATTCCGAACATTCTTTTGAAGGTGCGCGAAAAGTGCGCGGAGTCGGCGAAGCCTGCGGTGTAAGCAGCCTCAGTCAAAGTGTCGCCGGCGACATACGCAGCGAGCGAACACTCGAGCCGCAGCCACAACAAATAGGCCCGGAAGCTCACTCCCATCTCTTTCATAAAGAGGTGGCGAAAGCGCTCTGGCGAGAGGTGTACTGCGGCGGCCATCGCACTAAGCGGAATCGCATCGCTAATCTGCTCGCGAATTAGCTTTACGACGAGCGCAATGCGTGCGTCGAGAAGTCTCTGGGCACCGGGGTGGTGCCGGAAAGTGTGGCGATTGCGGCGCGAGCGAGCGCGATGAGTTCTGCATCGCCAACGCGCCTGTCGTATGCACTGGCAAGCGCTGCGATCTCTGGCTCAAGCGTTCCGGACGGCAGCGCGACGATGCCCTGATTGCGGTAGCGCAAGTGCAAAGGCCGTCCCTCGTGCGATTCCGGTTCGACGAAGATCTGCGCAACAAGCTGCCCGCGAGCCTCAAACGCGTGAGGCTGGTGGGCTGTGACAAGGGCCGCGGTGTAACTCGTCCAGCTTCCCGAGGCACTTTGAAATTGCACGCGACCGCGAGGAAAAGGCAGCGCGATCTGGACCGCGTGGTGAGCGTGAAGACCGGTCGGTTCGCCAGCAAGTCCGATCCACAGGCTACCGCCGTGCCAGAACAGAATGCGTCCGGTTGCAGTTGGCTTCATATGATCTCAAGAATCAGAAG
>CAVQPB010000029.1:0-218877 GCA_963714525.1 uncultured Pseudomonadota bacterium
TCCCTGTCGGTATCAATGGCGTCCCAATCTCTAACGTTCCCGGCATCCGAGCGGGTTGTCGGTTGACCAGAACTCTCATCGCCCTTGGCCGCAGGATGGGTAGGCTTCTGTGCGGCAGTCGGTCCCGCGCCGGTTTTGTCGTCACTCGTTGCCGTCGGAGAGGTCGCGGGGTGAGACGGAGCTTCTTGTTCAGTAGTCGCAGATCCCGATTGCGGCTTGGCCGGCGTTTGTTCCTCGGCGGCATAAGTGATAATGCTTAACGACATTGCCGCCAGAGCAACTACTATAAGGTTCGATTTCATAATAAATGCCTTTCTCGTTAATGATTGGATGTGATGCTTGTGGTTATACCCAAAGCTGAGCAGATTACGTGCCAATCAACATCGCCTATCCTCGATGTGACCGAACAGTAGCCTCGCCACAGCTCTCAGTAGCGGTGTTAAGGTTTACGACCGGGTACTCAAAAAAGCGCTATATCTCGGGAATTTGGTTGACCAAACATTCCGAAAATCGGTCTCAATCGGAAAAGATTGCAAAAAATCGAGTAGATTTTTCAAATTGAACTTAGCGCTCATCGCTTGTTTTATGGCGTTAACGTTGCAAGCTCCGCGCAAATTACCTGTATTCACAGACCTATCGGAGCTGATCTCAGCGAGCGTCAACATCTGTCCGAACAACCTACATAAGCATGCCGCATGAATTGTTTTGGCACGGAACGTGCAATGGGTCAATCGCGGCGGTTGTTCATGTGAATGACACGCTCTGGTAATCGACCCGATTAATTGATGAAAAATGAGGAGTAGCAATGAATATGAAACTTAAACCGACCCTGGTTATCTCGATGATGATTCCTGTACTGGGAATGCCGTTGGCGTTTTCCACCATGGCAGCGGAAGGCAACCAAGCGGTTGAACAAAGTTCGGCGGCGGCGAAGGCTTTTCGACTGATGCGGGCAAGCCAACTGCTGGGCAAGAACGTCGAAAATCCCGAAGGTGAGAATCTCGGCGAAATTAAAGATTTGGTGATCGACGTCAACAACGAACGCGTGTTCTATGCCATATTGGAATTCGGCGGATTCATGGGGTTGGGTGAGAAGTTATTTGCTTATCCCGTGCGTTCTTTCAACCCGACTTCCGCTAACGCCGATAAACTGGTGCTCAATGTCGATAAGGAAAAACTTAAAGCGGCGCCGGGTTTCGCGCGAGATAGCTGGCCGGATTGGCTTACTTACGGCAAGCAGGTTGATCAATACTATGGCGAAACGGTAAAACTCAAAACCGCCCCGAATCAGAGATTGATTCGCGCCAGCGAGCTCATCGGAAAAGACGTCGACGACCGAGTAGGGAAAGATATGGGCGAGATCGACGACATGGTGATAAATATGAACAGCGGCAAAATCCACTACGCCGTGCTCGAATTTGACCAGTCATGGAATCTTAACGACAAGCTCATTTCCTTGCCATTGAAGTCATTCACCTATATTGCCGATAACCAGGATCTGACGCTCAATCTCGATAAGGAAGCGATTGATACCAAACGGGCGTATCAAAAGGATAGTTGGCCTGACATAAACGATCAAAACTACCGGGTAGAAACGGATCGGTATTTGGGAACGTTAACTAAATCGCCGTCTGCTCCCGCCGGGGAAATGCGTTTTACTCGGGTAGATGCCAACAATGATGGTGTTATTAGCAAGACCGAAGCAAACAAGGATCCTTCCGTCAAGAAAGCTTGGAAAACGCTCGACAAAGACAAGGATGGTATTGTCAGCCGCGCAGATTTTTTAGAGCATAAATGGATTAGGTAAGTCTGTCGCCAGTGCGTGGGACCGGCGCGGGACGCAGTTGCCGCGCCGGTTTCATTTTCTCGAATAGGCAATTGACCTTGTACGATGGGTCAGTCGGCCGTGATACTAAGCGGTGTCGAGATATTTCTGCGCTAGAAAATTTTCGATCCAAACATTCCCATGTCCTCCGATAATCGACCACTATTCGTTGTCTTTAACGTCGGCGCAGGCGATAGCGATGCCGACGAGACGCGCGCCGCTATCGAAAGCGCGTGTAGTGAAGCCGGTCGGGAGTTACATATGATGGTGCTAGATGACCCGCGCCGTATAGGTGAATTGGCGCAGGAGGCTGTGCGTCGTGCAAAGGAGGCAAACGGAATCGTGGTTGCAGCCGGCGGCGATGGCACCATCAATGCGGTGGCGCACGTCGCGCTGGGTAGCAACTGCGTGTTTGGCGTTCTGCCTAAAGGAACATTTAATTATTTTAGCCGCACCCACGGCATCCCCGCCGACACCAAGGAAGGTATGCAGGTCTTACTGCGCGAAACCGCACAGCCGGTGCAAGTCGGGCTAGTGAATAATCATTTGTTTCTCGTTAACGCCAGCGTCGGGCTTTATCCGAAGTTGTTGGAAGATCGTGAAATTTGGAAACAGCAGTTGGGCCGCAGACGGTGGGTGGCGTTTAGTTCCGCCCTAGCGACCTTATTACGCGGCTATCGTAATCTCCATTTGAGTATGGAAGTACAAGGTAGACGACAGGATATACGCACGCCATCGTTGTTTGTCGGCAACAATGCGTTACAGATGGAGCAACTAGGTTTTACCGAAGCGAGCGCTCTCGATGCCGGGCAACTCGCCGGTATGACGCTACAGCCTATGGGTCGCCTCGCGATGCTTTGGCTTTTATTCCGTGGCGTGTTGGGAAAGTTAGGCGAAGCGGATCAGGTAGCGAAATTTACTTTTAAGCGACTTACCGTCACGCGATCGCGGGGATTTACCTCGCGTCGAGTTAAAGTGGCGACGGATGGGGAGATCAAATGGTTAACTTTGCCGTTGGAGTTTTGTGTGTCACCTGAACCGCTGATGCTATTGCGACCAGCGGCTCTTGCGCCCGAGCGTGCTGCTGTTTGACGGTAATACTGCAGGTTTCGGATCCCCATTTCGGCACCGAGCGTCTGCCGGTGGTCGAAGCATTGGTAAAACTGGCGCGGAAACTGAACCCCAGGGTATTATTACTGACAGGCGACATTACCCAGCGCGCTACTAGAAAACAGTTTAGCGCCGCACGGGCGTTCGTCGAACGTTTGAACATACCGATCGTATTGGCGATTCCCGGCAACCACGACGTTCCACTTTTCAATTTGGCGGCTAGATTTATGAGCCCCTACGGTCATTACACTAGGTCGTTCGGCAACAACCTGGAACCGGAGTACGAGGACGAAAACGTGTTGCTCCTCGCGCTCAATACTACGCGCTGGTACCGCCACAAGGACGGCGAGATTTCAACTGGCCAAATTGAGCGCATTGCACGGCGTTGCGAGGCTGCTCATTCCAACAAGTATCGCATGGTCGTACTACATCACCCCATGGCGGTAACCAGCGAGGAGGATCGTGAAAATATCGTCCACGGCTGCGAGCAGGCAATTCGGCGCTGGGCCACCGCAGGCGTCGATATTGTGATGGGCGGCCATATTCATTTGCCTTTCTTAATGCCGCTACATGAGTCTTGGCCGGAGCTGCAAAAGCCCCTATGGGTTGTGCAGGCGGGTACTGCTGTCAGTCATCGCGTTCGGCGAAATACTGCAAACTCGATTAATATTTTTCGCGTTGGAGTCCGTGTCGACTCAATGAAAACTATGGCCGACCTAGTCCTGCGCCAATGTGAAGTGGAACGCTGGGATTTTGTTGAACAGACGCAAGCCTTTGAATCGATCTCGACGCACTCGTTACCGGTAATTAATGGTTAGCAATCCTATGCTGGCGTTGGCGGCGCAGGCGGGTGCGAACGCGGTAATTCTTTTTCTGGCAGTGCTTTTCTTGGGACTGATGCTGGCAATCGCCGGCTGGTGGGTCTGTCACAGCAACTTTATGACGGAAACGCGGCAAAGAACGCCGCATACCGTTTACTGGATTTGTAATCTACTAGGCTTGATGTTGATCGCGGGCGGAGTATTCGTTTTCATAGAGATCGTCGACGATATTGCAGCGGACGGCCAACTCTTGGCTGTCGACGCCACCATAACGCAGTCGATTAGAACCCATGCCAGCGTTGTATCGTTGCAAATATTTGCGGTAGTGACTCACTTCGGCGATCGGCCGGTTCTATTCGCCATAGGCGGCATTGTGACCATTGTGCTATGGCGACATCGTTACCGGCTGCTGGCCATAGGCTGGGCTTTAAGTTTAGCCGGTAACGCGATTTTGAATCCGATGCTGAAGCAATTGTTCGAGCGCGTTCGTCCGCTAAACGAGCAAGGTCTCGCGGGCGAAGTTGGTTGGAGTTTTCCGAGCGGCCACACTTCCGGGGCCATGGTCACGTATGGAATGTTAGCCTACGTGGCGCTGCGGACACTTGCTTCGGTGTGGCACTTGCCAGTTATCCTGGCAATGGTGTTAATCGTGCTGGCTGTCGGTTTCAGCCGCATATTTCTACAAGTCCATTTCGCCAGCGATGTTGCCGCCGGATTTGCCTCCGGCGTTGCCTGGCTTGCCGTTTGCATATTGACCATCGAGCTGATCGAACACTATCAGCGGCCTAATCGATTGCCTCGCTAGCGCATCTTGTTTTACGCTTAACTATTCCGTCGTGCCGCCGTTCCGCACGTTTGTGCGCAAGCGCACACATGACGTGCAGGCGACTGGTATTATTAGTATTTTCCGTAAAACCACGGCTAGATAGTTCCTGAAGCCGCTCCGAAAGTTTTGCGATGAACGTTTCGTCGGACCCAAAAGATAACCATTTACTCGCCGCGTTACCAAACGCCGAATGGCAGCGCTGGCTGCCGCAACTCGAATGGATCGAGATGCCCTTGGGTCAGGTTCTATACGAATCGGGCAATATCCTAAAACACGTGTATTTTCCTACTACGGCTATCGTGTCGCTGCTATACGTGATGGAAAACGGCGCCTCTGCAGAAATCGCCGTTGTCGGTAATGAAGGTATCGTCGGTATTTCGCTATTCATGGGGGGCGAGTCCACGCCCAGCCGCGCGGTGGTGCAAAGCGCCGGCCAGGGTTTTCGGTTGAAAGCGCAGGTGATAAAGGACGAGTTCAACCGAGCCGGTCCAGTAATGCACCTACTGCTACGTTATACTCAGGCGCTCATCACGCAGATGGCACAAACAGCGGTATGTAACCGCCACCATTCACTAGACCAACAACTGTGCCGCTGGCTGCTACTAAGCCTGGACCGTCTGCGCGGCAACGATCTGGTCATGACGCAGGAACTGATCGCAAACATGCTTGGCGTACGCCGTGAAGGGGTAACAGAGGCGGCGCTCAAGCTGCAGACGGTCGGATTAATCCGCTACGCCCGCGGCCGCATTTCGGTGCTGGACCGCAATGGGCTAGAGAAACGTACTTGCGAGTGCTATGAGGTGGTCAAGAAAGAATACGACCGGCTGCTTCCCAACAGGCTGGCGACGTAACTAGTGTAGTGTTTCGCACTCAATGAAACATAAAAATGCGTCTTTTTCCGCCTGGCGTCGTTACTCGTCGTTGCGTAGAGCCCGCTATGCGGCCTCCTCGCGCCTCGCCAGACGAAAAAACCCATCATTTTTATTTTGTTCCATTGAGTACGAAACACTACACTAGCCAGACCGGTATGATTTCTCTGATCGTCGGGTTAAAGACTTGAGAACTTCCTATCAGTAGCGTCTGAAAGTCGGTAGATGTGCGCGCAATCGCGCTATCTCCTCTTCAAGAGCACGAATCTGCTCAAGCAACGTGAGCGCCAGCACCAACGCGTGGGAGTCGAGCTCCAGATCATCGCGCAGGCGGCTCGCCTTGCGCACGGTCACGATGCAATCGGCGCTAAAAGTCCACGGCACTTCTTGAGGATTAGTCGGCGCCAAAGCGCCGACATCGACGAGCTCGCGGACTTCATCTTCTGTCAGACCCGATAGATCGATCAGGTCGTTTATCGATACGCTTTGCGAACGATCCAGCCACAGCACATCGTAAGATTCAGGTCGCATTGGCTGTCTCCGTGGTGAAATGGCGGCGCGGATTAAACGTTGAGCCCTCAGCTAATTCTTTGAATAATTTTTTTTCGCGTTCGGTGAGTTCGAGCGGCATGACAATTTTCACGATCGCGAACAGGTCGCCATCGCCTCCTCCCGGAATAGGTAGCCCGCGCTTACCGAGCCGCAATTGTTGGCCGTTGTTGATCGCGGCCGCGACTTTGAGATTAACCGGCCCTGCCAAGGTCGGTACTTCGATCGTGGCGCCGAGCGCAGCTTCCCACGGTGCAAGCGGCAAATCGATGTAGAGATTGTAGCCATCGACGCGATAAAGCGGGTGGGGATGCAATTTAATGTTGAGATACAAATCGCCATCGCGTCCGCCGTTGTGTCCCTTGCCGCCCTGGCCGCGCAGGCGCAGGCGTTGTCCATCGGTGGCGCCTTTGGGAATGCGAGCTTGGAAGGTGCGTGTTTCGCGCCGCAGCCGGCCGTGTTGATCGTGTACCGGCACACTCAGATTCAAAGCCACCTGCGTGCCGCTAAAAGCTTCCTCCAGGCTGATCTGCGCCGCAACCTCGTAGTCCTCACCGGGAATTGCAATGCCGGCACTGGCGCGCCCTCTGGCGCCGCGACCCCGCTCAAGGCTGGCAAACAGGTCAGACAGATCGATGCCTTCGAACGACGATCCACCATCGCCAAACTGCGTACTGAACTCCTTCCCCCAATCCCGGGACGGCTCGAAATCCTGACCGGCCTCATGGCTGCCTAAGCGATCGTAAGCCGCGCGTTTTTCGGCATCCTTGAGCGTTTGATAGGCCTCGGCTACGTCCTTGAATTTCTCCTCACCTTTCGGATCCTTGGATACGTCCGGATGATACTTTCGCGCGAGTTTGCGATAAGCTTTCTTGATATCATCTTCACCCGCACCACGCTCTAAGCCCAGAATGGCGTAGTAATCTTTGTATTTCATCAACTAATTATCATTGAAAAGTAAACGAAGGTAAATGTCGATCACGCCGCATGTTTTTTCACCCACGCAACGTATTGGTCCATCCAGTTCTGCAGGAACTTTTTGCTGCCTTCACCGATGTTGCCGGCCGCGTCGAACAATCCATCCTTTGCATGAATGAATGCTTCGGGTTGGCCAAGCGTCGGGACGTCCAGATAAGCGAGGATATTGCGCAAATGCTGTTGCGCCATGGAAGTGCCGGTGGCGGCGACCGAAGCGCCGAGCACGCCCGCAGGCTTGCCCGCCCATGCACTCTGGCCATATGGGCGCGACGCGTGATCGATTGCGTTCTTGAGCACACCCGGGACCGAACGGTTGTATTCGGCGGTGACGAACAGCAGGCCTTGAGCGGCCGCGATTTCGCCCTTTAGCCGCTTCACCGACTCGGCCGGGTTTGCGTCGTCATCTTGGTTGTAGAGCGGCAAGTCGCCAATTTGCACTTGCTTGAACGAGAAGTCCGCCGGTCCCAGCCCCGCCACGGCGCTCGCCAATTTGCGGTTGAATGAATCGCGACGAAGGCTGCCGACGACTACTGCTATTTGATATTGGGCCATAACGATCTCCAATGAATGTCAAAGAAGCTTGTGTAGCGCCCGAGTTTCTTTTTCGAGCGGTGGGTTAACAAGGCACGCCTCTGAACAATTCTCGGTTTCCGCTGCATATCTGAGACTCAACCCTGTCCTTCGGACAGATTGTACTCGCTAGCATACAAGCGGCTCCGACCTCGGTCTGTGCGGTGGACAACGTAGCCTTCGGATATCCCCGGTTGTGGGACCCTGCTACGTGCGATAGCGCACAGACGCGCGTTCTACACCTAGCGCAGCATGTAGGGTCAATTTAAGAACAATTTCAAGACCATTGAAAGCTTAGTTTTTGAAGACTACGAACTGAACATTCGAAACACGAAGCCACTGCTGTTAAGGAGCAAATATGCAGAATGAAATCGCTGCCGGAGCAGCGCCGCTGTCTGAGAGCCGCACCAACGAGACGCTATCGCCGTGGTGGCGGCGCGCCAGCCTTCTGACCATGGCGCTCGGCTTCGCGGTACTCATCCTGTTGACCACCAAGGTCTACACGGATGCGCCTCCCATCCCCGACAAGGTGGCGGTTTCCAATGGCGCAATCGTGTTCACCGGCGAAGATGTTCGCAACGGACAGCAAGTGTTTCTGAAGTACGGCCTGATGGACAACGGCTCGATATGGGGCCATGGCGCTTTGCTCGGCCCGGATTTTTCGGCCTCGTATCTGCACTCCCTCGCGCTGCATGGCGCAACCCGCCTCGCCCAGCAGAAACACGGCAGCCCGCTTGACCGGTTGACGCCGGCGCAGCGCGCCGCCGTCGAAGCCGAAGTACGCTCGGAGCTGAAGCACAACGCCTACGATTCCCAATCCGGCGTGCTGACCGTTGGGCCCGTTTTCCAAGATTGGTTCAAGCACCAACCCGGCGTGTGGAACGAGTACTTTGCCGATCCGGCCAGAAACGGCGGCCTCAGCCCCGATACCATCAGCGATCCTACTGAGTTAAGGCAACTCAGCGCATTTGTCGCGTGGACTGCTTGGGCGTCGGTTGCTAATCGGCCGGGCACAGCGTATTCGTACACCAACAACTTTCCGTACGATCCCGTGGCGGGCAATACGCCGACCGCCGACGCGGTTTTGTGGAGCGCGCTGAGCCTTATCTTTTTGCTGGCCGGCACAGCGGCGGTGCTGCTTGCTTTTGGCAAGTTCGACTATCTGGGCTGGAAGGCCCGACCCGGCTACTTGCATCCCAAGATTCTCGGCGCGCGAGTGACCCCCGGCCAGCGCGCCACCTTGAAGTATTTTGCAGTTGTCGCACTCCTGTTCTTGGCGCAAACACTGGTCGGTGGCGCTCTCGCCCACTATCGGGCCGACCCCGGCACTTTTTATGGCTTCGACCTGGCTACATGGTTGCCGAGCAACCTGTTGCGTACCTGGCATTTGCAACTGGCCATTTTCTGGATTGCCACCGCCTATGTCGCCGGCGCACTTTTTCTTGCCGCGACCCTCGGGGCTGGCGATCCGGCGGGGCAGAAGAAAGGTATCGACGTCCTGTTTTGCGCGCTTGTCACTGTCGTTGTCGGCAGCTTGCTGGGCGAATGGGCAGGCATCCGGCAAATGCTGCCGGACCTTTGGTTCTGGTTCGGCCATCAGGGCTGGGAATACCTCGAACTCGGCCGCGCCTGGCAGATGATGCTGGCGGCCGCGCTGCTGTTCTGGTTTGGCCTGCTGGTTCGCGCCGTGCTCCCGGCTTTGCGCGACCCGGAGCGGCGCGAGATCGCCGGCCTGTTCCTGTGCGCTGCGATCGCGATCCCGGTGTTCTACCTGCCGGCGATGTTTTTCGACGGCACCACCCATTTTTCGATCGTCGACGCTTGGCGTTTCTGGATCATCCACTTGTGGGTCGAAGGCTTCTTCGAGTTCTTCGTGACAGTCATGGTGGCGATCATCTTCCTGCAGTTCGGCGTGGTCACGCGCCTGACGGCAACGCGCGTGATCTACCTCGATGCCATCCTCTACTTCGGTGGCGGGTTCATCGGTACCGGGCACCATTGGTATTGGAGCGGCCAGACCAGCCTCAACATGGCGCTGAGTGCGCTGTTCTCCGCACTCGAAGTCGTCCCGCTCACGCTGATCACGCTCGACGCCTGGGACTTCGTCAGACTATCCCGACCAGGATCCGACACCGCGCGCGAGCGGGTCGAGGTGCCACACAAATGGACTTTCTATTTCCTCATGGCCGTCGGCTTTTGGAACTTCGTCGGCGCCGGTATTTTCGGTTTCCTGATCAATCTGCCTATCGTCAGCTATTTCGAGACCGGCACGCTATTGACCATCAACCATGGCCATGCAGCGATGGTGGGCGTGTTCGGCATGCTAGGTATCGGCCTCATCGTATTCGCCATTCGACAGACGGTCGACGAAGCCCTGTGGCGCTCGCTTGAAAAATACATTCGGGTGGGCTTCTGGGGACTCAACGGCGGCTTATTGATGATGGTCGTTCTGAGTTTATTCCCAGCCGGCATCCTGCAGCTTGTCGATGTGCTCGAGAACGGCTACTGGCACGCGCGAGGCCTGGCGTACACCGGCGGCAATCTAGCCCGGCTGTTGGAGTGGACCCGGTTCCCGGGAGACGTGGTATTTATCGTCTTCGGTGTCGTGCCGATCGCGATTGCCGCGATGCGCGCCTATCTCAGCGGCAGGAAGAGTATCTTGGCCGCCGGCGTCCCGGTTTTCTCGTAAAAGATATTCGCAGGTGTTGCAGATCATCTACCGAGTCCTTACGAGTGGTCACCGTAATGAATCGCAGCGGATATAAACCAGGCACCATTTTTGCTGAAGAGAGGGTAGGGCGGATGAGGCGAAGCCGTTATCCGCCGTATGCAGCATCCGGCGGAAGGCGCTAACGCTTTTCCTCCCTACTTTCAACAGACATAGGTACAGCTAATAATTTATGAGACGAGAAATGCTCACATCAGTTCGGGTCATGTGCTTTGTCCAATTGGTTGCATTGACAGCAACACAGGCACAGACCTCGCCATCGCGACCCACTTCTGCCGTCATGCCGCAGGCACACATGCAAGGTTCGGACAACCTCAAGCGTACAATCGCGACGGGAGTGGAGTGTATGCAGAAAGCACCGCAGGCCGACGACACCGAGAGTCAGTTCAAGACCATGATGTATGAGTACCATCGGCAAGGCGTCGAGATGGCGCAAACGCAACGCGTCAACGGCAAATCAGGAGCAATAAAAGTGAGGGTAAAGAAAATTATTTCCGCGAATGAGAAGGAAATCGCACCGTCCAATCAGCGGCTTGATAATCAGAAATGAGGGCGCTAGCGGCTAAGCCGGCTCAATCGTTGAAAGATCCGGTGTGCGCAATGACGGTGACAGTCCAATCACCGCACGTCTTGCAGCACGAAGATATGCCGGTTTACTTTTGCAGTGCCGGGTGCAAGGCCAAGTTCGCGGCCGATCCGGCCAAGTATTTGGTTGCCGCCTCAGACTCGGCTGCAACCGCACCCGCCATGACCGAGCCGGTGCTCGGCGGTGTGATCTACACCTGTCCGATGCACCCTGAGGTGCGGCAGGACCGCCCGGGCGCGTGCCCGAAATGCGGCATGGCGCTGGAGCCGGAGATGCCTACCCTCGACGAGGGCGAGAACCCCGAACTGCTGGACTTCAAGCGGCGCTTCTGGTGGACGCTGCCGCTGACCGTCATCGTTACCGTGCTCGCGATGGGCGGCCACCGTCTGCAATGGTTCGAGATGGGCACGCAGAGCTGGATCGAACTCGTGCTCACCTTGCCGGTCGCGCTGTGGGCCGGCTGGCCGTTCTTCGTGCGCGGCGCACGGTCGATCGTCAACCGCAGCCCGAACATGTGGACGCTGATCGGGCTGGGCACCGGCGCGGCGTTTGTCTACAGCGTCGTCGCCACCGTGGCGCCGGGCGTCTTTCCCGCGTCGTTCGTCTCGATGGGCCGGGTGGCGGTGTACTTCGAAGCGGCCGCGGTGATCATCTCGCTGACCCTGCTCGGCCAGATCCTCGAACTCAAGGCGCGCTCGCAAACCTCGGCGGCGATCAAATCCCTGCTCGGCCTGGCGCCCAAGACGGCACGCCGCATCAACGCCGGCGGCGCCGAGGAAGACGTTCCCCTCGCCCATGTTCATGTCGGCGACCTGCTGCGCGTGCGCCCCGGCGAAAAGGTGCCGGTCGATGGCGTGGTGGTGGAGGGCGGCAGCGCGGTGGATGAATCGATGCTGACCGGCGAGCCGATGCCGGTCTCCAAGCGCGCCGGCGACAAGCTGATCGGCGCGACGCTGAACACCACCGGTGCGCTGGTGATGCGCGCGGAAAAGGTCGGTGCGCGGACCGTGCTGGCCGGCATCGTGCAGATGGTCATGCAGGCGCAGCGCTCTAGGGCGCCGATGCAGCGCATGGCCGACCGGGTGGCGGGCTACTTTGTGGTCACGGTGGTCGCAATCGCGCTGCTGACGTTCGTCATGTGGGGGCTGTTCGGGCCGCAGCCAAGTTGGGTCTACGGCCTGATCAACGCCGTGGCGGTACTCATCATCGCCTGCCCCTGTGCCCTCGGTCTGGCCACGCCCATGTCGATCATGGTCGCCACCGGCAAGGCGGCCACCCAGGGCGTGCTGTTCCGCGATGCCGCGGCGATCGAGAACTTCCGCAAGGTGGACACGCTGATCGTCGACAAGACCGGCACGCTGACCGAAGGCAAGCCGCGCTTCGACCGCGCCGTGGCAGCGCCCGGTTTTGCCGAAGACGAGGTGTTGCGGCTTGCCGCGAGCCTGGACCAGGGCAGCGAGCACCCGTTGGCCGATGCCATCGTGCGGGCGGCGCGCGAACGTGGGCTCGCGCTCGACAAGGCCGAAGGCTTCGAATCGAGCAGCGGCATGGGTGTTCGTGGCAGCGTGGGCGGCAGGCAACTCGCTTTGGGTAACACCGCGTTGATGGCCCAGCTTCATGTATCGGTCGAGGCGCTGAAGTCGCAAGCCGAAGCGCTGCGCGGCGAGGGCGCCAGCGTGATGCTGCTGGCGGTCGACGGCAAGCCGGCCGGCCTGCTGGCCGTATCCGACCCCATCAAGGCGAGCACGGTGGAGGCCTTGGCAACCTTGAAATCATCCGGCATGCGCGTGATCATGGCCACAGGCGATGGCCTGACGACGGCGAAGGCGGTCGCTGCCAAGCTCGGCATCGATGAGGTGCACGGTGAGGTCAAGCCTGCCGACAAACTGGCGCTGGTGAACAAGCTGCAACGCGAAGGCCGCATCGTGGCCATGGCCGGTGACGGCATCAACGATGCGCCGGCGCTGGCCAAGGCCGACGTGGGTGTGGCGATGGGCACCGGCACCGACGTGGCGATGAACAGCGCCCAAGTGACGCTCGTCAAGGGCGACCTGCGCGGCATCGCCCAGGCTCGGGCCATCTCGAATGAGACCATCGCCAACATGAAGCAGAACCTGGCCTTCGCCTTCGTCTACAACGCGCTCGGCGTGCCGTTGGCGGCGGGCGTGCTGTATCCCGTTCACCGGCTGGCTGCTGTCGCCGATGATCGCCGCGCTGGCCATGAGTTTGAGTTCGGTGTCGGTCATTTCCAATGCCTTGCGTTTGCGAGGATCGAGTTATACCCGCATCAGTTCTATGTTACCTAGCGCACAGACGAATGCGGCTCGACGCGATCTAATACCGTAACTTTGCGGAATAGTAACGAATTCTGTTAACAAGCGAACGAGGGCTCGCTGCGAATTCCTAACGAGTTGAATTCCCAATGGAATGCGCCGCTTACTCTTCTGCTGACAAATCTATTTTGAGCGGCTCGACACAAGGCAGTTTATCAATCGCTTCTCATGCGCCAGAAAGCGCAGGCGAAGCAATGCAAATTGAGACGCTACCGGTTCAAACGACCTTAGCCCGGATGTCGACGGAGGGCGCTGATGCCGTGCGCATCACTGACATAGTCATATCGATATGGCGCGACGTTGCTGCCGCATTGTCTCCCATCATCGGCCAGCGCGGTGTCGCGGAACTGTACAAACGCAGCATCTATCTGACACGTGCGAACTATGGCTGGTTGGCGGCGGTGCACGAAAGTGCGCTCGGACCCGCTGAGTTTACTTCTTTGCAGACGATACTATCGCAGCAAACGAGTCAAAACGCCGCGGCCGCAAGCGGTGTACTGCTGCAGACCTTTTACGATCTTCTAACCAAACTAATCGGCGCATCACTCGCCGAGCGGCTATTCCGGCCCGTTTGGAACAATTTTTCCAGCGGCCATGCCGCGCAGGACACCACGCCATGACCTCCGGCAAAGCAACGATTAACCGCCTGCGAACAGGCGTGCCAGGTCTGGACGAGGTGCTGGGCGGCGGTCTGCCGGAGTTTTCCTTTAATGTCATCGCTGGGCCGCCGGGATGCGGCAAAACAACTTTAGCGCATCAGATCATGTTCGCACTGGCGACACCCGCACGGCCCGCGCTTTATTTCACGGTATTGGGTGAACCACCTTTGAAAATGTTGCGCTACCAGCAGCAGTTTGATTTCTTCGACAGCGAGAAGGTTAACAGCGCGGTTCGCTTTATCAACCTCACCGACGATACGGCCTGCGGCGATCTCAACCAGGTGCTGGCCCGAATCGCCGCGGAAGTCGAGGCCCGAGCACCAGCGGTGGTCTTTATCGACTCTTTCTGCGCCATTGCTTTTGCCAGCCAAAGTGAGGAACACTCGCTCAGCAGCTTGCAGCAGTTCATCCAGCATCTGTGCAGACTGATGACGAGTTGGCAGGCCACGACCTTTTTGATCGGCGAATATGTCGATGACAGCGATCCGAACCCCGCTTTTACCGTCGCCGACGGATTGATCTGGTTGCGCCAAAGCGTGCAGCGCAACTCCGTCGTCCGCAAGATGGAAGTCATGAAGATGCGCGGCCAGCCCAGCCTCCCAGGACTGCACACGTTTCGCATCAGCAGTGCCGGAATCAGCGTGTTTGCGCCCGCTCATGTTGCCGTACCCGTTCCCCTTGGTTCATCGAGCCCAGCAGACACTAGGTTGCAGATGGGCGTGCCCGGTCTTGACGAGATGATGGGCGGCGGCCTGCCGCGCGGCTACTCGTTACTGATAGCCGGCCCGTCCGGATCCGGCAAGAGCATCATGGCTGCGGCCTTTCTGGCCGAAGGCGCGCGCCGCGGCGAGACCGGCGTCATTGCAGCGTTCGAGCAGCGTCCTAACAGATCGCGCGGCCGCGTCATGGCCGACCTTATTAACGGCGGCCGGGTCGGTGTAGTCGATACCCGCGCCTCGGATATGTCGGTCGACGAGGTTGCCATGCTCATCGTCGCGGAGATTCACCGGCTCAAGGCGAGCCGTGTTGTCATCGATTCACTATCGGGCTTCGAGTTGTTATTGGCGCCTACTTTTCGCGAAGACTTTCGCGAATCCCTGTCGCGCATGGTCATGGCGCTGGCGAGCACCGGCGTCTCGGTGCTGATGACGTCCGAGCTGGAAGACCGTTACAACGACCTACGCTTCAGCCCCTACGGCACCGCCTTTCTGACCGACGCGATCGTAGTGCAGCGTTACATTGAGGTCGGCAGCCAATTGCAGCGAGTATTGGCGGTGGTAAAAGTGCGTGCGAGTGCGCATTCGAATGAACTGCGCCTGTTCCATATCGACGACGACGGCATCAAAATCGGTGCCGTCCTTATCGACTACGAGGGACTGCTGGGCGGACGGCCAACCCGCAGCCGCGAGCCCCTGCAGGCTGCCATCGGAACTCGCGATGGATGAAATCTTCACTGCGGATTCGTCGGCATGGGCGGACCATCCCGATGTACGCAAAGTAGCCGCGTCGGCGCGGACGCTTGCATTGCTCAACGAGCAAGTAGCGTCGGCGCGCGCGGAACTGGCGACCTTGCAGCGTGATCTAGCGCAGGCTCGGCGAGATTTCAGCGGGACGCGCCCCGTGGAGTTGTTAGAAGCCAACGAGCAACTGGTGCTTGCGGCGCTGCAAGCGGAGAGCCTTGCCGCGACGGCAGTGAGCGACTTGGACCAGCTTACTCATTCCAGCCAGCGCGACGCGTTAACGGGCACACCCAACCGAGCGCTCATGCTCGACCGGCTGGAAACCGCTATTGCCATGGCACGACGGCATGAAATGTGCATAGCAATATTGTTTCTCGATATCGATCGTTTTAAAGAGATCAACGACACGCTGGGCCATGCGGTCGGGGATGAGGTGTTGCATCTGGTGGCAACTCGTCTCCAGTCTATCCTCCGTCACTCGGATACCGTTAGCCGTCATGGTGGTGACGAGTTTCTGGTGTTGCTGTCAGAAATAACGCACGCTGCCGATGCTGTACTGATTGCAGAAAAGATGCTTGCAGCGCTTGCCGCACCCTGCCGCGTGCGAGAACATGAGCTGCACTTGTCCGCGAGCATAGGCATAAGCATCTACCCCGAACACGGCGACGACGTGGCGACGCTAATCAACTACGCCGACGCCGCTATGTATCGCGCCAAGAAGCATGGCCGCGGCAGTTTCGAGCTGTACAGCAATCAGAGCGTGGATGACCCCAACCTGCGTCCGGCTAACGTAGAGGCGCCGAGGCATCCGGCAAACCGGCACGAATTCGTTTTCGCCGAGCAGGAGCCCCACCTGCAAGATCTGCGTGAGGCCAACGAGCAGTTGGTGATTGCGGCCCTGACCGCGCAGGAAATGGAGGCAAAAGTAGCCGCGGCGCACCGACAGCAAATCAACTTCCTGGCGATGGTTGCCCATGAACTGCGTAACCCGCTCACGCCTATCCACACGGCCGCTGAGTTGCTTAAACGCGCCCGCACGGACGATCCGTTGCTTGCGCGGCTGCAAGTGATCATCAAGCGCCAAGTGGCGCATATTTCAAGGCTCGTTGACGACTTGCTCGACGGATCACGTATTGATACCGGTAAGTTCCGGCTTGAACACAGCGTAGTCGAGATAGCTGACATCGTCAGCGCCGCCCTGGATATGTGCCGGCCGGCGATGGTAAAAAAGCTACAGCATTTGCAGATACGGCTGCCGCCCAGACAATTTAGCGTGTATGGCGATCCGATTCGGTTAACGCAGATATTAAGCAATTTGCTGGACAACGCGAATAAATACACCCCGAGCGGTGGCGAGATAATTCTCGCGGTAGAGGTAGTCGGTGAAGAGATGACAATCAGAGTTTCCGACAATGGAATCGGCATCTCGGCACCGGTTTTGCCCAATATCTTCGAACTGTTTGTGCGCGACACCCGAGTACAAGCCTCATACGGCGGCGGACTCGGTATCGGTCTCGCGGTTGTGCGCCAACTGGTTGAGGCTCATGGCGGTTCGATCACGGGAAAGAGTCCAGGAAACGGCTTAGGCAGCGAATTTACTGTAACGCTGCCGATAGCCGAAGCGGCGACCGCAGCCTCGACTGACTAGCCTTTGCGGTGCACCGCGCGCCGCGAGGGACTTAATCAGAGGATCCCTCGGTGTACGCCGGTCGGCGTAACCAACGCTGCACACGCACTGAAACAACGGAAACTAATTGATTACAGTCGAGGTAGCATCGCCATCGTCGATAGTGATGGTTTGGAAGCGGCATGCTGCTCGTGTTACCAGAAGGTCAAGGACAAGCAAGGCAACAAGCGTAAAGCGGGCGATCGAATCGCTGTATCGGGCTCCACGTAAGGTCTTTGTACCGCATAAGGGAAATGCGGAAAAGAACCGGCTCGGTACCAGGGATGCCGCTACCGAGCCGGGTACATCAGGCACTCATTGTAGGAGGATAAATGAGCATCTGTCCTTCCGGCGCCCTGCGGGCTGGACGCAATTGAGCACCGCGGTCGATATTCCTCCTACAATGTTGTCCGGTCTGTTCGTTGCCGCACATAACTAGAAATTTAGGATCCATGATTCGCAGCACTTGACCGCGAAGAACGGAAACAAAAATAGCATTGAGCCAGGAGCCAATACCAGCGCGCTTCTCCCGGCATGCATTGCCAGCGGCAAGGTGGGGAGCGGCTTCTGGCAAACCTCATTTAAAAAATAAAAGATTGGACGCGACATTGAATCCGCATGATCTGCGAAAAGCAGCCCTGGCTTGCGAGTGTCTGACGCGGATCGTGATTCGCGGCCGTCGTTTTCAGCCGCGGAGTGAACACTCGGCCTCTACTAAACTCACGCCACGATATTGTCGATATCGACGCGTTCCGCAAAGCGATGTTGCGCAACGGCATCGGCAAAGCGCTTTGAAAAAGCAGCGTCCGCCGTTTTGCCAATAAACACACCCGGCCCTTGAAACTTTCCTTCCGCCGAGCCTGCCGACTGAGCCGCTCGGGTAATCAGTAACTCGCCTTCGCCGCTGGCGGCAATAGCCTTACCGTGTTTGTAAGCCTCTTTGACGAAAAGCACGGCGTGCGCGTTGCCGCAAAGCGCTTCCGCACTCGCGCCACCTGGGACGTAGACGGCATCGAACAGAACGGAACTGACCGTCGCAAAACTGTGATCGACCTTGATCGAACGATCTTCCGCGCTCCCGATTGCGCCGATCCGCGGAGCGATTAATTTGACTGTTGCACCACCCGCCTCGAGCGTCTTACGAACGGTTTCGATGGCTGCGGCATCGACGCCGTCCGCCACCAACACCGCGATCTTGCGTCCCGCGATCGAATCCTTGAGGGTATTCGCCATGCTGAGCGCTGCGTCGACTGTCGGCTTATCGGTGCGGGGTACATCTTCCGCGCCGGCGGGCGGCGGAGGTACGGCCATGCCGAGGCCATCGGCAACCCGTTGTACGAGTGCTTTATCGACTTGGGTCAATACCGATACCATGCGCTCGCGCACCGCCGCGACTTCGACTTTACCTAGTTCAAAGCAGAAAGCAGCAACGATGTGGTCCTGTTCCCATTTCGATTGGCTACGCCAGAACAGCGCTGCCTGTGAGAAATGGTCGGCGAAGGACTCGCTGCGTGCGCGTATTTTCTCAGCCTCCATGGGTTGCGGATAACTTACGAAGCCGCCCTGTTCCCACGGCCTCTGCATCGGACAACCTTTGCCTAGAGTATTAGGCTCGTAACTTACGCGACCCTTGACGATGGTCTGACGCATGTGGCCGTCACGCTGATTATTGTCGACCGCGGCGATGGGCCGGTTGATGGGAATTTCATGGAAATTAGGGCTGCCGAGGCGAGAGAGTTGGGTGTCCGTATAGGAGAACAGCCGGCCTTGGAGTAATGGATCGTTGCTGAAATCGATGCCCGGCACCAGATGGCCAGGATGAAATGCCACCTGCTCGGTCTCGGCAAAATAGTTGTCGGGATTGCGATTCAGCGTAATCTTGCCGATGATCTGCACCGGCACCATCGATTCAGGAATGAGTTTGGTGGCGTCGAGCAAATCGAAATCGAACTTGTGTTCATCTTCCTCGGGCACCACTTGCACACCAAACTCGAATTCCGGATATTGGCCCTTGTCGATAGCCTCCCATAAGTCGCGCCGATGAAAGTCGGCGTCCTTGCCGGCGAGCTTGACCGCTTCGTCCCACACCAGGGAATGCACGCCGAGCACCGGTTTCCAATGGAACTTCACGAAGCATGACTTCCCCTGCTCGTCGACGAAACGGAAAGTGTGCACGCCGAAACCTTCCATCATCGCAAAGCTGCGTGGGATGGCACGGTCCGACATGGCCCACATGACCGTGTGCATCGATTCCGGCACCATCGAAATGAAATCCCAAAACGTATCGTGGGCCGAGGAGGCTTGTGGAATTTCGTTGTGCGGCTCAGGCTTGACCGAATGAATGAGGTCGGGAAACTTGATGGCATCCTGGATAAAGAAAACCGGGACGTTGTTTCCCACTAGATCGAAATTGCCTTCGTCAGTGTAGAACCTGACGGCAAAGCCGCGCACGTCGCGCGCCGTGTCCGCCGAGCCGCGAAACCCGGCGACGGTCGAAAAGCGTACGAACACCGGTGTTTTCACCTTGGGATCCTGCAAAAAGCCCGCCTTGGTGTACTTACGCATCGACTCGTACACTTCAAAAGTACCGTGCGCCGCGGCGCCGCGCGCGTGGACGACGCGCTCGGGTATGCGCTCGTGGTCAAAGTGCATGATCTTTTCGCGCAGGATATGGTCTTCAAGAAGGGTCGGACCACGGACGCCACCGCGTAGAGAGTTCTGGTTGTCGCTGATGCGCAAGCCCTGATTAGTAGTCAACGCCTCGCCGGGTTCTTGCGCCGCTACGGCGGCGGCTTGCTGAGAGCGATTGGCGTCGGACTTTGACGCGGCAAGGCCGGTCAGATTCGAGGGTGGAAGTTTAATGTCGTTGCGGGGCGCTTTAGCCATGGAAAATATCCTAAATAAAATTTGTCCGGAATTTCGGTTAAAAACTTTTTACGCGGGGTGAGCGGTGGTGTCGTCGATTCGTTTTGGGGTTTTGCCTGGTACTGGCTAATGCGCGACGACGTCCGAGACCAAATGGCAACATGCCAGTCAGTTCAAGCTCGCCGAGACCACCCTTCCACGCATGCGCACAGCATTCGTGTCGGTACTTCAGGGGTCAATATTTCTGGAATTACGTACTTGCTGATTCGCAGCGGCGGGCTGGCGTGCAGGACTTTCGCACCTGACATCCGACTTCCTTCGGCACTATCATAAATGTTGCCTTTAGCTACGCCGCTGCTGGCGATCAGTATCACTGCAAATGCGAAAACGTTGGCAATGGTGACTGAGCGTGATCGATCAAGCATGGGTTGCAGTGTATTCATAGTATCTCCAATACAAAGGCAGTACCTGCGCGGCCGCACAGCGTTAAAACGTTATGAAAACTGCTGCTAAGGTTTCAGTTGACCTCGGATTTCTCCGTCCTTATGCGCTGCGCTGTGAACATTAAAATAGAGTTTCCCGGCTTTATAGCTTTCGTACTGTGCGTCGCTAAATTTCGTACCGTCCGGCACTACCCATTTATCACCGGCATCTTTGGTCAGAGAAATTACGACAGGCCCGTTCTTTCCCGCCTCTCCTTCGTGGATATGGGCGGCGGTGGCGGTCATGCCTTGGGTGGTCAGGCTGCCGCTCACCGTTTTGTCAGCGGCGACGTTAATGCTCCCATCGCCCGATGCTGACGTGGTCACGGGCGGAACTTCATTACTCCCGCTAAGCTTTACCATTTCAGATGCGGCGAAAACCATGCTCATTCCGCCGAAAAGAATCGTCGCGACTGCGGATCTCAAAACCAGGCCATAGCGTATGTTTTGATTTAATGCGTTCATAGCGAAATCTCCTCAAATGATGTTCATGTTCACGAAAGCGTGTAAGTCACTAGAAGCATTATTCGTTCCATGTTGAGCGCCGATCTCTGCCCGTTGTGATTGAAGAGATTTGTGCATCTTGGCCGTAAGAACCCTGAGCGAATTTGGCAATATTTACAGTCGCTGAGTAAGTCTTACACTTCGTCGCGGTGGGTATCGCTGCAGTATTTAAGCAACATTCAGTTGCACCCCCTGGTTTTTACGAGCACGTTCGGGCCGATATGACGGAAGAAGGTTGGCATACCTATTGCGGAGACGAAGGTAGATGCTTCGAATCATCATGTCGTGGTAGAAATGGAAGAAGGGCGCTACTTCGATAATTCCACCAAGAGGGAACTCAATGAGCTACGTAGCGGGCGCGCCGGTTATTTTCGACCGACCTACTACCAGGTTTTACGCGCTGCGCTCGATGCAAACAATAACCCCATTTCTTGGCATCACTCTATTGCCGGTCAATCCATCGTGGCCGGGACACCGCTTGAGCCGATGGTGGTGAAAGACGGTATCGATGGAACTTCGCTCGAAGGCGCAGGCAATTCGCCCTACGCCTTTACTAACCTGCGCGTCGATTTGCACTCAACCCAAATCGGCGTAGCGGTGCAGTGGTGGCGATCGGTCGGTTCTACCCACAATGCATTTTCGACAGAAACTTTTATGGAAGAAATCGCAGCCGCCGCGGGCAAAGACCCGGTTGAGTTTCGGCGAGGGCTGCCTGCGCGGCTGCGGTATGTACGGCATCGCACAGAGGGTGCAGGTTGCGAAGAGGACAATGAGGGTCGACGATCATCGCAAGTTGCACTTTTCCCCTCTACATATGCGAGTACCGAAGATATTCGAAGTGATCCATTGATATCGGTAAATTGTCCAACGTATTTTGGCGCGGCAAATCTATGGCGCGTACCGCGGATTCGGCGTGGCTATCACTCTGTCTAATGACGGCCGGCTACACTAGCTTAAGGTGAGACTGCGCGCTGCACACTTTTCTTTAGGAAGGTAATTCAAGATGCATCTGGGCATGATCGGATTAGGGCGCATGGGAGCGAGTTTGGTGCGGCGCCTGACCAAGGATGGCCATAAATGTGTCGCCTACGACTTGAGCCCGGCCGCCGTTAAGAACGTCTCGGGTCGCGGTGTCCGGGGCGCGGCCTCGCTCGACGAGCTGGTTGCGAGGCTGGCCAAACCTCGCGCGGTTTGGGTGATGGTTCCAGCCGGTGTGACCGGCAAGACAGTCGAGGAACTGGCCGCGCGCATGGAGGCCGGTGACATCATCATCGACGGCGGCAATAGCTACTACCGCGACGATATCGAGCGAGCGAAGGCGCTCAAGCGCAGCGGCATCCACTACGTCGATTGCGGTACCAGCGGCGGGGTGTTCGGGCTGGAGCGCGGCTACTGTCTGATGATCGGCGGAGAGGAGCAGGTCGTCACATACCTGGCCCCGATTTTCAGAAGCATCGCGCCTGGCGTTAAGGCAGCGCCGCGCACCCCGGGCAAGAAGGGTACTCCTGGCCCCGCCGAGCACGGATATCTGCATTGCGGCCCGGCCGGCGCGGGCCACTTCGTAAAGATGGTCCACAACGGCATTGAGTATGGCCTCATGGCGGCTTATGCCGAAGGGCTGAACATCCTGCGCAACGCCAACGCCGGTAAGCGCTTGCGCGAAAGCGATGCCGAAACGGCGCCGCTGCTGAACCCAGAGTATTACCAATACGACTTGGACTTGCCGGAGATCGCGGAAGTTTGGCGCCGAGGCAGCGTGATCGGCTCGTGGTTGCTGGATCTGACGGCTGCTTCGTTACTAAATGACCCTGGTCTAAAGAACTACGCCGGCCGCGTGTCGGATTCAGGCGAGGGGCGGTGGACGATCGCGGCGGCCATCGACGAATCAGTGCCGGTGCCCGTCCTTAGCGCCGCGCTTTATGAACGCTTCAGCTCGCGTGGCGAAGCGGATTTCGCCAACCGCGTGTTATCGGCGATGCGCAAGCAGTTTGGTGGGCATGACGAGAAGAAAGGAAAACGCTGACATGAACAAGACCAACGCCGGCACGGCACAATCCGATGCGCTGGTGTTGTTCGGCGTAACGGGAGATCTCGTCGCACAAGAAGATCTTTCCGGCGCTCTACGCGATGGCGAAGCGGGGCGTTCTTAATGTCCCGGTGGTCGGTGTTGCCTCATCGAAGTGGAGCGCTGGCGCAACTTCGCAAACGCGCAACGGACAGCATAAAAAAACTCGGCAGGATCGATGACCCGCGCGCCCTTCAACACCTGCTCTCTCTACTCAGATATGTGAGCGGGGACTACAACGACCCGAGTACATTCGACGCGCTCAAACAAGCACTGGGCGCTGCCCGGCGCCCGGCGCACTACCTTGCTATTCCGCCCTCGTTGTTCGCGACGGTGATCAAGGGACTCGGCGTTGCCGGCTTGGCCGATCGTGCGCGCGTCATCGTCGAAAAGCCGTTCGGACGGGACCTGGCCTCCGCGCGGGAGCTCAATCGCATTGCCCGGTCGGTGTTCCCGGAAGACTCGATCTTCCGCATCGATCACTTCCTTGGGAAGGAGGCGATCATGAATATCCTCTATTTCCGCTTCGCCAATTCGTTCCTCGAGCCGATCTGGAACCGCAACTACGTCGCCAGCGTTCAGATAACCCTGTCCGAGAATTTCGGTGTGGAGGGTCGCGGCGCGTTTTACGAAACCGCCGGCTGCCTGCGCGACGTGATCCAGAATCATCTGTTCCAGATCGTCGCGCTGCTTGCCATGGAGCCGCCAAGCCTACAGAGGTTTTGGCGCGGTGCACGGCGAGACGGCCGATGTCTTCCAGGCAATGCGCCCTCTGAAGCCCGACGACGTGGTGCGCGGCCAGTATGCCGGGTACCGTAAAGAACACGGCGTCGCGAGAAATTCCGATGTCGAGACTTTCTGCGCGCTGCGGCTTTTCATCGACTCGTGGCGCTGGGAAGGTGTGCCGTGGTACCTGCGCTCAGGCAAGTGGTTGGCCGCGACGGTGGCCGAGGTCGCTAGTGCAGTTGAAGCCGCCGCCGCAGCGCTTGTTCGCTGACTCCGCGCCGGTGTCAGGCCGGGCCAATTATCTACGCTTCCGTCTATCCCCAAACTCCGCCGTCGCCCTCGCCGCCCGCGTCAAGCGCGCAGGGAAGGAGTTCGTCGGCGACCAGCGTGAGCTTTACCTGGTTGATGAACGGCCGGGAGAGGAATCGCCCTACGAGCGGCTATTGGGCGACGCGATGGCCGGCAACGGCGCGCTCTTCACCCGCGAGGACGCGGTTGAGGCCGCCTGGGCGGTGGTCGACCCAGTTCTTAATAACCACCATCCGGCTCGCCCCTACCGGCGCGATGGTTGGGGGCCGAAAGAAGCGGACGCGCTCATTGCGGCAGACGGCAGTTGGCACAACCCTTTACCGGGCGGGGCGCAGGCATGACAGCCACCGTCGACGAAATATCACTGCTCGACAATAGGCTGGTCGATAGCCAAAAGGAGACGACATGAACGCTACACAGCAACTTCACGATCTGGGCCAAAGCCTTTGGCTCGATAACATTACGCGCGCGCTACTGACGAGCGGCACACTCAGCCGCTACATTCGGGAGTATGCGGTGACGGGACTCACCTCCAATCCCACGATCTTCGATCAGGCGATCAAAAATGGTGATTTCTACGATGACGCCATCCGCAAAAAAACGCTTGCAGGCGAATCAGGCGAAGCATTATTTTTCGAACTAGCCTTGGAGGACTTGACTCAGGCCGCCGATTTATTCCGTCCGATCCACGACGCCACCGATGGCGTGGACGGTTGGGTGTCGCTCGAAGTCTCGCCGCTGTTCGCGAACGACACCGCCAACACCATCAAGAATGCTTCGCAACTGCATGCGCGAGCCGCGCGTACCAACCTCTTCATCAAGATCCCCGGCACGCCTGAAGGCATTCCGGCAATCGAGCAATCGATCTTCGACGGCATCCCGATCAACGTCACGCTGCTGTTCTCGCGCGAACACTACGTTGCCGCGGCCGAAGCGTATCTGCGCGGAATCGAGCGCCGCGTCAAGGCTGGGCTAGACCCGAAGGTCGAATCCGTCGCCTCGCTGTTCGTCAGCCGGTGGGACGTCGCGGTGAAAGAAGAAATTTCGCCGCAGTTCCACAACCGCCTCGGCATCGCGATCGCGATGCGAACCTACAAAGCCTATCGCGATCTACTCGCGTCTGAACGCTGGCAGAAACTTGCGCACGCCGGCGCACGGCCGCAGCGCTTGCTCTGGGCCAGCACCGGCACCAAGGATCCTGCGGCGCCCGACGCGCTCTACATTGAGGCCCTTGCGGCGCCGGACACGATCAACACGATCCCGGAAAAGACTCTGCTTGCCTTTGCCGAACACGGCAAGGTCGGCGCGGCCTTGCCTGCCGATGGTGGCTACGCCGAAGCGGTGATCGAGGAGTTCAGGCGCGAAGGCGTAGACGACGAAGCGCTCGCTGCGCGACTGCAGCAAGAAGGTGTCGAGGCGTTCGCCAAGTCGTGGAGCGCCTTAATGTCGCGGATCAGGGAAAAGAGTTCGCAATCGGCAGCGGTGAGGCGTGCATGAACGATACTGGACGGCTCGACCGCCCGTTTAAACGTGTTACCTCAACCAAAGGAGTTCATCATGTCCAGTTTTGCAAAGACGACAGAAGAGGGTTAATTGAATCGGAAGGTACAACACAGTTGGGCTTGCCCGCGCACAGGAGTCGTTTGTTTCGATTTTTCCAACCAGTCTGTTTCTTAGCGCGAATGGGCGATGAACGTAAATTTAAAATGACATCGAGCCAGAAGCCAATACCAGCGTGCTTCTCCCGGCATGCATCGCCAGCAGTAAGGCGGGGAGCGGCTTCTGGCAAACATCATTCGGTGCAAAGCATTATCGCTTTTCCATTGCCCGACCCTGCTCTAAAGCGGTGTGTGATGCCGGTAACGCGAAGGTTATGAAGTATCCGCGCATGCAAATTAGCGTCACACATTTTCGCAAAACGATTCATCCTGATCCGACTCAGTCATTTCAAACCAAAGGAAAAATACCATGACGATCACTGGAAGCTGCCACTGCGGCAAAGTCGCGTTCGAAATCGAAGGCGAGATTCCTCCTACACTAACGCGTTGCACCTGTTCTTTCTGTGCAAAGCGGGGGACGCTTTATGCATACTATGAACCTGCCCAATTCCGATTGACAACGCCAGAAGCCGACAGCGCAACCTATCGCTGGAACTCAAAAATGGTTGCGCACAATTTCTGTTCAAGCTGCGGTTGCGGGACATTCAGCGACAGTCCGGCAGTCAAGCCAGATGGAAGCTGGGATGGCAAGACCCGGCGCATTGGCGTCAACGCAAGGCTGTTCGACCATTTCGACGCAGCCGAAGCATCGATGCAGATCATCGACGGCAAAAATCTTTGGTAACCCGCCGTCTTCTAGCTGACCCAATAGGGACATAAATGATGACGCTTGAACGAATACTGTTAACGATAGCTTTACTCTCTACTTATGTCGGCGCGCTCATCACGAACTAACGTGAACGAGAAACCTGGAGCGAACACGATTTCATATGGAAACACATAAGGCCTCACATTGAGTCAACACTATGCCGACCAAGATCAACCCTCTGGCTGGAAAGCTAGCACCGCAATCGTCGCTCATCAACGTGTCGAAGCTCGTCACCGCGTACTACACCGACGTGCCCGATCCGTCGGTGCCGGCGCAGCGGGTTGCGTTCGGCACCTCGGGGCATCGCGGCTCGGCGTTCGAGCAGTCGTTCAACGAATGGCATATGCTCGCGATCACTCAGGCGATCTGCCACTACCGAAAGCCAACAGCATCGACGGGCCGCTGTTCCTCGGCATCGACACGCATGCGCTGTCGGTGCCGGCGTGCGCAAGCGCGCTCGAAGTGCTGGCGGCCAACGGGTGGAGGTGATGCTCGCAAGAGCGACGAATACACGCCGACGCCGGCGGTTTCGCACGCGATCCTCACCTACAACCGCGGGCGCACGGCAGGACTCGCCGACGGCATCGTCATCACGCCCTCGCACAATCCGCCCGATGATGGCGGCTTCAAGTACAACCCGCCCAACGGCGGGCCGGCCGATACCGAACGTCACCGGCTGGATCGAAGCGAAGGCCAACGAGTTTCTGAAAAGCGGTCTGCAGGGCGTGCAACGGATGTCCTTACGAGAAGGCTCTGCGCGCCAGCCACGACGCACCGGCATGACTATCTCAATGCTTACGTGAGCGATCTCGGCAATGTGATCGACATGGACGCGATTCGCGGCGCGAAGATCAGCCTGGGCGTGGATCCGCTCGGCGGCGCCGGCGTCCACTACTGGGCCGCGATTGCCGAGCGCTACGGCCTCGAACCTCACCGTCGTGAACGAGGCCGTCGATCCGACCTTCCGTTTCATGACGGTGGATTGGGACGGCCGGATCCGCATGGATCCGTCCTCGCCCTACGCGATGCAGCAGCTTGATCGGCCTGAAGGATCGCTTCGACATCGCCTTCGCCTGCGACACCGACCACGACCGGCACGGGATCGTCACCCGAAGCGCGGGATTGCTGCCGCCCAATCACTATCTTGCCGTCGCCATCTACTACTCTTTCAGCATCGGCCGAAGTGGCGCAAGGAAGCGGCGGTGGGCAAGACCGTGGTGAGCAGCCAGATGATCGATCGCGTCACCGCGAAGCTGGGCCGCAAGCTGTACGAGGTGCCGGTCGGCTTCAAGTGGTTCGTCGACGGCCTGCTCGACGGCTCGCTCGGCTTCGGCGGCGAGGAGAGCGCCGGCGCGTCTTTCCTGCGCCGCGATGGCACCGTCTGGACGACGGACAAGGACGGCATCGTCCCGGCTCTGCTGGCGGCGGAGATCACGGCGCGGATGGGCCGCGATCCCGGCGAAATCTACCGCGAGCTGACGCGCGAGTTCGGCGATGCCTGCTTACGACCGCGTTGAGGCGCCGGCGACGCCGGAGCAAAAACGCGATGCTGGCAGGACTCTCGCCGCAGCAGGTGCGATCCACGGACCTGGCCGGCGAAAAGATCCAGAGCATCCTTACCCATGCACCCGGCAACGGCGCTCCCATCGGCGGGTTGAAGGTGATCGCCGAGAACGGATGGTTCGCGGCGCGTCCATCCGGGACCGAGAGACATCTACAAGATCTATGCGGAGAGCTTTCGCGGAGAGGATCATCTGCGCCGCATCGCAGAGGAAGCTGAGGCGATCGTAAATGCGGCTTTGGCTGATGAGTAATGCCATTGCTAAATCAAACATAACTTTGTCGGCTTCGCCTTGCCGTGCTCGAGCACTGTCTGCGGCTCGCCTTCGTGTTCTTATTGAGTTAGCGATGGAAAAGAAGAGGATGTCTACATGAACTCCGCAGAGGAAAGCATCCTGACGATCAATGGCGGTTCATCGAGCATCGAGTTCGCCTTGATCGCGGCGGTGCGGGAAGGCAAGCCCGCGACACGAGCATGGGACCCGGCGTCATACGTACCAATGAGAACCCCTCGGTCAGTCGCATCCCGAGCTCGACGTGCGGGAGACGCAGAGCGAATCATGAATTCGAACCCGGTGCGAGCGAGGACAAGAACTGACACGAGCGCCGCGCAATATGCGGCGAGGCTCTCCGATGACGCGATGCTGAATCGTCTGCAGCATGCCGCGTTCAATTATTTCCTGAAGACCTCGAACCCGCTCAACGGCCTGGTCGCCGACACCACGCGCGCCGGCTCGCCGTCAAGCATCGCGGTGGTCGGTTTCGCGCTGTCTGCGTACCCGGTCGCGGTCGAGCGCGGCTGGATCGAGCGCGCCGATGCCGTACAGCGCACCCTCCAAGTCTTGCGTTTCTTCGCCAACAGCGACCAGAGCGGCGGTCCTGACGCGACCGGCTGCCGCGGCTTCTACTTTCACTTTCTCGATATGCATACCGGTGCTCGGGTGTGGCAGTCGGAACTGTCGCTGATCGACACCGCATTGCTGCTCGCCGGGATGCTGACCGCCGCCGCTTATTTCACTGCCGCGACGCCGGCTGAGATCGAACTTCGCGACCTGGCCGATGCTTTGTACCGAAGAGTCGACTGGCGCTGGGCGCAGCGCGATGGCTCGGCTGTGGTGCATGGCTGGAAGCCCGAGTGCGGATTCCTGCAACTACGGCTGGGAGGGCTACAGCGAAGCGCTTCTTCTCTACGTTCTCGGCCTTGGATCACCGACCCATCCGTTGACCGAAGAGAGCTTCCAGGCCTGGACCGTGACCTACCAATGGGAGAACCTGTACGGGCACGAGTTTCTCTATGCCGGCCCGCTCTTCATTCACCAGTTCTCGCACGCGTGGATCGACTTTCGCGGCATCCAGGATCGCTTCATGCGCGAGAAGGGCTGCGACTATTTCGAGAACAGCCGCCGCGCGACCTACGTGCAGCGCGAATACGCGATCCGTAACCCACACAGCTTCATCGGCTACGGCGAAGACCGCTGGGGCCTCTCGGCAGGCGATGGCCCGAACGTCGAACCGCGGCTGGTCGCCGGCCGGCGGCAGGCGTTCTACGGTTATGCCGCGCGTGGCGCACCATACGGCCCGGACGACGGCACGATCGCCGGGTCATCGACGCTGGCCTCGCTGGTGTTTGCACCGGAGATCGCGTTGCCGGCGGTGCGAAAGCTTTATGCAAGTGCAACGCGCGGCGAGGGCGAGGCGCTGCGCGCCAGCGGCTTCAACGCAACCGTCAGCGAGCGCCGGATCAGACGGCTGGATTTCCGAAGGCGAGTTCGGACTCGATCAGGGGATGATCGTGTTGATGATCGAGAACTTTCGTTCCGGGCTATTGTGGCGCTTAGGCCGAAGCTGTAGCTACATCGCGGCCGGCCTGCGCCGCGCTGGGTTCAGCGGCGGCTGGTTGTAGTCGCCGCGCACCTATCAAATCATGCCGCCCGATCAGGCCTCAGACACACGCGTTATCGACAGCCCGCATGAGCGGGAACTACTTGCAAACGTTCGCCCTCCGGAATGGAAGAACCCGACGCCACGCACTCTTTACCACTTGCTGGTCATCGGCGCCGGACCGGGCGGCCTGGTTGCCGCGCGCGCCGCAGCGGCGCTGGGCGCGAAAGTCGCCCTGATCGAACGCCATAAGCTGGGTGGCGATTGCCTGAACTATGGCTGTATTCCTTCGAAAGCGATTATTCGAACCTCGCGCCTGTACGCCGAGATGCGAACCGCCGCTCACTTCGGCGCCGCGCCGCTGGCCGATATCCGGGTTGATTTTCCGGTGGTGATGGAACGGATGCGGCGCATCCGCGCCCGCATCAGCCGCGTCGATTCTGCGTCGCGACTGATCGCCGAAGGGATCGACTTATATTTCGGAACCGCGCGCTTCGTCGGGCCCGATGCGGTCGATGTTGGCGGCACCCGCTTGCGCTTCAAGAAAGCGCTGATCGCGACCGGATCGCGCTCGATGCTGCCGACCATTCCGGGTCTTGCCGAAGCCGGCTTCCTGACCAACGAAACCGTATTCGACCTGACGGAGTTGCCACGCAGTCTGCTCGTGATCGGCGGCGGGCCGCTCGGCTGCGAACTGGCGCAGGCCTTTTGCCGCTTCGGCACGCGAACCATCATTGCCCACGGCGAACCGCTGTTTCTGCCGAAGGAAGAACGCGACGCCGCACAAATGGTCTCCGATGCGCTGGCCCGCGACGGCGTCGAGATCCACCTCAACAGCAAGGCCGTTAATGTTCGGGTGGAAGATGGACGCAAACTCGTCGAGTTGGTCAACGACGGCAACGTCACGACGATCGCCGTCGATGAGATATTGACCGGGATTGGCCGCGTGCCGTCTGTGCAAGGGCTTAACCTGGAGGCCGCAGGCGTCGCATATGACGCTGAGCGAGGCGTCCGCGTCGACGACTTCCTGCGTACCAGCAATCCGCGCATCTACGCTGCAGGCGATGTCTGCCTGGAGCACAAGTTCACCGATACTGCCGATGCCTCAGCTCGCATCGTGGTTCAGAACGCCTTGTTCCTCGGGCGTAAGAGAATGAGCGCCCTGACGATACCATGGTGCACGTACACCGACCCGGAGATCGCGCACGTCGGCATCTACGTGAGGCAGGCGCGCGAACGCAACATCCCGGTGAAAACCTTCACGGTGCCGATGCACGATGTCGACCGCGCGATCGCCGACGGCGAAGAAGACGGCTTCGTAAAGATCCATGTCCGGGAAGGCACCGACATCGATTTTGGGCGCCACGATCGTCGCCCGGCACGCCGGCGAAATGATCAACGGCATATCGCTCGCGATGGTTGCCGGGGTCGGCTTGCGTACGCTGGCCCGCGTGATCCATACCTACCCGACCCAAGCCGAGGCGATCAAGAAGGCGGCGGACGCCTACACCCGCACGCGCTTGTCTCCGTTCCTCGCCTGGCTGTTGCGAAAATGGCTGAATCGATGAACCCTCGCGGAAGCGAAGAACTCGGGTGTGGCGCAAAGCAATCACTAATCAATCCACGAACTCGAAAATCGAAATGAACACACTTACTCCAGAATTGCTGAACAAGATTGACGCCTATTGGCGCGCGGCGAATTTCGTTTCAGTCGGGCAGATGTATCTCCGCGACAATCCTCTGTTGCGGATGCCGCTGCAATTGGAGCATGTGAAGCGCATGCTGCTGGGACATTGGGGTACGACGCCGGGACAGAACTTTATTTACGTGCACTTGAACCGGGTCATTAAAAAATTTGATCTCGACATGATTTACGTCTCCGGTCCCGGACACGGCGGCCCGGCGGTGGTTGCTAATACTTATCTCGAAGGCAGTTATAGCGAGATCTATCCCAACATCAGCCAGGATGAGGCAGGACTCAGGAAGCTCTTTACGCAGTTTTCATTTCCCGGCGGGATTCCCAGTCATGCTTCGCCGGAATGTCCGGGCTCGATCCACGAGGGCGGCGAGTTGGGCTATTCGCTCAGCCATGCATTTGGGGCGGTGTTCGACAATCCCGATCTCGTCGTCGCCTGCGTCGTCGGCGACGGCGAGGCGGAAACTGGACCGCTCGCCACGGCGTGGCATTCCAACAAGTTTCTCGATCCAGTCACCGACGGCGCGGTGCTGCCGATTCTGCATCTCAACGGCTACAAGATTGCCAACCCGACCCTACTCGCCCGCATCAGCCGCGAGGAATTGGAACAGTTGTTCCGTGGTTACGGCTGGACGCCGTTCTTCGTAGAAGGCCATGAGCCTGCGCCGACGCATGAGGCCATGGCCGCGACGCTCGACACGGTGGTGCAGGAGATCAAAAACATCCAGAAGAATGCCCGCGTCCACAGTAGCTCCACGCGTCCACGCTGGCCGATGATCGTCCTCAATTCGCCCAAGGGTTGGACCGGACCGAAAACGGTCGATGGCCGGCAAGTCGAGGGCACGTTTCGGTCGCACCAGGTGCCGCTCTCGGACCCCGCTACGCATTCCGAACATCTCAAGCTGTTGGAAGATTGGTTTAGGAGCTACCGGCCGCAGGAACTTTTTGATGAGCAGGGTACCCTGAAACCGGAACTGGCCGATCTTGCGCCCAAGGCCGGACGACGCATGGGTGCGAATCCCCACGCCAACGGCGGCATTCTGCTGCGCGATCTGCGGATGCCGGATTTTCGCGACTACGCGGTCGACGTGCCCTCGCCAGGAGTGCGCGGTATCGGCGACACGCATGTGCTCGGGCGTTTCCTGCGCGATGTGGTGAAGCTGAACAGTGAGCAGCGGAATTTTCGCATCTTCGGCCCCGACGAGACGCTGTCCAACGGCCTGGAAGCCGTGTTTGAAGTGACCAATCGCCAATGGAACGCCGCGATCGAACCTAACGACGAGTTTCTTGCGCCGACGGGACGTGTAATGGAAATGCTCAGCGAACACCAATGTGAGGGCTGGCTTGAAGGATACCTGCTCACTGGACGGCATGGCCTTTTTAATTGCTATGAAGCATTCATTCACATCGTCGATTCGATGTTCAATCAGCACGCCAAATGGCTAAAAGTCACTTCACACTTGCCGTGGCGGCGAAAGATCGCGTCGCTGAATTACCTGCTCGCGTCGCACGTCTGGCGGCAGGATCACAACGGCTTCACGCACCAGGATCCCGGCTTTATCGATCATGTCGTCAACAAAAAGGCCGAGATCGTGCGCGTTTATCTGCCGCCGGATGCGAACTGTTTACTTTCGGTGATGGATCACTGCCTGCGCAGCCGGCATTACGTCAACGTCGTGATCGCGGGCAAACATCCGGCACCCCAGTGGCTGACCATGGACGCCGCGGTTAAGCATTGCACGGCGGGCGTCGGTATTTGGCAATGGGCCAGTAACGATCAAGGCGTCACTCCGGATGTGGTCATGGCGTGTTGCGGGGACGTGCCGACGCTGGAAACGCTCGCGGCCGTCTCAATCATGCGTGAGCGTCTACCGAGTCTCAAAATCCGCGTGGTCAACGTCGTCAATCTGATGAAGCTACAGCCGGACACCGAGCATCCACACGGGTTGAGCGATCAGATTTTCGATGAGATATTCACTCAGGACAAGCCAATCATTTTCGCATTTCACGGGTATCCATGGTTGATTCACCGCCTCACTTATCGCCGCACCAACCACGACAACATTCACGTTCGCGGCTATAAGGAAGAAGGCACGATCACCACTGCCTTCGACATGACCGTGGTTAATGATCTAGATCGCTTCCACCTCGTGATGGACGCGATTCATCGCTTGCCACAAACCGGCAACGATGGTATTCAACTGAAACTGGTACTCATGAGCAAGCTCATTGAGCACAAGCAATACATCGAGAAACACGGCGAGGACCTGCCGGAAATCCGGAATTGGAAATGGCAACCGACCCAAACGTCCATATCAAGGGTTGATCATCATGCGGATCTGCTTCACTAGACACCGAACTATGGGCAGAAAGGAACTGACCATCGAAGCCGAGTTGGAAATTCTTCCGCGCGGATCATTCAGCTACTTTGCGCCTTGTCTCGCTTAGAACTCGAACTTATTTAGAGCTTCCCTAACCTGCCGAGTTGCAACGCACATTACATGTTGGATTGTCAGGACCTCAGATGAACGAGCTGCCCCTTACTCGACCACTACAACCCAAGACTCCGCCTGCTACTGTCGGCTTCGCGCTATGGAATTTGGGTTTTCGCCCGTTTTACCTGCTGGCGAGCCTTTTCAGTGCCTTCAGCGTATTGCTCTGGGCAGCGCAGCTCTTAGGCTACCTTCCTTCCGCGTACCTACAGGGGCCGCTATGGCACGGCCATGAAATGCTGTTCGGATACACGGCCGCGGTCATCGCGGGCTTTTTGCTGACTGCCGTGCGCGCCTGGACAAACGAGCCGACGCCGAGCGGCGTGCCGTTGATGGCATTGGCGGCGCTATGGGTCTGCGGCAGGGTATTAGTGTTGACACCGTTCGCCATGACGGCAGCCGTGGTGAATGCGGCTTTTCCTGTTGCTATCGCGGTAGCGATCGGCATTCCGTTGTTGCGATCGCGCAATGTCCGCAACTATTTCTTCGTTGCGCTGCTGGTGCTGATGGGCGTGTTGATCCTCGCGGTGCACCAGGCGTTGCAGGGACGCTTCGAATTGTCGCCGCGTTTGGGCCTGCAGCTCGCGCTGGACGTAGTGCTGTTCATCATGGTAATCATGGCTGGCCGCGTGATTCCGATGTTCACCAACAACGGCGTGCCCGGCGCCAACGCGACGCGCCACGCGTTGGTGGAAAAACTTGCGCTTGGCGCGGTAATACTATTGTTCGCAGCAGACCTGCTGCAATTGCCCCAGACCGTCATCGCCATGATTGCGCTGACCAGTGCGCTCGCGCATGGTGTGCGCCTGTCTCTGTGGAAGCCGTGGCGCACCCTCGCTACGCCGCTGGTGTGGATACTTCATGCGGCATACGCCTGGATCATCCTGCACCTCGCGCTGCGCGGCCTGCTTGCACTGGAACTGATGACCGGATCGTATGCCACCCATGCGCTCACCGTAGGCGCGATTGGCGGATTGACCCTGGGCATGATGACCCGGACCGCCCGCGGCCATACTGGGCGACCCTTGATAGCGGACGGCTTCGAGATTAGCGCGTTTTTGCTGATACAAGTCGCAGCGGTTGTCCGCGTCTTTGGCGGCATCGCGTCGCCTGAACTGTATTTGGTGAGTGTCCCGCTATCGGCGCTGCTGTGGGCTGCGGCATTTGGTCTTTACACGGTACGCTACTGGCCCGTACTAACGCGCCCCCGGCTGGATGGCAAGCCAGGATAATCCATTCGTTCATCCAACGCCCTGATCCCCGCTGGTTAAATCGCCCTGAATGCCCAGTCGCTCCAGCGCTTGATATTTCTCTCGGTAGATCTCAAACGGCATGGTGTCCGCCGCTTCGATTCGTTGCTGTTCTTCGATCGATTCCTGCGCCAAGTCTCTGAATCGCGCTTCAATGTCGGAGGAGAATGGCAGACGCAGGAGCGTATCCTTCGATTGTTCAGATTGCGCTAGGATGAAGCGGACATACGAGTGGTCAAAGTTCGTCGACATTTTGCGCAGCACGCGCGCGGAGGGGACAACATCGGCGTCGTGCAGCGCCGCGACCGCCGCCACGAGCGTGTTGCGGTATTTCGCGTCACCGTGCGCGGCGTCAAGCGCTGCAGCGATTGGAGCGCACTCCTCGAGCACCTGCCCACCCCACTCTGTGAGCAACGCCTCGCTCCCGCTGCGTTCCAGGTGAAGACCCGGTTCGCGGCCGCGTGCGGCCACGCGCTCCTGGTTACGCGCGAGCGCGGCGATCTCCTGCGGCGTGTCCGGCGGGCTCTCGGCTAGTAGGCAATGCAGCAGGAACACGTCGAGGAAGCGCATCGTATCCGGGCCGATACCGACGGGGATAAACGGGTCGAGATCCATGCAGCGCACCTCGACGTACTCGACACCGCGCTCACGCAGCGCGTGCAGCGGCCGCTCGCCCGGGAAAATGACGCGCTTGGGGCGAATGGTTCCGTAGAACTCGTTCTCGATCTGCAGCAGGCTCGTCGCGAGCTGGTTGTAGTCACCCCGCTCGTTGCGGATGCCCAATGCCTCATACGGTGGATAGGGCCTGGTAAGCGCTTCCTGCAACGACGCGCCGTAGCTCTCGAGGTTGTTATAGCTCACCGTGAGCGAGGCCTGCGCGTCGCTCTGGTAGCCCAGACGACCCATGCGCAGCGACGTGCCGTGCGGCATATAAAGCGTGTGATCCTTCAGCACCTGAAGTTCGTGCTGGCGGCCGGCGACGAAGCTCGAACACACCGCGGGCGACGCGCCGAACAGGTACAGCAGCAGGAACGAGTGGCGGCGGAAATTTCGGATCAGCGCAAAGTAGCCCTCGTTCGACACGTCCGGCATCGACCAGTTGTAGTGGATGCCGGAAATGGTTTGCATGCGCCGGCCGTAGCGGTGGCCAAGGCCCATGCGGTAGACGCTTTTCGCGCGGCCGACATTCGAAGAACCGTAATGGCCGATCGGAATGGTTTCGTCGCTGGGTAGGCCGCAGGGCATGCTGGCGACCCACAGCATCTCGTCGCCGATGGAGTGATAGACGAACTGGTGTATCTGCGTCAGTTCCTCCAGACACGCCCCTACGCCGGCATGTACCCCAGTGACGAGCTCCAACTGCGCCTCGCTGAAATCGGTGGTGATATGCGGGTGCGTGAGCGCAGACCCGAGCGCGGCCGGGTGCTGCGTCATGGCCAGCGCACCGCCGGGCCGCACTCGCAGGCTCTCCTTTTCGATCCCGCGGCGAATACCTTTCAGCACCGCGGGCGACAGCGCGTGCACGCGTTGTTCCAAACTGCTCATTCAATACTCCCTTTCACCTTTCTTAACCTCAAAGGTAACAGACACCCGCCGCACTTGCCAACTATGTGGCTGCCGTGTAATGGTGGGATGAACATCGCGCCTTGTCATCACTCCGTTTCCTCATGCTGAAAACTTCGACATTCACCCCAGCAAAACCGCTGTCCGGCATACGAGTCCCGGATCGCAACGAGCCTTCTGCCGGAACCTGGCCATGGCGCGCGTGACCCCGGCGTGGGTCGACCACATGAGCCTGCGCCGCTGGTATGCGATCTCTGGTGATCACCCCGACCTGGAACTACAGGCTACTGCGCCAGGGACACGCTACCTCGCTGATAACGATCCCGCGCGCGATCCGCAGTTGAACCCGGTGCGCACAATCAGGGAGCGGTTGCGACGGTTGGTGGGGCGTGAGCCGATGTCGCCCTGGCATGGCGCTGCCGGGTTTAGCGCGATTACCGAGGCGTGGAATGGCGCTGCCTACGCCTCGCGATATGGGGCAAGCGGATCGATGATCATTTTTGGCGGCGGGCACAATGACTATTTCGGTTCAGACGTCCATGCCTTTGATCTTGCTTCCCGGCAATGGCGAAGAATCGCCGATGGTTACGTCCGCGGTGGTGACAACGAATACGGCGCGGGCGCGCGTTACCCCGATTCGGTGTATCCGGACGGCTCGCCGCTTCCACCGCACACCTATGATTACGTGCAGTATGACCCGTTAGGAAATGATTACGTCCTTTTCAAAGGCCAGACAGAGTTGGGGCCGGATGTTCAGGCCGTCGCAATACCCCATCTTTTCAACCTCGACACACTGCGCTGGCGGCATGGTTCGCGGCATCCAACGGCCATCCTCAACGCTAGCGGGTGGACCACGTGGGATGAATCGCGGCGTATGGTTTGGGGACACTCCGGCGATGATGGCGGGGGCAATGCCTTCATCGGCTTTAGTCCGGATGGCGACAACGCAAATGGCGCCTTTGGGCGTTGGGGCGATCACTTTTCAAGCAAGCTGCCCGGGGCGGCCAATCACAATGCGATGCAGATCGAACCCGTGCGCGACATCATCGTCGTGTCAGTACATGCGCGCAATGAATTGTATGCGATCGATCCAGCCGATCCGGGGCGCGAGATCGTGCGAATGGAGTCAGCGGGATCCAAACCCGTGTTGCGGCCTTACTCGGCATTGGAATACGCGCCGAACTTGGCTCGTCTTGTCTATTTCTCGCCGCTGGACGGTGGAATCGTGTACACGGTCGCGCCACTATCCGGGCGAGGTTCGCGCGATAAATTCGCTGGGGAATGGTCCTGGCAGGCAAACGAACCCGCGGCCAACACGCTCGAGCCGATCGACGATGCGGCGCGGCGCTCGCGCTACCCGGTGAATCGGTCCCACACGTTCGGACGATTTCGAGTTGCCTCGTTCGGTGCGATCGATCTCGCAATTCTGGTTCGCCATGTCGATAGTCCCGTCTATGCGATGAGGCTGATCTGATGGCGGTTTATGCGCTCGATGTCGGCCAGAAGCCCTATCAGTGCTTTGCATTGCAGCATAGGCAGGCTGGAAGCCGCTTCCCATAAGTGTCTTCACGGCATCATGCCAATTCTCGATCGCGAGGCTGGATGCAGCCGATCGTGCCGTAGATGTCGCGTTTGAGTTCCAGGCAAATCTTGGGTAACTGTGTAGTATTCCCAGAGCCGGTCTCGCCACAGACAATCACCACTTGGTTCGCAGCGGTGGCCGCCTGGATCTCCGCACGCCTATTGGCTATTGGCAAGGCATCGCTGAAGCTCGGCTGTGGGAGACGTTCGTGGCGAGGCTTGGTTTTGTCTTTGGAGAGACGAATTTGCTGAGCGAGTTTCTCAATTGCGGCTAGATCGCAATACTGTTCGGTTAGTCGTTCGGGAAGGAACGCGCGCTGCTTACCTGAGCGTGATCGAATGCCGCTTGCATCGCCGTCGATCAACTCTAAACGCCGACCCAGTGCTGCCAGAAACATCACGCCTGCGTCACTGGTCATGTTGCCGCCGTCAAAGCGACCTTCGATGATGCGCCGGCCCAGCCGTCCCAGTTCCAGTGGCCTTGATGTAAAACCCTCGGTACAATTTGGCATCGGCGTTCCTTGCGTGATCATTGGCTTCGACACCTTTATCAACGCGGCTTACAGACGGAACGCCGACCTCTTTTCAATCTCTGCGGTGAAATATTCGGGCTAAAAATTTTTCAGCCTCATCTTAGGATTGAAAATTACTGGAATTGTCTGATGAAAATGGAAGCGGACAGGATCACTGAACCAACAGAGAATGACTGGGCCTCACGAAGCCGCATCCAGACTTTTATTCTGGCGCTGGCAACCGGTTTTGGAATGTATCTGTGTTACCTGCTGGCCGCACCGTTTTTGCCGGCGCTTACGGGCGCTTTGGCATTAGCAGTTTTGTTTACACCCTTCCAACGATGGCTTGAGTCTAAGCTAAAGCGTCCAAGTCTGGCAGCAATAGCGTCGGTGTTGGTAATTGGGATGAGCGTGGCGATCCCGGCAACATTTGTGGCTCAGCGGCTTGCAGTTCAGGCAACAAAAGGTGCTGAGGGTCAGCCATGAAAAATCCGATAGGGCTGGATGACCCGTCCGTGAAGGATGCTACCGGCGTTGCAGTAGCGCTTGCCGCAAATCTTGAAAACGGGCTGAGTGCAGACGAAGCGTCGCGCCGGCTTGCGGAAAATGGCCGTAATGAACTCCGCGCGACTGTGCCAATTCCCACCTGGCGGCGCGTCCTGTCGCAGTTCCAGGATCCTCTCATCTACCTGTTGCTGGGCGCCATCGGTATCGCGCTTGCGGCATGGTTGATCGAGGGCGGCGCCGGCTGGCCGGTGGACGCGATCGTTATCGCGTTGGTGGTTGTCCTCAACGCACTCTTGGGTTATGCGCAGCAGGCCAAGGCGGAGAACGCCGTCGCCGCCCTGGCGCAGATGACTGCGGTGACCTCTTCCGTCATGCGCGACGGTCAATTGGTGCGGATTCCCAGCGCCGAGCTGGTGCGCGGCGACTTGCTGGTGCTGGGCGAGGGTGACGCCGTCGGGGCGGACGCTCGCCTACATCAAGCGAGTTCATTGCGCGTGCAGGAGGCCTCGTTGACAGGCGAGAGCGAAGCCGTGCTCAAGGATGCCGCAACGCTGCGCGAACCGGTTGCGCTCAGCGACCGGCTCAACATGGTCTTCAAGGGTACATCCGTCGCGCAGGGAACCGGTCGCGCCGTGGTCACGGCGATCGGCATGGACACTCAGATCGGATCGATTGCCGAAATGCTCGACGCCACCGTAGAGGAGCCGACGCCGCTGCAGAAAGAGATCGGCCGCGTCGGGCGCATGCTGGGCATCGCCATCGTCATCATTGCCGTGGTTGTGGTCGGAACCATCCTACTGATGTCCAATATTCGCAGCGCCGCCGACGTGATCCACGTCTTGCTGCTCGGTGTCGCCCTGGCGGTGGCGGCTGTCCCCGAGGGGCTGCCGGCGATTCTGTCGGTGGTGCTGGCGCTCGGTGTCCAGCGTATGGCAAAGCACAATGCGATCGTCAAAAATCTTTCGTCGGTCGAGACGTTGGGATCGGCCTCGGTCATTTGCTCCGACAAGACCGGAACGCTGACCCGCTCGGAGATGACGATCGAGCGGGTGATGACCGCTTCCGGCGGCGCGCATATCACCGGCGTAGGATACGCGCCGGAAGGGCAGGTGGAACATGCGGGGGCTAAGCTTACAGCCGGACCGATGCACGTCGAGAATATCGTCGTACTTAGCGGCGGGAGCCTAGCGGGCAATGCCGAGCTGCGACAGGCAGCCGAGGGTGAATGGGAAATCCATGGCGACCCCACCGAAGCCGCGTTTCTGGTGGCCGAGCGCAAGTTCGGCATCAGCGAACGCCGCGAGCGGCGTTTCGAGCGTACGGGCGAAATCCCGTTTACGTCGGAACGCAAGATGATGTCGGTCCTCGCGCGCGATCATGAACACAACGACGAGGCGGTGCTGATTACCAAGGGCGCGCCGGATGTTCTGCTGCAACGTTGCACCCGGGCAAGAGTCGGGATGGACGTCGTTGAACTTGATGATGCCCTACGCACGAGAATCTTAGCGGACGTCGATTCGCTTTCCGATGCGGCGCTGCGCACGCTGGCGGTGGCCTATCGACCGCTCGCAAGTGGCGAGGACTCGCAAGCCACGGAAGCACTGGAGCGCAACCTTATCTTCGTCGGTACCGTGGGCATCATTGACCCGCCGCGCGAGGAAGCCGCCATCGCTATTCGCGAAGCTCACCGCGCCGGCATCCGCGTGATCATGATCACCGGTGACCACCCGCGCACTGCGGCGCGTATCGCCGCCGACCTCGGGATTGTGGTGGCCGGCGCCAACGCGATGACCGGGATCGAGCTTGATGGGCTCGCCGATGAAGCCTTTGCCGAAGCGGTTCGCAAGACATCCGTTTACGCTCGGGTATCGCCAGCGCACAAGCTGCGCATCGTTGACGCCCTGCAGCGCGACGGGAATATCGTCGCGATGACCGGCGACGGCGTTAATGACGCGCCGGCGCTGAAGTCGGCGGACATCGGTGTCGCGATGGGAATTACCGGAACCGAAGTAACGAAGGAAGCGGCTAAGATGATTCTCGCCGACGACAACTTCGCCACAATAGTCGAGGCGGTGCGCGAAGGTCGCGGCATCTTTGACAACATCCGGAAGTTTCTGCGGTATTTGTTGTCGTCTAACATGGGTGAGGTGCTAACGGTCTTTCTGGGAGTGGTCGGGGCGAGCGTCATTGGGCTGGACGGCGACGGCGGTACGGTGATTCTACCGCTGCTCGCCACGCAAATCCTGTGGATTAACCTAATCACCGATTCCGGGCCAGCGTTGGCGATGGGCATCGATCCGCCGACCGAGGACGTGATGGCGCGCAAGCCGCGTCACTTGACCGACCGGGTGATCGACGCCCGCATGTGGTCGGGTGTTCTTCAGATTGGCATCGTGGTCGCGGGAGCCACGCTACTGACGATTGATATGTATCTCCCCGGCGGGCTAATTGAGGGCACGCAGGATCTTGCCACGGCGCGAACCGCCGGCTTCACAGTACTTGTCATCACAAGTTTGTTCAATTGTTTCAACGCGCGATCAGAGACCACCAGCGCCTTCGCCCATTTGTTCGTCAACCCGTGGCTATGGGGTGCAATCGCTTTGTCGATTGTATTGCAGGTTGCGGTCGTGAATCTCAAATTCTTAAATCTTGCATTCGGCACTGTGCCACTGACCTTCGATCAGTGGTTAGTCTGTACCGCGATGGGTAGTATCGTGCTGTGGTTCAGCGAACTACGCAAACTCGTGGGCCGCATGTTTAGTCGGTCGAGTATCGCCACTGGTTTCCACTGAAGGCACGTATGGGGAGTTGACAGGTGTATTGGCGTTCGGTACTCAAACGGCATTTCCTTGGCCTGGTTCCAAGCGCCGACGCACACACAACTTTCCAACTGTGTCTGTGCAATGAACAACGCAGCGAAAGGGGTTCGGTAGGATGCGAAGGCCGCGGCGATGAGCGATACTGATACGGCGCAGTGCCTTAACGACGGGCGCACGATTTTCTTTAAGGCCATTGTAAATCGATGGAAAACACCCGCCTAGCCATACTCAAAAAGCCGCTCTGCTCAAACTCATACCTCAATTGGAACCCACTGTGGTGTCGTCGACTCTTAAACCAGAAATCGTGTTGCCGGCCACGTCTTGTTGTGGCGATTGATGAGAACCCCCCCATACATGGTCAGCGGCTTGCGGCAAACGGGTTTCACGAAAGGTTGGCTATGAAGACCTTACTGGCGCCGGAGGAAAGTTCGCGCTGCACTTGGCGCGTCGTCTCGCATGAAACGGCAGGTACAGCCACAACACACCGGAACGACTGTGTGGCGAGCGCCGGACGATGAATCGCTCCGGCTTAGAACTGTGTCGCTGGCATGCGGTGTCCGACGAGCGGGCGTTGCAGCAGGCGGCGTTTGAGGCCATCCTCGCCAGCGCGACACAAGCTATTTACGAACGCCACCAATTCCATCTCGTGCTTGCAGGCGGAAACACGCCGCGCGGAATTTATCGCAGATTAAGTGCCGCCCAAACCGATTGGTCCGCGTGGCACATCTATTTCGGCGACGAGCGTTGTCTGCCGGCAGCCGATTCAGCCCGCAACTCGCGCATGGCCGCGGCGGTTTGGCTCGATAGCGTGCCCATTCCACCGGCTCAGTTACACGCGATACCGGGGGAGTTGGGCGCGTTTCAAGCAGCCCGAATCTATGCCGCAACACTGCAGGCGGTCGGCGACTTCGATTTGGTGCTGTTGGGGCTTGGCGAAGACGGCCACACGGCAAGTCTGTTTCCCGATCATGAGTGGGGGGCAGCGCCCGGGTCGCCGGACACGCTCGCGGTGTTCGATGCGCCTAAACCTCCACCGGAGCGCGTGTCGTTGAGTGCGGCGCGGCTGAGCCGTGCGCGGCAAGTCATATTTCTGGTCAGCGGCGCGTCCAAACATAGGGCGGTCTCCGAGTGGCGTGCCGGCAAAGACATACCGGCGCGGGCGATCATGCCGGTAGCGGGTGTCGATGTACTAGTAGAGCGCACGTTGCTGGCGCCGTTGGCTGTCTGACTAAGGAAGCTTTGATTTATTCCGATTTTATTGCAATCCTGCGTTGCTCAGAAAAAATTGTTCCTTACGAGTGTCTGGCGCAGGGCAGGGACAGAAGTTTAGATTTTTAAACCCACCCGTAGCTTGGTGTTGTGCGTGGGAAGCGGCGCTAATCGCTATATTGCAAGCCATCGCACCGCGATTTTTTGCGGAAAGTGGTTCTCCGACCCAACCACCCGAGGGCAAGAGTAAAGAGGAGAATAAAGGTGGGATCGATGCTAATTTTGTCGGAGTGATTGGAGTACAACGCACAGCCTCCGCCACCACCTCCACCGCCGGAATCGACACCCGTGGGCTGATTGACTTCAGGTGTACTGGCGGGTTGAACCCTAGCTCGGACTGTGACCCTAACTTCACCGGCCGGCGTATCGGTCGATAGCAACAACGTCGCTTCTTTCTCGCCGGCGACCGTTGTAAACAACCGAACACCGACTTCACAAGCGGCACGATCGGCAAGCAACTTACCGCTACACGTGTCGTTGGCTATTTGAAAGTGAGTGGACGACAAGCCGCTTAGGGACACACTGCTCACCTTGATGGGCTTGCCGGAAAGATTAGTAAATGGCGATACCTGCATTGGGCGATCGGAGACCGCCACCGTCGCCCCAAAATCAAACACCGACTCAGCGTAGTACAGCCCATCGCGGGCGAGTTTGACCGCTTTTTCAATATTCAGCATTCCCCCGCCACACGTCCCCGAACAAGAGAGATTCGGTGTGGACGAGTAAAGCAGGGTTTGCCAGATTCCATCCGGACCAAGATTGGGGTTTACCGACAACATCAAGCCCACCGTGCCGCTCACCCACGGCGCAGCAAAACTCGTCCCCTCGCTCGAGGCCACCGTGTCGCCAGCAGGGCCGGTCTTACCGAGATCCGATAACACCGGCAAGCGTTTAGTCAGCGAGCCTCCCGGCGCCATCAAAGTGACATTGGCCCCACGGCTGGAATAGGTCGCCAAATTCCCGTCGCCATCGCTCGCCGCCACTGCGATAACGTGAGGGCAATTCGCCGGCGCCACCTGAGCGGAGTCGCCACCGTCGTTCCCCGCCGCGGCGATGACCGTCACCCCGGCTTCATACACGAGCTGGTACGCCGATGCTTCGAATGGCGAACACGCGCCCGCATAACCCAAGCTGATATTGATGACGCGGGCAGGATGGGTGTTGACCGGCGCACCGGGCAACGCAATACCGGCTCCCCATAACACTGCATCGACCATGTCGCTCAAGTACCCACCGCATTTCCACGATGCCCGTAGCGGCACCACTGAACCCTGCTGCATCACGCCGGCTACGCCGAGCGCATCGTCGCGGTCCGCCACCATCAAGCCGGCGATGGCGGTGCCGTGCCAGGAACTATCCGCCACCTCGCAGCCCGGCATACCAGCCAGCATACCGCCGGCAGACAAATCGAAGGCGGTGATAAAGTCGCCGGGATCGCTTGCGTCGGCGTCGCGGCCGGAGTCGCCTATCCCGCTGTCACCTACCTGAGTGACGAAGTCATAGCCCGGTGTTACCCGCGTCAACAAGTGATGTCCGGTGATCCCAGAATCCACCATCCCGACGCGCACATCGGCGGAACCGGGAGTAATGGCCCACGCCTTGGTTAGGCCTACGATGGCATCCCAAGACAATACCGTTGCCGTGGACGCCAGGGGCTTTACGCTGATGGGTGCGCCGAATGGACGCAGCAGAATATCGGGTTCGGCGAACGCGACCCGCGGATCGTCGCGCTTAATTTGCTCTGCGTACGCACGCGCGTCATCCAGGTTCATGGCGTAGGGCAGGGCGATGACGTGGCTGCCTTCGGCAGTCTGGCGCAGCGGTAGCAGACTGCCCCCAAGACGCCGGGCTAAAGTCGATGCCAGTGTATTGCTCGGCGCTTGCCAGGTCGTCGCCAGATCGCTGAATCGTACGATCAGCCGATCGGTCATCGGCGCCGCCGCTTCGCTGGGCCTATCCACCATTAAAGCCAACAACAGCAAACCTATAACGTCCCTACATAGCTTCAAATTCATGTGATCTCTCGATAATGTCCAGTAAAACTGGTTGAGTACGAGCAAACGATAGGTCGCGCTATTGGGTAGGCAGATGCAATGCCGGATTCCTGTTCAAGCCAACAACTATCTACAAGAAGTTATCGGGGACGTCGCTAGATTCTTTAGGTAATCGGACACGTTGGAAGTATTTTTTGCCGGCAATCACAATGCCGATAACTGGGGCATGTCTGGTCCTCAACGCTAACGTCGTTGCCGTGGAAAGCAATGGAACGAAAATCGATGGAGCGTAATGAAGTTGATGCCAGTTGATCCGCGAAAGCTCGCATTGAAAAACTAAGGAAGCTCTGATTTATTCCGATTTCGTCGCGATACGGCGTTGCGAACAAAAAACATCGCCTCACATATAACCATATGCTGCGTCGATATTTTTTGTTCGCGCCTTGTCTCGCTTAGAACTCGAAATAAATCAGAGCTTCCCTAGGAAAAAGTTCTTTCCCAGATGGTATCTATGGTTTCGGTGGTTTTGGGGGAGACGATGGTAGAGTAATGCGCTTGCAGCGCAGTAATCTCGCCTGCGATGCGCAGTGGAAATCCCTGCCGGTTACCGCGTTTGTCGATCAGAAGATCCTCGAAATAGCCATCCATCAAAAATGGTTTTTTCCAAAGCAATGCAATCCGGTTGACGATGCGCGGAAACTGCTTCGCGGTCTCGATGGGCCGGACGCTTAGGTCGAGCGAGGCCATGAATCGCTTAGCCTCTTCAGTCAATTCCAAGTCCACACTCGTAGGGGTTTTCCTAAGTTGTTCGTATAACTTCTGGTCGACTGTCAACCGACTATCCACCTGCGCATTTTGATTCGAGTCGCGTTCGGGAATGGGGATGGATTCCAGGGTATAGGGGATATCCGCTTCTTCTGCTGGTGCTATCTTAGCCGTCGTGTTCATGCATACCCCATCTATCAATCCTAAAGTGGCTCCCTTACGTTCCCTAGTTGGCATTGATGCACTAGGCACTAGAGTTATCGGTTAGGGTTTTGATTCCTTTAGATTCGGTTGAGCGAAATAACAATTTCGACAATCTCTCCTTTAGAGTTCGGCTCAAGTCTGCACCGGGGTAGCCGATACTTCTATTAGTGAGTTCAATCTATGATTAAACACTTACCCCCTTAAGTTCACACGAAAACCGGTATGAAACCCATTTATAGTTGAAGCCCAAATGATTAAATCGCTTCTGCCATCCCGTTTCTTTGTACTTGCTTTCGCAGTGATTATGTTTCTCGCTTCGTTTCCCCTCGCATGGATACACCCATGGCTATGGGTTATAACTTTGATCAGTGGCGGACTATCGGTGCTTGGGATTTGCGATCTTATTCAACAAAAACAATCGATTCGTCGTAACTATCCGATCTTAGGCCACCTGCGATTTTTTCTTGAGTATTTGCGGCCGGAAATCCGGCAATACTTTCTCGAGGAGGATGCCCAAGAGACGCCTTTTTCGCGTAATCAGCGTTCCATTGTGTATCAGCGCGCTAAAGATGTGATCGACAAACGTCCATTCGGGACCTTACAAAATGTCTATACGACTGGCCATGAATGGATCAATCACACGATCGTTCCCAGCAAAATAGACGACAGCGACTTTCGAGTTCGTATCGATGGCGAGGAGGGGGCAGAGCCCTATCATCTGTCGGTATTCAATATCTCGGCCATGAGTTTTGGCGCGTTGAGCGCCAACGCCATCCTTGCATTAAACAAAGGCGCGAAGTTAGGCGGCTTTGCACACGATACGGGCGAGGGGAGTATCAGCCGTCATCACCGCGAGTTCGGCGGTGATCTGATCTGGGAAATCGGTAGCGGTTACTTCGGCTGTCGCACCGCGGATGGTCAGTTTGATCCCGCTCGCTTCGCTGAGCAAGCAAACGACCCGCAAGTAAAAATGATAGAAATTAAGCTTAGCCAAGGAGCCAAGCCAGGACACGGCGGGTTGCTTCCCGGGCCCAAAGTAACTCCGGAGATCGCCGAGGCGCGCGGAGTCGCGATCGGTGTCGATTGTGTTTCTCCACCCTATCATTCGGAATTTACGACACCTGTAGAACTTTTGCATTTTGTGGCGAGGTTACGCACGCTTTCCGGAGGTAAGCCGACCGGCTTTAAACTGTGCATCGGGCATCCCTGGGAATTCATGGCAATCGCTCGCGCCATGGTGGAAACAGGGATTCTCCCCAACTTTATTGTTGTCGACGGCGCTGAAGGCGGCACCGGCGCCGCACCCGTTGAATTCGCGGATCACGTCGGCACGCCTTTGCGGGAGGGTTTGTTACTGGTTCACAATACGCTGATCGGTTTAAATCTGCGTGACCGTATCAAGATCGGCGCGAGCGGCAAAATCATCACCGCTTTCGATATCGCTAGGACGATGGCACTAGGGGCGGACTGGTGTAATGCCGCGCGGGGTTTTATGTTTGCTCTGGGTTGCATACAAGCGCAAGCTTGTCACACCGGCAAATGTCCCACCGGCGTCACCACGCAGGATACGTCGCGGCAGCGATCGCTCGTTGTGCCGGATAAAGCCGAGCGAGTCGCGAATTTTCATCGTAACTCGTTAGTGGCATTGGCCGAATTGATTTCGGCGGCAGGGTTGACTCATCCGGATCAGCTACGTCCGGCACACTTGATTCGACGCGTATCCAGCACAGAAATTTGTTCCGCCGCTGAACTATACGAGTTTCTCGGTCCCGGAGAATTGCTCTACGGCACACCTAAAGCGCAGCTATTCGCCCGCTACTGGCATCAAGTTTCATCGGAAAGCTTTGCGTTAAAAGCCAGGGAATCACGGCAACCGAGATCGCAAATGCTCGAACCCGTAGTGGAAACAATAGATCTCTAAGCAACTAATCAGTATTGCAGTCACACCGGCGATGTCAATACCTCAAGATGCTTACCGTGAGGCAGTGTCGATTAGAAGAACATTTGAAGACTATTTTGAAGTGCGCGTTCGATCATAGGACCATAGTGGGGCATACTGAGCCAAAGAATAAGCAGCCCCAACGACAGGGTAATCGGAAAACCTACGGCAAATAAATTGAGCTGCGGCGCAGCCCGCGTTAATACACCCAACGCCACATTACTTAAAAATACGGCAGCAAGCGCCGGCAATGCAAGATGTAGACCGACGCTAAACACACTCGCTCCGGCGTTCAATAATTTATGCCAATCAAAAGCAACATTTATCGCAGTACCTACAGGTGCGATAGCAAAACTCTTTGCGATGGCAGCGAGCATCATTAGATGGCCATCGATCGCCAAGAAAATAAGGGTGGCAAAAAGATTGAGCAAGCTACCTACCATGGGGCCTTGGGTTGACGATTGCGGATCGACAAACCAGGCGAATCCCAGCCCCATCTGCGTGCCAATTAAATCACCGGCCAGTCCAACCGCAGCGAATGCCAGGGTAATGGAAAATCCAATGGCAAGGCCAATCATCAACTGTTGAACCAGCACCTCCAATCCCGCCATCGACGCGATGGGAATCGGCGCATTAGTTGGAAGCGTGGGAACGAGGACCACCGTGAACACGAGCGCAAGGCCGATCTTGGCCCGCGCCGGTATGGAACGATGGCTAAGAACGGGTGCTGCGGATATGAGCGCGAGAATTCGGATAAACGGCCAGACTAGGGTCCCCAGCCATAGATCGATCTGCTGCGATGTAAATGAGAACAACTGCTGACTCAATGCACGGCGGATGGAATGCTGGCTAACAATTGCTGAGTATATTCAATCAATGTAGTAAGTATCCAAGGTCCGGCAATCAGCATGGTGGCGAATAGGGCCAACAATTTAGGGATAAATGACAGCGTCATTTCATTGATTTGGGTTGCGGCTTGAAAAATGCTGACGGCAAGTCCCACTACCAATGTAGTAAGCAACAAAGGTGCTGACGTAAGCAGCATGACTTCCATGGCTTTTTGACCGAGCGTAAGGACAAACTGAGTATCGTTCATGTGTTAAAACTCGCCATTAATGAGCCTATCAGTAAATTCCAACCGTCTACCAACACGAACAGCATGAGCTTGAAGGGAAGGGAAATGAGCACCGGGGACAACATCATCATACCCATGGACATCAACACGCTTGCGACGACCATATCGATAATCAAAAATGGAATGAAAATCATAAATCCTATTTGAAAGGCGGTTTTTAGTTCGCTCGTTACAAACGCGGGAATCAACGTTCGTAGCGGAATTTCATCTTTAGACTTGATATCACCTTGGTTGGCCAGCTTCATGAATAGAGCGACGTCGGATTCGCGTGTTTGCTTCAGCATAAACGCGCGCAATGGCACCGAGCCTTTTTCAATGGCCGTGTTGAACGATAATTTATTTTCCGAGTACGGCTGATACGCATCCGCATAGATACGTTCTATTACTGGAGCCATAACGAACGCGTTAAGGATGAAAGCCAGGCCGATTAGTACCTGAGTCGGAGGAGATGACTGTAATCCGATGGCGTGGCGCAGAAGCGAAAGCACGATAACGATACGGGTGAAACCGGTGGTCAGTAGTAGCAGGGAAGGCAAAAAACTTAGCAAACTAAAGGCAAGCAGCGTTTGCAGCGATACCGAATAGGTTTGCCCACCCCCCGCGTTGGGTTCACTAGTGATGACCGCCAATGGGGCAGCCTGTGCCCAAGTGGAGTCGGGAAGCAATATCAGGACCAGGAACAGGACGGCCGTCAAGCCGATGACTGGGCGTCCTAACGAACGATTATGCATGTGGATTACGCGCGCGCATGCTATCGAAAAGAGCAGCAAATGGTTGATTCCCAGTGGTGTTCGTATTAGTCGTTGTTGCGGCTTTGGGCATCACGTGCAAGGCGTTTAACTGTGTTTGGGTAATGCCCACCAATATCCATGTGTCCTCAAGTTCAATCAGCGAAATTCGTTCTTTCGCACCCACAGCTAGTTGTGCAACGATCTTGATTTGCTGCGTGGATCGTGAGGTGTGGCCTCGAACTCGGCGGGTAACCCAAGCGAGGCCAACGATTAGACCGAGTACGACTAATAGTCCGAGCAGCGATTGCTGTAAGCCCACGCCCGTGGTCGGGATGGTTGACGGGTTCGATAACGCCGTTTCAGAAGCGCGAACACCAAGTGTGAACCACGAGATTAAGAACAGACTAAGGTGTCGTAGTAACGTCATCGATTGAGCTTTCGAATACGTTCCGATGGCGTAACGATATCCGTTAACCGAATACCGAATTTATCGTTAACAACGACGACTTCTCCTTGTGCGATTAGACAGCCGTTTACAAATACGTCGAGCGGGTCACCCGCCGACGCATCCAGTTCAACCACGGAGCCTTGCGCTATTTGAAGAATACTCTTGATGGGAACTTTTGTGCGACCGAGCTCAACGGTTAGTTGCACCGGAATATCAAGAACGAGGTCGATATCATGGGGTGCGTTAGTGATGGCATTTGAGCTCGATAGCGACTGGAAGGTCGAGGTGACGACGTCGGCGTGCTGTAGACTGACCCCCTCGATTGCTTCGGAGTCGGTACCGATGCTCGCGGCCGCGGAACTTCTAGGTTGCGCATCCGCCGTACTCCATTGATCGTCGGCTATTGAATCGTTGACGTTTGTGGACATCTATTTCTCCAAATATTGCCGCTTCAGCGCGCGGCTACAATGCGGTCGATCTTTACCGCATACTTCCCATTAGAAGTTCCATAGCGGCATTCGAAAATCGGAACGCCCTCTACCACTGCGTCGATGGCCTTGGGCATGTTGAATTGAATAACGTCTCCAGGTTTCATCTGTAGCACCTGACCTAGGTTGATGGGAATAGAAGCGAAATTGGCCACGAGATTAACTTCCGCCAATTGAATTTCTTTGGATAACACTCGTCGCCAATCGCCGTCATTTTCCCGCTCCTCTTTGTGTTCGGCGTTATCCAGTAAATCGCAGATAGGCTCAAGGCTCGCGTATGGAATGCAAATTTGTAACTCACCGCCGGTGTTGCCCAACTTCAAGCTGAAACTGGTAACGATGACGATGTCCGATGGCATTACAATATCCGTGAACGTTGCATGCATTTCAGAGCGAACATACTTGAATTGCAGCGGGTAGGTGGGCTCCCAAGCTTTCTGGTAATCGTGGAGAATGACGGTCATTAAACGCTGAATGATCCGTTGCTCGGTCTTGGTAAAACTACGCCCATCGAACGGAGCATGAAATTTACCCGTACCACCGAACATATTGTCGATAACCGCAAAAATCAATTTCGGATCGCAGACGAATAGAGCGGTACCACGCAAAGGCTCCAGGGCGACTAGGTTCAGATTGGTGGGTGTGACCAAATCGAGCAGAAATTCACTATATTTAAGCACACGCATTGAAGCGCTTGAAACTACCGTAGTGCCGCGCAAGAGTCCTATGACACTACTGCTTAGAAGTTGAACAAAGCGGTTACTGATACCCTCGATCGAGTACATTCGCTTGTATACAAGACTTTTTTGGTCTGCGAGGTTAACGTTGGACATTTCCTTAGGCGCCAACGGCTCGTCCTCATCGGCTGGAGCATCGTCAGAAAAGCCATGTAATAGCGCATCAACTTCATCTTGGGAAAGAGCTTCGTTGGTCATGGAGGCTATTGAATGACGAACGACGCGAAGTGTATGCGTTCTAAACCCTTTCCGAGCGCCGGGGAGTGTAGGTGCGTTCGGATTTCCGCGATTATCTGTTCGGCGAGCTTGCTCTTACCTTCTTTGGTCGTCAGCTCCGATGTGATTTTGTTCGATAGTAAAAGTAAAATCGAACTGCGCAATATGGGCATCTGTTCTTTGATCGGCTCTACCAATTCGTTGCCAGCGACTTGAAGGATAATCTCGGTTTGTAAATATCGATCACCGCCTTCATCCAGCAGGTTGACGGTAAATTGCTCAAAATTGACGAATACAGGCGCCGGCTTATGCTCTTCCTTCGCGGAGCCACTATCCTCGGCGTGGTCCTTGCCTTTTAGGAAATACCATGCGCCGCCACCGCCGGCGGACAGTAATACACACAAGCCGACGATGAGTAACATGGTTTTTTTCTTTTTTGCGCCTGCTGGTTTTGTGTGTTCCGCGTTATCGGTAGTTGTACTAGTTGCCATAGCCTTGGTCTCAGATAAAGAAAATCTAACGAGCTAAATTCTTAAGAAATCATTATGAAGAATAGTGAATAAACATAGGCGTTAAATAAGAGGGAAATGCCCACGCTATTCATGCGCAGCGTCATATCGAAGAATTTGGTCTTCTATTGCCCTGGGTCCGTGATTCGTTCGAGAAACATTTGGAGCTACCATCGCACGAAGATGAGCAAAAGTGTCGATTTCGCGGCTAGGCTAGGCGTAAAGCGCAGCAAGGTTGAACTCCTGGCGAGCATTTGTAACGACGCATAGCCGCGATGCTCGGCAACTTTTATTCAGCGAAGTACAGACTCACGACACTGGTAGGAGACGTCGAGATTTTTACGCATATACGTCAACACCCGACTTACTTAACAATTTTATGTTGGCAATAGATCGGCCCGCGGTAGTGGAATCGCCATTGGTTGGCGAATCAGAAATGGAATCATTAAATGGAGTACGGTCAGATTGCTGTGGTGGTTTCCGCTCACTGCCGACAAAAGCACCGGTTAGAGAGATACCGCTGTCCGCTAGTAGTTCCTTCAGGCGCGGTAGCGCGACCTCCAATGCATTTCTGGTTTCAATATGTTCCGCTACAAAACTGATGCTTGCTTCGCCTTGGACCATCGCAATCTGAATATCGATGGGACCCAGTTCAACCGGATTGACTTTGATCTCGGCCTGTTGATGGTTCTGCTTGACCAAAAGATGGATTGTTTGACTGGCCTCTTCCACCCACTGATCGGAGCTTATATGCGATGGGATAGTCGCAACCTCCATGCTGCTAGTACCTCCCACACCATTAAGATCGGGTCTTTGGTTAGATAACCCAACGCTCGCTGGCGAAGAACTGATGCTTGCTATGGTGTCTATAGAATTGCCAAATACCGTGTTACCCACGGCCGCCGTGATGGCCGACTCGGCTGAAATTTTTGGATTGAAGACAGTTGAATCGTCGACTACGGTAGAAAGCGCAGAAATACGATGATCAGAACCATTGGTTTTAGCATCATTTACCGAGGTAGGTACTACGTCGGGAATGCCGGTTACCATCCGATTTATCTCACCCTTAGAAATGGCAGCGGTTTTCGAATACTGCGATGCGCCGTCCAAATGGATAGATTTCAATTGCGTCGGCAGAGCGATGTTAGGTACTTGGTTTTGATGAACATCGAGCCCCACGGGCAAGTCAGTGGATACTATCGCCGTTCCGGGAATGGGTGGGTTCGATTGGCCTGACTGATTTTGTGGCAATAAGCCGTCGGTGATTGTGAACGTCGGATTGCTACCGCCGGAGAGTTCGGGACGAAGCGCGACTGGCGGGCCGAAAAATGGCAACGCAATATCAGCCTGGACACTGGTACCCCCTCCTACGTCGTCCGCCACAGAAGTGTTTTCTGCAAACGCGCCTTTCTCCGTTTCTGTGGCTGCCTCGATTGATCCGCTCAAAAGAACATCAAAATCCATTTCTATCGGTTCGTTCATTTTCCGATGGGATATTTGTGCAGTGTTAGTGGGTTTGATACTTATCGGATTTTGAACCGGCATGAACTGTCCTTCGGTTGACCTTGAGGGATATGCTCGCTCATTAGATTACTCGCGATCGATAATGTTGCGAGCAGCACGTTGCGTGGCAAAGGCATCGAGCATTTTTTGTAGTTGATCGGCCTCTTCCTGCTCCTGTTGCTTATCGAAACGTTCCTGTAACGTCTCAAACGATAACCGTTTACGCTCTTGACTTTGCCATTGTTTCCGCGCTGCATCTACTTTATAACCCAGCGTATTAACTTCCTCCGACTGTTGCTGGACGGCATGGCCAAGCTTGGCGAGAAACATACGGTAATTGTGAAGAGAGCTAATTTCCATACCCTTTGACGAGGACTGCAGCATCTGTTGTTGATACTCAGCGAGAAAGGTCTTTAGCGTTCCAAGTTTTTGCTGTCCTCGATTAACATTGGCCAGGAGTAACTGCAATCGTTGAAGGGTTTTTTCACTATGATTGCGCGACAAACTAATGAGAAGTGGTAAGGAGGAATTTTTCTTCATCGACGTCGATCAATCTGTCGTAGCCACCGCTCGTGATTTATCGGCTGCGCTAAGCAGGTTCCCTAATATCGTAAGGCTATCTGGGAATGACGATCGCTCCGTAATATCCTGTTGCAGGAATGATTCTAATTTCGGGAACAGAACGATTGCCTGATCGAGTAACGGATCGGAACCAGCTACATAAGCACCGACGTTAATCAAGTCGCGGTTACGTTGATAGCGGGAGTACAGTTGTTTGAAGGATTTGACCAACGACAAATGGTTAGGCGCGGCGAGCGAATGTAATACCCGGCTAATAGAAGCCTCGATATCGATGGCCGGATAGTGCCCCTGTTCCGCAAGCGAGCGAGACAGGACAACATGGCCATCTAAAATAGCACGGGCAGCATCGGCAATCGGGTCTTGCTGGTCGTCACCCTCGGTTAGCACGGTATAGAATGCGGTAATCGAGCCCCCACCACGGTCGCCGTTACCCGCCCGCTCAACGAGTTGCGGCAACCGTGCAAATACGGATGGCGGATAACCCTTGGTTGCGGGCGCTTCTCCTATCGCCAGAGCAATTTCTCTCTGCGCCATGGCAAAACGAGTTAGCGAGTCCATCAACAAAAGCACTTGCTTACCTTGGTCGCGGAAGTACTCTGCCATGGCGGTGGCGTAGGAAGCTCCTTGAAGCCGTAATAACGGTGGCGTATCAGCCGGCGCGGCGATCACCACGGAACGTCTCAATCCTTCTGTTCCTAAAATGTTCTCGATGAACTCTTTAACTTCGCGGCCCCGTTCACCTATGAGACCGACAACAATGACGTCCGCCGCCGTGTAGCGGGCCATCATCGCGAGCAATACGCTCTTACCCACACCGCTGCCGGCAAAAAGGCCCATCCGCTGGCCGCGACCGACGGTAAGTAGCGAATTAATTGCGCGTACGCCGACATCCAAGGCCTCAGAAATCGGCGCTCTCCCGAGGGGATTAATCAGCCTACTTTGTAGCGGCCAACGCGCATCTTCGATAATAGGCCCAAGGGAATCGAGTGGTTCTCCGGTAGCATCCAAGACCCGTCCCAATAATCCGAAACCCACTGGCAAATGCTTTACCCGTTGTAACGTAGCGCTATGCGTGGCGTTGCGCCCCAGTATCGGAACAGAATGTCGGCCATAGACCGGAAAAACCGTGGCACCTGGCGCTAGGCCATATACATCCTGAACCGGCATGAGAAACAACTTATCGCCCGAGAATCCAACCACCTCTGCGTCGGTTTGTACACGTCCATCTTGCACGATTTGGCATGTGCTTCCGACCGGTAGTTTGAGCCCGACCGATTCCATCACCATGCCCGCTACTCGAGTCAGACGGCCGGAAAAATTCAGCGGCTGTACCGCCTGGACTTGAGCCGTGCAGTCTTTTAAGTAACGCCGCCAGTGCTCGATACCGGTGCTATGCATCGTGCCAGGCATGGGACCGATCCAGCGAACTCACAACGTTATTCCAGCGCGTCGCAACTGTGGCATCAATGTCACCGTTTACGGTTACGACACGGCATCCGCCCGGTTCGATGAGATGATCTTCAATAATCTGCCATCCCCCCAGTTTAATATCTTCTCCAAGGTGAGAGCGCACGATATCTACATCGCTTGGGTGCAGCAGCAGCTTTCGATGAGCCGATGATACTGATAGCGAATTCATAGCCTCGAAAACCACCGGCAATAGCGCGTCGCGCCTGAAGGTTAACTCTCCGCGTAGTACTTGACGCGCCAGTTCGATGGCGAAGTCTAGAATTTCATCGGCTAGTTGTTGTTCAACGGCGACCAGTACATTGCTGGCCGAAGAGAACAGATTGGAGATTTGTTGTAGTTGTTGTTTTGCTGCATTTTGCCCTTCTTGATATCCCAAATCAAAACCGGTCTTATAGTCCTTGATGCGGTTGCCGTTATCTTCTGTTTTCGACGATTTAGCCTTAAACTCCTTGGAGTGCGGCGCTTGGTCCTCTTGCAGGGCCGCGAGTTCCCAGCGTTGATATGCCGTGAGCTTTTCGTGTGGGATAATTTGCGCTGGCATTTGCGTTACGGCAAAAATTGATGGTAAAAAATCATCGTCTAAACTAGGCCGTCATCGCCCACGCCGCCCAAGATGATCTGGCCTTCCTCGGCCAGCCGGCGCGCGGTTTTGATAATTTCTTTCTGCGCACCTTCGACTTCACTGACTCGTACCGGTCCCTTGGAATCAAGATCTTCCTTAAGCATTTCGGCTGCCCGCTGCGACATATTCGAGAATATCTTCGTGCGCAACTCTTCGCTGGTACCTTTTAAGGCGAGGATCAACGCTTCCGATTGGATCTCTCGCAATAAGGCCTGAATACCTTTGTTGTCGATATCGACGAGGTTTTCAAAGATAAACATCTGATCTTCGACCTTTTGAGCCAGATCTGGATCATGCTCTTTGATGGCCTCCATGATCGGCGCATCAACACCTCCACCAAGAAGATTGAGTAGTTCTCCCGCTACTTTGACTCCATTAAGCGCGCTCCTACGCTGCCGGTCGCCGCCGCTGAGCGCTTTACTCATTACATCGTTCAACTCCTTTAAAGCATCGGGCTGCATACCATCAAGCGTAGCAATTCGCAAAACTACATCGTTGCGTAACTGTTCGTCGAGACATTTGAGGACAGCCGATCCTTGCTCGCGTTCTAGGTGAACCAGAATAGACGCAATGATCTGAGGATGTTCGTTCCGGATGAATTCAGCGACCGCCAGTGCGTCCATCCACTTAAGGTTTTCAATGCCGCCGTTGTTTCCATCCTGAAGAATACGGTCGAGTAATGGTCCGGCTTTGTCGTCCCCAAGTGCTTTGGTAAGCACGTTACGGATGTATTCGTTGGAATCCATGGTGAGAGCGGTATTGTTGGAAGCTTCGATTTGGAATTTGTTGAGGACCGCATCGATTGCGTCGTTGCTCAGGTTCTTTATGGCCGCCATCGCTTGACCGAGCTTGTGCACCTCTTTTGGTTCGAGGTGTTTAAATACCTCCGCTGCCTCATCCTGTCCGAGGGCAAGCATCAAGATTGCACCATCGTTTACTCCCTCGTCACTCACTACTTCGCCACCCAAGTTTTAACGACATTCGCTACTAGCTTAGGATCCTTGCGAGCAAGTTGACGCGCCGATCCCAGCGAGTCGATATGGACCAAGGCTGCCGCGCTCCCATCGGCCGCCGTTACTAATTCTTGGGACGTTAGGCCGCGAGGCTCAACCTGGGGACGGCTTGCGAGTTGCCGGAAGAAAGGGCGAATAATACCGAATAGCAGGTAAAGAGCTAGGCCGCCTACAAGCAGGCTTTTGCCCATTTCTTTAGCAATAATTAGGGTCTCTGGCCGTTTCCAAATGGGTATTTCGGTAGCCGGAGTGGCTTCGTCGATACTGAACGCCGTATTGGCAACGCTTAAGGAATCGCCTCGTTTCTCATCGAAACCGATGGCTTCTTTAACCAGAGCGCGAACCTGCTCAATTTGCTCTTGCTTAAGCGCAACGAGTCCAACTTTACCGGCCTTGTCGACGATTTTTCTGTGGTTTACGACGACAGCGGCGGATAGACGCTTAATTCCCCCGACCGGCATACGAGTGTGCCTGATAGTTTTATCGATCTCGTAATTAATAGTCGAATCGCGGCGCGACGAACTTGAACCGGTTGGATCCGTACTCTTTAAGCTAGGCGGGTTATCGATGGGCGCCGATGCAGCTCCTGGCGGTTGATTTGACAATGCGCCGGGGATACCCTGTGCGTTCCCCTGAAGACCGTTTTTCGATTCTGAGGTTTGCTGACTTCGGATCGCTGCTTCGGCTTGACTACCATTGGGTCGATAGATTTCGGCCGTCGACTCGGTATGGCTAAAGTCTAGGTCAGCGGTAACCTGCGCACGCACATTATCACGACCGACGATAGGCTCCAGGATATCTAGGATGCGTCGGTTGTAGCTTTGCTCGGTTTGGTGCAAATAGGCTAGTTGTCCGGGATCGAGAGAGAGATTACCCGATTCGTTTGCGCTGTTACTCAACAGGTTGCCGTTCTGATCAAGCACCGATACGCCGCTGACCGGGAGTTCGGCAACACTACTTGCGACCAAGTGAATAATGCCGCTTACCTGGGAACGATCAAGTGATTGACCTGAATGTAAATTGATCAGTACGGATGCGGTGGGTTTCTGTTGCTCGCGCAGGAACACCGAGGGTTTGGGTATCGCTAGATGGACCCGTGCGGACTCCACGGAGGAAAGAGCTTGAATGGAGCGAACGAGTTCGCCCTCTAAAGCGCGCTGGTAGTTAACCTGCTCTTGAAACTGCGTCGCACCAAATTTTTGGTTCTCCATGAGCTCGAAGCCCACTATGGATCCTTTAGGTAAACCGCTCGAAGCAAGCCGAAGCCTTGCATCATGCACCCGGTTTGCAGGCACCATAATGGCGCTGCCACCCTCATTAAACTGGTAGGGAATATTCATTTGATTCAGCGCCGCGATTATTGCACCACCGTCGCGGTCGCTTAGATTGGTATACAGTACCCGAAAGTCAGGTTGACGAGCCCATAGGCTGAGTGCAACTAGACCGGCAACCATCGCAGCGAGGGCAAAAATGGTACCTACCTTTGTGCCGACTGGAAGTTCGATAAATCGTTGAAAAAATAAGGCTTAAACTCGAATTGTTGTTCACGGGTTGTTCATTCATGTTCTAGGAATCAATAGAATTGCCGTAGAAGCGCTCAGTTGGGATAACCGAGGGCAATTATGTCGGTAATCCCGTTTCATTTAAGCGCGGAGAAGCGCGTGCTTTCGGCCTTAATTTGAGCAGTGCTGGCGGCATCGATCCTGTTAGTCTGGGTGGAATTGTTTTGATCCCAAAATTAGGAGAAAACGCCATGGACCCCGTTCGTTTTTATTCGACCTATGGAGCAACTGAACTGCGCGACTTAAGCCAAGGCATATCGATCTCGGGTGGGCCGGGAAGGCCGAATCATCGGTTGATTTTCTAAAGGCGCTCGAAGGCGCACTTGATAAAGTCAATTCAAGCCAGAATGAGGCCGCCGAATTGAGCAAAAGATTTCAACTCAATCAAGACGATGTTTCATTGGAAGAAACCATGGTGGCGATCCAGAAAGCCAACATCGCATTTCAAGCAACGGTACAAGTGCGCAATCGTCTCGTGTCTGCTTACCATGAAATTATGAATATGCAAATTTGAGTTAGGGAGCTTTGATCGATGATGTAAAAGTCCATATCAAGAACACACTCGCATCCCGCTAGCCCGTCAGCTAAGAGCCCGTCGCTCCCTTTGTAGGCTATTGATGTAACGTTGGATCAATGTGATCATTGTTCCGGGAAGATTGATAAATTGGCAGCCGCAACGCTGGCCTTGCATAACCATGCTATCTGGAATCTCAGTGATGCTTCGGATTATCAGTCCGGCCGTGACCATACCGATGCTGGGTAATTCGATCTGACTAACATCGAATTTTTGACCAAGATCGACATGAATTTGGCTGGCATTCGTAACCATTGCTAGCCCGCCGCAACTAATATCGACAACTCGAAACTCAATCATTTTTCCGTTACGATCGAGTAGCTCCGGAAGCAAGCATCTAAGTGGCTTGATCACGGGTGTCGAGATTCTGTAGTGTTCGCGCCGTTGTAGACGCATTAGCGATTCCGGTAAGCGTACCCGTATCGCCGAACCGCCTTCGAAAGTCGTGGTTTCTGCCCGTTGTACGGAAAACTGTATCTTTACGTGTTCGACATAAGTGGTGATCGTCAGTGCATTTGCAGCGAGCAAACGTTGGTTGGCGTTAGCATCTGATCCAAAGTCGAGAACCACTTCTTCAAATTCCGGATTTACAGATAACAATGCGCTGACGATGGATTCATTATTGTGTCCATAGGTAATCGTCACTAACGAACGGCGCTCGATAATGTCGCGCAGTATGCCGATCATCTCTACCCGAGAGTGAATCATGTACTGCGATAGGTCTTTCGCAGCGTTGAGCGGTGGTTGGGTGATGGCTGTTTGCGTCATATTGGTTCCTACTTGTTTATGAGGCTAATCAAATCGGGTAGCTGGCTGTTGGCGACACCCAAATTCTGTTCCGCGCGATATATCCAAGCCAAGAGAACGGCAATTGCCCGATATAAATTAGGGGGGATGTGGGCATCAAGGTCCACCTGCATGAGTAGCTGCACAAGCTCACGGGATTCATGAACGTACACGCCGGCTTCCTGTGCCCGCCGGATAATCTCATCGGCAATAGGTCCGCATCCTTTAGCTGCAATTTTTGGGGCGCCGTCACTCTCATGGTAAGCAAGTGCAACAGCGCGGCGCGGCAAGGATTTACGCGGCGTCATAGTCAATTGCAACTGCAGCGTTCACTAAGCCTTCCCCAGCCAAAGATTCAACTAAAGCTGGATGGGCCGCGGTCAGTAACTTTTCGGCATGGAGTTCGGAGGGTTTGACTTCAATTTTCAGTTGGTTGCCGATCAAACAGATCACAGCATCTATCGCGCCAAGCTGTGGCAACTGCATTTTTAGCGAGGCTCGCCAGGTCGTTTGCTGAAGCTCTGATGCAGCCAACGAGGGAGTTTCCTGTTCGATAGATAATTCAGCGGGCTGACCTGGCCACACTTCGGTCCGCCAGACGCCAGTTTGGGACTCGAGGGTATTGAGCTGCCGCTGTACGAACGGAATTAGGTTTTCCGGTATAGCTGCATCCGATCCGTCTGACTGAATTTCGCGGGTAGCCATGGCGGACGACGGTCCTTGATTTTCTAATCTCGCTTGAGGCTCCCGACGAATCTCGCTAAGTGGTCGTTGGTTACCTACCCAGTCTTTTAAGTGAGACTCGTAAAATAGGCCACTCGATGTAATAGATTCTCTTAAAGCTTGGACGAAATCGTCGGCAGCCTCTGGACTTACCGCCAACGGCGTAGTTGCCAGCGGTGAGTTGATGTCTTCATTCGCACCATGGGTAACAATCCGATTTAGCAAGTGACCTAACGAACTTAGTTGCGCCGATGGGTTCAAGTTCGCTGTACCCGCGGTACTGTTCGGCGATAACATTCCGGCATCGACCAGTCGTAGACGTAGCTCTGTCCCGGGCGTTAACGCCTCGCCAAGCAGATCCAACTCAACTAGTGTGGTGCCGATTCGCAACGCGTAACCAAGTTGTGTTCGAGCGATGACCGTAGCCGTAACCGTGTTGTTCTGCGTAAGTTTGGGAACTGCCATCGAATCGGCAAGGCCTGGTAGACCTGTTTTGACCAATGCATCACGCAAAACTTGTAATGAAACGATAACCAAGCGCGGTTGTGTAGTAGCCGCTTCCACTGCCGCCGATGTTTTCGCGTTAACGTGAACCGTGCTTGGAATCACGTTTGCCGTCCCCAAAGCACATTTAGTTCTTGCGGCATGATCGAAAACTAGCCATTGGTGCTTCGGTAAGCTTGTTCTGCTTTCTTTGCCGAAGATTTTGTCTGCAACATAGCACCCACCTTCGCGATCCAGGGATTCAAGAGATCACGAATGGCGGCGTCGTCCGCTAATACCTGCCGGATTATGTCCATTTTGTGGTGTTTGTCGTCGTCGCTGAGCGGATGTATTTTAGCGCTTGCTTTGAGTTGTTCGATCAGTTCAGAACATTGCGTTTCCTTACGCAGCAGTTCTTCCCAGTCACCGCGTTGTGCCGCGATCAACATTTCACCGGTCGTACGCTTGATCGATTCATAGTAGCCAAGCGTGCTTTGCGTACTGTTCATGGTGTAACCCGTCTCCTCAGGCTGCTACTCTTTGTGTTGCTGAGCGTAAATTCTCGTAGGTATTGACGCCGTTCTGTCCGATAGCGGCCCAGGCATCTTTCAATTCGGACAGTAGTTTGGATACTTCGACTAAGCCGGCCGGTTCATTGCGCATGCTTGCCAACAACAAACGGCGAGACATATACCCATAAAGATCCTTGAGTTGTTTGGCGAGGTCCCCGCCTTGACTCTCGTCGAGGCTCGCACTCAGCCCCTCATCGATGATCTGGATGGCTTTGGAAATCGTCATGCCTTTCATGGCGATATTTTCAACTTCCATGTATCGCTGTGCTTTATTGACTGAAAGGATGGCGGCTTCGAATAGCATCAGAATCAGTCGGTGGGGGTTGGCGCCTTGGACGCTGGTTTCTAAATCAACGTTGGCATACGTATTGGCGGCGCGATATAGAGCAGTGTTCATTTCAGGTCTCCAGTCGGTGTGAAATACTAGTATCTATATCGGCGTTGTGGCGGCTTTGTTGAGCAATCTAGTTACTGTTACTGATATTCAAGGTAGCGAGTTGCTGCGATAGAAATGAACTGGTCGTCTGCATGCGGGCGACTGCCGCATCGAGTGCGGTAAATTGTGCGCGTAATCGACTCTCAACCAATTCCAGTCGATTTTCGATCGACTCGCGGCGCTTATCCAGATCACGGATAGACTTACCGATGCCTTCGCTCCGGCCAGCTATCAGACCATCTGTTTCCAGCATCTTGGTAATGGTGGTATTCAACTGAGCACCGTATCCACTCACCCCATTTGCTTCGACGAACAGAGATGCGACGTTCTTATTAGGATCATCCAAAGCTTTTTGCAACTTTTGATCATTGATTGCCAGCGAGCCATCTGCCTGGAAGGTTATGCCGATATCGGGTAATCGCAAGACACTCGATGTTCCAGTGTCGATCGTACTGGTCAAAATTGTGCGTAAGCGTCCTTGCGCTAAGCGCGCCGCACTGTCACCATTGAGCGGTGCAGTGGCATTGGTCGTTGGGTCAAAGGCAGTCAGATCTTTTACGGCCTTATGAACGTCGTTATAAGCTTTCACGAACGCTGAAATCTTATCCTTGATCGCGGTGCTATCTTGGTTGACGGTCACACTGATCGGGCTACCCGTGTTGGTTTTTAGGAGATTGAGGGTAATGCCGTCGATTGCGCTGCTGACCGAGTTAGATGGGCTCGATACATCGATACCGTTTATCTTTAGAGCGGCGTTAGTTGCCGCTACGGTTTCGGTCAAATTACTAACATTGCCGCCTGCTGCAGTCGGATCATAGACAAGTTTAGACAGTCCGGCATCGTCGGTGTTGTTGCCATCGTCATCGATAGCGGTAATGCGAACACTGTTCGTGGCGCCGGTATCGTTTGCAGTTATGAATAGCTGACTGCCGGCAACGCCATTTACTATCGTTGCCGACACACCTGCGCCAGCCCGATTGATGGCGTCGCGGATGCCCGCCAAGGTATTGCTGGTTGTGGCAATCGCGATGTCCTTTGCGGTTTTGTCAGGGTTCGCAGTAAATACCCCTCCGCTGTAGCTGCCAAGTTCAAGGTGTAATGTTCCCGTACCTACCACTTCAGTGCTGTTAAGAAAGCCACCTTTGCTCAGTTGCTGCGCCTGCGCGAGCGTGGAAACTTCGACATTAAACGATCCGGCAACCGCGCTACTGCTAGCACTAGCGGTAAGGATTTTTTCATCACTTACGGTAGTTTTGAACGATAAGAACTTTTCCGTCGTCTGCAATGCCTGGGTGGCGGTCTGAAGACCGCTGAGTGCGCTAGTGATCGTGCCGTAGGCAGACAACTGGGTACGAAAGCCCTGCTGCCTGGTGTCCAATGCCGTCAATGGCCGGCGCTCGATCGCCATCAACTGCGACACGATCGAGCTCACATCCAGCCCGGAGCCTATGCCGGGAGTCGAAATCGGCATGGCTTTAAGCCTTTTCCTTAATTAGCAGTCCCTGCAACTTATCCAGCGCTCGCGCGATATCGAGCGCCTCTTTACTGGGAAATTGGCGAATCACTTCATCGGTCGTTTTATCGATCACTTTTATCACCGTGCGGCCACTTTCCTCATCGATCGAAAAATTCAGCTCGTCCGTCGCCGTGCGTACGGCCTGCTCGATGATGTCGAGTGCTTCCTGCAACTCCTTTGCTGAAGGCTCGGGCGGTTCAATCGATTTTTCCGCAACGTTTTTCGCCAGACTTGCGTTTGCCGCGTCAGAGGGATGCTTACCAAGTGTGAGCGCAGGAGGGGGTTCTGGTAAGGCGGCGACCAATTGAATACTCATGTCATGTCCCCTTTATGGGAAGAGGGCACGAAGCCTCGCAGCTTCGCGCCCTATTGCTTCATGTAGTTGTGGTTACTCGGTTAGCCTCGCAACAACGACAACACGTTGTTCGGGATCGAATTGGCTTGCGCAAGCATCGCGGTACCGGCTTGCTGCAGAATCTGTCCGCGTGTTAGCGAAGCGGTTTCTGCCGCAAAGTCAGCATCCATGATCCTGACCACGCGACGCTGCCTGATTCTCGGCGGCGACTTGCAGGTTGCCAATAACCGATTCAAAGCGATTCTGTGCGGCGCCAAAAGTCGAACGGGCCGTCGTGATCTCATCGATCGCGGTGTCCAGATCGTCCATCGCCGCCAACGCATTGGCGGACGAAGTCAAGTCGCCACCGACCACTGCGGTAACACCTGCGCCAGCGGTAAGATCGGTCGTGGCAACGTCGATTTGGTCGGTTGCGACGTTGTTGGATCCGACTTGGAATGTCAAGGTCGCGCCGGTGCTCAACAGATCGGTACCGTTGAACTTCGTGCCGGTTAATACCCGCGTGACTTCAGCGGATAGCTGTTGATATTCCGCGTCCAGATTAGCGCGATCGCTCGTGCCGTTGGTTGCGTTTGATGCTTGTACGGCAAGTTCACGCATGCGCTGTAACGCATCGCCAACCTTACCAAGAGATCCCTCGGCAGTTTGCGACAGGGAAATCGCGTCGTTGGCGTTTCGAATCGCGACGTTCATGCCTTTAACTTGGGCATTCATACGTTCGGCGATCGCCAGACCGGCTGCGTCGTCCTTGGCGCTGTTAACCCGCAGGCCTGAGGACAAGCGTTGAATGGATGTGGCTAGCGCACTCTGCGACGTGCTGAGGTTGCGCTGTGCATTTAACGACATTACATTGGTGTTGATCATTTGAGGCATTTTGGTAGCTCCTTACCTATGGTCGATGAATTAAGTATCTCCGGCGAAGTCTTGCTGCCCTGTCCACAGGAGCTTTTGGGAACGCCGTTACTTAGCTTATCGACCAGAGCGATAGAAAACTTTAGGCCAAATCATCACCAGATGAGCTTGGCTAGCATCGTTTACTCGATCGCTAGAATACCCGCGGAGCGGGTTAAGACCGCTTAGAAAACAGGCGGAAAAACCGCTCTATTCATTGTTTTCTGGGGCACGTAAACGTTGCAATATACCCGTGCGTCGCCTTCTAAGAATGTTTTGGTCACCGCCTAGCTTTACGAGGGAAATGCCTACCAGACACACATTAGTTGTGGACTTCACGCAATCGCGATGGTGAAGAATTGTTCCGTCTGCTCCTAATGTCAACAGCGCTAAGATATGCCGGGTAGTTGGCAACTTGTAGGCCGAATTCCTACAAGGTAACTGGCAAGACTTTGTATCTTCAAATAGGCCGAATTCGGATTCAAGAAAAATGTGGTTTAGCCGAATATGGCACCTGTCGTTTATCACTAACCGCAGGGCAAATCAGGAGTGCAAATCATGATTGAGAGCAACATTCTGGATGAAATACGTGAAGCTAACTTATCTTACCTATTACTGGCGCAGCGGCTCATTCGGGAGGATAGACCACAAGCGCTGTATCGCTTAGGCTTGAGCGAAGAAGTCGCCTACGCTATAACAGCGCTGACGACGGCGCAGATATTGAAAATTGCATCGTCGAGCACGCTGATTTGTCGCTTTCGTTTCGACGATGAAGTTATTTGGAATTTATTGAGAAGCTATAGTAAGGACAAAGGTATTGCGGGCGTACATGCGGCCATTCTCATGGCCGGACAAATGGCGGAGGCGTAAATGCGTAACCGCAGCTTACTGTCGGAAGTACAACAGATCAATCGGGCTGGAGAGCTTATCCAGCTCGATGCTCGACTTCAAGTACTCGAAGCCGAAACAGATCTAAGCAGAGACCGGTTGTTGCGCCTTTATAAAGAAATAAAGCATGAATCTCCTCCCAAGGGCATGTTGCCGTTTTCTACGGATTGGTTTATGACGTGGCAACCTAACATACACGGTTCGCTTTTCACGAATATTTATCAACATCTAATTGCTACTTCGGTTTTGGACGAGGTCGATGCCTTAATTAAAGCGTACCGCATCTACCTGGAGCAAATTGAAATTCACGAACTTCCCCGTGTACTATCCGTCACTCGCGCATGGCGGCTGACTAAATTCTTCGATGCCGGCATGCTGACTTTAGCGGGTTGTAAGAACTGTGGCGGAAAATTTATCAACCATACCTACGAATTGGTAGACCACTATGTATGTGGTTTGTGTCATATGCCCTCAAGAGCCGGCAAGGGAAAACTTCACGGCTGCAAAATCGAACACTGATAAGTCGATCGCCGGATTGGCGCTTTACCAATCCGGTGCGCCGCTTACATTCAAATTGTATTGATACCCTCAAATTCCTGCGAAATCGGTAGCGCTCCGGTGGAATAGTTGAATCAAACACTTGACGATTTTTGGAAAAAATCAGTCGTACCCGTTTTCCCGTCATTTACGCAACAAACTTGCGCTCAGGAACATAAGTCCCCTCGATTTCAAAACTCTCAAGAATTACGGCAGCTTGCCGAAAACAGTAGAAGCAGACCTACCGAAGCATAGCAGCGCCGGTGGAGGTCAGCCGGCCGCCTTCCATAAAGTGAGTGAATCAACTAAATGTTTGTCCTTATCGGTTATGCCGTTGTTGTTTTTTCCGTGTTTGGCGGCTACGCCATGCAAGGCGGCCACCTTGGCGCCATGTTCCAGCCGCTAGAATTGCTGATGATAGGCGGCGCGGCCCTAGGCGCGTTTATTGTCGGAAATAACGTTAAGACGATCAGGGCAACACTAAAGGCTCTTCCGACTTGTTTTAAAGGTTCGAATCATACCAAGGCGCGTTATATGTCGCTGATGGGATTGCTCTACGAAATTCTCACGAAAGTTCGTAAGGAAGGGTTGATGTCGATCGAGCGGGACATCGACAATCCCGGAGAGAGTGCTATTTTTTCGAAGTATCCGGACATTGCATCCGATCATCACTTGATCGAGTTTATTACCGACTACTTGCGGTTGATGGTGAGCGGTAATCTGAATTCGCTAGAAATCGAGAACTTGATGGATAACGAGATTGAGACCCATCACCACGAGGGCGAAGCTCCCGCACACTCCGTACAAAAAATGGCTGACGGTATGCCAGCTTTTGGCATTGTCGCCGCTGTGATGGGTGTCGTACATACCATGGGGTCTGTGGGATTGCCGCCATCCGAATTGGGTATGCTGATTGCGCACGCGCTGGTCGGAACGTTCCTGGGAATTCTCCTATCGTATGGTTTTATCGCACCGCTGGCGGATTTACTTGGCCAAAAATTAGTGGAAGCAACCAAGCAGTATCAAACGGTGAAAGTGACGCTGCTTGCCAGCCTCAATGGTTATGCGCCGGCAATTGCGGTGGAATTTGGGCGTAAGGTGCTTTTTTCTACCGAGCGGCCTACCTTTAGTGAGCTGGAAGTACACGTCAAGCAAACCAAGAAAGCATAGCGCGGCACGAATATCGATACTCGAAGGATTATTTGACTATGGCAAAAGACGACGTACGACCGATCGTGATTAAGCGCATTAAAAAAGTTACTGGCGGACATCATGGCGGTGCCTGGAAGATTGCATACGCCGATTTTGTCACCGCAATGATGGCGTTTTTTCTTCTTATGTGGCTTTTGGGTTCTACCGCAAAGGGAGACCTCCATGGCATCGCCGAGTACTTTAACACGCCGCTTAAAGTCGCCCTACAAGGCGGATCTGGTAGCGGGGACAGTTCAAGCGTCATCAAAGGTGGAGGTAAAGACCTTACGCGTAGCACCGGTCAAGTAAAAAATGGCGACGTTCCGAAGGAGAATAAGGCCATTAACCTCACTGCTTCTAGACGCGAACTACTACGCCGAGAGCGCGAGCATCTGCTTAATCTCCAGGCCAAGATCGAGGCGCTCATCGATAGCAACCCTAAGTTCAATCAGTTTCGTAGTCAAATACGCCTCGACATTACGAGTGAGGGGTTGCGAATTCAGATCGTTGATGAGCAGAACCGTCCGATGTTCGATCTCGGCAGCGCACAACTCAAGGACTATACGACGGAGATACTCTACGAGATCGGGACAGTACTTAACACAGTCGATAACCGGGTCACCTTAGCCGGTCATACGGACGCTTCCCCCTACGCATCCGGCGAAAAGGGTTACAGTAATTGGGAGCTATCCTCGGATCGCGCTAACGCTTCGCGTCGAGAATTGATTCATGCGGGAATGAGCGAATCCAAGATCATTCGCGTGGTGGGGCTTGCTTCGTCCGTGCTGTTCAATCCAAACGACGAGTTCGATCCCGCAAACCGGCGGATTAGTATCGTGGTACTCAACAAACAGACGGCAGACAGCATTAGCAGCGACGGTCAGATCAGCGCCAGGGATTTTGATGAACTGGAAGAAAAGCTTGATAAGATTTCTTCGAATCAAATTGGCCCTGCGCAAACTGCGATTAAATAGTCATGGGCCGACGCGATACACACAACTAAACTTTATGGAAGTGTGGCCCTGCCTTGAATGTCGAAAAGGCGGAGTATTTGGCTCGTCCTCGGGCTAATGAATTTCCAATGCGGGCGAATAATGTCACCTATAACCTCATGGTGGCACGATGGCCGAAGACCGCGATCAAGAACGTAATTTACCTGCAACGCCCAAGCGCTTAGAGCAGGCGCGCGAAGAAGGACAGATCGCGCGCTCACGGGAGCTAGCGACTTGTTTAGTACTCGCCGGAGGCGCTCTAGCGCTGTGGTGGAGTGGAGCCGATCTTGCAAACAAATTCCGATCTCTACTCCAAGCTGGCCTGACTTTTGATGGTCAATCGGCAACGGAGACCGCGGCTATGGGCTCTAAGCTGACTTATCTTTCGAACGAGGCTTTATTCATAAGCTTGCCGGTGCTGGCCACGTTATTGGTCGCGAGTCTTGCCGCACCCATGGCGGTAGGCGGATGGATGTTCTCTTTTAAGGCAATTGCTCCTGCCTGGTCCCGGCTTAATCCTCTGAGCGGATTAAGCCGGATTTTTTCTCTGGAAGGGCTCGCGGAGTTGATTAAGGCCGTGGCTAAGGCATTGTTAGTCGGCGGTTTTGGCGCTTGGTTGATTTGGAAAAGCCTAGATCCCATGATGGGATTAGCGGAAAAGGCTATCGATGATGGGATTGTGAGTTTTGCCCAACTGATGTTACACAGCTTACTGGTGTTGGTTGGTGTCTTGGCGCTGGTAGCTTTGTTCGATGTGCCTTTTCAGATTTATCGACATCATTCAAGACTGCGCATGACGTTGGAAGAGGTCAAGCGTGAAGCTCGTGAAAGTGAAGGCGACCCACAGCTAAAAGCGCGTATCCGCAGTCAGCAACGGGAAATTGCCCGCCGCCGTATGATGGCCGAAGTACCTAAGGCTGACGTTGTGATCACCAATCCGACTCACTATGCCGTTGCCCTCAAGTATGCCAACGCTAAGATGGGCGCCCCCCATGTTATTGCTAAAGGTTCTGACCTCGTTGCTCAGCGAATCCGCGAATTAGCGCGAGAAAGCCATGTTCCGACCGTCGAAGCGCCACCGCTGGCTCGTGCGCTTTATCGTAACGTCGAAATCGGTCAGCCGATTCCTCAAGCACTTTATACGGCAACCGCGCAAGTGCTTGCCTACATATACCATGTACGCAATTACCGCCAGTTCGGCGGTGCAGTGCCGACCATGCCGACCCACCTTGATGTTCCCGCCAACCTCGATATTCAGGGAGCGGATGCATGAGGCCGACTGCTGTACCCGGAACTACTTGGTTATCGGGAGCGAACCTGAGCGCGTTAGCAGCACCGCTGCTGGTCTTGCTGATACTGGCAATGATGATACTGCCGCTACCCGCATTTGTCCTGGATCTGCTGTTCACTTTCAATATAGCACTCGCTCTGATCGTGATGCTGATGGCCGTTTACACCACCAAGCCCTTGGATTTCGCCGCCTTTCCCACCGTCCTACTGCTGACAACACTGCTGCGGTTATCGCTGAACGTCGCCTCGTCACGCGTGGTTTTGCTCGAGGGACATACTGGCGCCGATGCCGCCGGCAAAGTGATCGAAGCGTTCGGTCATTTTTTGGTCGGCGATGACTTCACGGTGGGCCTCGTAGTTTTTATTATCCTGGTGGTGATTAACTTCGTCGTGATCACTAAGGGTGCGGGGCGAATTGCCGAAGTCAGTGCTCGATTTACTTTAGATGCGATGCCCGGTAAGCAAATGGCCATCGACGCCGATCTAAACGCGGGTTTAATCGGCGATGCCGAGGCGCGTAAGCGTCGTCAAGAGGTTAGTCAAGAAGCGGATTTTTTTGGCGCTATGGACGGCGCAAGTAAATTTGTCCGTGGCGATGCTATAGCGGGTATCTTGATCTTGGTGGTTAACATTTTTGGCGGTCTTGCCGTCGGCATGTTCAAGCACGGATTGGATTTCGGTCAGGCAACCGATAACTATGTTTTGCTGGCGATTGGCGATGGTCTAGTTGCCCAAATTCCAGCATTGGTAATTTCTACCGCTGCCGGCTTGGTTGTTAGCAGGGTGGGGAATGGACAAGACATCGGCCAGCAGTTGGTTAGTCAACTATTCAGCACTCCTCAAGCACTTGCTCTCACGGCAGGCGTGCTGGCTTTATTGGGACTAATTCCGGGGATGCCGAATTTCGCATTCTTATTGTTTTCTGCTGCCGCCGGATTTTTCGCATGGAAACTAAAAGATAGCAATGCACGGAAACAACAAGCCGGTCCGCAAGAACAAGCTACGCCACCCGACTCGCAAGAGGCGAGTTGGGACGATGTGGCTCCGGTGGACGCCTTAGGTTTAGAAGTTGGATACCGCTTAATCGGTTTAGTTGATAGTTCCCAAGATGGCGAATTACTCAAACGTATTAAAGGCATACGTAGGAAATTCGCACAGGAAATCGGGTTTCTGCCACCCGCTGTTCATATTCGAGACAATCTGGAGCTTAAGCCGAATGGTTATCGAGTAACGCTCAAAGGTGTTGTCGTGGGGCAAGGCGAGGTGTCGATCGGTATGTCTCTAGCCATCAATCCAGGGCGTGCCGAGGGAACGCTTGTGGGTACACCCACCGCTGATCCTGCGTTCGGGTTGCCGGCGATTTGGATCGAGCCCGCCTTACGAGAGCAAGCTCAAATGCAAGGATTTACCGTGGTCGATCCCAGCAGTGTCATCGCGACTCACTTAAGCCATCTGATTCAAGCGCACGGCACCCAACTGCTTGGCCGCCAGGAAGTCCAGGAATTGATTGCACAGTTTAGCAAACACGTGCCCAAGCTTATGGACGACGTAGTGCCGAAAATCTTATCGATTACGACGTTGCAAAAAGTGCTTCAGAACCTATTGGCAGAAGGAGTTCATATCCGCGATCTTCGTACTATTGTTGAAACGCTAGCGGACCATGGAGTCCGTACCCAAGACCCGGCTGAACTAACCGTCCATGTCCGTACTGCCCTCGGCCGCGCAATCGTCCAACAACATTATGGCGCTTCCAACGAACTGAACGTCATCGTCTTAGAACCGGAATTGGAAAAATTATTACAACAGTCAGTTGCCGCCGGCCCAACCGACACCCTGGGTGTCGAACCGGGTCTAGCCGAGACTTTACTAAGAGATACCGCCGCAGGCGTTCAACGCCAGGAGGCGCTTGGGCAGGCACCCGTCTTGCTTGCGGCCGACCGACTGCGTTTGCCGCTCGCGAAAATGCTGCGCAAGGTTTTGCCGCAACTTGCCGTACTCGCGCACAGTGAGATTCCTGATTCGAGCCGCATCAAGGTCGGTTTCATAGTGGGAGCTAGAACATGAGCGTGAAAAAATTTATTGCTAAGACCTCCCGTGAAGCACTAAAGCTCGTGCGAGATCAACTCGGACCCGATGCCGTAATTCTTACCACCCGGGAGACGGCAGAAGGTATGGAAATCCTTGCCGTTGGGCAAGAAGATCTCACCGGACTAATCGGTATGGAGCGATCGAATCAAATGGTTAAGCCCGCAGCGCAAGCATCGCAAGTTGCAGCGCCTAAAACTAAACCTGGGGGCTACTCAGAACAAACATTTTCAGCGTTCAAACCTCGACGTTTAGAAGCCCATACGCCACCGTTAGTCGCCAGTAAAACAGAGTCTGGATTAGATTTTGATGTTATGGCGGAAATCAGGTCTATGCGCGGCATGCTGGAACAACAGTTATCTCGTCTCGCTTGGGATGAAACGTCGCGACGGCGCCCACTACGTATCAAGTTACTACAAACCATGCTCGACTCTGGTTTTAGTGCAGCGTTAGCGCGGCACGTAACCGAGCATGCAAAAGATGACTGCTCCGAAGCGGAAGCGCATTTATGGCTAAAGAGTGTACTGGCAAAGAATATTACCGCCGTTCCAGCGGCATCGGGCCTTGTTGATAGCGGAGGAGTGTATGCCCTTGTCGGGCCGACCGGTGTGGGTAAAACTACTACCGCGGCGAAGCTGGCAGCACGCTGTGTGGTTAAATACGGCGCACAAAAATTAGGGCTAATTACCACAGATAATTATCGTATTGGCGCACAAGATCAATTGCGCATATACGGCAAGATTCTTGGCGTGCCTGTGCAAGCGGTACAGGATGAGACTGGTTTGGCCAGTCTGCTGGACGGTATGCGAGAAAAGCATCTTGTGCTGATCGATACAGTTGGTATGGGTCAACGCGACGCAAGAGTTGCCGAGCAAACTGCGTTGTTTGGGGCGCTGCCAGTAAAGCGTGTAGTACTGCTCAATGCGGCATCGCAATCGGAAACCTTGGATGACGTGGTGCGAGCTTACCAGGGTAGTGGCTTGTCCGGAGCCATATTGACCAAGCTGGATGAAGCTGTGAAGCTTGGTGGTGCGCTCGATGTGTTGGTGCGATATCGCCTTGCATTGCATTTTGTAACCAATGGACAGCGCGTTCCCGAGGACCTGCACGTAATGAGTCCTGACCTCTTGCTACATCGGGCTTTAAGACCCGTTAAGCTACCTAACTATGCCATGAACGATGAAGAATACAAAATTATTGCCGCCACTCTACGTGACTCGCAAGCGGCCGCTTTGAGTTTAGGCTAGGCATGACAATGGTCGATCAAGCTGCTGGGCTGCGGCGACTACTCGGACCCAAGCGTTTACGTATTGCCCCAATCGTCGCGGCTTCCGCTGGTATGGGTAAGACTATGTTTGTCATTAACTTCGCGGCAGCCGCCCAGCGGCGTGGACTTAAAGTACTTGTCCTCGATCAAACCTATGGCGATATTGCAGATGCTTTGGGATTAAGACCGCGCTACGATTTGTTGCACGTGTTGAATGGCGACTGCCAACTGTCGTCAGTCGCGCTTAAGGGGCCGGACTCTGTCTGGATCATTCCAGCTCCTCGTGGCATCGATGCGCTAGTGAATGCACGCTTCAATACCGCGCATCTATGCCAGTTATTGGAGCCGATTTCCGGTGAACTCGATCTAATCGTCGTGAATAGCTTGCCGTCGCGGGCACACGCTGCTTGTCAATTTGCGGCACGCGCGGATTCAGGACGCGAGGTTGTGCTCCTTGCTGCGACCACGGCAGAAACGATTAAGGCAAGTTATTCGCAAATTAAGCGGCTTGTGCACCTGTCCGGCCAGCAGGAGTTTCGCTTGTTGATCAATCGGGCATCTACCGAAGCTGCTGCAAGACGCGTATTCGTGAACTTAGCAAAGGCAGCTAAAGAGAATATAGACACACTTGTTCGCTATGGTGGTTATATCCCCAAGGATCCCGCACTAAAACACGCTCGAACGGCGCGGCAAACCATTTTTGCCAATGAGCCGAGTGGATTTTCGGCGCGGGCGTTTGAGAATCTGGCAGCCAGTTCCTGTGATTGGGCGGTGCCAGAATTCGACCGCGTGCTCGAATCGATGACTAATCACTAATATGGGATTGATAAACGATATGTATACACAGATTGGCACATTCGATCGAGAAACCGCGGTGACCAACTATGCGCCACTCGTCAAGCGTTTGGCACATCATCTGGCGGCCAAGTTACCACCGAGCGTACAAGTAGACGATATCATTCAGGCAGGAATGATGGGATTGATGGATGCCGCGAATCGCTACGAGAGGGAACATGGCACTCAATTCGAAACTTACGCGACGCAACGAATACGCGGCGCCATGCTCGATGAACTACGGCAGAACGATTGGATGCCGCGTACTGTTCGCGGCTCGCAGCGAAGGATCGAGGCCGCCATGTCTCGTCTGGAGCAGCGCCTTGGACGAGCAGCCACGGATAGCGAGATGGCGGCAGAGTTACAGATGACGATATCGCAGTACCACGAACTTCTCAATGAAGCGCGGGGCTGCCAATTATTACATCTGGATGAACTGGGTGGCGGCGACTCGGAAGAACAATATCTCGATCGGCACCGGACCGACGACGATGACGATCCGCTCAAACAAATTGAAGATCAGCGCTTTCGCAGCGCCTTGGTTAACGCGATCGAACACCTACCCGAGCGAGAAAAGATGGTGATGGGACTTTATTATGAACAGGATCTTAATTTCCGCGAGATTGCTGCGGTGATAGGTGTTACCGAGTCAAGGGTATGTCAAATCCACACCCAAGCAGTAGCGAGATTACGCACCAAACTAACTGGTTGGATTCGACACAGATGAAAACCATGACGATAACCCAACGGCAGGATTGAAGAGGGAGAGGGAGTTACAGCAACTAACGCGGGGACCGACATTGCCATACCATCGACTCAGTTGCTCGGCGCCGCAATGCCGTTACCGCCACGAGGTTAGGACTGAGTAACTCAGCTCTTACGGATTGATAAACCCAAGCGCGATTGCACGAACGACCGCTTGGCGTCGATTAACCGCCCCGAGTTTTGCGGCGGCATTCGTGAAATGGAACACCGTCGTTCGTTCAGAGATATTTAGTATTTTCGCTATTTCCCATGAAGTTTTACCTACCGCTGCCCACAGTAAACATTGTTTTTCTCTCTCGGTAAGAGATTTTTGGTTCGCGGGGGCTTGCACATCTCTTGTGGCTAGATTCTGAATAGCCTCGTGTAGGTAGCAGGCAAATAAATGCCCATGTGTAAACAATACCGCTAAGTCCGGCGCGGACTGACCTGCCGGTTTTGCCGAGACGAGGCTCAACAGGGCGACCTCAACGCCGGGACCATGGATCGGAAACGTTACACCGCTAACAAGACCAAAGTTTCTCGCGTCACGATAAACCTTAACAGCCTGTGGTTTTGCGAAAAGCTGATCGTCCCAAGTGATCGGGACACTGTGCTTGGCACAATGATTGATAACCGGATCGACGCGATCGTAGCCTTTTGCCTGATAGTGGTCTTGCCAGGCGGTCTGACTACCTCTCAGGACAAATTGCGCCGGCTCACTGAGGGACGCCGAAGTTCGCATTCCATGCATGAATTCTTCAAATCCTAATTCCCTGGTGACTTCTCTTGTGCTGACGTACAGCTCATCTAAATTCTTGACACGTAAGAGAGATTCAAATCGATCGAGCACATTTCTCATAGCTATTCCCGAGATGTGGATTGAGATGTCGACGTCATCTGATCCGGTGTTGAGCACTCATTCAATCTAGTCGACTCCAGTGCCGGACCGCTGAATTTATTTCCGTCACAACCAAAGTATAAAGGTTTGTTTTTCTTAGGGAAAGCGTAAATTGCGCCCCACTTTCCAGCAAACAACGTATTTAGATGCAAGGTCAAACCCCCCCGATTTGTCGTGAGCTCTGAGGTTTGGTCGCAAGTGATTGATAAATAATCCGAATAATACTGTAAGTATTAACAGCTTCTAACTTGAGTCAAGCTGTTATTTCATACGGTATTAATAAACGCTATCAACTTTGCTCACTAGGAAAAGTTACCACATTTCTTTGCTGGGTTGGAAATAAAAAAGTGGACGCATTTTCTCGAGCACTAGTACCGACCTGCAGCAATCAAATGCCGTCCAGAACTCACCAATCTTTAATATCCAAAAGGAACAAGCATGCTTGCGAACTCAAACCTAATCCCTACCAAGTACAACTATCCAACATTGTCAGAACCTGATTTTCTGGCGCGACGAATCAACTGGTACTACCGGGATCGAGTACAAGATGCGTGGGGAGGTGGGCACATCTTGCGTGGCCGCATTCCACAACGCGATGCCATTCAGCTCCTGAGCAATGACTATCTTTCACTTGCCAACAATCCGGAAATCGTCCGGGCGCAAGCGAATGTGCTACTGAAAGAGGGTAATGGCATGCTGATGTCCGCGGTATTCCTCATGAATGGCGACAATCCCACCCGGGACTTCGAGCAGGGTCTGGCACATTTTCTTCAAGCAGAGGACGGCGTACTTTGCCAATCAGGATTCTGTGCAAACACCGGGCTTTTGCAATCGATTGCCGATCAAGATACGCCGGTCTATATCGATATGTTTGCCCACATGTCATTGTGGGAAGGCATACGTAGCGCAGGTGCGCGGGCGGTTCCGTTTCATCACAATGATCCGAGACACCTGGAACGCCAGATTCTCAAGAATGGACCTGGCATTGTTGTGGTGGACTCCGTGTATAGCACCAGCGGTAGCGTCTGTCCTCTAGTTGAAATGGTGGAGGTTGGCAATGAACATGATTGTGTTTTGGTGGTGGATGAGTCCCATTCGCTCGGTACCCATGGTGAGGATGGGGAAGGATTGGTAGCGAGTTTGGGTCTTGCCAATCGGGTGCATTTCCGTACCGCAAGTCTGGCGAAAGCATTTGCCGGGCGTGGTGGATTCATCACCTGCTCCGCACGCTTTAGCGATTATTTCAAGTGCGAGGCGCGTCCTGCGATCTTCAGTTCGACGTTACTACCCCATGAAGTTGCTGGGTTCGAGGCGACGCTGCGGATTATCAGAACCGAGAAGTGGCGTAGGGAAAAATTACACCAAAACGCTGCTTATATTCGAAGTCATTTGACCGAGCTGGGCTACAATTTGCAAAACAGCGCATCTCAAATAATTTCCTTGGAAGCCGGACCGGACAGCCAAACGATCATTCTTCGCGATGCGCTCGAGTCGCGCGGTATCTTCGGCGCTGCGTTCGCAACGCCTGCGGCGCCAAAAAACCGCTCCTTGATTAGATTCTCCGTCCGGTGCGATTTGACTAAGGTCGAACTGGATCGAATCATACAAGTCTGCGATGAGATTAGGGACGAAGTCAGCCTAAAAAACTGGCCATCGACGCGCAGAATGCGCGGTCCGCGGGAGGCCGTTAGCCACACTAACTACTCCAATGCTATGAATGAGGTCGCTTTAGCGGTCTGACGATCTAATTCCCGAACGTCGGTGGAGTAAAACCAACGACATAGCCCTTCGGTGCATTAGATCGATAGCCCTGGGTCTTCTTCGCTTTCGTCCAGGTGTTCGAGGAAAGTGCGATAAGACAATATTGACTGTACGCCGAACAAACGCGACGGCGGCACAATCGCGTAGTAGTACCATTCCGCGCCATGAAATTGTTGTGCGGGATGAAGATACGCCTGCCAATTCGTCATGGCCGATCCATAGTGGCCATCACCGGGCCAAAAATACGGTACCACTTTGCCGCTTTTTAGTTCGTCCAGCAACGTTTGTGGCGCTGCTTGATCGAAGGCAATTTCATACTGCGCCTGCATGTCTTTTTCGGTGTAAACGATAAGTAAGCTCGCGTTTCCATTGAAATCCAACATCAGCATGCCGTCTGGGTTAACGCATAAGTAAAATTCAACGATTTTGTTTTGGGCACAGAGGGTTCGAAATAACGAGGCAAACTGCGGATCGTGAAGAAACCGGGGTGTACCCACCATTAGCGTTTCTGATAGTGCTTTTTGCGCAGTTTGAAAATACTCCTTTTGAAGTTCCGCGATAGTTTGATTTAATTTCGTAAGTGCTGCGAGATCATTTTTCCGGATAAAACGATCGATGATGCCTTCGTTAAATGCTTGCACCGCAAATTTTTCGTCAGCTTTCCCGGTGAGAAGCACCTTCCGAATCAGCGGATTCTTCATTTGCCGGCAAAACTCCAGACCGTCTATTTCTGGCATGACATAATCTATGACGGCCACCGAAACTTCCTCAAATCGGTGCTCGTCGTAAACTTCCCGATGTATTTTCTTAATATCAAAATCGATCACATGGTTTGTCAGAGAAAAATCCTCTACGTAGCGGTAACGGGAGAAGTATTTTTGGGCGAGTGTCATTTCTCTATGTTGGGTATTTAACGTAACCAGCGCATCGATGGGTGAATCGAACAATCGGTATGAGAGCTGAGCGTCGAGTTGCAAGCATAAATTAGCCAAAAAATCCGAGCTATCGTCCACGAAGACGCAGGTGGTTGGAAAATAGAAGGGTGGAATGGAACGCCAGCTCATACGCTAGGCTCCGCGGGAAACAACATTACGAATTCAGTGTACTGATCCACCACGGAATTGCAGTAAATATGTCCACCACACCCCTCGATCACTGTTTTGCAGAAAGCCAGGCCGACTCCCGTTCCCTGTTCTGTATTGGAATCTTTCGACCAAGAGTAGAAGCGCTGGAATATTCTCGGCAGTACGTTTGCGGGTATTCCCGTCCCCGTATCGCGAAAGTGCAGCTCATTGAACTTCGCGCCCGGAACGAGCCATATCTTGATATCTCCTTTCTGTGCCCTTGCGATTGCGCGAAACGCATTCTTAAACAAGTTAAACAGGACGTGAATCATTAATATGTCGGAGCCGACGAAACGGAAATCGAAGCGACCGTCCCAATCGATGAGTTGCTTTTGTTTTTTTCCAGAAAATGGATAACGTTCGATAGCAGCCTCTACGCAGGCAACCACCGATTGAGTACCGAACTGTTCGCTTTGTAAGCTTGGTTGCTTTGAATTCACCAGCAACATATCGATAATCGTATTTGAGTAACCCACTTCACGATCTATACGTTGGACTAGAGTGGACATATTGGAATAATGTGCCGTTCGGATGGGGGGAACCGATAGACCCTGATCCCGCGCAATTCGATAGCTCTCCAGCAATACGGGCAAATAGCGGTTTAGTCCAATTGCGGCGCCGCTAATTCCCAGTAGCGGTGTCCTCAACTCATGGGCGATATTACTAGCCGCTGCAAGCATAGCGCCTAGTTTTTCCTGTTGTACTCTTTCAGAAGTGAAATTGACAACGCTACCGGCGAGAATGGCAAAAAGATAGATAGGCAAATACTCGAAGTACACCGGAGGAAATTGGAAGGTGTGGTCGGTAAAAAAGATAACGAGCCATGCTAGAGCAGTTCCGATTATGAACATAACCGCGAGATTTAGCCAGTCCACAAGCAGCGTCAGCAGGAAAACCGCGACGAGCAGTGACATGGACCAGACCACGGATCCTTGATTGCGCAGAAACATAAACGTAAAAAAAAATGGTAACGCGAACAAGATCGACAGATACCAATACATGGAGAGGTATCGCAACAGGTTACGCGGCCAATACTTCACCAACATCATCGGCAAAAAAAGTACGCTCCCGAACATTCGCAGTGGCAAGTTCTCGTAGGGCTGCGGAAACCATGTGTCCCATATGAAGTAGTAGAGCGGGAAGCCTATGACTGCTAACCCACCCACCGCCATGAATTTTGGTCCGGAGTATTGAACACTGCGCTCCACCGAACGAAACAGTATTCTCGTGCCGCCGGCGAGGTACTTGGGTATCGACAGGGCCGATTTAAATACGCTGGGTAGTGGAGACATACGACTTGAGCGGTTGCGAGGTAGAACAAAAGTTTAACCGAAAGGAATACCCGCCAAGCAATTTCGCCGTCGAAGGCCAAGGCTTTGATTTCATCTGACGGGCAGTGAGGATATCCAATTCGGATTGACTCAATATTAGATTTAGGAGACTACAACTGCATACGATAGGCATTACCTATCCAAACCATACGTCATTGTATCGGCTTTTGGGATTGCCTCCATCGATCGGGGATAACGTTTAGATAGATGGCTGTCGTCAGCCGGATTACCGATGATAGTGGAATCGTATCGTCTAAGCGGAATAGAGAATTCATGGCGTTTCCCCCTATCCTTCGAGTCAAAATTAAGTAACTCAAGGTCGTAAGCCGTCGCGTCTATTCAAGAAAATTTCGATGTTGCCGATAAAAAAGAATAAAGACAGAGATTCACACTGTCATTTTGGAGAAAACGAGGTATTGCATGGGTATTGAGACAAACCTGGAAGTTTTTCCTGGTATCAGCTTCCAAACGAGTACTGCGGTGGGATATCAAGCCGGCGTTATCGACGCGGCAAAGTACGGCCGCGACCCGCTGACTGGATTGCTGAACCAGGCCGCATTTGAATCGCAAGTGGCCCGCCGCATGATGAATACATCGCCATCGGCCTTCCTCAATGCTCTGTTTCGAATAGACGTGGACCGCTTTATCCGCATTAACGACTGCTTTGGGTTCGCCACCGGCGATGTCCTCCTTACAAAATTGGCACAAAGATTGGAGGCAACCGTCGCAGACTTGGGCGGATTAGTCGGACGCCTTAAGCAGGACGAGTTCGCTATTTTCATTGGCGCGATTGATAGCGAGAGCGAAGCAACAACCCTTGCGCGCCGGTTACTACGGATGGTGGCCCAGCCGCTTCACTGGAATGGCCGGCAATTCTTTCTAACTGCAAGTATAGGCATCGTATTACACCCCTACGATGAGTGCGATATCACTGCATTGATCGAACGCGCAGGTCGCGAACAGCAAAGCGTGCGTAATCGTGGACGCAATGGTTTCCAAATCGCACGATCTACGGTTTCCGAAAACCGCACACCCGTGCGACAAGACGCGCAAGCGCTATACAAAGCGATCGAGCGGGATGAAGTTTTTCTTGTGTATCAGCCAATCCTCAACGTTCATAGCCGACAGTTAGTCGGTGTTGAAGCGCTTTTGCGATGGCGTCATCCCGAATTCGGAATACTCACACCGGATCGTTTCCTGCCACTAGCCAACGAAACTGGCTTGATTGTCGACCTGGGCGAGTGGGTGTTATCGAGCGCGTGTGCTCAAGTCGGTCAATGGGATCAGTTGGGATTCAATGGGTTGAATCTAGGGGTCAATTTTTCCTGCCAACAACTGCAGATACATAAAGTCGTGAATCGAATCGAGTCTATCCTGTCCCGTACGGACTTCGATCATTCCCGTCTTAGTGTCGAACTTGGGGGTAGTGGTCAAGGTCAAGTCGACGCCTACCTAACTAAGACCTTGCAAGAAATAAAGGAAAGCGGTGTGAAACTTGCCTTGGATAATTTTGGTGTGGGGCAGGTTTCCTTGGATAACCTACACGATTTACCATTGGATTCATTAAAAATCGATCGATCGGTAATTCGAAAAATCAGCACCTCGTCCCAGGGTGAAAGTCTGGTCAAGGCACTTACACTTCTGGGAAAATCGTTTGGCCTTAGGGTGGAGGCGGAGGGCGTGGAAACGACACAACAATTCGACTTGCTCGATCGGGAAGGTTGTAATAACGCCCAGGGATACTTCCTCAGCAAACCACTGGCACCCGATGCGGTGCTCGATTTAATGCAGGCGGCGGGAAATATTGAAAGCCGTAAATAGCAGCATTCACTTTAATGCATCCAGAGAACCTCCCAGGATGCCTAACGCTTATCAAGCTAACACGGACAACTAACGAATAGATCTGATATTCGTGCGCAGCCAGAAGCTGCATAAAGCTTCCATGGTTTTTAGCAGTTGATCGAACGCGACGGGTTTAACCACATAGGCATTGGCGCCGAGTCGATAACAGGTCTCGACGTCGCCGGCGTGTTGCGAGGAAGTAAATACTATTATTGGAATGCTTCTCAACTCGTCAGCTTGCTTTACCGCGCGAAGCACTTCAAAGCCATCCAGCTTGGGCATTTTTAGGTCGAGTAGGATCAATACCGGCGGGATCTTGGGTAAGCCTTGAAACTTACCGCGTTGATAAAGGTAGTCGAGAGCTTCCGTCCCGTCGCGCGCAACTACTATTCCGTACCCATCGGTACTTGATTCCAAGGCAACCTGCGTTAGCTGGGTGTCCCGGGCATCATCATCCACAACCAATATCTGTGGTACTTGGCCGATCATTTCTTGAAACCCTCAAAGTGAAATTGTTCTTAATATTAATTTCCAGCCATTCAGGAGAATAACGCTGTTTTATTGTGGAAGTTCAAGGTAGAAGGTAGCTCCCACATCGACTTCCGCTTCTACCCAAACCCGCCCCCCATGGCGGCCGACAATGCGCGCAACGCTGGCAAGGCCTATTCCAGTTCCCTCAAATTCATCGGCACGATGCAGTCGCTCAAAGACACGAAACAACTTGTCCACATATTTCATATCGAAGCCCGCGCCGTTGTCTTTGACGTAGATCACGACCTGCCCCGCACTCGGCCGGGCAGTCCCGATTTCGACACGAGGAGCGCTTTTATACCTGGAATATTTTACAGCATTTTCGACTAAATTCAGAAGCGCTTGATAAATTAACGTCGAATCGGCAGTTATGGTCGGTAACGGCTTAACGATCCATTCAATAGTTCTGTCGCCGATTGAGGCGCTGAGCGTGCGTATCACGTCATTTACAGTCTCATTTAAAGAGATCTTGCTTTTTCGCAATTCCACCCGGCCCATTCGGGAAAAAGTGACGAGGTCGTCTAGCAATTCCATCATTCTCTTAGCCGCATCGGAGATAACCGTTAGGTAGCGACGCGTCGTTTCGTCTAGGTTTTCGCCGGCACGCTCTCGCAACATGCCGGCAAAGCCGCTGATATGCCGTACCGGCGCGCGTAAATCATGGGATACGGAGTAAGCGAATGTTTCCAGCTCTTTATTTGTTTCAGCAAGGTCTGCCGCGTTACGGGATATCTCCTCGTTAAGATCTTCGAGTTTTTTCCGCGCATCTATCTGCGCGGTGACGTCGGTCTGGATCCCGACGAAATTGACAACACTGCCGGAGCGATCGCGCAAAGGCGTAATTAAAACCGAATTCCAAAACATCGTTCCATCTTTACGATAGTTTTCTAGCACTACATCGCACGGTTTACCGTCCGCAATCGCTTCACGCAATTCCGCTAGAGCAACGGAACTGGTATTGGGACCTTTAAGAAAATTGCAATTCCGGCCGATCACCTCTGCTGACGAATAGCCGGTTATGAGTTCGAATCCGTCATTGACAAATACTAACGGATTATCGGGTCGCGTGGCATCGGAAAAAACGATGCCTAAAGGGACCGATTTAATAACAGTTTCGAACAGTCGGAGTTGTTGATGAGTTATCTTGCTTTGCGTGATGTCTTCCGCTAGCCCGGCGATATTGGTAATCTCGCCTTCGTCATCCCGCACCGGGAAACCCTTCTCACGAATCCAGCGCCAAGAATTGTCCGGCAGAGCAATACGGTACTCCACTACATATGGCCGCGCAATCGTTTTCTGACTTTTTGCTTTTTCGATCTGGTCACGATCATCCGGATGTGTCATCTCGAGTAATTCGGATTGCGTGGGCAAAGCGTTATCTAGGGTCCGTTGCCAAATTTTTTCATAAGCTGTACTCAAATAGATTAACTCGCGAGTTTTTACATCGGACAGCCAAAAAACGGCTTCGATATTTTCTTCCAGTTGCCGGAAACGTTCGCGACTCTCACGCAGCGCACGATCCGTTGTCTTACGTTCCGTGATATCTTCGGAAATTCCAGCGAATCGGACGATTGTTCCGGACTCGTCGTACACCGGGAATGCGCGGTCCCTTATCCAGCGTATCGAGCCGTTCGTCAAAGTAACGCGAAACTCCATTTCCCGTTGGCCATGCAACGCATTAGGCATTTGTGCGAGGACCCGGTCGCGATCTTCCGGATGCACGGCACGTATGAAAGCACCGACGTCTGGCTTTGTGTTGGCAAAATAGCCCCAAACCATCGGTAACGCCCTACTAACATAGGAAAAGTCTTTGGTCGCGACGTCGTAAAGCCAAAACACTTCGCGAATGTTGTCGATGATTTGCTGCAAGCGGTCCTGGGTTACGCGCAATTCCGTCTCTGTTCGTTTAAGCGCTGTAATATCGTGGGCAATGACTAGTAATCCTTTGGCTACTTTAGATTTATAAATCATGGGTACTCGATCGACGCTACACCAGATATCGCACCCTTCTTCATGCATGGATTCAACGGAACCTAAAATTGGCGTCCCGGACTTTAGCGCTTGCAGATTCTGAGCTTGCCGCCGCAAAGGTTCATCCCAACTTGGCAGCAAGAGGTCTAGCGTTTTGCCCGATGCGTCTTTGGGGCTACGACCGGTAACCTTAGTCGCATACGCGTTTTGCATCACCACCCGGCCATTCGTGTCGAGATACCAAATTTTGGCCGTAATCGAATCCAATATATGTTGAAGCTGGCGACGCTTATTTCGTCCTAGGGCTTGTAGATATAAACCGACCGCGAGCAGGGCAACTACTGCAACCGGAACCAAGTACCGGGTGAGTTGACTGACGGAAATACCGGCTGGAGCATCATGAATGCCGTACCACTTATCGTGAATAGCGGTGTAGGATCCATCCGACTTCAATAAGCTCAGCCCTTCATTGAGATCGCTTAGGAGCTCGCTGTCGCCAGCCTTGACCGCGAATCGCATAGTGACTACTCCGCCGGTCATTTCGAAGGGCGAAACTTCAACGTTTTCGATTTTGAGTTTTTCTAGCGCGATCAAGCCCGTTGTCCTAAGGGCAATTACGCCATCATGCTTGCCGCTGGCGAGCAACAACAATGCCTGCTCGATGCTGTCGACCAATACCAGGCTACGCAGCCAGAGTTTGTTGCGCGCGAAATCTTCCGTAACGCCCTTACGGATCGTGATGAACGTCTTGCTAGTGAGATCTTCAAATGTTGCAATTTTGCGGCCGTTCTTGCGTACGAATATGACGTGCCGCATGGACGAGTACGGCACGGAAAAATCGGCGTACTCGTCGCGCTGCGATGAATACGCTAATGCGAGTATCACATCGACTTTCCCCGCTTTAAGCTGAGTCAGCAACTCGTGCCTTGATGCCACCACGATTGAGAAATCGAGGCTCATGGTTTTTGCTATTGCCTTGAAGAGTTCGATAGAAAATCCCTTCGGTTGACCAGAAACCTCAACTTCTGAAAATGGTGGAAAAAACGCCTCCGCGCCCACCACGACATGACGTATTTTTCGGGCGGCGAAAACGGGTTCCGGGCTCCCGAAGGAACGATCTTCAGCTACCGAGGGCGACGCAACAGGGGAGGGGTGCGATGCAGAATCGGCGCGAACCGTGGGCAGCAGCAAAACCGAAAAAAACAATAAGGCCTTAAGTAAGGACACGATCGGATAAGGTTGAAACATTAGCGCGTTAGTCCAAGTTTGATTGTCGAATCAGATCACACCGACGGTGATCTTTGTCATCATCAAAAACCGGGCCGGCGTAAGCCCTTCGGGTGGCATTTTTGAACTCGCTACGGGCGCCTGGAAATCGTTTGATACCAATAAAACAATTACTTGCCGCCGGCAGAACGCACCGACGATAGTTCCATCGTTCCCTCGGCTAGCAAATCCATCTTGTCGCCTTTCTCCAACACGCATATCATACGGGACTGATTGGTATAAAATCCAGGTTTCTCAATAGCTTCAGGCTGTTAATTCAACCCCTGCCGTAACTATGAATACGATGCAACCCTACCCATTAGAATGCTATGCGTTCTGAAGCCACCAACTCTTTAGCGGGCGAGCATCGAGGTCTAAACGCTCTTGTCGTGGAAGATTCCGAGCTTGATTTCGAGCTTCTGACGGCGCACTTAAAACAGCACTACATGGCACTAAGGACGACCCGAGTAGAGGACGAATCGTCCCTGAGCACCGCCTTGAACCATCAACATTGGGACATTGTATTGGCGGATCATAAAATGCCTAGGCTCAGTTCCGGTGAAGCTTTGATGCTCACCAAAAAACTAGCGCCAGACCTGCCTTTTATCATTGTTTCCGGCTTAATCGGTGAAGACATTGCGGTTGATGCGATGCATTCGGGCGCCGACGATTATGTCAACAAAGATCAACTCGGGCGCCTGATACCAGCGATTGAGCGCAGCCGGCACGCGGCGGACGTAAGGCGGCTGAAACACGAAGCGGAAGCATCGCTGGAAGAAAAGCGTACCCAGCTTGCGGCGATCACGAGCAATATGCCCGGCGTGATTTTTCAACTTGAACAAGCTAGTTCCGATTCGCCGCTGCGACTCGCTTATGTGAGCGACGCGGCAGTAAAATTTCTTGGGCTAGACAGCGACGAATTCGTTGCGCGCGATCGGCTTTTAGAACAACTATTTGCGGCGGAAGACTTTGCTGGCTTGATCAATTTATTGCACCGGTCTCGAATCGAACAAAAAGTCCTGCGTTGGGAAGGCCGCTTGGGTGGCCACTGGCTTCCAGCGGGAGAGCGCCGCGCACGCTGGGTAGAGCTTGCCGCGACGCCGCGAACGACACGCGATGGTCGAACCACGTTTGACGGCGTGCTAATCGACATAACCCAACACAAGCGCACCGAGGGGATGCTAGCGCGGTCTCGGCAACAATTACGAGAACTTTCGGCTCACCTGGAGCGGGTGAAAGAGGAAGAGCGTGCAGCAATCGCGGGCGAGGTTCACGATGATATCGGTGGAACGTTGACGGGTTTAAAAGTCGATATCTCCTGGTTACGCAAGCATTTTGGTCAAGATACTGCAGTGATTGAAAAGCTGCGCGATATGGAAGCCTTAGTCGATACCGCTTTTAGCGCTAGCAAGCGTATTATGTTGGCGCTGCGCCCGAGTGTGCTGGATTTCGGCATTGTTCCCGCCATGGAATGGCTAGTGCAAGAATTCAGGCAGCGCCACGGAATAAAGTGCATATTCGAATGTAACTCTGATGAGTTGCAGTTGGAAATGGTAATGTCGTCCGCATTGTTTCGCATACTGCAGGAAGCGCTCACCAATATCTCGAAGCACGCTAACGCTGCGAACGTTGAGGTTCATCTGTTCGTCGATGACCAAATGGTAAGTCTCGAGGTCAGGGACGATGGAATCGGCATCGGAATAGGCGCGTCCGCGAAGCCTGATGCGTTTGGGATTCGCGGTATCCACGAGAGAATCGAGCAGCTTCGCGGTTGGGTAGAAATCCATAGTCAGCCAAACAACGGCACCACGCTTATGCTTTCCGTGCCCCGCGATCAACCACTTCTAAACTGACGCTTTAATATGATTCGTGTACTAATAGCCGACGACCACGCAATTGTTCGCAAAGGTCTTAAGCAGATTGTCTCGGAAACCGGTGACGTTGAAATCGTCGCCGAAGCAGAAGACTATGCGGAAATTATGCGCAAACTGCGCGCCTTGTCCGTGGACGTTTTAGTGCTCGATATCGGCTTACCGGTTAAGAACGGAATAGAAATACTGAAGGTGGTAAAAAAAGAAATGCCGCGCGTTCAGGTACTGGTGCTCACCATGTATCCGGAAAGTCAGTATGCGCTACGTTCGATGCGCGCCGGCGCCTCAGGGTATCTCACGAAAGATAGCGTTCCCGATCGATTGGTTGAGGCGATTCGGCGCATCGCGGGCGGTAAGAAATACATCACCCCGGAGCTCGGTGAAACGCTGGCGCTATTTGTCGATCAAGATGCCGATCAGTTGTCCCACGAACGCCTTTCGGATCGTGAGTTCGAGACGCTATGCCTAATCTCGTCCGGGAAGGCGCTCTCCGAAATCGCTGAAGAGCTGAAGCTCAGCCCAAAAACAGTCAGCGTGTACCGTGCGCGGGTACTGGAGAAGATGCAACTCAAAAACAATGCTGAACTTACACATTACTCGCTGAAGCACAAGCTCGTCGAATAACTGTGTCTTAGGGCTCGCCGATAACGCGGTCTTTCCCTTCCGCTTTCGCGCGATACAACGCACGATCGGCGCGCTCCAACATATCGGTTTCTTTTTCCGGCAGTACGCCTTGGGTTACGCCCGCGCTAAATGTCATTGAGATAAGTTGATCTTTGTATGGAACCGGCAGGCCGGCAAGAGCGGTTTTTACACGACTGATGCCGATTATTCCCTGTTGCATATCTGTTTCGGGCATTAGAATGACGAATTCCTCGCCACCGTAACGTGCGATCCAGTCAGTCGCGCGCAACATGTCGCGCATTAACTTAGCGATATGAGCCAGAGCGGCGTCCCCGGCCTGGTGACCATAGGTGTCGTTGAGACGCTTGAAATCGTCGATATCGATCATCGCAACCGACAGTGGAACATTGCGTCGTTCGCAGCGGGTCATTTCCACATGGAAGACGTCGTGTAAGCCCCGACGATTCAACACATGCGTAAGGGGATCTTCTTTGATTAGTTCGGCGGTGGATTCAAGTTCGCTTTCAAGCTTTTGAATCTTGTCTTCGTAAATACTTACCTGTCCCCGTAACTCCGTGAGCTCTTCGTGGCTGCGCAAAGCGTCGGTCTGCATCACACGGGTATCGAACATCAGGTCGTTTAGTACTTTGTTAAGTTGCTCAATGCTGTCGGTGCGTTCGATCAGTTCGGCATAACTGCTCAATTTTTCCTGATATTCACCCGTGCTTGACTTAATGCCGGCTAAGCGGTCGATGAAACGGGTTACCATCTCCCGAACGGCATTTTCGGCCTGTTGTATTGCCGTTTTGCGCGTTCCCTGCTTAACCAGAATTTCCATCAATCGTGTCTTAACCCGCTTTAGTCCGGCGACATCGATGGGATCATCAACAATGTTTTGAACGAATTTCAACTCCTTATCCAGCCAGGAATCTTTGACGACCAACTCGGATAAACCATGGCCCATCATCTTCACCAGATCGCCAAGCTCGGCGACGAATTCGTGATAGATATTGTTGTTGCGCTCGATACCTATCCAAAAATCGCGCAAGGAAACCCGCAGCTCCTTTAATTCTTTTAATGAAGTGATCTCTCTTGCCCTAGTGGCAAGATGCTCTGTTTGGCCTGATACCTCAGACTGCGTTACTTTCGATGTAATAGGTGTGAACGCGATGGCGCGCGCCAACATTTCCTGCAGCATTTCCGTCATTTCATTGACTGGGGTTGTAAATGCTGGCTCGAGTTTAACAGCGGGCGTCGGTACTGCGGCTTGTACGCTAGTGGTGGCGAGCTTTAGAATTCGGTTAGGCGCAGGCGTCCCGGCAATTTCGTAAAACAAATGAGTGTAATTTTCTGGGGTGGGCGCAAGCTGACGCCGAGCGAGTTCCTTCAGCGCTCTTCGGGCAACCACGGGAACCGAATTAAGATCCGGATTTTGCATACCTTAATCACTCCGCAAAATATTGCACTATTGTAAGGATGGATGGTGGAGCCGAAGTCGCAAACATCGCGGATTTAAGGCGCTACTTCGACGTTTTGCGTACCAAGGAGTTTCGGAGTAAGTCCAGCACGACGCCAAGAGCCTTGATCAGAAGTTTCCCGACATCGATGGAAATCTCTTTCCCGCAACAGACCTAGTTGAATGCCCATCGTAGAAAGCAGTAAACACGAACCTAAAGAAAGTTGAACAAAGACAATTTGCTAATCGCCGCTTGAGTGCGCTGGGCGGCCTCGAGCACGGTCATTTGACGCGTATAGTCGCTAATCGCTTTGGCATAATCTAAATCTTGCAACTCGGCAAGCTCGGATTGACGCTGTACCTTTTGTACTTCATTGGCCGAGCTTAGGTCATCTATTTGTCGCTGGGAAACCCCGATTCGAGTTCGTGCCGCAAGCGCTTGGTTGGTAGCCTGATCAAAGTCGACAAAGGCGCGATTCAACTGACTTTGTAACCGGGCCTTATCGGCTCCACTACTTGTCGAGGCTTCTAAGACCCCGATGATGTTTTTGAATGTATCAAAGACGCTCTGGTTTTGACTGGGCGAGACCGTAAATTCATCGCCATTTGCCGGCTCGCCCTTGATTTCGATCTGCGCCCCACCAAACGTTATGCTGCCGCCACTGACGTAAGGTAATCCACTGGAAACCGTTGTGCCCATAGTGGTGTTGACGACATCAAATGTTGTTACGCCCGCGCTGACATCGAATTGAATCGCGTAGGCATCCCCATTCCAAAGCGTGGAATCGACCATACGTCCATTTTGCAAGACTCCGGTTCCAAGATTTGCCGCTGCGGTAGACCCTGCGAATGTCCCATTCCCATTTTTTATATCGCGAAAAATAGCGGCCCCGCTGTGGCTCACCGGTAGCGTCTGTGAGGGACTCACTTGCGCTTGGCGTTCACCGCTATCGCCATTGTAGGAAACGGTAGCAAGCGATCCGCTAAAGGGTTGAGTTTGTTCTTGGTAGCCGGCAAAAAGATATTTGCCGGTGCCGTCCTGGCTATTGACCAGCCCAAGCAGTTGCTCGAATTTGCCGCGTAGTTCCAGTGCAAGAGAACGGCGATCGGAATCCTGCAGAGCGCCATTTCCAGCATTAACCGCGAGCACTTTAGCATCGGCGATGACGGCTCCGATATCGCCGAGTATCGATTCCGTTAAGTTAAGCGTATTTTTAGCGTTGTCGAGATTTCGGCTGTACTGTTCATGTCCGGCCTCAGCCTGCGCCACCACCACCGCGCGGGCGCTAGCGATCGGATCATCGGACGGAGACAGCACTCGTTTTCCGGTAGAGAGTTGCTGCTGGGTCTTAAAAAGATCGCCTTGCTGTTTGCTAATCGCCTTGATACCGGCATCGTACATGAGCTGCGTGCTTATTCGCATGGTCTGATTTCCTAGCGGGCGATGTTTAGTATTTCGTCAAATAATTGCTGCGCGACGCTGATCATTTTGCTGGCGGCCTGATAAGCCTGCTGGTAGCGCAAGAGCTTTGCCGCCTCTTCGTCTAGGTTGACCCCTGATGTCGCCTGTTGAGTCTGGAAGGTCAAATCATAGAGATTAGCTTGTGCCTCGCTGCCTACCTTTACTTCACGGGTTTGATTGCCGATCTGACTCACAAGTTGCGCATAGGCGCCCTGGAGCGTAGTCAGTCCGCCATCTAAGTTCGGGGTGGTTTGAATCGCCGCCAGCTTAAGCATATTGCGGTTATCGCCGACGCCGCCCGTATTAGGCCCAACCGTGAATTGGTCGCCGCTGGCGGCCGCACCATCTAGTTTGATCGACCAGCCGTTAAAATTAATGTTTGAGCCAGGCGTATAAGTGACTCCGGTTGGGTTGCCCGTCCCCGTGCCCGCGATGTCGAAGGTTGTCGCCGAGGTAAAGGTGATCGTAACGGGCTGTCGCAGGTTGGGGTCAGGCGTTGGCCCGACGACTTCTCCGGTCGAAACCGTCGCATTCCCACGATTCGCGCTGGATGCGGTTGCCAGTATCGGCGCCGCGGCCGCGATTTTGGCTGGATCAAGTATTTGTAGATTGATGCTCGAACTAGCATGGCGGTTCGGCCGTATCTCGAATGTGTCCCCCGCAATGGCGGCTCCCGATGAAAGCTGGATAGTGAGTCCGTCGATATCAGCCGGCAAAGCGGCAAGCGTTCGCACGCTGTTGTCGGACAACCGTGTCAATTGGTAGTTTGACCCATCGAAACCGAGCCGATAGTCGCTTGCTACAAGTTCACTCACATCGCTTACCTCGGCCGCTACGGTCGCCGTTCCCGAGTTGAACTTAGAGGCAAGCGTAACCGGCTGGCTGACGCTAAAGTAGTCCGCCCCCATTGCGCCGTAGCGATCTTGTCCAAGGCGATGCTGGGTGTTTACCGTCTCTGCGACACCCATGGCAATTCGGCCCAACGCATTTTGTGCCGCGGCGAGGGGACCGTCGCGAAACGAGAAATAGCCCGCCAGATTACCGCTTGAGAAGTCTTTGGACTGCATCTTGATGACTGCCGCACCGGTTTCCAAACCGACGTCGATCTCCCGCGGATCATAGGCTCCTGGCGTGGCAACGAGACGATAAGACAACTCACCCGCTACCACTGCCTGGCCGTTGCCCAGATAGACGTTGATGCGGTTATTGTCTTGCTTAACAACGGAAATTCCCACCTCTTTGGCGAGTTCATTGATTAGATTATCGCGCTGATCCAGCAGATCATTTGGAGCTTGCGAGCCATCACCGTGGCCGGTGGCCAGGGCAATTTGTTCGTTGAGTTTCGCAATTTGCCCGCTATAGGTATTAATTAAACCGACGGTCGATCGTATGCTTCCGTTGACACCGTTGCGGGCATCCTCCAAACGAAGGTCGATATCGCGCGTTCGCGTGACCAGCGCTTGGCTAGCCGAAATCATGCTTTGACGGCTCGCGATATCCGAAGGGTTGGACGCCACATCATGGGCGGCCGCAAAAAACGAGTCGATCGAGGGACTGATACCGACCTTAGGATCGGCCAATAGATCGTCGATCTGCTTCAGTTGCGCATATTGCGTATCGTAAAGGCTGCTTTGTGATTGCGTATAACGTAATTGCGTGCCGACCATATCGCTGTAGTTGCGCCTGATGGTCGCGACATTGACACCCTGACCGATAAATCCCGAGCCGCTGAAACGCGGCGCATTCGCGGTTTGGATAATATCTTGGCGAGAATAACCCGGCGTTGCCGCGTTGCTGATGTTGTGGCCGGTGGTCGACAATCCCAGTTGCGCTGCCCGCAGGCCGCTGATTGCGGAGCCTATGATTGAATCGCTCATAGCAATACTTAAATGTGCCTAAGGTCTATAAAAAAATACTATTGGTAAAACTACATCGGCAAAGTTTGTGGAAACTTTAGGCGGTCATTTGCTTGATTGCCGCGTGGTTAATTACCTTTACGATCTTATCGGCGTACTGCGGATCGGTTGCATACCCCGCCTGTTGCAACCCTTGGGCAAAGCGAGCCGAATCATCACCGTGGGCTAGAACCTTGGCGTAGCGCGGATTTTTGGTGAGCAAATTACCATAGTCGGTAAACGCCTCGGCGTAGGATTCGTAAGCGCGGAACTTTTGTACGACTTTGTGCGGCACTCCGTCGATATATTCAGTCGTCTTCACGTCAACGGTGGGGCCTTGCCAACTCTTGCCCGCCTTGATTCCAAATACGTTAAAACTTGGCGAGCCATCGGCGCCGCGAATTTCGCGTTTACCCCATCCGGATTCAAGCGCGGCTTGACCGATCATGAATTTTGCCGGGATGCCAGTTGCTTTAGCCGCTTGCTGCGCTTCATCCCAAACATCCTGAACAAAATTTTGTGGCCGGGTGGGCTGCGTCGATTTTCCAGAACTCGCCGATAGGGGGTCTGTTGTGACAGTAGGGCTTAGAGCGGCAGTGGGCGATCTTTCCACCTGACTACCTTGCGTGCCTGGGACCCGTGAAAGTTGCTTCAATAACACGTCGGCAAGGCCCGTGCCTTTATCGGCCAGCCGTTGGACGAGTTCGTTATCGAGCATGCCGGTATATAGCTGCGTTGACGGGCTTGCCCAAGGGCTTTCCTGCGGCAGTGCTTCGCGCATGCTCTTCATCACCATATTGAGAAATAGACCCTCGAACTGCTTGGCGACTGCCGGCAGCGATTGATCGCTATTGATTTTGGCGCTGAGTTTTAGATTCGACAGACTTTGCGCGTCGATCGCTAGGCCACTGACGCTATGCGTTGCGATTGCCATGTCAAATCACCTCGAGTTCCGCGCGCAGCGCACCGGCTGCTTTCAGCGCTTGCAGGATCGCGACTAAATCCTGCGGAGTCGCACCAAGCGCGTTAAGCGCCTTTACGATATCTTCTAATTTCGCGCCCCCGGGAACCAAGGCAACGCCGCTGCCTTCTTGCTTTATTTGAATATCAGCTTGCACTCCCGTTATGGTTTGTCCACCCGAAAATGGTCCGGGCTGACTTACCGTGGGCGTACTGTTGATCGTGACCGAAAGGCTACCGTGCGCGACGGCGCTTTGTTCGAGGCGAACCGACTGATTCAAAACCACGGACCCGGTGCGAGCGTTGATGATTACTTTTGCTGCACCCATCGCGATCTCGATCGGAATATCCTCGATTTCCGCTATGTAGGTAACGCGGTCATCGGTTTCCATGGGCGCGACTACCTGCACCACGCGGCCGTCGACCGCCCGGGCAGAGCCTGGCCCAAATCGCAGGTTGATCGCTTCGCTGACTTTGCGAGTGGTGCTGAAGTCCGACGTGTTCACTTCAAAATAAACGAACTCACCCTCACCCAGCGAGGCGGCGACCGAACGTTCAATGGTCGCGCCGGATGGGATACGGCCCGCGCTCAAATGATTGATTTGCGTTTTGGAACCACCGGCTGACGCGCCGGCGCCACCCACAATCAAATTTCCCTGGGCGATCGCATACACCCGGCCATCGGCGCCTTTCAGCGGCGTCAGCAACAGTGTGCCGCCGCGTAAACTCTTAGCGTTTCCGAGCGACGATACGGTAACGTCAAGTCCCTGCCCCGGTTTTGCAAAGGCGGGCAACATCGCTGTCACCATGACGGCTGCGACATTCTTGAGTTGCAAATTGGTCCCAGGCGGTAAGGTAATACCGAGCTGAGACAACATACTGGTTAAACTTTGCACGGTAAAAGGGGTTTGCGTGGTCTGGTCACCGCTACCATCTAGTCCAACGACTAGACCGTACCCGAGCAATTGATTGGACCTTACCCCCTGAACGCGGGCAATATCTTTGATCCGCTCGGCCTCGGCCACTGCCGCGGATAGGATTAGTGTTAAATACAATAGAAATCGGCCCATCGGGGTCCCCACTAAAATGGCAGAAAACTCGCGAAGAAGCGCGACAGCCATCCCATGGTCTGAGCTTCGTCGATATAGCCTTTACCGCGATAATCGATGCGCGCATCCGCGACTTGAGTCGAATTGACCACGTTCGATGCACTAATCGTGATCGGATTTACGACACCGGAAAAACGTAATCCCTCGACGTTGCGATTGATGCCGATTTGTTTTTCGCCGGCAACGCGCAAATTACCGTTGGGCAGCACTTCTACCACGGTGGTCGTAATCGTGCCGGTGAACAAGTTATCGTTGGAGGTTTCCCCCTTACCGTCGAACTTATTGCCGGTTTTAGCGCTCAACTCAGCGCCCTGCATGAATTTACCCGCCAAGCCTTGCACAATCGGTATGCCCACCGAAGCGCTGCTATCGCGATTAGCGCTACTGCGAGATTTCTGACTCGCACTAATTTTTTCGTTAATGGCGATAACCAACGTATCGCCGACGTTGCGCGCCCGGCGATCTTCGAATAGCGGACGGTATGGCCCATCCGCTTGGAATATGCTGCCATTGGCAGGCGGGATGTGAGCGGGAACACTCGGTCGAACGGTCGTCACGGCCGGCATATCGACCTTTGGGTCCAAAGCGCTGCATGCCCCAAGTAGGGCCAGCAACGGCATTACTTTGATCGCGTTTTTCATTCGGGTTAGCTCAAGTGACTCAATAAAAAAAACGGTAACCTTAACTGTCGTAGGGTGGTTAAGGACGATTAACTCTTCGCAATGTGATAGGTAAGGTCGGAAAATTTAGAGCTGGGACAACCGGCCCAGCATTTGATCGGAAGTTTGTATCGCCTTGGAGTTGATCTCATACGCCCGTTGCGTTTGTATCATCCCAACTAACTCTTCCACCACATTCACGTTCGAGGTCTCGACATAACCTTGATTAATGAGTCCCAAGCCATTTGTTCCGGGGGTGTTAATGCTCGGGGTGCCCGATGCCGCCGTTTCGATAAATAAGTTTTGTCCCGTGCCCTGTAACCCGGCGGGATTGATAAAGCTCGCCAATTGAATCGCCCCTACTTGTACGGGCGCGGAAGAGCCGCTCTGGGTGACGCTCACCGTGCCGTCTTGACCGATGGTAGTCGACAGGGCATTGGGCGGTATCGTGACCGGCGGCTGTAAGGCAAAGCCATTCGAGGTGACCATTTGACCTTGACTGTCCACTTGAAAGGAGCCGTCCCGGCTGTATCCAACCGTGCCATCGGGCATCAATACTTGAAAAAAGCCCTGGCCGCTGACTGCCAAATCGAGTGAGTTACCGGTCTGCTGCAGGTTACCCTGATTGAACACCCGCACCGTCGCGGTGGTGCGCACGCCGGTTCCCACTTGCAGGCCCGACGGCACTTGGGTTTGTTGTGAAGACTGGGCGCCGGGCTGACGCAAGGTTTGATAGAGCAGATCTTCGAACACGGGGCGTGCGCGTTTAAAGCCGTTGGTGCTGACATTAGCGAGGTTGTTGGAAATGACATCGAGTTGGGTCTGCTGTGCATCCAACCCGGTTTTCGCAATCCACAGTGAACGGATCATGACTCTACCTTGTTAAAGAAATGGGTTACGGCTAAGTTAGGAGCCGACCGACAATAGCTGGGCGGCCTGGCGGGCGTTCGCTTCGGCGGTTTGCAACAGTTTCATTTGCATCTCAAACTGCCGTGCGAGGCTGATCATGTTCACCATCGCATCGACCGGATTGACGTTACTTCCTTCCAGTGCGCCGCTGACGATGCGGACGTTTTCATCGACCGGGGCCGGGCTACGATCTTTGCTGCGGAACAGTCCATCGTCACCACGGCTTAAGTTCCGCTCCGGCGGGTTGACGAGTTTGATGCGCCCGACGACGATCGCCGTATTCGCGCCTTGGCCAGTCGGCGTCGCCGATATCGTCCCGTCATCGGCCACGGTGATCGTGTGGTCGGGCGGAATCGTAATTGGGCCGCTGTCAGACGCCACCCGTAGACCTGCATTCGTCTGCAACACGCCGTCGGGATCGGTCTGCAAACTGCCGTTTCGAGTGTAGGCCTCGCTGCCGTCCTTAGCTTGCACAGCAATCCAACCCTCGCCCTGGATAGCGACATCCAGCGAGCGGTCGGTTTGGCGAATCGGACCCGGCGCAAAGTCCGAACCGGTAGTCGAATCCACCGCGAACGCGCGTGTCGCTAGCCCTTCGCCGACCGCCGGCGCGGTGCGGAATGCGCTCATTTGCGCGCGAAACCCCGGCGTGTCCGCATTGGCGAGGTTGTGGGCGACATTGTCTTGACGCGTCATGATGTGCTTCGCGCCGGTCATCGCGACGTAAATCAACCTATCCATGGGCAAACCGCAGAGTGGGCTTCATCGTTTAAAAACTATCGCAAGTTGACGATAGTTTGGAGCAATTGATCCTGAGCTCGTATGGTTTGCGCGTTAGCCTGATACACTCGTTGCGCCGTGATCATGTTAACCAGCTCGGAGGTTAAGTCCACATTCGATTCTTCTAACGCGCCGGATTGCAGTACTCCCAGTGCACCGGTTCCTGGCGCGCCAACCAATGGCAGGCCGGATTCGGCGGTTTCCGCAAGTAAATTATTTCCAAGATGCTGTAACCCCTGGGGATTGGTGAAAGTGGCCAATACGATTTGGCCTTGCGCCCTGGATTGACCGTTGGAATAGCGCCCCAATAGCGTTCCGTCGTCGTTGATGTTAAAGCCCGTGAGCCGTCCCGATTGGTAACCATCTTGAACCAGTTCATTCACGCCGAACGAGCTGCCGAACTGTGTCGTGCCGAGAAAATCCAGGGTGAAGTCGAGCGGTGTGACGGCGCCCGTGCTGACCGGCGTCGATACATTTAACGGTAACGCGCTCGCCGCGGTATCGAGTGAACCATCGGTTTGAAATGCCAAGGTGCCTAGCGCGCCCGCTCCCAACTGGACGCCATCGCTAGCGCCGAACACATCCCAGGTATTCGCGGCTGTCTTGACGAAATACGTTGTCAAGGTATGCCCATTACCGAGGCTATCGTAGACCGACATCGAAGTCGCATCGTTGTAGGTAGCGGTGTTGTTGATGTCGAATAAAGCCGACGACAGCGACCCTTTACGCGAATCAAGATTCAACACGGCTCGTGCTTCCGTAGTGACTTCGGGTGCGATATCCGAGGCGGAGACACGCAAATCGGCTGGCGCCGAAGGAACGACCCCGCCGCTTGCGTCCACTGGATAACCTTGCAGCCTGCCGCCACTGGTATTGACGACAAAACCTTCGTTATCGAGCTTGAACTGGCCGTTACGCGAGTATGCAATGGTGCCGTTAGTGCTGGTGCGAAAGAAACCATTGCCGTTTATCGCCATGTCCAACGGATTGCTGGTCGTAATCGTATTACCTTGCGTAAAATTAGCCGCGACGTTCGCAACTTGCGTGCCTATGCCGACGTTATTCGTGCCCGCGCCCGCGAGCGAGTTCGCGTAGAGATCGGCGAATTCGGCGCGAAAACTCTTAAACCCCACGGTGCTCGCATTGGCGACGTTATTACCGATTACGTCGAGATTTTTTGCCGCTGCGTCCAATCCACTTAAACCTTGTTGAAATCCCATGACTTTCTCCTAGTTCATTACAGAATTTGCTTGACTTGCCCAAGGCTGACATTGCCTCGGCCAGCAAGACTTAATAGAAATCCGTCCGCGGCGCTTGCAACACCATCGATCCGCGCAACGGAAAGTCCGGTGACGTCTACCGGCTGGCCGGCGGCACTGGCATCCACGACGTATTGGTAGCGCCCATCAATCGCTGCCTCGCCCGTATCCGCTAAACCGTCCCAAGCGAACTGCAGCAGCCCCGCTTGTTGCGGACCCAATTCGATGCGTTGTAACTCGCGTCCCGCCGAGTCCTTGATGGTGATGGCCAATTGATCAACTGCTTGGGTAAGCTGCACGCCGGCTCGAGCATTGCTTTGATAGAGGTCCATATCGGTTCCATCGACCAATACTTGCCGGCCGACCAACGCTGCTGCTTGTAGCGTTTGCAGCCCCTCGAATCTGCCTGACAGGCCTTCTATATCCCGTCCTACTTTTTCGATGCCCGTGACGGTGCTCAACTGTGCCAGTTGACTTGTCACCTGCGCGTTGTCCAATGGATTTAACGGGTCTTGGTTTTTAAGTTGCGTTACGAGCAGCGTTAGAAAGCGATCTTGGGTTGAATTCGCCGAAGTAGCACTAGATGCTGTATTTGTATTAAAGGGCGCAAATGGATTCGTGGCTTGGGTTGAATCGGTTACGTTCATCGATTATTTCCTTTCAACATTAACATCGTCATTAAGACCCCAGCGTCAACGTTTTAAGCAACAACGCCTTCGCCGTATTCATGACTTCAACATTGGTTTGATAGGCGCGGGAGGCCGAGATCATGTTGACCATTTCCTCGACCACGTTGACATTGGGTTGGGTCACGTAACCATCCGCATCGGCAAGCGGGTTACTGGGTTCATAAGTCCGCCGTAGGGGCGCCGGGTCGTCGACAATTTCCTTGACCCGCACACCGCTGGCGCCATCACTGTCCCCGGGGCGGGTGGGCATGGCTTCGAAAACGACTTGTTTGGCGCGATAGGGTAGGCCGTCGGGTCCGGTGGTGCTGTCGACATTAGCCAGATTGCTGGAAACGACGTTCAAACGCTGGCCCTGGGCTGCCATACCCGTGCCGGCGATACGAAAGGCATCGAATAATCCCATGGCCTTTATCCTTGGATCGCGCTCAAGATTGTCTTTATTTGGCCGTTAAGAAAACGCATGGCGGCCTCGTAACGCACGGCATTATCGGTAAACTGGGTTCGTTCGGTATCCATGTCCACGGTGTTTCCATCGATACTGGGTTGGACCGAAGACCTATAAAGCATGGGTGTTGCGAGGTTGCCTGCTATTTTCGTGCCGACATGACCGGCATCGCTGACGCTAAGATCGGAAGATGCTGTGGTCTGCTGTTGGATCGTTGCGTTCTTGAGAGCGGCTGCAAAATCAAAATCAGCCGCTTTATAATTGGGTGTATCCGCGTTGGCGATATTGGACGCCAAGAGTTCTTGGCGTTTTGCCCTCAATTGCAGCGCTTGTGCATTAAAGTCGAGCGCCTGTGTCAGCTTGTCGATCATGGCATACCTCATATTCCGATCTAGGCAGGTCCTGCCCTGGGATGGAGTAGATTATCGACAAACTTTAGTTGGGCGAATGGCGGATTAAAGCTGAATTTTGCTCCCTATTCTTTCGTTCGATGGCAAGGGAATTCGATAACCTTGCGGCATCAGAGTCATTTGGATTTCCCCCATGATTAGTGGTATCCGCGCGATTGGCGGGCGGTTCCTTGCTTGTGCACTGCAGTTGGCTACGGCAACGATAGTTCTGGCTGGGGATTCCCTAGAGCTTGAAAGCCAGGTCAAGGGCTTTCTTGATAGTCAAATACGACAATCGGCAGGTCGAAAAGAGATCGTTTTCGATTTGTCGGATTCTCGTCACAAGCTTCCAAACTGCAACCGAATTGAGCCTTTTTTGCCACTGGCCGCACCACCCGCAGGCCGCGTCACGGTGGGGCTGCGCTGCGTCGAGGGCGCGGTTTGGACTGCCTATCGCACCGCAATTGTTAAGTTTTATGGTCCGGCGGTAGTCGCCGCCCGGGCATTGCCTATGGGGCACACGCTGACCAGCGCCGACTATAGGATGGCGGAAATTGAGTTAAACCAAGCGAAGGGAACCCTGATACTCGAACCCGCGGAGCTGCTAGACAAAACCCTAGCGCGTCCCATCGAATCGGGCCAACCCCTGAAGCGCGATATGTTACGGGTTAAAGTCGCGGTGACCAATGGCGACCCGGTCCGTCTCGCCTATATGGGCAGCGGTTTTACCGTTACCGCCAGTGGAAAAGCGCTCGGGTCGGCGAGCGAAGGGCAGCGGGTAAGGGTGCAAGCCGACAATGGCCGGATCCTTTCAGGGATCGCTCGTAATAACCGAATCATCGAGGTTTACTTTTAATCTAAAGAGGGCTAAAGTTTTTTTCAGCCGTGCCGTTAGTGAATTCGTAAGGGTTTCACTGGTCGTTTTTTCCAGTGAGATAAATAGCTCAGACACTAAATAGGGCCATACTATGAAAATTAATCATGTAAACGATAGTTCGCAGGCCGGTCTCGGCACAACCAAGCTGAACGGCAACACCAAGCCCAGCGGTAACACGGCGGGAGCTTCCGCAACTTCCGGCGAAAAGTTATCCATCAGCGATTTGTCCACTCGCCTAAACGACTTGGAAGCGCGTCTCTCCCAGACCGGGGAATTCGATGCGGCAAAGGTCGAGTCCATCAAGCAAGCGATACGCGAGGGCCACTTCAAAATCAATCCGGATGTCGTCGCCGATAAGCTACTTGAAAGCGTCAAGCAACTGCTCGGCAAATGACGCGCCTGGCTGAATCGATGTCCAGCCAGGAAACGCTGGTCAGTATGCTTACCTCGGCGCAAGCGACGACAAAAGCGCTTGATGATGTTCTCGATGAGGAACAGCGCGCGTTGATCGCGTGTGATTCCTTAAACCTCGCGTCTTTATCGTCGCGCAAACACGATCTGTTATTGCATCTCGAGCAGTGGAGTCAGCGTCTGCGCGCGTTTGTGACCGAATTGGGTTACTCCCCCGCTTCAGGCGCGGTGGCGAAGTGGATTGAAGCGCAACGTAATCCTAAGCTTAACTCACTGTGGCAAGACGTCATTAAAACCACGGCAGACATTCGTCTTAAAAATGAGATCAACGGCAGATTGATCGCCACCCAACTCAATCATGTCGAGCTGCAATGCTCCACCCTATGTAGCACGACCACCCCGCGCGAACTGTACCGCGCCGACGGCGCATCCTATCGAACTTCTGCTTCTCGCAGTATCGCGGCGGCATAGGCTTCCCTCATTCGCTGATTTCGTAGTACGTCAATTCACCCGCGCCAGGAGCCGCGCCCAGCTTGCCTCCTGGCAAGGCATGCCTTAACAGCCAGTATCCATGCGGCTTCCAGGCCCGTGATCGTTGAAACTCCGATAACTCAAACTAACGTAGTTTTTCGCACTACCGTTGAACCTTTTTTATTCGATTGGAAATCAACGAGTAGAGCGATTGCACATTTGTGCTTACAAGCTCCAAAACCCAACTCGTAGACAATGTTATTAATCATTTAGATTGGAGAAATAGGATGAACAGGAATCAATTGAAGCTCAGCACCATCATCGGAATCGGCGCAGTAATGGCAACCGCATCGTTTGCGCAAGCGGCTGTCGAGAACCCGCTCAATCCATCTTACTATTCGCACAAGGTCGCCATAACTAAGGCGCCGCCGACATGGGTACTCATTCCGTACGCGGATTCGAACAATCCGCTACACCCTTCATTTGAACGTGCTAATGGGAAATGGCAGGAAACGGCTACGGTCGCCGGCGCCACTTATGTTGATCGCAGTAACCCTTTACATCCGACGTACCAAAAAAATCAGTAAGGTCTCGCGATTTGAGCGGGTTCATCCGCTCGCATAAGCTAAAGACCCTAGAGACACTAGGGTCTTTAGCTAAATTCTTATTTCTCAGATCGTTGTCGTCAGGAAAACCTGACGGCCGATGCCATCTTTGCTTACATCAGGTTCCGTACCACCCTGATGTTTTCCATCAGTCCATCCCCGTAAAGTGCCAGCCATTCCCATTGATCTGAGTTAACCACGAATTTTTCGCGCTAGCGATTGAACCTTTTTTCTGCGATGGGAAATTACGCATAACGGACGTTAGCGACTTCTTCGCCTACGCCCTCGGGGCAATGTATTTACTATGGAGGTAATTGAAATGAGCTTAGTAACTCGAATCGGATGGATGGGAGTTAGCGCGGCGCTACTCGCGGTTAGCGGTTGTGGTGGCGGCGGTGGCGGTGGAAACAATAACGGCGGTGGAGGGAACCAGGCGTTACTGGCGGAAAGCCGTTCCAGCCCCATCGCTCTGACTAGCGATAATCAATATGTCTGGTCGGTCAACCCGGATACCGATACGGTTTCCGTAATAAACGTCGCGAACGACACAAATCAAAAAGTCGCCGAAGTTCCCGTCGGCGACGAGCCCCGTTGCGTGGCGATTTCGCCCGACAACAAGAAGGCCTATGTCACGAATGCACTGAGCAGCAACGTATCAGTGGTCGACGCGGCAACGTACAAAGTGCTTAAAACCATCGCGGTCGGTACGGAACCGTTTGGCTGCGCGCTCACGTTCGACGGCGCCAAGCTCTACGTCGCCAATCTATTTTCAAATAACGTGAGCGTAATCAACACCGGTACCGACACCGTGGTCAAAACCATCGAAGGTGTCGGTGTTCAACCGCGCGGCATCGCCATAGCCGACGTCGGCGGAGCGATTAAAGTTTACGTCACCCAGTTTTTGGCGCAGACCCAGACCGACCCGCGCCCGATTGAACAAAAAGAAGGTTTCGACAATGGCAAAGAAGGCCGCGTCACCGTGATCTCAGCAGCGACCGACACAGTGCTCACGACCATTGCACTGGCGCCCAAGGCAACGGGCTTCAAGTCGGACGGCTCGACCCTGGATAAAGTGGTGTTCGACGCCGCTAACGCTGCGACCAAAATCGATACCGTGGCCTTTCCCAATCAACTGGAAAGCATCGTCATTCGCGGTAATCGCGCCTATGTGCCGAACACCGCGTCCTCACCCAATGGCCCGGTCAAGTTCAACGTGAACGTGCAAGGATTCTTGTCGGTTATCGATATTACGACGGACCAGGAAGTTGCCGACGAGACCTTCAACATGAACAGTGGCGTTCAGTTGGAAGCGGTGGGCAAGAAGCTGTTTATCACTAATCCTTCGGCGATGGCGTTCAAGAGCGGCAATGATTTCGACGGATTCGTATTGTCCCGCGCGACGGATCGCTTGGTCCGCGTCGTGCTCGACGCTAACGGTAAGCCTACGATCAACGCGCCTAAGGTTGCCAACGATCCCGGCAATATCGTACGCATCGAAGTCGGCGTCGATACGGCTATCTTGCATAACTCTGGTCCGGAAGGCGTGGTGATCAACGGCAGCAATACCCGCGCCTACGTGATGAACCTGATTTCCCGCGATGTATCTGTGGTCGATATCGCGGGGGCCGATCCTACAACGTACAAGGAGATTGCCCGCGTTCAATCGGCGGCTTTACCGACGGATCCGTTTGATGTACAGGTGCTGCGCGGCAAAGAGCTGTTCAACACCTCCATCGGGCCGGCAGGGACGAACGAGAACGCGCTCGCACCCGCGGGCCGGATGTCGGATTTCGGTTGGGGCAGTTGCTACGGTTGCCATCCGCGCGGATTAGCCGATGGCGTGACCTGGATGTTCGGCGATGGGCCGCGTCAGACTATCTCCATGGAGAGCACGGCCGCTCATCCACAAACGCCGGTTGTCAATGTCAATGTCAACGCAAACTTCGCGCCGCTGATGCCGGCCTTCCATCAACGGGCGTTGAATTGGTCGTCGGTCCGTGAGGAGATTCAAGACTTTGAACTGAATATCCGTAACGTGTCAGGCGGCCAGGGATTGATTGCACTGCCGGGTATCGGTGGCGCCCGTGGTGATGTGGACAGGTGCGTGTTCAACCTGGTGTTGCCGAATCCTAACCCCAACAATTGTGCGGCGGAAACGGCGATTACTACCGGCCGCGATGCCGATCTGGACGCCATCTCGGCCTATATCGCCTTCGGTATCCGAGCGCCAGTCGCACCACTACGCGCTTCGACCGATCCCGAAGTGGCCCAGGGCCGTACCTTGTTCGAGGCGGCGAATTGCCAAGGTTGTCACGGTGGGCAAAATTGGACTGCAAGCACCTTAGACTTCACGCCGCCACCAGGTGCTGGCGAGGTCACCGCAGGTCAGTTGAATCGCTTCTTGTGTAAGGCTGGTACGTTCGACGCAGCCTTGGTCAACGAACTCAAAGGCGGCGGTGTGGCGGGACAATTGAATACCGATGGCGCCAATGGTGTACTGGGCATCAATATCCCTTCGCTGATCTCGATCGCGGCGGGTGGACCTTATTTCCACAGCGGCGCGGCCCAGACTTTGGACGAGGTGCTGGAGAATGTCGACCATCGGAAACTGGGTACCGGCGTAGATACACTTTCTATCGCCACGGACCAGGCCAAAGTAGTGAAGTTTTTAAAGTCCATCGACCTCACAACAGCGACCTTCCCGGAGAAAACGATGAACGAGGCCAAAGTGCTCTGTTTACCGTAGTGTAAGAAAGCGGCGGCGTGGAATTCACGTCGCCGCATTCACCCAACATGCGTACGTACTTTTTAAATCGGTGGGTGGGTCTTGAAAGGATTTGAGTCCATGTTCAATCGCACCGGGGCAACGAAGCACGAAAGGTTCGAGCCCCATCCAACGTTTCTAACTAGAATCGGCTTTCCCGGCAAACGGCGCCGACCGCCCCGCATCCCGCTAGTCAAGTACAGAAGCTTGGCATACCATGTGGGAGGTATCCTACAAACAGAGAAAGTATTCATGGTTGGAATCGACAACCATCGCGACCGTGTAGTCAGCGGAACCGAGCCCGGAGCAGAAGACGTCGCAAAATTAATGCGCGCCATAGCTAAAAAGGACCGCCAAGCATTTGAAACGCTGTACTACACCTATTCGCCGCGCCTGGGCCGCTATTTGTTAAGGATGCTAAAGCGCCACGAGGTTGTCGACGAAGTTCTAAATGATGTCATGTTGGTGGTTTGGCAAAGTGCCGACCGCTACGACCCTAACCGTTCGCGTTTGTCTACTTGGTTGTTCGGCATTGCCCATAACAAGGCGCTGAAGGCCTTATCCAACGCGGCGCGCCATAAACTAGAAGTATCGATCGACCCGATCGAATCGGACGAGTTTGCCGAGGCGTCGGATCCTTCCGACCCGGCGGTCCGAGCGGATGCCCATAACCCGGAACAAACGTTAATGGGGCGGCAACTCGGCCGAGCCTTGCAGTGGGCCATCGATTCGCTGTCGGCCGACCACCGCGCCGTCATTGAACTGGCGTTCGCGGAAGATTATTCTTACCAGGAAATCGCCACGACGCTCGCATGTCCTGTCAACACCGTCAAGACCCGAATGTTTTACGCCCGTAAGCATCTGGCGGAACTGCTGGCGCGCCAGGACCAACCTATTCAAACAATAGTCAGGAGTAACCTGTCATGAGCACACAAAAAATTATTGAAAACCAAGATCACGATAACGTTTGGGAACTATTGCCTTGGTACGTCAATGAAGGTTTGAGCCCGCAAGAAGTCACGCAAGTCGAGACCCATCTAAAAGACTGTATGGCATGTCAAAGCGAATTGGAGCGCTGCCAAGCGCTGAACCAAACGGTCAAGACGAATCAACGGGACGAGTGGAAACCGTCGGCGCCGCATTTTGCAAAGGTGCTTGAGCAGGTCGATGCGCTCGAAGCGCGTCGGATGAAATCCCAAGACGCTCCCGGCTGGTTGGCGAAATGGTTGCCGTGGCTCAGCAACACGCCTGGCCCGGCGCGCTTCACCCTCGCGCTGCAAGGTGCGCTCGTGGTGGCGTTGGCGACGACTTTAATGATCAGAGAGTTGATTCCGGCGCAAACCTACCAAACTTTGTCGCAACCCAGTGAACATTCGATAGCGGGCGAACCACAAGTGCGTTTGGTGTTTCGCGAGGATCTAACTGAAAAAGAGTTGCGCGCGCTGCTGATTGGCGCGCAAGGACGTTTGGTTGCGGGGCCAACCTCGTTAGGCGTTTACACCATCGTGCTGGAACAAGCGAATGCCGACACTCCGGCCATCCAACAGACCTTAGCTACGCTGCGTAACCATCCCAAGGTGCGTCTCGCCGAAATGGTAAACGTGGTCGTCGAATGATGAAACCTCACACCCCGATTTGGTTTTTACTTGCGCCGTTGCTCGTCGTAGTTGCGCTTACATTGCCCGGATGCGCGGCGCCGGAGAAGCGAGTGAACGCAAAGGTCGATACGCCTAAGCAGTTGCAAGCTGGGCAGATTATTGTGACGCTCCGGGATGCGACACCGGAGCAATGGGCGGCAGATGCAAAGGCGATAAGCGAAGATTATCGGCTGCAGGAGGTGGGAAACTTTCCGCTCAATTCCATCCGTGTCCAGTGCATCGTTTATCAGTTCTCGGACGATCGATCACTGGAAAGCGTGGTTGAACAGCTTAGACGCGATCCCCGTATCGAGTCGGTGCAAATCAATCAGGTGTTTGCCGGCATGCAAGGTGGTCACAGCGATCCCTACGCCGCGTTGGAATATGGCGCGACGGCGATACGTGCGGATCGAGCACATCGGATAAGCACCGGCAAAGGCGTGCGCGTGGCGGTGATCGATACCGGTATGGACAAGGACCATCCGGATCTGCGTGGCCGGGTAGTAAGGATCGCGAATTTTGTCGAAGGCGGTGAGAAATCGTTTGCTCAGGATCTACACGGTACGGCGGTTGCGGGCATCATCGGCGCCCGCGCGAATGATGGCGTGGGTATCTTCGGCATCGCGCCGGATGCCGAACTGTTTGCGGCAAAAGCGTGTTGGTATCAAAAAGGTAAAAACGGCTCGGCACTGTGCAGCAGTTGGACCCTCGCCAAGGCACTCGATTTTGCGATTATGTCCGACTCTCACGTTATCAATATGAGCCTGAGCGGGCCGGTGGATTCATTGTTGGAACGCCTGATTCTCTCCGCGGAAAGCAAGGGCATTATCGTCGTCGCCGCCGCGGCGCAGGATGCCGATGGGCCGGGTTTCCCGGCCTCGATAAGCTTCGTTACCGCCGTGCTTGCGAGCAACGCCAAGGCCGAAGTCCGGGTGCCGACGTGGGCATCCGAAAAGATATTGCTCGCAGCCCCGGGTATAGAAATTATCACCACGGCGCCGCGGGAAAGTTACGATTTTCTTTCGGGTAGCTCGCTGGCTGCCGCCCATGTTTCCGGTGTCGTCGCGCTGCTGCTTGAACACCGGCCGCAACTCACTCAGAGCGAACTGTGGATCTTGCTAACGGAGACTGCACGGCCCGTCTCGATTCCAGTCGGAACGAAGACGGTGCTTATCGTTGTTGTCGATGTTTGTGCGGCGCTCGCGAAACTGCTGGGGCAATCCGATTGTTTTTGAGTCGTGGCGTGGCGCTATACTATCGCCATGGATACCTTCGCGGTTCGAAAAGCCGGCAGTTTTTTGCGGATAATAATGGCGCTGGCACTGTTCGGCGATATCACATCGGCCGACGCCGAGGTCAGTCTTATCGATGCCATCATCGGCGGCACACCGGACGTTTTCCTGCGCTATCGCTTTGAGCGGGCGGACGACGCCAGCCCGGGGCTGAAGCGCGGTTATGCGTCTACTCTGAGAACCGCGCTGGGATATCAAACCGGAACATTCCACGGGTTCTCGATCTACGGCCAATTCGAAGACGTGCATGCCCTAGGGCAAGACCGCTATAACGACGGTGGCTCAAACGGGATTAACGATCGTGCGGAAATTGTCGATCCGCAAGACAATGAGATCAATCAAGCGTTCCTGCGCTTTAGCGGCCTGCCTAAAACGGTGATTACCTACGGCCGGCAAGAGATCACCCATCGCGAAGCGCCGTTGCATCGATTCATTGGCAACGTTTTGTTCCGGCAAAATTTTCAGAGTTTCGATGCGTTTCGCGTCGTTAATTTATCCTTACCGCAAGCCACTATCGACTACGCTTACGTGTGGAACGTCAATCGTATTTTTGGCGAAGACAATCCGTTACCCAACGCCAGCGACTTTCCCATGCGGAGCCATTTGCTCAACGTGCAATACGGCGGCCTGGCGTTCGCTAAGATCGAAGGCTATGGCTATCTGCTCGACTTCGATAGCGCAACCGCACAACGTTTGTCGACGTCGACGCTGGGGTTGCGCGTCCAAGGAGACCATGCGCTGGCCGCGAAAACGAAACTGATTTACGCCGCCGAAGCCGCCAATCAGCGTGACTATGGAAACAATCCTAACAACGTTAACGTCAACTATTTCGCCGGCGAGCTGGGGTTCAATCAAGCCATTGGCGGTGTTATCGAAGCATTGGGCCTAAAGCTGACTGTCGAGCAATTGGGTGGGAAGGGTGGGGTACAAGCATTCCAAACGCCGCTGGGAACCAATCATGCGTTCCAAGGTTTCGCCGATCGTTTTCTGGTCACGCCGGGTGATGGCATACGCGATATCTTCGCGACGCTTAGTGCCAGGGCTTTTGGCGCCCAATTTTCGACCAGCTACCACGTGCTAAATTCAGATCGAGATTCCTACCGCTATGGTGTGGAGTGGGATTTTTTGGTGGAGCGGGCTTTCGCTAAACGCTTCCTGGCGGGATTAAAATATGCCGATTATCGCGCCGACCGGAATGCACTTAACGTTGCCCGAAATTCCAGCGGCAAGCAGGCGTTTGATCTGAATCGGTTCTGGGTCTATTTACAGTTCAAGTATTAATCGGCGCTGATCAACGTCGCGGATCCCGATGCATGCTTGCTCCTGGCTGCATTGCCCGAGAGCCGCTCTGGTATTGCCTCGTGGCGCATCCCTGATCCACCTAATCATTGAAGCCGCAATCATCTTCTGGGTCCAGCGAGCTTTCTGGTGAAAACCTTTCCTTCCAGTATTCAACTGCTGCAACGGCCCTCGCCTCGGGTCCGCGCTCCGCGTAGCGTTCGCAGGTATGGGCGAACTCGTGAGCCATGAGTCCCGCATAGCATGCGCGACGGTCCGGCTGGGTTAGGCCGGCAACGTTGTCGAAGAATGACTGGTAAATCTTGATCTTCTTGCCCAGGCCCCACGCGTGGCCGAGCTTACACGCTTGCTCGCCGTGTTTGGTTTTGCAATCGTATTCCGCGATGCACTCGACTTTACCGTTAACTTTAAGACGATCGCGAGTACAGTTGCCGAGATTGAAGCCAGAAGCCGCCTCGATCGTCCGCTCGAAGTTGGACCAGTCGTCCACGATGTTCCAGGCCACGGCCAAGATGTCCACGTCCTGCGTGGAACTACATGCTTCAGTTTCAAGAGAAATCGTGGTGGTTGAGGGGGTTGGCGGGTCGGCGCCCGCACCAGGCGGCAGATCCAGGTCGTGGCAATCCGGGTCAGCCTCTGCGCTGCACACCGCTAAGTTGCACGCGCCATCCCTGGCGCAACGCGGGTTTTCTCCCGTGTCTAGCGCGGCTAAGCTTTGACCCGATGCGCTCGTAACCAAGAGAAACGCAAAGATCGCGGTGAGTGAAGCACTTGCACAACCGCGCAACGATAGTGCCGAGAATTTTTTCATGGATTTCTCCTATCTAAAAATTAATGACCAGTTGCGCGAGCCTGTCGCCTTGCGCTTAGGCTCCGCATCCGGCTACTTGGCGATACTCGTGCGCTCTTGCCCTAACCGGTAATTCCCGCCGAACCGAAAAAGGTTCAACGGGCCGATGGACTTTTCTTGGTCGGCCAGCACTCTCGATTTTTCGCCGCTGCGAAAGGCGAGATTGCCTCACGTGCGCGAGGTCAGTAGCCGAACGACACCAGCGCCGAAGATAATCCTTGCGGAACCCTGCGCGCACTTAGATTGGTTGGTAGGCTATCCGACAGCGCGTGGGCTCGCTCAAGGCATTCGCGATGAGACATGGGCCGCGCCAGACGCAACGGCGCTGGCTGCATCGTCAATTTCAACAGATCAGGCTGTGCTTCGTCGTGACGGTGGCGCCAAGCGCCGCTGCGCCAATCGCATTCATACTCAGTGAGGAAGCGCTCGCCGTGGTCGGCGATGAATTCGATGGCGTCGAGCAGAAATTCGAACTCTTCCAGTTCGATGAAATAGCTAAAGTTAAGCCGTGTCCAGCCGGGTTTCACTGCTTCAAAACCATCGAGGACCGCATCGCGAAATTCTTCAGCGTGCGCTGGGCTAATGTCGAGCAGCCGATGCGCGTACGGCCCGGCGCAAGCGCAGCCGCCGCGCGATTGAATGCCGAATAAATCGTTGAGCAGGCGTACCACTAAGCGCGGATGTAGATATTTCCCGTCGGCGGTACGAACCAGAAACGACAGAATCGCGAGGCGAGGCGTGTCGAGGTTGCCGAGCAACTCGATGCGTGGATGACGACGCAGCCGTGCAATCGCGCTGCGAATCATCGCGCTTTCGAGTCGTTCGATCGTCGGCGTGCCCACCGATTCTTTCACCAAGAACGCTAGCGCCGCGCGGATACATTGCACAGTACCGGGTGTGCCGGCGCTTTCGCGTTGCTCGATATCGTCGACGAAGCGGTGCTCATTCGAACTGACGTAGCTAACGGTTCCGCCACCGGCGGTACTCGGCGCGCGCAACCGGTACAGCGCCCGATTGAATGCAAGAATTCCAGGCGAGCCGGGACCGCCGACGAATTTATGCGTGCTGATGAAGATGGCATCGTAGCCGTCCGGCTCGCCTATTCGCATGTCGATCGCCGTATGCGGCGCCGCGGCGGCAAAATCAAAGAACGCCAACGCGCCATGCTCGTGCAGCAAACGCGCCACGGCGCGCGTATCGGTGAGCGTGCCGGTGACATTCGATGCCGCGCTGAACGAGCCGAACAGCGGACGTCCGGTGTTGCGTGCGACACCGAGCGCTATTCGCAATAGATTCAGATCGATCGCGCCGTCCGTATTCAACGGCAGCTCGATCACCTCAGCAATCGTCTCGCGCCAACTGACTTCGTTCGAATGGTGTTCGTAAGGCCCGACGAACACTATCGGCCGCTCAGCGGGGCCGAGCGACGCGATCACCCGCTCGCGTAATGTCTCGGGCACCACCAGCCCGAGAATCTCCTGCAAGCGCTTAATCGCCGCGGTGGAGCCGGTACCGCAGAACAGCAGCTTGCCGTTCTGCGCACCAAGGCAACTCTTGATGTAATTCGCCGCATCGTGTGCCAACGAAGTCATGCGCGCACCCGTGGCGCTGTCTTCGGTGTGCGTGTTGGCGTACAGCGGCAACACTTGTTTGAGGATAAAATTTTCGATCCACTGCAGCGACCGCCCGGAGGCAACATAGTCGGCGTAAACGATGCGCCGCTCGCCGAACAGCGTTTGCGCGATCGCATCGTGACCGATTAGTTGCGCGCGAATCCAGGCCGGATTCACGCCCGATAACTTTGCATCGGAGCCGCACGTGGCGGCAAAGGCATTGGTTGCATACATGGTGATTGCCTAGTCGGTTAAAAATTTCAGGCGCTATGGAAAACCCGCCCCGAACCCTTGCCCACCAACCACCTTGATGGACAGGAAAGTTCGGTTCAAAGGTTTCTCGGGTTCACGGTTCGCTCACTCCCCATTGGAGCACGCTCAGTTCTTGAAACAAATGTCGGGCGCATTCAGGCGAACGGCTTGGCTCTGCCCCATACCGCTGCAGTAGTGCGTCTGGCCGATCTTGCGAATGAACTTAACGTCGAAAACATTGGCCACACCCGAGCTGTCCTCGCAATCTAGATCCGAGGTCCAGGAAATCGTCCCGGTTGCGCCCGCGGCAATCACGCGGCTTCCGGTCCATTGCGACTTAAAGAAAGGCGGCGAGGAAGAAGACTTTATCTCCACGACGCGCATCGTCACGGCGGAATCGTTGGTAATCTCGGTGCTGTGCGAACAGGCGGCGAATACCAGATTCGGCAACACGAGTGCTCCTGCTGCCACGCTAAAATAGAGCCATTTTGCTGCTTTCATGATCGTTCCTTTGCAATTGAGTTGAAGTGGCAGGGGTCGCATGCGACTCGCTTGCGCCCCCGTGTACGTGTATCCCGTTGGGTCGGCAGATTGTTCAAAATCGGTTGCGTTCATATTGGTTACCTGGTTGGTCAAGGGTGGAAACATGCAGGTGCTCGTTACGCGATGAAAAATTTGCTCCGAGCCCCTGTCCACCAACGACGTTGATGGACAGGGAAGTTCGGTTCGAAGGGTTCTACGGCGGGCCGCAATCCACTCCGACACTGGTGACGCTGGAGTTGGCGACCGTGCCGGTGCCATTGATGACCGTGCAGACTACGCCGGTTGGCGTCGTCGCGACCCTCACTGCGTAGTTGTCGCCGGTAGACGCCAATGGCCTGAACGTGAACCTACCGTCGCCCGCGCTGATGGAATCGCCGGTCGTGGGCAGTTGCAGCACCAGCGTAACTGCCGCGCCGCCAAGGCCCGAGACCGTGCCGCCGATCGTGAAGGCAGGTGGCGGTGGTGGTGGCGGCAATCCTATACCGTCGTCGCGGATCGTCAGCACTGCAGTGGTCTGCGCGCCCAAGGCCGCGCAACCGCCTGGCTGCGAGAGTGTGAGATTCACAGTCTTGTCGGGTGTGAGCGACCTGGTTCGGGATCGTCGGCACGGTGACGACTCGCGCTCCCGTGTCGCCATCGCCGAAGAAGACCGTGGCGTTCACCGGCGTGTAGTCGGTCCCGCCGATGGCCGTACCGTCGCTGGTGGTGAACGTGGCCGTTACCGCGCCGACGCTGCCGCCGGTGCGGGTGACGGTGATGGTCGGGACAGCGCCGCTGAACTCGTCGATGGCGTAGCTGGGCGCATCGAACTGCAAAACACCTGCGTCCGCATTCGGGCCGGGACCGGGTACGCAAGCCTCAGGCTCGACTAGCACTTGATCCGGCGGTGCCGGCAAAGGCCGGTTGGTCGGCTCGAGCCCGCTGATCTCGATCGTGGCCCCGCCGATCTCCTGCGGATCGCGCAAAAAGGCGTTGACCGCCGATGCTTGGCAGTCGGCCACGGCCCCACCACCGCGGCGGTTGTAGGTCTTTGCAAAGGTATCGATCCTGATCGTGAATTCCTCGCCGACATCAACGGAGGACAAGTCCACCGTGTACGGAATCGACGGTTTTCAACGTCAAATATGCCCTGGGCGACGTCGGCGGTCTCGCAAGGGCTATTGGCAAAGGGTCCCTCGGTTACGGGTCCTGCGGAGGAGAAATCGAAATCATCGTCGTCCCAGAGGTGGCTTCTGCGAGAAGCTTTCATCCTTGGTGCTGCGAAAGAAGAAGCCGTTGCCGCCGAACACGGAAGCCCGCCCCGCCGTGTAAAAGAAGTAGTTTTGCGACGTTTCGAACGCCCCAACCGAGAGAAGCACCTCGCCCTTGAGCGGCGCGACGCCCTTCAGAAACGGCGTGTTGAAGTCGATTGTTTCGGATTTGGACGCGGGTCAGCGTGAACTTAAATGTAGCGTTGGCCGCGCGCTTGATAAAGCTCTGCGTCTGTTTAAGCTGCGCGATGCTGCCGATCGGATTGGGACCTTTCAACTTGTTGTATGGCGCTTCGGCAAAGACGCCGAAAGTCACGCCGTCCGGCGACGAGAAGATCATGCCGTTGGCCAGGCTGTCAGCCGGGAAGCTTTGGTTAACACCGATATATCCGAGGTCAGCCACCGCCGGCCCGAAGGTGGCGAACTCTTCTAGCTGGCCTGCGAGCAGCGTGTCGCCATCCAAAGCGACTTCGCCGATCGCGCTGCCCGGAATAAGCTTAAATTCCCATTCGCGTAACATGCTGACGGGCTCCAGCGGCGGGATGACGATCGGCGGGATGACGATTGCCCCATCCGAGAAGCTCGTCACCTGTGCGGTCGCCGTGTCGGTGCCGAATGTAGCGTTGGTGATCTGTTCCCATTGGAACTGTGCGTTAGTTTTGTAAAACTGCGGGGTAGTGCCGGCGGGCACCAACGCCGGATTGAACGGCAGCGTCATCGTCACCGGTACGGCGAACGTCGTGCCGTGCGGGGTGAACGCGAACATCTGGCCGGAAACGGAAAATCCGACGGGCAACACCGCTGTGCTAGCGGCGATCTGCGCGATGTTGATTGTGGTGTTGGTAGCTAGCGCCCCGGCAGGAATGACGACCTTGGCGCCGTTCGGGCCGACGACAGTGCCGCCGGCCGCGCCGACCACAGTGCCGCTTTGCTGCGTACCGCCGCTTCCGCCGCCATCTCCGCCTCCACCGCCACCGCACGCGGCAAGCGTGAGCACAAGGCACACGGCTGCGAAATGAACGATGCGAGACGTAATGTTCGTCACGCACGCTCGAGTTAGTCGTTTTGAGTAGACCTCACCCATGAGGCCTAGCGAGGAAGTAGCGATTAGATTCACGTTCATCACATATCTCCGATACAAAAGTTCGATCAATGGTCATGTGCCCGACTTGAGGTGCGGGCGCGGCGAGCAACGGACACGCATCCGTTACTGCCCTATCCGTTGATTCCCTTTATGTCGAAGAAGGTTCAATGGGCCGTTGAAATTTTCGAAGTAGGGTGCGCACGGCGCACGCGGCTGTGTATTGATCGAACCGATAGCCCGCGTGCGCGATGTGCACCCTACCCTGATAAGCATCGCGAATGGTTTATCGCTTTATTGACATGGATTACTGAGTTAGCCAGAAGCCGCATGGATGTTGCCCCTCCGGGCATGCATGCCTGGGAGGCAAGCGGGGTGCGGGTCCTGGCACGGCATCAAAATTAGCGAGTGAATGCAGCGATTCGTTTGAACCTTTACACACCACGCAGGAAATAACGGTTAACTGCAACCGAATGAAGTCATCGGCAATTCGCACCGAACGAAAGATTTTTTTTCGGGCTCACTTAAATTTGGAGAAACGAAATGGATAGGACTAATGGAATGAACCGCGTCGCAACTTGCTGCGATTCGAACGGCGCTTTGATGGCTCGCTCAACGTTGAGCAAGCTCATTCAATTCGCTTTACTGTCGGGCGCACTGGTTGCCGGATCGGCATCGGCGGCGCTGTTTGATGTGGTGGTGACGACCGATATGCTCAGCGGGGATTTTGTTTCCGGCACCGATACGGTGTTCGGCGTGGCGCCGGCGGATTTAACTTTCGGCGTAACGTTGCGCGTGGACACAACGGCGGGTCCACCGGATACGGCAGCGGCGGGCGATCCGAACGGCGCGTTGGTGTTTACCAGCGATGTGTTCGGCTATAACGTCGTTTCCGCCACGGTGACCTTCGGATCAAAAACCTGGGACAGCGCGGATTTGCTCGCGCTGGTATTCGGTGACGGCATCAGCCGATTCGAAATTGTTCGTCGATGAAGAACTGGTCAGTGGCGCGACGCCGGAGCGAGTGTCCGTGCGGCTGCAAGACAGCGACGGTTTTATCGATATCGGCGAGCGATCCTGCAACATCGTGTCGTGCGAGATCGGCGAGGATTTTCAAGTGCGCGATTTCAACGGCGGCTTTTTGGGCGCCAGCAATGATTTCGTGCTCACCGACAATTACTCGATTGCCGTTGTCGACGCGGCGCTACCGGAACCCACAAGTTTGGCGTTGATCGCGTTGGGCTTGGTAGGATTGGGGTGGCCCAGAAGGCATGTATCGTAAACCGACAATGCGATAGCTTCACCTTTTGTCATTCCCGCGAAGGCGGGGAATCCATTTGGCATTGCTGTTTGTAACAGCACTATGGATTCCCGCCTTCGCGGGAATGACAAGCGAGGTGCACACGGCGCGCGCGGCTGTGCATTGATCGAAACAATGAAGCGCATGAAACGCGCGGCTCCATCCGATAAGCCGTGCGCAGTGCGCCCGGGCATTCGTCTGCGCGCACACCCGCTGCCCGCTCACTTTTTTCTAATCCAATTGAACCTTTGCTGAACGCAAAGGGAAAAACGATTAACTGCACCTGAAAGGCGGCCAGTCAGGAATGCTCAGTCGGCTGAAAGGCCCGTCCGGGCGCCTGGAGCAGGAGTGAGCAGGTATTCGATTGATTCAACTCATCAAGTCGGCCACTTCGGGAGAACGCTATGATCCTCACCTTTAACTCATCACGCAGCACAACCTATGACGTCACCTTGGTCGGTTATGGGCGGTATGCGGGTCTGCATGTAGGCCCCAAATATGCTAAGCCCGGTTATCCCTGGCAGATGGCGGCGGCGGTGGATCCCTCGCTTACCGTCGAGCATTTTCACAGCACCGTACTGGGTCAGCGCCATCCGAATCTCCCATTACATCCGGTTTCGATGAATGGTATACGCGTTACTTTAGCCAGTTGACCGCTGCGCAACAGCGCCGGCAGGTGGTGGAAATTGCCTTGCGCCCAGAGCGTGTCTACGCCGAAGCCATGCGCTATATCGAAGCGGGTGTGAAGCAACTGATTTTGCCCAAACCGGTGGTCGTCGACCGCGCGCAATTGGAACGGCTGACCGTCGCGGTGGCGCAGCATGAAGTCAAAGCAGCGGTGGCATCGCAGTGGCACTATTCCGATATACCCACACTGCTACGACGCGAGATTATCCGGCTTGCCGGTCAACCCGGCGCCGACCTCGCCCAACTCAAACTACATAAAGTGGAAATGGAGTTTTCTAAAGAGAATGGCATGGCGATCTCCACGACACCGCCGCTGTCTGAAATGCCCCATGTGGTGCAATTGCTTGCCGCCATTGGCTGCATCGATTTGGAACAGCATATACCGGAGGTGAAAGGTAATGATACGCGGGTCGATGTAATCTACAGGCCCCGCAATATTGCGGAGGGGATACACCTACGCTCGGACTTGAATTGGCATCCTGCCCCGATCGTCAAGGCGCACTATCCAAACTGGGATGTACAAAAGCGTTTGCTCAAAGTCTATCTCGGCGACGCACCCAACGAGCCGGCGCTGGTAGCGGATTTCTGGATCAAGTTTGATCGAAGTGGAGATGTCGCCCTAAAACCCGGCAAGCTTACGCTGCTCGAGCGCGGCAAAAATGGTCAGACGACTCACGTGACTCGCGAGTTCGTGGATGACCAATTACTCAACATGAACCGAAAAATTTATGCCGCTTTTCGCCAAGATTTTGCCCAATTTCAGCGTGATCCCAACACCCTATCACTGGCGCGCTACGGGGTGGTTGGCCAACAACTCATGACAATCGAAAGGGCCTGGCGCGGAATCGTTCACCCGGTTGCAAGGGCTTCTGTCAGTATAACTAGGGCCACCTCGCCTTCGCTTAAAATGCGCCTAGGGTGATCGGGCGGTGCGGTGCGTCGTCGATATTTTTTGATTGCGCCTTGCCGCGCTTAGGACTCGAAATTAATCAGAGCTTCCCTAGAATCCCGTTCATAGAAACTCCAACAACAAGTCTTTCGCGGCGACGGGATCTCCGAGCTTCACGTGGATGGCTTTGATGGCGCCGTCGCGTTCCGCGCGCAACATGCTTTCCATTTTCATGGCTTCAATGGAAACGAGCGGGTCACCCTTTTTGATCAACTGACCGACTTTCACTGCGACGGTGACGATGCTGCCTGACATGGGCGCGCCGAGGTGATTGGTGTTGCCTACATCGATCTTCGGCCGTTGCTTCGCGGTGATCGCGACGCCGGCCTTGGGTATGCGCACCACCCGCGATTGGCCGTTGAGTTCGAAGAACAGGCGGGCGTAACCTTCTTCATCCAGTTCGGCGTTGCCTTGCAGTCGTATCACTAGGGTTTTGCCGCGATCGATGTCGACGGCGATTTCCTCGCGATCTTTGAGGCCGTAGAAGAATGCGCTGGTCGGCAGCACTGACACGTCATCGTAATCGTGAACATGGGCAGCGTAGTCGCGGAACACCTTCGGGTACATGAGATAGGACGCAAGGTCGCGGTCGCTGATCTTGTGACCGACGAGCTTCTCGGCTTCCGCGCGCGCGGCGCCGAGATCGGCCGCCAGCATGAACTTGCCGGCGCGGCCTTTGAGCGGCTTCTCGCCTTTAAGGATCTTTTTCGTCAAGTCTTTCGGAAATCCATCGACTGGAAAACCGAGTTCGCCCTTGAACATGGACACGACGGAGTCGGGGAACGCGACTTCGCGCGCGGGATCGAGCACGGCTTCCTTCGACAAATCGTTCGCCACCATGAAGAGCGCCATATCGCCGACGACTTTTGAAGTGGGCGTGACTTTGACGATGTCGCCGAACAGCAGATTTACTTCGGCATAGGCTTTTGCCACTTCCGGCCAACGATGCTCCAAACCCATGGCGCGCGCTTGTTCGCGCAAGTTGGTGTATTGGCCGCCGGGCATTTCGTGCAGATAAACGTCCGACGTGCCCGCTCGCATGTCCGCCTCGAACGGCGCGTAGTAACGGCGCACGCCTTCCCAATAATGCGATAAGGACTTGAGCCCATCGAGGCCGATGCGCGGATCGCGTCCCGATCCTTGCAGCGCTGCGACGATGGAGCCGAGATTCGGTTGCGAAGTAAGGCCGCTCATCGCATCCATCGCGCCGTCCACCGCATCCACGCCCGCGTCGATCGCGGCGAGTATGCTCGCCGCGCCGATACCGCTGGTGTCGTGGGTATGGAAATGGATGGGTAATCCGATTTCCTGCTTAAGCGCTTTTACCAACGCATGCGCAGCACGCGGCCGGCATACGCCCGCCATGTCTTTGATGCCGAGCACGTGGGCGCCGGCTTTCTCCAGCGCCTTTGCCATATCGACGTAATATTTAAGGTTATATTTCGCGCGGCTTTCGTCGAACAGATCGCCGGTATAACAAATCGCTGCCTCGCACAGCGCTCCGCTTTCGACCACCGCATCGATGGCGACGCGCATGTTTTCGACCCAGTTGAGCGAATCGAACACGCGGAAAATATCGATGCCTTCCTTCGTCGCTTGTTGCACAAAATAGCGCACGACATTATCGGGATAGTTGGTATAGCCGACCGCATTGGAAGCCCGCAATAACATTTGAAAGGCGATATTCGGAATCGCTGCGCGCAATTGCCCTAGCCGCTCCCATGGATCCTCTTTCAAAAAGCGCATGGCCACATCAAACGTCGCGCCGCCCCAGCATTCCAGCGAGAATAGTTCCGGCATCAGCCGCGCGTAATAAGGCGCGATGGGCAGCATGTCGCGGGTACGCATGCGGGTGGCGAACAGCGATTGGTGCGCATCGCGCATGGTCGTGTCCGTGAGCAGTACGCGTTTTTCTTTCTTCATCCACTGGGCAAATTTTTCCGGGCCCAGGTCTTTGAGTCTATCGCGGGTGCCTTTGGGGATGGGTTGCGTGAGGTTGACGCGCGGCAACGCCGCCGCGGCGAGTATGCCTTCGGGGGCTTTACGGCCGTGCATTTCCGGGTTGCCGTTCACGACTACATTACCGAGGAAGCGCAATATCTTAGTCGCCCGGTCGCGTTTAGCCGTGATGTGGAATAGTTCCGGCGTATCGTCGATAAAGCGGGTGATACAGGTCCCGTTGACGAATTGAGGATGGCGAATAACGTTTTCTAAGAATTGCAGATTGCTGGCCACGCCGCGGATGCGGAATTCGCGCAACGCCCGATCCATGCGCGCGATCGCCTCACCGCTGCTATCGCCCCAGGCGGTGACTTTAACCAGCAACGAATCGTAATAGGGGGTGATCACCGCGCCGCTATAGGCCGTGCCGCCGTCGAGGCGTATGCCGAAACCCGCCGCGCTGCGGTAGGCTAAAATGCGGCCGTAGTCCGGCGTGAAAGCGTTTTCCGGATCCTCCGTCGTCACGCGGCATTGCAAGGCGTGGCCGTTCAAACGCAACTCGGCTTGGAGAGGCAGATGGGAATTCGCCGCACCTATGCGCGCGCCTTCGCTGACCCGAATCTGAGATTTAACGAGGTCGAGGCCGGTCACTTCCTCGGTAACGGTGTGCTCGACTTGGATGCGCGGATTGACTTCGATGAAATAAAATTCGCCGTTATCCGCATCCATTAAGAATTCAACGGTACCGGCGTGGGTGTAATTCGCCGCGCGCGCGAGTTTGAGCGCGGATTCGCACAGAGCCGCACGCTGCGCGTCGTTCAAGTAGGGCGCGGGCGCTCGCTCGACGACTTTTTGATTACGCCGCTGCACCGAGCAATCGCGCTCGAATAGGTGAATCAAATTGCCGTGGGTGTCGCCGAGGATTTGCACCTCTACGTGACGGGCGCGGCGCACCAGCTTCTCCAGGTACATCTCATCGTTGCCGAAAGCTGCTTTCGCTTCGCGCCGGGCGACGTCCAATAATTCCGCCAGATCTTGCGCCGATTCGATCACGCGCATACCGCGTCCGCCGCCACCCCAACTCGCCTTCAGCATTAAGGGATAGCCGATCTTGTCAGCGAGTTTTTTCGCTTTCGCTAATTCTTGCGGCAGGGCTCTGGTCGCCGGCACCACGGGTATACCGGCCTTCTCTGCTAACTCCCGAGCGGCAACTTTATTGCCCAAGAGACGCATCACGCTCGGCTGGGGGCCGATGAAAACGATGCCATTTTTCGCGCAGGCTTCAGCGAAATCCGGATTCTCGGAAAGAAAGCCGTAGCCCGGATGAATCGCATCGACCTCGGCTTCCTTGGCGATGCGGATAATGTCGTCGATATCCAAATACGCCTGGATCGGTTTTTTGCCGGCACCGACTAGATAGCTCTCATCGGCCTTGAAGCGATGCAGCGCGAAACGGTCTTCGTTGGAGTAAATGCCCACGGTGCGTATGCCCATCTCCGCGGCAGCGCGCATGACGCGGATGGAGATTTCACTGCGGTTTGCCACCAGGATGCTGCGTATGGGCTTCATAGATATAAAGTTGTTATTAACTCAAGCGGTTAAAGGAAATGATGCTTTGCAGCATAAGTATACTTTTTTTAACAACCACTAACCAAATGTCCATGCAGGTATCGACAAACGGACCACACGGTTGCTAACTTCATGAAAACCTGTCTCAATTAAGCTTTATGCAACGGCTTGAAAAATATGAAACTCAAGACCCAAGTAGGCATCGTCGGCGCGGGTCCCGCGGGACTCATGCTTTCGCATCTATTGCACCTAGCGGGCATCGAATCCATCGTCATCGAATCCCGCAGCCGTAACGACATCGAATCGACCATACGCGCCGGCGTGCTTGAACAGGGGACGATGGATCTATTGCGCGAGACCGGCGCCGGCGAGCGCATGGATCGCGAAGGTTTTCGCCATCACGGCATCGAGTTGCGCTTCGATGGCGCTGGCCATCGCATCGATTTCCCCAGTCTTACCGATGGGAAGTCGGTGATGGTCTACGCGCAGCACGAAGTCATTAAAGATTTGGTCAAGGTTCGGCTCGATGCGGGTGCTCAGATTTTGTTTGACGTGAAAGCCGTGACGATTGCTGGTCTCGATGGCGCCGCGCCCAAGATACGCTTTCGCAAAGACGATACGGACCATGAGATCGCCTGCGACGTGATCGCCGGCTGCGATGGTACGCAAGGCATCTGCCGGCCATCGATTCCCGCCGGCGTGCTGACTAATTACGAACGAGTTTATCCCTTCGGTTGGTTCGGCATTCTGTGCGAAGCGCCACCCTCATCCGATGAACTCATTTACGCGCTGCACGATCGCGGTTTCGCCCTGGTCAGCACGCGCTCGCCGGATATTCAGCGCATGTATTTGCAAGTCGACCCCACCGACAAAACCGAGAATTGGTCCGACGATAGAGTCTGGGCGGAATTTCGCCAGCGCCTAGCCACGCGCGACGGCTGGGCGCCGAAAGAAGGACGCATCTTCAGCAAGGTTATCATCGGCATGCGCAGCTTCGTGGTCGAGCCAATGCAATACGGCCGTCTATTTTTAGTCGGCGACGCCGCCCATGTGGTGCCGCCGACGGGCGCGAAGGGATTGAATTTGGCCGTGGCCGATGTGCGCGTGCTGGCGCGAGCGTTGACGGAGTTCTATCGTTCCGGCCGCGGCGAATGGTTGGATCGCTATTCCGAAACCGTGTTGCGGCGAATCTGGAAAACCCAACGTTTTTCTTGGTGGATGACTTCCATGCTGCATCGTTTTCCGGACACGGATGCGTTTCAGTATCGTGTGCAACTGGCGGAATTGGGTTACGTTACCAGCTCTCACTCCGCAGCGAACGACCTTAGCCGAAAACTACGTTGGATTGCCGATGGAGTAGTGGCCTGAGAACCGCATGGATACTGGCTCGTAGGTTAGGCACTGCCAGCAGGCAAGCTGGATGCGGCTTCTGGCAGGCCTGCTTAGTCGCTTTCCTAGCGATCAAATCATGACGCGGTGCGCTGCCCCGATTTAACGCTGCGGAAAACCGGCCCCCATTGCGGGTGGCCCACTTCGGCGGGCGCGAGATCGAAGCGCGGGTCGAGTTCGAACGCCTTGCTGAATTCGCTGCGACACTGGCTGACTCTATTCGAGACGCAATAAATAAACGCTAAATGTTTATGCGCGATGATTTGACTTCTAACGGCGAGGCCGGCATCGATCGCCTGCTGCAGGCTGGCGGCGGCACGCTTGTACTGCCCCTGATCGTACTGCTTGAGCCCCGTTTGCAATATCTGCTCGGCCGGGCCGGCGATCGCAGTTCGATTTTGCGTGGCGCCTAATTCAGAAATCGGCGCCGGCTGTGTCTGAGTGAGACTACAGCCCCCGATCAGAACCGAAATCAGCCATCCGAAAACAGTGATCAATAGATAACGCATGGCCCGCGGCCATCATTTGTCGAATTGATGCGAGATTTGCAACAGCGATTCCGGCCGGATATCGAAGGTCGCCCGGTACGGCAAGAAATCGCCGTTACGAACAACGATTTGGCGCTTACCCGGCGGAATTTTGATCTTGTGTAGCGGCGGCGTGATGCCGACTTTCTTGCCATCGACATAGACTTCTCCCCAGGGCTTGATCGCTAACCGCACCGTCACCGGTTTGGCAACGGATGCGCGCGCAACATTTTTCGAGGGTTCAATCTGCGGGTTTTCGTGAACGGCGGGGGCGAATGGCTCGATCGCGTAATGGAAGTTGACGGCGGCGACAATTTCAGCGGTGTTATCGGTGAACTCAGGCGCATGGTCGGCAGGTGAAGGCGCCGGCGCCGGTGTCGGATTAACCACAGCGACAGGGGCAAGTTCAGTGGGTTGAATTTTACCTTTTGCAACTTTGGCGGCGATCGCGGCCGGTTGCGGCGCGTTAACCGCCTTCGGTGTAACGGGGCGCTGATTTTGGTACAGGGCGAATGCGCCAGCGGCGACCAACGTCGACACCGCAGCGTAGCGCCAGCGCGACGGACGCGGCGGTGACGCTGCCAGAACGTCAAGCTGCGATGGACTTGAAACCGCAGTGGTTAAGGGTGATTCGGACGGGTGCGCGATTTGATAAATGGCAAACGATTCATCCAAGTCGTCGGAAATAAACTCGCGGTATTCCAACGAACCATGCTCTTTGGAAATGCGTGCGAAGACCGTGTAGAAAGCCCGGGAAATAAGAATTTCGCGTAATAAACCGGCACGGGCGACCCGGCCGGCATCTTCCACGCCCGCGCCGCTGACCTGAGGCACGCTCAACTCGTTCTTGCTGACCGTGACGGGGCCTAAATTCACGCCAAAATGCAGCGGTAAATCGCGATAGTTTTCCTCGACCGTCAATACTTCCGTCAATTGTTTTGCCAATGCAAAACAATCCATCGGATCGCCTGGGAACAGCAAAATGACACTTTCCTCACGATCGACGGTTAAAAAGTCAACGCGACTGGAGCGCGCCACGGTACTCTCCAACAACTGCCGCATTTGCGTGGTGTATTGAATCTGTTCGAATACCGGAAGATCGGCATAGCCGGCAATCTCGGCGTACAGCACGCTTGCGATAAAGCTTTGTTCCTTGCGACCTTGGTTTGAGAGCGGGTCTACCATGTCTTTTCTCCATGCGGATTTAACGGCTATCTCTCAGCGCGATGTGAACGATTATTGATTTTTAAGGAATCGCGGGAGTACTAAACTGAGTCGATAGTCCGACAGCGTTACTATTATACCGCGCTGCGGCAAAGCATCGGGTTATCTAATTCCCAAGCGTGGGGGCCAGGCTGTTACTGGCTATGCAACCGGTACCCTCACAAACGGATCTGATCCGGATAGGCCGCACTTTGTGTGGCAACCCAAACTCATTCCGCAAAAAATGCCGAAAAATGAGGCAGTCGCATGAACGCGACTGCCCCAGGCACCTAGACTTTCATCGCCAATAAATCGCCCAAATGTTTGTCGAGCTGGCCGATGGCGTTGGGGTCGGCGCCGAATAGCGCGAGATGGCCGTCGACGGTTTGAATCGGCCGAAACTCAGCATCGGGGATGAGCCGCCACTCGGCTTTGCAATCGGCCGGCGGGAAGAACATATCCGTCGACATCGGCATGACAAAGGTCTTGGCCTTGATGCGGCCCAGCGCGGCGCGCAAGTCACCGCCGGTATGGCGGCTGACGTCGCCGCGCTGCCATTTCCACGCCATGGCCAACAAGGCATTCGGATCCATCGGCGCGAAATAGCCCATCATGAAGTTGTTGATGAATTCATCCATGTTGGCGAAGCCCAAGGCCTTATGCCGGCCTTGCTGAAAGAATTCCGTGCTCCAGCCCATCACCGCCCACATTTTGGCGTGGCGCAACATGCCGACCTTGACCTCTTCGTGGGAAGCGTAGTTCCCGCCTTTGAAGGCCGGATCGGAAGTGATCGCCTCGACCAAGGTGTCGGTGAACAGAAAATCGTGCTCGGTGTTCTTCGCCGTGCCGGCGATCGGCGCGGCGCGCTTGACCATGTCGGGATAGCGCACGGCCCACTCGTAAGTCTGCTGCGCGCCCATGGAACCGCCGACCACCAGCGCCAGGCTCGATAGGCCATATTTCTCCGTGACCAGCTTGTGCTGCGCGCGCACATCGTCGCCGATACGCACTTTCGGGAAAGCGGGCATGCCCCCCGGCAAGTCGGTATTGTGCGGCGAAGTGGAAAGGCCGTTGCCGATCTGGTTGACGATGATGATGAAGTATTTATCGGGATCGAGCGCGCGGCCTTTGCCGGTGTAAACCTGCTCCAGCAATTTGTTGGTGCCGGAGTACCAGGTGGGAAATAGAATAGCGTTGTCCTTCGCGGCGTTGAGTTTGCCGTGGGTCGCCACCGCGAGTTTACAGTTCGGCAGGCTGCCGCCTTCTTCGAGATCGAGTTTGCCGATGTCGATCATTTCGTAGGGGCCGTGGCCTTCTTGGCCGTAGTAGGGATTGTTTAGCATAGGTCTCCTCCGTTTTAGAATGATATTTTGGCGCGAGGGTACGGCACCGGTTTGTCGGTGGCCCCTCACCCTAACCCTCTCCCCAAGTTTGGGGAGAAGGGATGAGTCAGCGCGGCGAGCTACGACAACGCGAAACCTTCGTAGCCTTTAGCCGCGATTTCGTCGCAGCGCTTGCGGTAACCGCCCACGCCTTCCGGGTCTAGGTACGGCAGAAACGCGCGCGGTTTGCCCGGGATATTCGCGCTCATATACCAGGAGTTCGCCTTCGCCATCAGCGTCATGTTGACGACGCCGTTAACGTGCGCCACCCAGTCCTCTTGTGCCTTAGGCGTTGCTTCGATCGACTTCTTGCCGGTCTTCTCCATGTGCTCGATGCAATCGGTGACCCACTCCACGTGTTGCTCGATCGCCACCGGCATGTTGGTCAACACCGACGGGCTTTGCGGCCCTGTGAGGGTGAACAGGTTAGGAAAGCCCGCGACCGAAACACCTAAATACGTGTGTGGGCCATCGGCCCAGACTTTGTCGAGCGTAAGACCGTTGCGGCCTTTGAGATTGAGTGCTTTTAATGGCCCGGTCATTGCATCAAAACCGGTGGCGAATACGATGATGTCGAACTCGTATTCCTTGCCGCCGGCGCGTATGCCTTTCTCGGTGATTTCTTCAATGCCGCCATCGGTTTTTGCATCGACCAGCAGCACGTTATCCCGGTTGAAGGTTTCGTAGTAATTCGTGTCCAGCGGTTGGCGCTTGCAGCCATAGTGGTGACCTTTCGGCATGAGCCGATCTGCAATCGCCTGATCTTTCACCGTCTTGCGGATCTTGCGGCGGATATAGTCGGCGCACAATTCGTTGGCTTCCTCGACAAAGAACATGTCCTGATAGTTGGCGAGCCAAAAGGCGAAACCCCCGGCATCCCAGCGCTTGTCGAACTCGGCCTCGCGCTCCTCGGGCGTCGCTTCCAGCGCCGATTTCATGATGAAGTAGTGCTCCTGGCCGAAGAACGATTCGCGCGTGCGTTTAATAATGTTTTCGTAATCCGCCTTGCGGGCTTTTATCACGTCGGGATCGACCTTGCCGTTGCGTGCCGGCACGCAGTAGTTTGCCGTTCGTTGGAATACGGTAAGGTGTTTCGCTTGTAGCGCGATTTCGGGAATCGCCTGCACTGCGGTGGCGCCGGTCCCGACCATGGCCACGCGCTTCGCGGTGAAATCCACGCCGCTGTGCGGGAACGTGCTGGTGTGATACCACTTGCCTTTGAACTTTTCCAGACCCTTGAACTTCGGCAGGTTCGTAGTCGATAGCGTGCCCACCGCCGAGATGAGATAGCGCGCCGTCACGGTTTCGCCTTTATCGGTGTGGACGGTCCAAAGGTTGGTGCTCTCATCGTATTCGCCACTGGTGACTTTGGTGCTGAACTGAATGTTGCGCTTCAGATCGTGGCGCGCGGCGACATATTCGAGATAACGCAAAATTTCCGGCTGTTCCGGGTAGCGCTCCGACCACTCCCATTCCTGCAACATTTGTTTGTCGAAAGTGAAGACGTAAATGTAAGAGTCGGAATCGCAGCGCGCGCCCGGGTAGCGGTTCCAGTACCAGGTGCCGCCGACGGTATCGCCCGCTTCATAAGTGCGGACGTTCAACCCCAACTTGTCGCGCAGTGTTTTTAGCATGTACATACCGGAAAAGCCGGCGCCGATAACGACGGCGTCAAAATGTTGAGTTGCACTAGTCATTTCTTCCTCCAGTTGATTTTCGACAACGAATAAAACGATCCCGGCTCGTGTAAAGACAAGTCAAGATGCGCGATCTCCACCCGTGAACCCCGTCTAATCGGACAAACGATCCAATCGAAAGGCTTTCTCGAAGCCGGGCAATATCACAGCATTATTATCGCCGGAAATTTGGACGGCGCGGTTGGCCGGTGCAAAAAAATCAGAGAACTCGTTGAACGATCTAGCGCGAACCTGGCGCGATATTGCCTGAAGATGTTGCGTCGCCGCATGCAGAGTACGTGCGATTTGGGCAACCGCTATGAGCGCCTGCGGTTAAATCGAAACCGCTGGCTAAAGTGGTATGGCGTGAGAGGCCCGTGGATATTGGCTGTTAAGATAGATACTGCCACGAGGCAAGCGGGGCGCGGTATCTGGCGATGGTTGAGCAGAATCTATTGCTCCCCAGTATCCTGTACAGCTTTTTCTATGCGCTTTATTCGTGTGTCAACCAAGCCGACGGCCATGGCCGGAATGATGTCACGCTTCAGACTTTGCAGCCCTCCCAGCCAGGCTACAAAATGCTGTCCCGCGAGGCCAAGATATTGCAAATTTTCTTCAAGCGCACAGAGCAGAAACTGTGCGCGATCATTGGCCCGTAGAGACGCTTCTCGCAGCTCTGCTGGTGAAACGATCCCCAGTAATGTGGGGTCGGAACGCATTGCCTCCCGTCGACCATTCCTGAAGAGAAGATCCAATCCTATATACACGTGCGCTGCAGTCATCCCTCTTATGGCTGGCCATCCTTCGCTCGCGCTAAGCGCACACCATGGCGGCCTTATTCGACACGGAGCGGCTGTCCGGTCTTTGACGTCCATTGAATGAGTGAATTCAAGGTCGATGAATTTAAGATGAAGCGACTCGTGAAGCAGCGCTTCAGCGGCCCGCCAAGGTGTCGCCAGTTCACTCGCGGAGAGCACGACCACGCCTGGTAAGCTGCTGGTCGTGCCCGATCGAAAGCCTCTATATCCGGAGCCCGGCGTTTCGCGATCGCTGACGATAACGACGGTGACGGCATGATTTAGCGCGCTCTGGGATAGCCAGGGAAGGAGGCGGTCTAGAAGCCTCACTGCCGCTTGCAACGTCGCGACCTGTTTCTCGTACGGACGGTCGATATGTGCCTCGGGCACGATTTCTCGGATCATCTCCAGAACACAATTCGAACTGGGATTGGAACCGCAATCCTCCCACAGTCGAGGACTGCAAAGCCGCTCCCCCAGTTTTGTGGAAACGGCCCCGGCTTCCAGCAACGCGGTTCGGCCGCGAGATTTCAGGAGCGACGCGGCGCGTTCGAGCAGCCGCTCTGTCGAATCGATGGTATGCCGAACGGGTAACGCTTTTGCGTGCAGGAATGCCTGATCTACTCCCATTCGAAACGCGGGATCGCGAAGGAAATAATGCTGCGCGTCGACCGTTAGGCAGCGGAGTTGATCCATCACCGCGGTCGCGGCGGGGAATACGCCTTCCGCCATCGAAAGTCGGCGGAGATAGAGATTGTCGATTAAGTGATTGATGTGCTGGGAGTCGCCGAAAGGTTTTCGGTCAGCGAGTTCGCGCTCAACCGCCTTGTCATATTGTTCCGACAAATGCCGCATGATATGTCTCCTACGAATTTTGCATGGTGCCCGCGGCGAATGTCCGGGGTCGACTACCTGGACATAACCAAGCCGGTCGACCCCGGGACTATGCTGCATCGCCTTGTAAATCGTTCTCGTGCTAGCGTAAGTAACTGCCGTTACGCGCTAAAGTCGATCCCGCCTAGTACTTGCTGCTTTTTGGGCCGGGTTCCGATCACGACATGATCTCGCATGACGTAATGTACAGTGGCGCCGCCGGCGACCTTTCCCACTTCGTCTGCGCTCAGTTCCAGCATTCCCGAATAGGAAAAGTCGGGGGTAATTTGAAGGTGGGAAAACCTATCTAATGGTTTCTGACTGTTAATCAACATTTTAGAAATCTCCTAAACAAAAAGTGGGTTACGGACGGCGAAGTGCCGGCCGGATGGGGGCGATGCTTAAATCGATCCCTTCACTTACATATGGCGTAAAGAATCGGAAAACTGGACAACCGATGGGGGTGTTCAGCTTATTAAGAGATTGGAATCAAGCCTGATTCCGATGCTCGGGCGAACACTTAAATTTTCCTGGCGGGGATGGTGCGCGGCGAGTGAGAGAAATACTATGCGCCAGAATTTTCGCTGAACCGGTCTGTAGACCGCATGGGCAGGGCCTAAATGGGCCTACTACCGCAGGTCATAGATTGGAGCTAACGGGGGAGGTGGGATGCGACGCCTAGCCGAGGCGAGTGAAGCTATTTCTGCTTGATATCCTGTACTTTTTTTTCGATGCGCTCGATGGCTAGATTGCGCAGTTCCGGTGGTTTGCGTTTTTCGCCGTCGCCTGATTCAGTGGGGTTTTCTTTTTGGCGAAGACGCTCGGCTTGTTTGTCGAGTTCCTCTTTGTTGCTTTCCAAAATACTGATGCCCGGTAAATCGGCGCGTTTGGCGTGATCCGGCGCTGATGATTGGTCGGAACTGTAGTGAACTTTGCCGTCCTTGTCTTTCCAGGTGTAGATGGTTTGCGCCGCGTCTTTCGTGACCGATGAGGGGAGCAGCTTGTCTCGATACATAAATGCGCCGATTGACAACATCACGATTACCAATAGCGCTAGTTTATTCATTTAGGTTCCCTAGTTTAATGTGCCGATGTAGTGCGCCAAGTTTTCGATGTCTTGATCGGTCAAGTTGGACGAATACGCCGTCATGTTGCCGGCGTCGTTGGTGCGGTTCCTGGCGCGGAAGTCTTTGAGTTGCTTTATCACATATTCCGGATGCTGGCCGGCAACTCTAGGAATTTCATTCTGTCCGGCGAATTCACCGAGATGGCACATGGGGCACAGCGCTTCGCCGGCGACCTTTTTGCCGGCGGCGGCTTTGGCATCATCGGACTTGAATCCGACCGACTTGGGTTTTTGCTCGGAAAAATATTTCGCCAATGTCTGCATCTCTTTTTTTTCCAGTTGTTTAGCGATGGGGCTCATGACCAGATCGTTGCGGCGGCCTTCTTTAAAATCTTTGAGCTGCAAATATAGGTAGCGGGCGTTCTGACCCGAAAGATTGGGAAACGTGCTAGCCGGCGAGTTGCCATCGACGCCGTGACAAACGCCGCAGGCTTCTGGCGTGTCGACTTTAGGTGCGGCATCATCGGCAAAGCCGATCAGGCTGAAAGTGAGTAATGCTAATGCAAAAAATACTTTTTTCATTTTGCTGTGTGGCCTTGGGTTATGAAAAAGGCCGCGTCCTCCGAAGCGGCCTTCTATGACAACTAACTTAAATTGAAGTTTATGGCAGCGCGAATACGAACACGCTGTTGCCGCGCTTGAAGTCCAGTTGCGTGTTCCCGCCGGCGGCGACGGCGATGTACTGCTTGCCGTTGACCATATAGGACACGGCCGGGAGCGTTGGCCCCGGCGCCACAATTAAACTTCCACAGCTCTTTGCCGTTCTTGGCATCGAACGCTTTAAACCAGCCGTTGCCTTCGCCGTTGAATACCAAACCGCCGGCCGTGGCCAAGGTTCCGCCCATCAACGGCTGCGGGGTTTCCGCTTGCCAGGCGATCTTGCCGGTGTCGATGTTGACAGCGCTGAGACGGCCGGTTTGTGCGACCCCAGGTATGGTTTTGAACGCGCCGCCCAGCCACAGCTTGCCACCGGGATAGGCGGCGGCTTCGACGTGGTAGGTCATGGGTTGGATCAGGTTCGCGGCATAGGCCAGGCGCAGCTTGGGATTGATAGCCATCGGGCTCCACTCGACTCCACCATTGGCCCCGAGATTCATGCGCGCACCTTCTTTACTGGGCAAGGTCCACAAACCGTCCTGCGGCACCATGGCATCGGAGAAGCGAATCAGCTCACCGGTCGCGCGGTCATGCACATACACATGACCGGTCTTGCCGCCATGGATCACGACTTTGCGCATCTTGCCGTCTTTACCGGCGGCTTCCGTCAGAATGGGTGGGCTGACCGCATCCAGATCCCACACATCGTGGGCGACGTATTGAAAGTGCCATTTGTAAGCGCCGGTGTCGAGGTCGACGGCGACGATCGAGTCGGTATAAAGATTGTCGCCGGGACGCTCCGCGCCATAAAGATCAGGCGAGGGATTGCCGACTACGAAGAACACGGATTTCGATTCCATATCGACAGCCGGTGTCATCCATACGCCACCACCCAGGGTTTTGTAGAAGTCGCCGCCGTTCTTGGCGAACGCTTCTTTTTCCGCGGCGATGTCACGCTTCATATCACGGTTGGTTGCGTCGTTCGGATTCCAAACGCCCTCGTGGCCTTTTTCCGGAATCGTGTAGAACGTCCACAGCAACTTGCCGTCGTCGGCATCATAAGCTTTAACGAAACCGCGGATACCGTATTCGCCACCGTTGGTGCCGATCAGCACTTTACCGTCGACGGCGGCGGGCGCCATGGTTTCGGAGTAGCCGAGTTCAGGATCGGCGATTTCCATTTCCCACAGCAGCTTGCCGGATTTCGCATCGAGCGCGATTAGCTTGGCATCCAGCGTGCCCATGAAAAGTTTGCCATCCAAAGCGGCAACACCGCGATTATTCGGGCCGCAGCAGAACGTCGTGACGGGTCCCATCTTATGTTTGTAATGCCAGAACTCTTCGCCCGTCACCGCGTCTATTGCGTAGACATGATTGTATGAGGTGGTCAGGAACATCACGCCGTTGACGATCAGCGGCGCTGTCTCCATCGATTCCAGCACCGCGGTTTGGAACACAAATGCGGGACGTAGCTTATTCACATTACCGGTGTGAATCTGCGATGCCGGGTAAAAACGGGTTTGGGCATAATTGCCGTTTGAGTGTAACCAGTGCTTACTGTCGCCCTCCGAGGCGCTCAGCATCGCTTGGGTCACCGGTACGAGCCCACTCGACATGGGCTTGGCGCCGGCGGTCGCGCCGCCTTGAATTTCTTCCGCTGCCCAGCTTGCGGTCGAAACCATTAGGCTGGCGGCTAATCCAAGCGCTAACTTTGTTTTGAAAAAATCCATACTGCCTCCAGAATATTTATTGATATAAATTATGTAACGCTTTTTCTTAACGTTTGGACAAAAATTGAGCGTTTTTTTTCGTGATAATGGGGCTTCATTATTGCACAATCTCTCTACCTTTGAGGCCTCGATAAAATGCTGCTCTGCATCATGCGAATGCTGTTTCTGCTGTTGCTTTCCACCACGCTGGCAGGAGCACAAGAAACCTTTGAATCGATGAACACGAATGCCCAGCTCATATCGGCGGCCAAGCGCAACCAGATCGATTTGTTAGAGCGGGCGCTGAAACAAGGCGCTGCGCCTAACTCGCGTAATCGTAATGGCGACACCGCGCTCAACTTGGCCGCTCGCAATGGAAATCAGAATATGGTTAAGTTATTGCTCGCTGCCGGAGCGAACGTCAATCAACCGAACTTGGAAAAAATCACGCCGTTGATGAGCGCGGCCTTTCAAGGTCATGCGGATATCGTCAAGATGTTGTTGACGACAGGCGCGGATCCCGCCGCCGTTGATCAATCGCGTAAGACCGCCATGGTGCTGGCAGCCGGCAATGGTAAATCCAATGTAGTCCAAGCTTTGCTGGAATTCGGACAGGATGCGAACGCGCGCTATCACAACGATCTTACGGCTTTAATGTGGGCCGCCGGTAACGGCGATGCGGACAGTGTAAAGGTCCTATTGAACGCTAAAGCGGATCCGAGTTTGCGCGACAACCGGGGCAAGACCGCGCTGGCGGTTGCGCGGGAGTCGGGACAGAAACAAGTGGCGGACTTACTGGAAGCGGCCGGCGCCAGGGAATAAGCCGGGTAAGTCGTTATGGCGTCATCCGCTGAAAGACCTTGCTGTCCTCGATCATTAAGTGCTTGAGGGCGGCGAGGACGTGAACGGCGATGATGACCATGAATAGCTCGGCGGTAAATTCGTGCAGTCCCAGCCAGAATTCCCGCGACGCTTCGTTATCGCTGCCCGGAATTAACTTCATTCCCCACAGTTTGACACCGTACTTGCTGTAGGAGGACATGATCATGCCCGTGGTGGGCATGGCGATCATGCACAGATAGAGCAGCCAGTGACTGATCTTTGAGGCCATTACCTCCCAGGCAGGAATCAGCCCTTCCAGCGGGGGCGGTCGATGGCTGAGCCGCCAAACGATGCGCAGCAAAATGAATATCGCCAAGGTCACGCCGATGGACTTGTGGAGATTAAAGTACCACGCGCGGTCGGGTGTATCTTTAGGAATATCGCCCATGTAAATACCGAGCGCCAATTGCCCTAGTATGGCGATGCCGACGATCCAATGTAACCAGATCGCCACAGACGTGTATTTTTGTCGCGTCACTTGCGTTATCCCGAATTAGCGGAACCGTAAGTCTAACCCATTCTTGATCCGGCGACGATGCGCCGGCTGGGCTCGATAGACTTAAGGTTCTAATTACACATGAAATTGTGCGAATCGTCCAAAGTTGGGTAATGGTTGCGGCCGACCGGACGACCAAGCGGTGGAGCATGTTTGGAGGTTAGTTTGATTGACATTTTGTGCTATCATTTTCTATTTAGCTCGATTCAGTAAACCGCGACTACTTCTTCTTCTAATTTGCGAGTAATAAATGATGGGATCCATGCGTGAAGTAACAACTAAGCAATTCGCGCCTTACGTCGAAAAAAAGGGCGAGGCCTACATGAGCAAGCGTCAGCTTGGTCATTTTCGCAAGCTGTTGGACGAGTGGAAATCGGATCTGGGCATCGATATCGACCGCACCGTGCATACGATGCAGGACGAAGCGACGATTTTCGCCGATCCTAACGATCGCGCCACGCAAGAATCGGACATGGCGCTCGAGCTGCGTAACCGCGACCGCGAGCGCAAGCTGATCAAAAAAATCGATGAGATGATCGCGAAGATCGACGCTGGGGAATACGGCTATTGTGAAAGCTGTGGCGTCGAGATCGGCCTTAAGCGCTTGCTTGCCCGGCCCACCGCAACGCTTTGCATCGATTGCAAAACCCTGGAAGAGATGCGCGAAAGGCAAGTGGCGAAGTAGGGGGCTTTTTCCCGGCGATCGCCGTAACGAATGGTTGTTTACGACTTAATCTGCGAGCGCGATCATCCGTTCGAGGGATGGTTTGCGTCGCTGAAGGGTTTCGAGGATCAGCAAGGCAAGGGCCTCGTTTCGTGCCCACTGTGTAATTCCACAGTCATCGTTCGGCGTCCGGCCGCTCCCCGCCTTAATATCACTAAACATTCAGCCGGCGTTACAACGCCGGTTGCCATGACGCCCAATCTGTCCCCGGAAGCCCTGTGGCGAAATGTATTGGCCTATATCCGCAAAAATACCGAAGATGTCGGCGCGGCCTTCCCGGAAGAGGCACGCAAAATTTATTACGGCGAAACGGATGTGCGGAATATCCGCGGCCAAGCCTCCGCGCAAGACGTCGCCGCCTTGAGAGATGAAGGCATCGAAGTAACGCCGATACCGAGTTTACCTGTTCTGCCCGACAAGCTGCAGTAGTCTATTTTAGCTGATTGATTTGCCATTGGGCTTCAATCAGCGACGGCACCAACTTTTCGCCATAACCCAAAGCGACGGCGTGTTTCAGCGATTGCTGTAACGCTGCTGCGATCGGCCCGATGAGTTGTTGGCTGTCGAGCATGCGGTTGTAATAGCTCACGTCCTTCGCCGCGTTGCCGATGGCGAATTTCATACGCTCGAAATCTCCCTCGGCGCCACCGCCGGCGATGAGTTGAAACAGTCCCGAGTTCGCCGCACCCTTGCTGACCAATTCCACTAGCTTTTTCGGATCGATGGACATTTTGCGCATCGCGCTAAACATTTCGGCGATCAACACGCCTTGGCCGATCGCGAAAAAATTATTGATGAGTTTAATTTGGTGGCCGCTCACCGGGCCGCCGATGTGGAAGATGTTCTCGCAGAACGCTTCAAGTATCGGGCGGATTGCTTTCAACACTTTTGCCTCGGCGCCGACAAGGGTATTTAGGCGGCCTTGCTCCGCTTCGACCGGTGTGCGGGTCAGCGGCGCGTCGACGAAGGTGACACCGAGTTTTTTGAGATCAGCGTGAATTTTTGTCGTGGAGGGTGGCTCACTGGTGGAACAATCGATGACGGTGAGTCCCTTGCGCGCGGCGGCGCGTATGCCGTCGGCGCGGTAGATCATCTCTTCCACCTGTGGGGTTCCGGTGACGCAGAGGATTACGACATCGGAGGCATCGACTAGGGCTTTGACGGTCTTGGCTTCTTTAGCGCCGCGTTTCTTTAAGTCTTCCACCGGCGCGCGTTTCTTGTGACCCAACACGGTTAACGGAAAACCCTTTTCGACGATGTTTTTCGCCATGCCGTGGCCCATCAAGCCGACGCCTATGAAGCCGATACGTTGTTTCATATTTCCTCCCAATAACGAAATAATAATTATTATGCCTCAAGAGCCAATGCCAGCGTGGCTCTCAGGCAAGGCATTGCCAGCAGCCAATATCCATGCGGCTCCTGGCTCGATGATTTTTTACCAGGTGTAGCGTACCGTATAGCGAACGATCCCCTCCGCGCCCTTCGCCAGCTTCACTGGGAAGTGTATCGTCTGGGCGTCTTGCTTGTCATACGCCATGCTATTTTTTAGGATGCGCCAATTGCTCCAACGGTATAGGCTCTCCTTCGCGATCACCGTGACCGGTTCGTCCTTCTGATTGCGTATCTTGATTTCGATGTCTTCTTCCATCCACTTGCCGTTGGTATCGACGCGAAAGTCGACTTGGCGGCGCTCACCCACCACGTCGAACGCGCTACCTAATTTTAACAGCACCTTTTCGTTTTTCGGCGTGTGGTCGATGCGATCTTCGCCGATGAATTCCAAGCTGTTGTCGGCGATGTCGAGTTTGCTGACTCGAATACGTCCGGCGGGCAAGGGCATACCCATCTTATTTTCTTTGCTGTTCTTAAACGAGATGAACACGTCTACTTTTTTGTTGGACTCCACGCCGAAGTTACGATCGACCATGGGATTCCCATAGTTATAGTAAGGGTTGGCTTGTCCGACGTAGAGCAAGGTCTTCTCGCACGGCACCCCGCGCGCAACGGGGAAAAGTTCGATCTGCTTAGTCGAGTTGTCCGGCAACGTGGTGGGAAACCCCAATGTGTAAAGATGATATTCGAAGAAGGCCTTTTCCTCGAACGCCGGTGCAGCATCAGCCATCGCCATTTCTGCTCGGCGGCCTTTCATTAACGCGCGCGGAGGCGGTGGGGGCAGCGCGCGCTGTACGTCGCCGGCAATGAGTTTGAGTTTGGCTTGCTGATAACTGCCGCCCGATTGATTGAGGATGCTCACCCAGGCGCCCGCATCGAGTTTGCAGGAATTGGCGTTGCTGCCTTCGGAATAGGTAAAATTGTAGTCGGCCCACCAAGTGATGCCCGTGGTTTGATAGGCGACGCGAGTCCGGTGCGAACCGGGTTTGCCGGTGGCGATATCCCACACTAAAGTCGGCTTGGTGATCAATCCGCCGGGCAATTTCGGCAGCTTGATGCCGGAGTAGCCATTGACGATGCGCACGCTGCCGTCGTCTTTGCGCAGAATTAAATTCCCGGCCGTGCTGGTGAGCACACCGTCGATAATTTCCGTTTTATCGCCGCGTTGCTGCTCGACACTGATTTCGTTGTCGATATATTTCTGTAACACTTTCTCCGTACTCACCAGGTCGAATTGATAGTTCTGCTCGATCACGCGGGTGCCTTCCGGATCCGTAAGCGAGGTAAACGATACCGTGGTCGGATCGATCAGTGCCGCCACATCGGTAAAGCGGATGGTAGTACGGCTTTTGTCCAAATTAACGTCGCGTTCCTGCCGGATCAGGGCATAGCCCGGTAGGTTTTGTCCGATTCCTCCATCGCGATAGACTTCGGGCCCAATCGCGCCGCCTTGTGCCGTGCTGTAGATCGTTAGCGCGGTACTGGCGCTCTCTTCGGCAAGGGCATGGGTTTCGGCTAGCATGAAAGCGCTGAGGCAAAAAGCAGCGAAACATCGTTTCTTCATTTGGAAAGCTTCCTTTGTTGTAACGTCGTTGCAGATAAGCTTATTAACGACAATCGCAGTGAGCTGGGTTAAGCTGATGAAAATAATTCCAGTAACGGTTCTCATTAAAGCCATTGCGCCGCGCACCGGTTCGGCCGGATAATAGAAGTTTACGCGATCTAAATTTTTCTCACTCTACTCCACAAACCGAGTCGAAGAGAAAGGCGGAAAACGATGGAATCAATTCATAACTCCCGTTGGCTTACAGCCTACGAAGCAAGCATGTTGTTGCAGCGATTCATGCCGCATAAGAGCGCGAATATGTGGCTCGAACACGATCGGCGTTTCGATCCGCTCATTGCGTTTTTTGATCGCGATGGTGAAGTTTTTTATCGGTCCGGTGATTTGGAGAGGTTTGTTCATCATCATCTGGCGCCCGGCTCAAGCGTGGATTTCTCCGACCGGCGGGTACGAGTCGATCGCCGCGTTCACGTCGAGCGCCGTCATAACGTTAATATCCGCTTAACGCCGACTGCCGAGCGGCGTGACGGCCATGGTTTCGACCGGCGTCGCGAATGGGCCGCCGATCGACGGCTCGAACGGCTGGCGGCCTAGCACCACCTAGCGTGATGAAGCGACGCGAATTACTTAAACGCGCGACCGGCTTTGCAGGCGCGATCCTCGCGGGACCCGTTTCTCACTGGACCTACGCGGCCGATCAGAAATCGACCCCGAGCCAGTCACGCGGTCCGTTTTACCCTAAGCGGTTTCCCATCGACAAGGATTTTGACCTAACCGCCGTTGCTGAAAAGACCGGTGTGGCTTACGGGGAGATTGTCACGGTTTCGGGTCGGGTTACGGACCTATCCGGCGCCGAGCAACCGGGGACTTTGATCGAAATCTGGCAGGTAAATGGGTACGGTCGCTACCATCACGAAGATGATACCTCGGAAAAACCGATCGATCCCAATTTCCAGGGTTATGGCGTGGTGTTGACGGATCAAGAAGGCCGATACAGTTTCCGGACTGTGAAGCCGATTGCGTATCCAGGGCGAGCACCGCACATCCATTTTGCGCTCACGCCCAAGACGGGACGCTTGCTCGTCACCCAGATGTACGTGGATGGTTCCCCGGAAAACGAGCGTGATTTTCTGCTGCGCAGTATCCGTGACAAAAAACAACGTAACAGTCTGATCGTACCCTTTGAGTCTGTCAGCGGAGGCGGCGAGCAGCAGGGGCAATTCGATATCGTTCTACCGAAAGTCGGATAGAAGTTATCGCGTCTTAGCCGACCGAGCCGTTATTCGCGGCGCTATTTCCCATAACCCATGTCACAAAACACCACGCCAATAAAGATCGTTTTGTACGGGGTGTTGGTCTACGATCTGCTGGGCACGCTTCGAGCCAAAATAAGTACACCTGCCACTATTATCCGACTAAAAGAAAATGCGCCGAGCGAAGAACTGGCGGAACATTTGCTCGATGCCGAGGTGCTAATCGCGCTTAAGTATCAGAACATGCCGCCGGCGCCTAGGATGGGTTTGTTGCAAATTCCGGGCGCGGGTACCGATCAAATCAACTTTGAAGAAGTACCGCCTCTAGCCACGGTTTGTAACGCCTACGGTCATGATGTCGCCGGCGGTGAATATGTGCTACTTGCCATGTTAGCGTTGTGTCACGATTTTATTCCAGCCCATGAATCCCTTAAAGCCGGCAGTTGGCACATGAGCGGGCGCACCGGCGCGCCGTTGCATGAAGAACTTTGTGGCAAGACCGTGGGAATTTTAGGGCTGGGACCGATTGGCATGGCCACCGCGCGATTGGCGAAGGGATTCGGCACCACAGTCCTCGCTTGCAATCGCACTCAGCGTAATGGCACGGAATTCGTCGACCGCTTTTACCCTTTGGAAGATTTGCACGAGTTCTTGGCGCAGTGCGATTTCATCGCCGTGTGTATCGCCCTGACTCCACAGACGCTCGGTCTCATCGATCAAACGGCGTTTTCCTGCATGAAGCCGAATGCAGTCATCATTAACGTTGCTCGTGGCGCTATCATCGACGAAGATGCCTTGTTTTTCGCGTTACGCGATAAACAAATCGCTGGTGCAGTTATCGATGCTTGGTACCACTACCCGACGCCGGAGAATCTTAATGTCCCGCCTTCAAAGCATCCTTTCGACTCACTGTCTAATGTGTTGATGACACCCCATTCAGCGATTTGGACGCGCGGTATGATTTCTCGCCGCTGGACTGACATCGCCGCGAACATCGATGCATTGGCGTCCGGGGGAGAATTGACTAACGTGGTACGCCGACCTTCCAAAATCCGTCGCTGATGCTGATCAGCGGCAGTCGGCCGCGATGCCTAAGCTAACAGCGATCCGGTTTTTCCGTTGGTCATGAGCGACCGCGAGACACCATCGCAAGCCACGCGGTTACGGCCGCTGGCTTTTGCATCGTAAAGTGCCATATCGGCGCGGTTCAGGGTGCTGGAAATTTCTTCTCGCGGCCGGTATTGAGTTACGCCGATCGAGACGGTGATAGCCAAACTATCGTCGATTTCTGTAAAACGGTGTTGCTCAATACTGCGACGCACGCGCTCGGCGTGGACGCAGGCGCCGTTAACGGAGGTTTCCGACAATATCAACAGAAATTCTTCGCCGCCGAAACGCCCGAAATAGTCGGTGGTGCGCACGTCCGGTTGAATCGCTTGCGTAAATAATCTCAACACTTGATCGCCGATCAAATGGCCTCTGGTATCGTTGACCTTTTTGAAGAAATCGATATCGATCAGGCAAACCGAAAAGGGCTCGCCACCGCGATCGCTGCGGTTCTTTTCTTTAAACAGTGCACCCATTAGGTAGCGCCGGTTATACGCGCCGGTCAAATCGTCGCGCACGGCGATGGCCTGGCTGGATTCCAACTCGGCGATGCTTTTATTCAGTTGCCGTCGCAAGCGGCCGATATAGGCGCCCATCATCGCAAACCACGGCAGCACTACTGCAAGCACAATTCCGTAAAGGATCGCCAGGCTATCGTCGGCGGATTTATTCGGGTTTATGACGACCGGCCAAATCAGTATGCCGTAGGCAGCGAGAACCACCAACGCGATCTGCAAAAACTCGCGGCCGCTTAAGCGAAATACACCGAACATAAAGATCATCAGAATGACGATCAGGAAAATGCCGCGAGCAGCAGCGGCGTTGTGCATCACGTATATCATCGTGAGGCTGGAGGCCAGCATTTGCGGCGACGTCAGGCTGGGGTCGCGGAACTTAAGATTTAGCTTGGTGTGAAAAAGAAGGTAAAACGTGACCAATATGAGAAAAATCAAAGCCCCGGCTATGCCGAGAACCTTATTGCTGACGAAGCCCAGCCAACTGCAGAGTGAAATAAGGAATAAAACTAACAGGGAAGTAGATGCGGCCATGTAAAACCGGCGCATCCGAACGGCTTGTTTAGGATCGTCGGGATACAACTTAACTGGCTTAATCATGAATGAGATTATCCGATTCAAAAATGTGAATCGGTCTATTGGGTGGGCCAAGCCGTCTAACTGAGACTTCCCCCATTAATTAAAATCATTATTGATTGGGACTCATGGAATATATCACAACTCTTGCAGAATGAACCGGCGGATTTTTCGGGCCCGAAGCGCTAGAATTGTTACAACGGGTAGTGCGCGATTTGATAGAATCTGAGAAGTTGTTTCACAGTTAAACCAGTCAACGTCAAATGCCACAAGAAGCACCTGGTTCTAAATACTCATAAGTTCCATCTTCAAATCGTAAGCCCGGGTGGTGAAATTGGTAGACACAACGGACTTAAAATCCGTCGGACTCTAAACAGTTCGTACCGGTTCGATTCCGGTTCCGGGCACCACCTTACTATTCTTTTTCCTCCAGCTCCTCGGCGCGGCGACGATATATTCAATCAATTTGTGGTCCTTTGCGCTTGGTTAGGCATGGGCTGAGAGCCAGTATTCATGAGCGTCTCGGAGGCACTCTGGCTACTTGTGACGACAGGCAACTGGCCCGGGAGCGGCATGGAACTTGCTCAGCAGGTTAAGGCAATCCTCTCGTTTCTGATTTTGAGTCATAACAAGCCATAAACCTCGAGTTTTTGAGGTGGCGCAGGTCATGTGAGCAGCCAAGTGTGACGCACTTGGTCAGTTTACGACGCTGCGCGCGACTCGTACCCAATTTCTTTGCGAGGTAGTTGCCCCGGCACGCGCCTGGAAAATGTTCAAACGAATACTAGCAGCGATTTTACCTCAAGGAAAAGTTCGATGGTGCAGTCGGTGGTTCAAAATTGGTTGGATACACAATGCGGTTCGATCCCCGGTATCGGCGGCGGCTTGGTCATGCTGTTCGTACCCAAGGATCACGCGTTGGCGTCGACCGCCGTCTGGCCTGCGGGAACCGCAACCGATCCGATATTGGAGCTAGCGGCGAAAACCGCTTTCGAGCGGCGCCAGCCGTTAGTCAATTCACCCGATTCCGCTATGACTGGGCGGCAAACTACCGTTGTGTCGCATCCATTACGATCTGGCGGCGAAACCGTGGGGGCCATCGCCATTGCACTACAGCCGGATAATAGCAGCGATAGCGGCAGCGTATTGCGCAGCATGCTCGCGGGCATCGCGCGATTCGATTCGTTATTGGAACGCCGCGACCCGGGGCGTCCCGGCGCGTTAGGCCGGGTGCTGGAGTTGATTGGCGTGGCGCTGTCGCACGAAACATTCAAGGATTCCGCCACGGCTGTTGCCAGCCAAATGGCCACCATGTTGGCTTGCGATCGCATCAGCGTAGGCCTGGTTAGTGGACGATATGTTCGCGTTGAAGCGCTGTCGCAAAGCGCGAACTTTGAAAGTAATCAAATGTTGCTGCGCGATATTGCAGCCGCGATGGATGAATGCGCGGACCAGGCCGCAACGATACCCTTCCCGCCGATAAAGGGTGATCGACCTCGCATCACCCACGCCCACGCTGCCCTTTCTCGTCAGGGTAACGATAGTTTGTGCACTATCCCGCTAGTCAAAAACAACGCCGTGTTCGGCGTCCTGTGCCTGGAATACAGCAAGACCGAGGTGTTTACCCGGGAACAGATAGCGATGTTCGAAAACATCGCCTCATTCGTTGGTCCGGTGCTTGAACTAAAGCACCAGGCTGATTTACCACTGCGTAAGAAAGTCGCCGGCCACTTTGCGGCGAAGTCTAAGCGCCTGGTCGGTAACGACAAGATTGTTTCGTACGCCGTTATTGCCGCGGTAACTGCTGGGTTGTCAGCGCTGGCGTTCATTCCCACCGACTATCGCTTGACCGCGCCGGCGCGACTGGAAGGCGTGGTGCAACGCGCTTTAGTGGCGCCAGCCGATGGTTACCTGAAACAAGTTTTGGTACGTCCGGGTGATACCGTGAAGCGAGATCAAGTATTGGCGACTCTCGCTGAGGAAGATCTCAAGCTGGAACAGCGCAAGTGGCAGGCGGAAGTCGCCCAGGCTGAGAATGCTTATGGCGAAGCCTTAGCGAAACAAAATCGCGCCGAATTGGTCATGGCGAGAGCGAAAATCGACGAGGCGCAAGCCCAATTGGCATTGGTGCAAGAGAAACTCCTGCGTACCCAAATTCGTGCGCCATTCGACGGGGTAATCATCAAGGGTGACCTGACTCAATCCTTGAGTGCACCGGTTAAGCGCGGCGAAGTTTTAATGACACTTGCGCCCAAGGATGAATACCGCGTTATCGTCGAAGTGGATGAGCGCGACATCGCCGACGTCACCCAGGGGCAAAGCGGTCGTCTCGCCCTCGCCGCCACGCCGGAAAAATCTGTAGAAATTCAGGTAGCGCGCGTTACGCCGGTCGCCGATACCGTGGAAGGGCGCCATTTTTTCGAGGTTGAAGCGAAGCTCTCTAGCCCCTCGACGCGTATGCGTCCGGGTCTTAAGGGGGTGGCTAAGCTCGAAGTCGACCAACGTTCACTACTGCGCATTTGGACGCAGCGCGCCGTGAACTGGGTACGCATGAGCGCGTGGTCCTGGCTGGGCTGAATATGGCCGAGTTCTTATTCAGTTCCCACTGGTATCGCGTCGCCAACTTACATCCGCGTTTACGCAGCCACGTGCGGGTGAGCCGCCAGTTCTATCGCGACCGGCTGTGGTTTTTTTTACAGGACCAAACTTCCGGCCGTAACCATCGCGTAAATCAATCCGCCTATCAGTTCGTCGGTCGCATGGACGGTGGCCGCACGGTACAGGAAATTTGGGACGTACTGATGGAAGAGCTAGGCGAGGGTGCGCCGACGCAGGATGAAGCCATCCAGATTTTATGCCAATTAAGCGATGCCGATTTACTCCAGTGTGAGACTACACCCGATGTAGCAGAACTATTCCGCCGTCGTGACGAACGCAGTTCCAAGCGTCGGCAGTCGATGATCAATCCGCTTGCGTTTCGAGTTCCGCTATTGGACCCAACGCGCACTCTCGACCGCATGCTCCCATTTGTACGCTGGTTGTTCCACCCGGTCATGCTGCTGACTTGGTTGGCTTTAGTCGCGTTCGCGGCAGTTATCGCTTGTTCCAATTGGCCCGCCCTCAGTTCACAAGCGAGTGTACATATGCTGACACCCCGCTATTTGCTGCTGTTGTGGCTGAGTTATCCGATCATAAAAGCGATCCATGAGTTAGGACACGCCTTTGCCGTAAGAGTTTGGGGTGGTCAAGTGCACGAAATGGGGCTGACGTTATTTCTTCTCGTTCCCGTTCCGTATGTCGATGCGTCGGCATCGGCGGCGTTCCGCGAAAAATATCAGCGCATGGCGGTGGCGGCGATCGGCATCATGGTCGAACTGTTTCTCGCTGCGATCGCAACCATCGTTTGGCTCAACGTCGAGGATGGCGTGATCCGCGACATTGCTTTCGTCACCATGGTAGTGGGCGGCGTATCCACCGTGTTGTTTAACGGCAATCCGTTGCTGAAATTTGATGGCTACTACATTTTTTCCGATGCATTCGATCTACCCAATTTGGCGCAGCGCAGTCAGGCCTACATTTTGTATCTGGTCCAGCGCTACTTGTTGCAGATCGGCTCTGCAAGCTCACCAGCGGCAAACTCGGCAGAACGTGCCTGGCTGTTAGGTTACGGTTTGGCGTCGTGGTTCTACCGCTTGTTCGTCACGCTGTTGATCGTATTCTGGATCGGCGCTAAATCGGCTCTATTAGGTATTGCGGCAGGATTGTGGATAGCAATCAACATGGTCGTAACGCCACTAGTGAAGGCGTTTCAATTTCTATTGACCTCACCGCGACTCGGGATGCGCCGTACGCGCGCCTGGTCGATCGCAGGCGGCGCGTTGGCCATGACAGCCAGTTTGTTGTGGTTTGTGCCGATGCCGCTCGCGACGACTGTGGACGGCGTAGTGTGGCTCCCGGAACAATCGCATATTCGCGCCGGGACAGACGGCTTCATCGATCGGATCCTGATTCGCGACGGTGCGTTAGTGCAAAAAGGCGATATTTTGCTGGAGATGAGCGACCCGGCGCTTGAAGTAAGGCGTAAGGAACTGCTGGCGAACCTCGCGGTGTTGGAGGTGAGTTATCAAGATGCGGTCGTGACCAATCCTGTCCGCGCTCAAGGGGTGTTACAGGAAAAGGCAAGGCTAGTGGGCGATCTGAATGAGATTGAGAACCGGCTAGCAGAGCTCATAGTTTATAGTCCGACGGCTGGTAAGTTTGTAATGCCCCATGGGCAGGACATCGTGCACAATTTCATTGTCAAAGGTACCGTCCTTGCCCACGTATTGACATCGGATAATCTCAAAGTTCGAGCTGCGGTGACCCAGGAAGACGTAACCTTGGTGCGTACACAAACCCGCGGCGCGCAGGTGACATTGAAAGAACACCAAGGCGAGCCGCTTATGGCGGTGATCATGCATGAAGTCCCAGCCGCCGTACACGAGTTGCCGAGTGCCGCGATGGCGGACCGAGCTGGTGGGCATTTCGTGACCGATCCGGCGGATCCGAAGGGAATGCGGACCTTGGAGCCTATTTTTCTGTTCGACCTTGAATTACCCGAAACTCATACCGAGCGCGTCGGTGGCCGCGCCTGGGTCCGCTTCGATCATGGCAGTGAACCGTTAATCGGACGTATTCACCGCGCACTACAACAATTGCTATTGCGCCATTTCAGCGATGAAAAATAATCGCATGAGTCACCGAATGGGTTCGCCGTAAGCGATGAAAGCCGCTGCGATTGCAATGCCTGGTATTGCCTGGGGCAGCTATCCGGAGCGTGAGGCTCAGCGTCCAGGCTGGCTAGCACAGCAACTGTCGAGATTGTGCACACTACCCAGAGCTCTAAAAAGAAAACCGCATCGAGATTTTGTCGCCTTAGTAAATGAGCGCGAAAATAGCGTGCGCGACCTTAGTCCCGCGGCATTTATCAAAGCCGTTGTGGAAATCAAAGCTCGCCTCTCGAGTGAGGGGTTTGCTGAAAAACGGATTGCCGAGGCGTTTGCCCTGGTGCGCGAGGCCACATGGCGTACCCTGGGCATAAGGCAATTCGATACACAACTCCATGCCGCACGCGTGATGCTGGACAGTCAGCTCGCGGAAATGGCGACCGGCGAAGGTAAGACGCTGGCGGCGCTCATGACCGCGGCGACGGCGGCTTTGAGCGGCGTGCCGGTCCACGTAATGACTGCTAACGACTACCTGGTCCGCCGCGATGCGGAGAATCTCGAACCTATTTATACCGCACTCGGACTTCGCGTCGGTTATGTTACGCAGGCCTCGACGCCTGAACAGCGGCGCGCTGCTTACGGGTGCGACATCACTTACTGCACCGCCAAGGAATTGGTGTTTGACTACTTGCGCGACCGGCTATTACTTGGGCAGCGGCGCGACGATTTACAACGCCGGGTCGCAGCCCTGAGCGATCCCTCTGCGGCGTCGTCCCAACCCTTGCTGCGTGGCCTCTGCATGGCCTTGATCGACGAGGCCGATAGTATTTTGATCGATGAAGCCCGCACGCCATTAATTTTGGCGGAAGCCTGCGTGAACGATCAACAGATAGCATTTCTCGATGTCGCGCTGAAGCTGGCTGCCTCGCTGATTCGCAATAAAGATTTTCAGTTGCACCCATCTACCCGCAGCGCCGAATTGACCACGGCGGGGCGCGAGGCACTATTGGGCAAGGTCTCCGCTATGAGCGGGGTGTGGCGCGACCGCCGTCGCCGCGAAGAAGTGGTGACCCTGGCCCTGGCGGCGAAGCATCTATTTAAGCGCGATCGCGATTACTTGGTTCGCGATAGTCGTATCCTCATCATCGACGAGACCACCGGCCGCATCGCCGAAGGCCGCGTATGGTCGCGCGGACTCCAGCAATTGATCGAGCGCAAGGAGGGATGCGAGCCCAGTGGCGAACAACACACTATCGCGCAGATAACCTACCAGCGAGTGTTTCCGCGTTATTTAAGGCTCTGCGGCATGAGCGGCACTTTAAGCGAGGCGCGGGGTGAGCTGCAGGCCGTGTATGGCTTGCGTGTCGCCAAGATTCCATTGCAACGTCCGAGCAAACGCGTCGTGGCAAGGGTGAAAATGTTCACCACATCCGACGCGAAGTGGAACCGAGTGGTGGAGCGCGTACAAGCCATGCGTGAAATAGGGCGGGCGGTGTTGATCGGCACCGATTCCGTCGCCGATTCCGAGCGCTTGAGCGAGCGCCTGAGTGTCTTGCGCATACCCCATGCCGTTCTTAACGCGCGCCACGACAGCGAAGAAGCGACCATCGTCGCGCAAGCGGGCGAAGTGCGGCAGATCACGATAGCGACCAATATGGCCGGCCGCGGCACCGATATTCCTCTTGCGGCCAGCGTGGCGGAGCGCGGTGGTTTGCACGTTATCTGCTGTCAGCACAACGGCGCTCGCCGTATCGATCGGCAATTACACGGGCGCTGCGCCAGGCGCGGCGATCCAGGCAGCGTAGAAACGATCCTGGCGATCGACGATCCGTTGATATCGAGCTATTTACCCAAGCTAATCAAAGCATTCGTACACAGTTGTTCGAGCCACAATGGGCTAGTGCCCCCGTTCATGGCGCGAATCTTGCTGCTAGTACCGCAGTTATTCGAAGAGCGTCGGCAATGGCTGCAGCGTTGGCAGTTGCTGCAGCAAGATTCTTTGCTAGATCGCCGCTTATCGTTCGGTGGTAAAGGTGAATAACCGCATGTTTTTTTGGAGAAAAAAATGTTAAGGCACGGGATAACGCTAGTTTTGGCCACAACCTTGAGCTTGAGTGCAGCCGCCGGTGCACAGAGTTTAGGCTGCTTGATCACGCCCAGCGAAGTGGTTGAACTAGGTAGCCCGGTAGTCGGGGTAATCGAGCGAATTGACGTGGAGCGTGGAGATAGTGTCAAAAAAGGGCAGTCCCTAGCCCAATTGACCACCGACGTCGAGCGCGCTTCAGTGGCCGTAGCCGAGGCCCGAGCATCAAACCAAGCGGAGCTGCAAGCCGCATCCTCCACTCAGGAATTCGCTAAACGCAAGCAAGAACGCACAGATTCACTTTACCGCGACAAATTCACTTCGCTTCAGAACCAGGACCAAGCGCAAACCGAAGCTGCATTGGCAGAATTAAAGTTGTTGCAAGCCCGCGAGCAGAAACGCTTGTCGTCTCAGGAATTAAGCTTAGCTCGTGCTCAACTGGCGCAGCGCACGATCAGGAGCCCGATCTCCGGGATAATTATCGAGCGCTATGTATCTCAAGGCGAGCGTGTGGAAGAACGTCCCGTACTTAAAATTGCAGCGCTCGATCCTTTGCGCGTCGAGGTGATCGCCCCCGCTTCCGAGTTCAATAAAATTCGGCCCGGCATGATCGCGAACGTTACACCCGAGTTGGCGAATGTAGGCGAACGCAAGGCCAAAGTCATCTTGGTCGACAAAATTCTCGACGCGGCCAGCAACACTTTTCGTGTGCGTTTAGAACTTCCCAATCCCAATAACACATTGCCTGCTGGGTTGCGCTGTAAGGTCGCGCTTAATGCCGATAACTTAGCGCAAAGCGAGAGCAAGCCAAAAACGTCGACGACACCCGCACCCGGCTTGACCCCGCGCGACGCTTCTGTTTCACCAATCACTACCGGAAAAGCGAAAGTAAACGCTTCTGCCGTCAGTATCGCTGCAAAAACCAATCCGTAGTCGCGCCGACACTCAAGGAAAGTTTGGCGTGAAGAGATCAAAGCACCTATTCTGCTCGGCCGGTTATCGAGGAACTCGAGCAGCGCATACTCTATTCTGCCGACCTAAATCCGTTAATGATTCCCGACAGCTCAGCGCAAGCCGTCGAACAACGGTTGGTCAACGAAACAACCTCAACGGCCTTGCAGGCTACACAGACGTCCCAATCAGTCGGAGCATCGCAGTCACGAAATAGTATTTATCGATTCTCATGTCGAGGAGTATCAGCGCCTCATCGATGATCTTCATCAGCGCGACGGTTTGCGCGACATAGACGTCGTATTATTGAATGATCATGAAGATGGCATCGCGCAGATTAGCGATGTACTCGACGGCGAAAGTGACATCAGCGCAATCCACATCATTTCGCATGGCGCCGATGGCACGATCCAACTTGGAAACTCCACTTTAGATTTCGATTCTTTAATTACCAATGCGGCGCAAATCAAGCGCTGGGGCAATGCGCTAAGCGATGATGCCGATGTCCTGATCTACGGCTGCGATGTCGCCACTTCGCAGCAAGGCCAAGCGCTGATCGACAGTATCGGCCGGCTGACCGGCGCGGATGTTGCCGCAAGCGATGATTTGACCGGCAGTAGTGAACGCGGCGGCGACTGGGCGCTAGAGTATCGGGTCGGACATATCGAAACACTCGTTGCGCTAAGCGCCGAGGTGCGTAGCAATTGGTACAGTACGCTCACCACGTACACCGTTACCAATACCAACAATTCAGGTGCTGGCTCGCTGCGCGCGGCGATCATCAGTGCTAATGGCAATGCCGGTGTTGACACCATCGCATTCAATATCGCGACCACCGATGCTAATCACCTTTACTATCGCGACAACGGCGCGGCGGGATTTTCCACACCTGTTACAACGACACTGGCAGATGCTGCGATCACGGACTTCGATGCCGATTATCCGGCCGGAACTGCGAGGTCCTGGTATCGCATTTCGCTAAGCGGCAGCGATTTGGGTGTCACGGAAGGGGTAATTATCGACGGAAGTACCCAACCTGGCTATAACTCAGCCAAGGGACCAGTAATTGAGCTAAATGCCGCCGGCGTGTCGAGCGGGGATCCGAACGCACTCACGCTGACCACCGGCGCATCGACGGTGCGTGGTCTGGTGATCAACAATGCGGGTGATAACGCCATCGAAGTCGATAGCGGCGCTGGCGGATCCACCATTGTGGGCAATTTCCTCGGCACCGATGTCTCCGGTACTCAAGCGCGCGGCAACAGCACCGGTGGCAGTTGGGGCGCCATCGCCATCAAGTCGAACAACGTTGTCGTCGGTGGCACCACGGCGGCTGATCGCAACCTGATCTCCGGTAATTCGGGCTCCGGTATCGAGATTTACAATGCTGCCACCGGGGCGCTCATCCGGGGCAACTACATCGGCACCACAGTCACCGGCACCGCCGCCCTGGGCAACGTGACGGCCGGCATCGATATCCGCAGCAACGCCGCGAACAATACCGTTGGCGGCATCACCGCCGGCATGGGCAATGTGATCGCTTTCAATGGCGGCGATGGCATTTCGATCACCAGCACCGCCAGCGGCAATGCGATGCGGGGCAATTCGATTTACTCGAACATCGGCCTAGGCATCGATCTTAACGACGACGGCGTCACCGCCAACGACACCAACGACACCGATGCCGGTCCCAACGCCCTGAAGAACTTTCCCATCGTGACACTAGTCAAGACCAGCGGCAGCACGGTCACAGTCAGCGGCACGCTCCATACCACGGCCAGCGCCGCCCACACGATCGACTTCTACGCCAGCGCCAGCGCCGATACCACTGGCTATGGGGAAGGCGCCACCTACCTTGGCGCAACCACAGTGACCACCGACGGTTCGGGCGATGCCAGCTTCAGCAACGTCAGCTTCGCGCAGACGGTACCGGTCGGCTACTTCATCAGCGCGGTGACCGTCGACCTCGCCAGCGGCAACACTTCTGAGTTCTCTCACGGCGCGGTCGCGGTGTCGAGCACGCAGGCGACGATCACCGTCGATACGACTAGCGACACGAGCGACGGCGATACGACCAGCCTATCTACGCTGCTCGCCAATAAAGGCGCCGACGGCTTCATCTCGCTGCGCGAGGCGATCATCGCGGCCAACAACACCGCCAACGGCGCCGGCGAGGCCGACCGCATCTACTTCAACATCGCCGGCGCCGGCACGCGCACGATCAACGTGACGAGCGCGCTGCCGACGATCACGCAGGCGTTGACGATCGACGGCTACAGCCAGTCGGGTACGACGCAGAACACGCTCGCGGTCGGCAGCAACGCCGTGCTCAGGATCGAGATCAACGGCGCCGGCGCGGGCTCGGCCAACGGCCTGACGCTCGGCGCCGGCAGCGACGGCAGCGTCATCCAGGGCTTGGTCATCAACCGCTTCAGCGGCGGCATCCTCACCAATGGGCCGGGTGTCGGCATCGTGGTGCTGAGCAGCGGCAACACGATCGCCGGCAATTTCATCGGCGTCAACGCCGGCGGCGCCGCCGCGCTGGGCAACAGCAACGACGGCATCCGCGTCGATGGCGGCGACAACAACCTGATCGGCGGCGCGGCGCCGGGCGCGCGCAACCTGATTTCCGGCAACTACGACGGCGTGCAGCTGCAGAACGACGCCGACGGCAACCGGATCCAGGGCAACATCATCGGCAGCGACGCGAGCGCCACGCTCGACCTGGGCAACAACGACAACGGCATCGACATCCAGTCCGGCTCGGACAACAACCTGGTCGGCGGCACGGCGGCCGGTGAAGGCAATCTGATCTTCGGCAACAACGGCGTGGACGAGCCCGGCGCCATCAACCTGAACGCGAGCAGCGGTGCCGATCCGGTCGGTGTGCGCATCCTGGGCAATTCGATCTACAACAACGGCGGCGTCGGCATCGACCTGGTCGGCACGGTGGGCGTCGATACGAACGACGGCGGCGACTTCGACAACGGCCCGAACAGTCAGCAGAACTTCCCGCTGCTGACCTCTGCCGAAGCCAACGCCGCCGGCACGACGATCGTCGGAACGCTGAACTCGACCGCCAACACGAGCTACCGCATCGAGTTCTTCGCCAACCGGCCGACGATCGCGGACGCGACCAACGGCGAGGGCGAGCGCTATCTCGGCTTCATCACCGTCACGACCGGTGTGGGCGGCAGCGCCAGCGTCGGCACGACGCTGGCCAACGTCTGGGTCAACAGCGGCGACAAGATCACCGCGACCGCCACCAACCTGACGACCAACAACACCTCCGAGTTCGCGGCCAACGTGACGGCGTCGTCCATCGGCATCGTCGTGGTGGACACCACCAGCGACAGTTACGACTCGGTCGTGACCAGCGGCACGGTGACGATCTCGGGGCTTGGCATCAGCCGCGGCGGCGACAACCGCATCTCGCTGCGCGAAGCGATTTACGCGACCAACAACACTGCCAATGTCGGCGGCACCCCCGACAAGATCGTGTTCGCGATCCCGGCTGCGCTGTCGGGTGGCGTTCACACCATCAACGTCGGTGCGACCGCGCTGCCGACGATCAGCCAGGCGCTGATCATCGACGGCACGAGCGAGCCAGACTTTGCCGGCACGCCGGTGATCGAACTCAGCGGCAACGGCGCCGCCGGCGTCAAGGGCCTGGAGTTGATCGCGGGCAGCAGCGGCAGCACGATCAAGGGCCTGATCGTCAACCGCTTCGGCGGCACCGGCATCGAGATCCAGAACTCCAACAACCATGTCATCCAGGGCAACTGGATCGGCCTGGACGCGACCGGCAACGCGGCTGCGGGCAACGGGAACAAGGGCATCTATGCGCTCAACAGCACGGGGCTGCTGATCGGCGGCACGACCGTGGCCGCGCGCAACGTCGTCTCGGGCAATGTGCAGCAGGGCATCTACTTCAACAACGCCGACAACAGCACCATCTCGGGCAACTACGTCGGCACGAACGCGGTTGGCACGGGCGACGTGACGGGGACGGCGCCAAGCGTTCCGCAGTCTGGTGTCTTCTTGGCCGCTGGGTCCACGGGCAACGTCATCGGCGGCACCACCGTTGCGGCGCGCAATGTGCTCTCGGGCAATAACCACTACGGCCTCGAGTTGGTCGGCTCGACGGTGCAGAACAACGTGGTGCAAGGCAACTACATCGGCACCGACGCCACCGGCATGGTGGCGCTCGGCAACACCAACGGCGGTGCAGCGTTCTGGGGTGCGGGCACCGGCAACGTCTTCGGCGGCGGCGACTGCAGGCGCGCGCAACGTCATTTCCGGCAACTGGCGCGGCGTGCTGGTGGGCAACGCATCGAGCGGCGCCACGATCCAGGGCAACTACATCGGCGTCGCGGCTGACGGGCTGACTGCAATGGGCAACGGTGCCGAGGGCATCAGCGTCGAAGGCGGCTCGACCGGCACCCTGATCGGCACCGACGGCAACGGCGTCAACGACAGCCACGAACGCAACATCATTTCTGGCAACGACGACCACGGCATCCTGGTCACGGGAGCCGGCACGACCGGCACGCTGATCAAGGGCAACTACATCGGCACCAATGCCGCCGGCACGGCGGCGCTGGCCAATGCCGACAATGGCGTGGCGGTGTTCTGCGCTGCCGCCTCGGTCACGATCGGCACCGACCTGAGCGGCTCGAACGACGCCGCCGAGGGCAACGTGATCTCCGGCAACGCCAACAACGGCATTCAGCTCTGGGGCGCCGGCGCGGGTGTGGTCGTTCGCGGCAACCTGATCGGCGTCAACGCCACGGCGACGGCTGTGCTGGGCAACGGCACGCAAGGCATCCAGATCGGTGGCGCCAGCACGGGCAGCGTCATCGGCGGCACGTCGGCGCTGGCGGCCAACGTCATCGGCGGAAATACCTACGCTGGACTCGAGATCGTCGGTGCCGGCACCAGCGGCCACGTCGTGCAGGGCAACTTCATCGGCACCGACGCGAGCGCCACGACGAACCTGGGCAATCTGACCGCCGGTGTGCTCATTGAAGGCGGGGCAAGCGGCAACATGATCGGCGGAACCGCCGCAGGCGCCGGCAACACCATCCGCTTCAACGCGATGCCGGGCGTCGATCGTGATGGACGCGGCGACGAGCGCGAATGCACTGCTCGGCAACCGCATATTCGGCAACGGATCGATTGGCATCGAACTCGGCGCCTGGGACGGCGTCACGGACAACGACGCCGCCGCCGACGACGACGGCGACAGCGGCGCCAACAACCTGCAGAACTTCCCGCGGCTGACCCTGGCGCGGACCAACGGCAGCAACCAGCTGACGCTGAACGGCACAGTCGACAGCACGATCGACACCTGGTTCCGCATTGAGTTCTTCGCCAACACGGCGCAAGACGCCAGCGGCTACGGCCAAGGCCAAACCTTTCTCGGCTCCGCGCTGGTGAAGACCGACGGCAACGGCGACGCCACCATCTCGACCACGCTCGCGGTCAACGTCGCCGCCGGCAGCTTCATCAGTGCCACCGCGACGCAAACCAACGCTGGCCAAACCGCCTACACCAACACCTCGGAGTTCGCGCGCAACGTCTATGCGCTGCCGCTGGTGCAAGGCGCGCTGGTGGTGGACACCACCAACGACATCGTCGACGGCGATGCCACCAGCATCAGCACCCTGCTCGCCAACAAGGGCGACGACGGCTTCATCTCGCTGCGCGAGGCGGTGATCGCGTCCAACAACACGAGCGGCAACGACACGCTCAACCTGGCCGCGGGGACCTACACGCTGACGATCGCGGGCGCGGGCGACGACAGCAGCGCCACCGGTGACATCGACATCCAGACCAACATCACGATCGCCGGCGCCGGCATGGCCAGCACCATCATCAGCGGCGGCGGCATCGACCGCGTGATCGAGGTCGACGGCAACGGCAACCTGACGCTCTCCGACGTGCGTCTGACCGGCGGCTCGATCAACAACGACGGCGGCGGCCTGCTGGTCGAAGAGGCCGGCGGCACGGCGACCTTGACGCGGGTGGACATCACCGGCAACACGATCACCGGCGGCGGCCGCATCGGCGGCGGCATCCACAACGTCGGCACGTTGGTCATGACCGACAGCCTGGTGCATGGCAACACCGCGACCGGATCGGACGGCGGCGGCATTTCGAACCTCGGTACCGCCACGCTCACGTGCTCATCGATCTTCAGCAACGGCGCGCGCTACGGCGGCGGCATTCATCAGCTCGCGGGCTCGATGGCGATCGAGAACCTGACCATCAGCGGCAACAGCGCGAGCGCCGACGGCGGCGGCATCGACGTGGCGGGGGGCACGCTGAGCGTCAAGTTCACCACCGTCGCGGCCAACACCGCCGGCGGCAGCGGCGGCGGCGCCATCAGGCGCGCCGGAACGCTGACGATCGGCTCGTCGATCTTTGCCGACAACACTTCGGCCAGCGGCGGGCGCGACCTGCACGGCGCGGTGACCAGCCTCGGCTACAACGTCATCGAGCACAACGCCGGCTTCAGCGGCACGGTGGCGAGCGACCTGGTCGGCACCGATCCCGCGCTGGCCGCGCTCGCGCTCGACGCCGCGTCGGGCCAGTACGTGCATGTGCTCAATGCCGGCAGCATCGCCATCGACATCGGCGCCGCCGCACCACCGCCGACGGACCAGCGCAACGCCACGCGCGACGGCAGCGCCGATGCCGGGGCTTACGAAAAGCTCAACAGCGCACCGGTGCTCGACGCCTCGGGGACGATGACGTTCGCGACCATCAGCGAGGACGACGTCAACAACGCCGGCGCGCTCGTCTCCACGGTGATCGGCAGCGCGGGGGGCGACCGCATCACCGATGCCGATGGCGACCCGGAGGGCATCGCGATCACGGCAACGGTCAACGGCAACGGCGGCTGGCAGTACTCGCTCGACGGTGGCGGCAGCTGGTACACGATCGGCACCGTGACCAATGCGTCGGCGCTGCTGCTGCGCAGCAGCGACCGCGTGCGCTTCCTGCCCAACGCCATCGACGCTACGTCGGCCAGCATCACCTTCCGCGCCTGGGACCGCAAGATCGGCAGCGCCGGCACGAAGGTCAGCACCGCGATCAACGACGGCAGCAGCGCGTTCAGCGCCGCCACCGAGAGCGCCTCGATCGTCGTGACGGCCGTCAACGATGTGCCGAGCGGTGCACCGGCGGTGACGGGCACGGCGACCGAGGACCAGACGCTGACGGCCAACACGGCCGGCATCGCCGATGCCGACGGACTGGGTGCCTTCTCGTACCAATGGCAGCGTGGCGGCGTGAACATCGCCGGCGCGACCACATCGACCTACCTGCTCGGCGACGCCGATGTCGGCACGAACATCCGCGTCGTCGTCAGCTACACCGACGCTAAAGGCACGGCCGAAAGCCTGACCAGTGCAGCCGTCGGCCCGGTGGCCAACATCAACGACGCACCGACGCTTGCCAACCCGATCGCCGATCGGACCGCGGCCGAAGACGCCGCGTTTAGCTTCCAGTTTGCAGCGAACACTTTCGCCGATGTCGATGTCGGCGACACGCTGACTTACTCGACAAGACGCTGCCGAGCTGGCTGACGCTTCAACGCCACCACGCGCACTTTCAGCGGCACGCCCGCGAACGCGGACGTCGGCACCGTTAGCGTGACGGTTCGCGCTACCGATCTTGCGGGAGCCTTCGTCGAAGAACGTTCGACATCGTCGTCGCGAATACCAACGATGCTCCCACGATAACCAATCCGATCGCTGGATCAAACAGCGACTGAAGATAGCCGCTTTTAGCTTCCAGTTGCTGTCGAACACCTTCACCGATGTGGATGTGCGGCGACACGCTGACTTACACCGGCTTCGGGCGTGCCGAGCTGGCTTACTTTTGATGCAGCTACTCGTACTTTCGCAGGAACGCCCGACAACGCCGATGTCGGCAGCTCCACGATCACCGTGCGCGCGACGGATTTAGCGGGCGCCTTCGTGGAAGACCAATTCGATGTTGTCGTCGCAAACGCCAACGACGCACCGACGGTAGCCAACTCGATCGTCGATCAGAGCGCGACAGAGGATAGCGCCTTCAGCTTCCAGTTTGCCGCGAACACGTTCACAGACATCGATGCGGGCGACACGCTAACCTATAGCGCCAGCGCCGTACCGGGTTGGCTGATTTCGACGCGGCTACCCGCACGTTTACCGGTACGCCGACGAACGCCGAAGTAGGACGGCCACTATCACCTTGCGTGCTACCGATCTCGCTGGTGCCTTCGTCGAAAACCAGTTCGACATCGTCGTGGCAAATACCAACGACACACCCACCGTGCCAACCCAATCGCCGATCAGGCGCGACCGAAGACGCGCGTTTAGTTTCCAGTTTGCCGCCAACACGTTTACAGAGTCGATATCGGCGACACATTGACTTACAGCGCGAGTGGTGTCCCGAGCTGGCTGAGCTTCGATGCGGCCACTCGCACTTTCAGCGGCACGCCTGCCAACGCCGATGTGGGTACCGTACTGTCACCGTACGCGCCACCGACTAGCGGTGGCTTCGTCGAAGATCAGTTTGACATCGTTGTCGCCAACACTAACGACGCACCGACGGTCGCAAACCCGATTGCTGATCAAACGGCGACCGAAGATGCGCCGTTTAGCTTCCAGTTTGCTGCTAACACCTTTAACGAAGTCGATGTGGGTGACACCCTTACTTATACCGCAAGCGGCGTGCCGAGTTGGTTAAGCTTCGATACCGCAACGCGCACTTTCAGTGGCACCCCCGCAAACGCGGATGTCGGCACAACACGATCACAGTGCGCGCTACTGACTTGGCCGGTGCATTTGTCGAAGACCAATTCGATATCGTCGTTGCCAACACCAACGATACCCCAACCGTAGCGAATCCGATCGTCGATCAAACTGCGACCGAAGATGCCGCGTTCAGCTTCCAGTTCGCCGCTAACACGTTCGACGATGTCGACACGGGAGATACTCTAACCTACAGTGCCTGCGGCGTGCCGGCATGGCTTACATTCGATGCGGCGACCCGCACGTTCACCGGCACCCCGGCCAACGCGGACGTCGGCACGATAGACGATCACCGTGCGCGCCACCGATCGGCTCGGGGGCGTTCGTCGAAGATCAATTCGATATCGTCGTCGCCAATACCAACGATGCACCGACGGTAGCAAACCCGATCCCGATCAAGCGCGACGGAAGATAGCGGTGTTTAATTTCCAGTTTGCCGCGAACACCTTCGCTGATATCGACGCCGGCGATACGCTTAACGTTACACCGCTACGGGCGTTCCGAGCTGGCTGAGCTTTGATGCCGCAACTCGCACCTTCAGCGGCACGCCTGCCAACGCGGACGTCGGCCCGTTTACCGTGACGGTACGCGCAACGGACTTGGCTGGAGCATTTGTCGAAGATCATTTCGACATCGTTGTAGCCAACACCAACGACGCGCCAACGGTGGCTAATCCGATCGCCGATCAAGGCGCCACCGAAGATAGCGCTATTCAGTTTCCAGTTTGCCGCAAATACCTTCGCTGATGTGGATGCCGGCGACACGTTAACCTATACGCTCAGCGGCGTGCCGAGCTGGTTAAGCTTTGATGCGGCCACCCGCACTTTCAGCGGCACCCCTGCGAATGCCGATGTCGGTACGGTTACGATCACGGTGCGTGCGACGGATTTGGTTGGCGCGTTTGTCGAAGATCAATTCGATATCGTCGTCGCCAACAGCAACGACACGCCGACGGTTGCGAATCCGATCGCCAATCAGAGCGCGACTGAAGACTCACCGTTCAGCTTCCAATTTGCGGTGAACACATTTGCCGATGTAGATACCGGCGATAGCCTTACCTATACCGCCAGCGGTGTGCCGAGCTTGGCTGAGTTTTGATGCGGCGACGCGCACCTTCAGCGGCACCCCTGCCAACGCGGACGTCGGCGCCGTTACCGTGACCGTTCGCGCTACGGATCTTGCGGGCGCGTTCGTCGAAGATACGTTCGACATCATCGTTGCCAATACCAACGATACACCGACAGTAGCCAATCCGATTGTCGATCAAACAGCGACTGAAGATACGCGCCTTTAGCTTCCAGTTTGCCGCGAACACATTCAACGATGTGGATGTGCGGCGACAACCTCACCTATACGCCATCGGTGTGCCAGCCTGGTTGAGCTTTGACGCAGCTACCCGTACCTTCGCGGGAACGCCAGGAACGCCGATGTGGGCAGCTTACGATCACCGTACGTGCGACGGACTTTAGCGGGAGCGTTCGTAGAAGATCAGTTCGACATCGTCGTCGCAAACACCAACGACGCGCCGACGGTGGCCAACCCGATAGCCGATCAGAGTGCGACAGAGGATGCGCTCTTTAGCTTCCAGTTTGCCGTCAACACATTCGCCGACGTCGATGTCGGGCGACACGTTAACCTACAGCGCCAGCGGTGTACCCGCATGGCTCAGTTTCGACGCGGCAACCCGCACTTTCAGCGGCACACCCGCAAATGCCGACGTCGGTACCGTTACCGTCACCGTGCGTGCAACGGATCTCGCTGGAGCCTATGTCGAAGATCAGTTCGACATCGTTGTCGCCAATACTAACGATGCGCCAACAGTAGCAAACCCGATCGCCGACCAGAATGCGACCGAGGACAGCGCGTTCAGTTTCCAGTTCGCCGTCAATACCTTCGCTGATGTGGACGTGAGTGACACTCTGACTTACAGCGCGAGCGGTGTACCTGGTTGGCTGAGCTTTAATTCCACCACGCGTACCTTTACCGGCACTCCAGCGAATGCCGATGTGGGCAGCCACACCATCACAGTACGCGCCACCGACTTAGCGGCGCCTTTGTCGAGGATCAATTTGACATCGTTGTGGCTAACAGTAACGACGCGCCAACAGTAGCGAATCCGATCGCTGATCAGAGTGCCACCGAGGACAGTACGTTCAGTTTCCAGTTTGCTGTTAATACGTTTGCCGATGTAGACGCGGGCGACACGCTAACTTACAACACCGGCGGTGTGCCCGCGTGGCTAACGTTTGACGCGGCAACGCGCACCTTCAGCGGCACGCCGGCTAATGCGGATGTGGGCAGCTACACTGTCACGGTGCGCGCGACCGACCTGACGGGTGCCTTTGTTGAAGACCAATTCGACATCGTCGTGGCGAATACCAACGACGCCCCAACGGTCGCCAATCCCATTACTGATCAAGCGGCCACGGAAGATATTGCCTTCAATTTCCAGTTTGCTGCCAATACCTTTGCAGACTTAGACGTTGCCGACACATTGACTTACACGGCCGGTGGCGTGCCGAGTTGGCTTGGCTTTGATGCAGCTACCCGAACCTTCAGCGGCACGCCCGCCAACACGGATGTGGGCATGCTGAGCATTACCGTACGCGCCACCGACGGTTCGGGCGCGTTTGCCGAAGATATCTTCGATATCGTCGTCAACAATAGTAATGATGCGCCGACTGTTGCTAACCCAATTGCCAACCAAGCGGCTACCGAAGATGCAGCCTTCAGCTTCCAATTTGCCGCTAACACATTCAACGATGTCGATGTGGGCGAAAGCCTAACCTATACGGCGAGCGGCGTACCAGGGTGGCTGAGTTTCGATGCCGCTACCCGATCATTCACCGGCACTCCAGCGAATGCTGATGTCGGCACTGCCACGATCACCGTGCGTGCCACCGATGGCGCGGGTGCATTCGTCGAAGATCAGTTCGACATCGTTGTCGCCAACACCAACGATGCACCAACGGTAGCTAACCCGATCGCAGATCAGAATACCAGCGAAGATGCGCCGTTCAGCTTTCAGTTTCCCGCTAACACCTTTGGTGAAATCGATCCGGGCGACAACCTTTCTTATACCTCAAGCGCTGTGCCTGGTTGGCTAAGCTTTGATGCAGCAACGCGTACTTTCAGCGGCACCCCTGCGAACGCGGACGTCGGCACAATTACGGTCACAGTACGTGCTACCGACGTGGCTGGTGCATTCGTTGAGGACCAATTCGACATCGTCGTCACGAATACCAACGATACACCGACTGTAGCGAATCCGATCGCCGATCAGAGCGCGACTGAGGACAATGCCTTCAGCTTCCAATTCGCCGCGAACACATTCAACGATGTCGATGTGGGAGAAAGCCTAACCTATACGGCGAGCGGCGCACCAGGGTGGCTGAGTTTCGATGCGGCTACGCGTATCTTTAACGGTACCCCAGGGAATCCAGACGTTGGCACCGTTACCATTACCGTTCGCGCTACGGATCTTGCTGGGGCGTTCGTCGAAGATCAATTCGATATCGTAGTCGCTAACACCAACGATACACCTACCGTAGCAAACCCCATCTCCGATCAGAGCGCGACGGAAGATGCGCTGTTTAACTTCCAGTTTGCGGCGAATACCTTCGCTGATGTGGACGCCGGAGATACGTTTAGCTACACCGCTTTGGGTATTCCCGGCTGGCTGAGCTTTGATTCTGCCACGCGTACCTTTAGCGGCACGCCTGCCAACGCGGACGTCGGCGCCGTTACCGTGACCGTTCGCGCTACGGATCTTGCGGGAGCCTTCGTCGAAGATACGTTTGACATCATCGTTGCCAATACCAACGATACTCCTACAGTAGCCAATCCGATTGCGGATCAAACAGCGACTGAAGATAGCGCCTTTAGCTTCCAATTTGTAGCTAATACCTTCATCGATGTGGACGGCGGCGACAGCCTCACTTATACAGTTTCGGGTGTGCCTGCCTGGCTTACGTTTGACGCCGCTACTCGTACCTTCGCAGGAACGCCCACGAACGCCGATGTTGCCAGCTTTACGATCACCCTACGCGCGGCGGATTTAGCGGGAGCCTTCGTGGAAGACCAGTTCGACGTGGTCGTCGCAAACGCAAACGACGCACCGACGGTATCCAACCCGATCGCCGATCAGAGTGCGGCCGAGGATGCGTTCTTTAGCTTCCAGTATGCTGCCAATACTTTCGCCGACGTCGATGTCGTTGACGCGTTAACCTACACCGCATCGGGCGTGCCGACTTGGCTCAGTTTCGACGCGGCAACCCGTACTTTTAGCGGCACGCCCGCGAATGCCGACGTCGGTATCGTCAGCGTCACCGTTCGTGCAACGGATCCCGCCGGCGCCTACGTTGAAGATCAATTCGATATCGTCGTCGCCAACACAAACGATGCACCGACACTCGCTAACCCAATCGCCGATCGGGGTGCGACTGAGGACGCACCGTTCAGCTTCCAATTCGCCGCCAACACCTTTGCCGACGTCGATGCGAGCGACAGCCTGAGCTACAGCGCCGCCGGTATGCCTGCCTGGCTGACGTTTGATGCCACGACGCGCACCTTCAGCGGCACGCCGGCGAACGCGGATGTCGGCACGTTCAGCGTAACCGTTCGGGCGACCGATCTGGCCGGCACCTTCGTTGAGGACCAATTCGATATCGTCGTCGTGAATACTAATGATGCGCCCATCGCTGGTGATGACGGGTTCAACACGACCGAAGACACCATAATTAACATCCCGGCCAATGGAATTCTGGGCAATGATCACGACATTGAAAACGATCCACTCAGCGTGACAGTGGTCAGTGGCCCAAGCCATGGGCAGCTTACAATGAATCAGCGACGGCAGTTTCAGCTATTTACCCGACAGCAATTTCAACGGTACCGATAGTTTTTCTTATCAAGCAAATGATGGCGGCCTGAATTCGAACGTCGCGACAGTGGCCATCAACGTAACTGCCGTTAATGACGCGCCCAGTGCTAGCTCCAGCAGCGTATTCGGTCGAGAAAATGTGCCGTTTGTGTTTTCGATAAATGACTTTAGTTTTTCGGATGTCGACGGTGATTCTCTAGCGTTCCTTCGTATCGATACTCTACCGAGCATCGGTCAACTGCGATTGAACGGTAGCGATGTATTCTCCGGGCAAAGCATCAGTACAGCGCAGTTGAATTCTGGAGCGCTGGTATATATCCCGGCCATCAACGGCAACGGCGCACCCTACACAGCCTTAAGTTATTCGGTTTCCGACGGCAGCCTTTTCAGTACAAGTCAGATCTTGCACGTGAATATCCTAGCGGTAAACGATTCCCCAGTATTCATCAGCAACAACCTGACGTTATACGCGGGCAGTAGCGTTACACTGACGCCAAGCAATCTATCGGTAATCGATTCCGATAGCCTCCACCGCGATTTGGTTTTCCATATCGAGTTGGCGCGTAGTGGATACTTTGAACTTGCCGATAGCCCCGGCAACCGGGTGACGAGTTTCAGCCAGGCGCAACTGCGCGCCGGTCTAGTGCGCTTCGTGCACGATGGTAGCGATAACGCACCCTCTTATGCGGTGACGGTGAGCGATGGTTTAGTTAGCGTCGGTCCGGATCTCGCGCAAATCAGTTTTTACGCTCGTCCGCTTTTGCCTTCGATCCCGGTTCCGACACCGAACCCAGCACTGGATCCAACGCCTACTCCCGCGCCGAGGTACGAGACCCCCGAATCGGATCATCGCAGTAGCGATGTTATGGTAGGCGCGTCGGGCGACGAATTTAACGCCGAGGCATTGGATCAATCTGAATCGAGCCGGGACCGCGAAACCGTGACCAGTCGTCAAGACTCAAGGCGATCGCTTACCAATGCGGGCGCGCCATCTGAACGCGCATCTGTTACGATTAACGCCAAAATCGGCGCTGTCAGACCCTATATCGGTGGCCATTGGAGCAGCGATGTCGCGGTCGATTCGACCACACCTTTGCGACTGCAGTTTGGCCCGACAGCAAACGATGTAGTCATCCCCGTAAGCGGACATTTTGATATCCGGACGGGGGCTGCGCTTACGAGTGAGGACGAAATCGGCGATGGTCTCGCTAATCTATCGCCGGAAGAACGTCGCAACATGGAAATTGTATTGAATTCCGCCAAACTAAGCGGCGTAGCGCTATCCGTTGGCGCGGTTTGGTGGGCGACTCGCGCGGGTGGTTTGCTGGCCAGCCTTTTGGCTACCGCGCCCGCGTGGCGCAGTATCGATCCGCTACCGATTTTCGGCCGCACCGACGATGAGGAAGAAGATTTGCATTCCAAACGGCCAACGGACGATGAAGCAGAACGCGACGATCGCGCAATCGGCGACCTGTTAGACCGCGGACCGCAGCCTAACCCAGCCTTGCCGGAGCTAACGCGATGATACGCCTGAGTCCCTTTGCCCGCATCAGTATTGGCTTGGTATCGTTGACGACGATACTGCTGTTGGTACTGGACCTATTTTTCGGCTTATTGTCGAATGAAGAGGCCGGCGCCCGTAAGCTGCGCCAAAGCGTGAGCGAGAATCTGATGGTGCAACTCAGCACCCTGATTCGCCAAGATAACCGCGAAGCCCTAACGCAAACCATGCAGGCCATGTCGGCGCGAGACGGCGAGATTCTGTCGGTCGGTATCCGCAAGGAAGACGGTACATTGATCGCCGCCACAACGAACCATCAGCGTACTTGGGTTGCCCCATCTGATCATCGCTCTACTTTGACCCATGTATTGGTTCCGGTTTATTCGGGTAAGCGGCTGTGGGGAAAAGGTGAAATCAGCTTTCGCGCTTTGCCGCCCAAGACCCTCGAGGATTGGTTGCAAGGCCCCGCAGTTCGTCTGGTTTTACCGATGACGATAGTTGGTTTCCTGGTCTTTTACCTTTATATGCGGCGGGTTCTGCAACACCTGGATCCGACAGCGGTCATCCCCGAGCGCGTGAGGATGGCATTCGATACCCTAGCCGAAGGTGTGGTCATCATCGATCATAAGGGTCAGATCATGCTCGCGAACAACGGTTTTCGCGCGCTACATTTGGATGCGAAAAATAACCTGAACGGACGCAACGTCGCGAATCTATCGTGGCTGAAGGGCGGACTCGGCGATGATCCGGCAAAGTATCCATGGGTGCGCGCCATGCGCGACGAGGCGCCCACCCGGGGAACAGCGATAGAAATCCGTCAGCCGGACGGCTCGATTCGTAAGACCGTAATCAATTGTTCTCCCGTTATGGATGCAAAGCAAACGGTGCGAGGTTGCATGATCACGTTTGACGATGTAACCGAACTCGACCGCGCGAATGCGCAGTTGCGGGAAACACTAGGCGAGTTAGAAACGTCGCGCGCGCAGATCGCCACACAAAACGAAGAGCTACAAAAACTTGCGACGCGAGATTCCCTCACCGGTTGCCTCAATCGGCGCGCGTTCTTCGCGGGCGCCGAACAACTGTTCAGCCAAGCCCGCGCCAAGGGCCTCGAGCTGAGTTGTATCATGACCGATATCGATCACTTTAAATCCTACAACGATCGCTTTGGTCACGCCGTAGGTGATCGAGTTATCAATGCCGTCGCGAAAGTGCTCGGCACAGGATTACGCGCGGAAGACCTGCTGGGTCGTTACGGCGGCGAAGAATTTTGCTTGATCCTGCCCGGAGTAGATTTGCAGCGGGCGATGGAAATCGCAGAGCGGTTGCGTGAAGGCGTCGAATCCTTCAGCGGACCGTCTGTCCGTTCTGACCACGGATTAAACGTGACGGCCAGCTTTGGCGTATCTAGCCTTAAATTCGGTTCGAATGATATAGCGCAAATGATAGAGCAGGCCGACGCAGCGTTGTATATCGCTAAAGGTGCGGGGCGCAACCGGGTAAAGAGCTGGGGCGATTCGGCGAACGCCGAGATAGTGGTTTAATTGGTTCGTTCATCGACCAATTCTCCGCCTTTCTCTTGTAGTATTAGCAACACCTAACAATTCCTGTGGATAAAGGTGTGGATGCTTTGCGCATCGATTCACTATTCTTCTGATTTTCCGACGAGTTTGTTAGCTTGCCCATAATTTAGACGTCTTTTTAGGCAAGAAGTATTCCTTAACTTCATCGAACCTTAATTCAAGCCACGTTGCGAGCGCGCCGCGCCTAATCGTTATTTGCGGTAGGGGTTGTGAAAATAACCCATGCACGCTAAAGTGTCGGGCGTTCTTTGATAGGTGAGTATCGTTTTTGCTAAACATAGTCCAAGCTGCGGGTTGGCCGATCTGGTTGCTGATCATCTGTTCTGTTATCGCTCTTGCTATTATCGGCGAGCGCCTGTGGACATTGCGTCCGCGCTTAGTTGCGCCGCGCGACTTATTACCGCAGGTGATTAGCGAATTTCGTCAGCGTGGCGTAAACAACGACATGTTGCTCAAAATTGCGACCAACTCTCCTCTAGGCCGAATCCTAGCCGCTGGACTGTATAACGTCAAAAGTGCGCGGGAGGTGATGAAGGAGTCGATCGAAGAAGCCGGCCGCACCGTCGCCGTGGACTTGGAACGCTTCCTGACCTCGCTCGGCACCATCGCTGCGATCGCGCCGCTGCTCGGACTATTCGGCACCGTTATCGGCATGATAGAAATCTTCGGCGCCAACGATCCCACCACCGGCGGCAATCCCGAGCAACTCGCGCATGGTATTTCGGTGGCGTTATATAACACCGCGTTCGGTCTGATCGTCGCCATTCCCAGCATGATTTTTTACCGTTACTTCCGCTCTAAGGTAGACAAGCTCGTCATCGAAATGGAGCAACAAGCCATCAAGCTGGTGGAGATCATCCACGGCGAACGGGTTGGCTAATCGACCACCATGAACTTTCAACGCGGCAAGTTTCGCGAAGAACCGGAAATCAATTTGATTCCGATGATCGATGTGTTGTTGGTGATACTGATTTTTCTCATGATCACCACTACGTACTCGAAGTTCGCCGACCTCAAAATCAATCTGCCGGAAGCCGAGGCCGAACAATCCAAATCCATCCCCAATACCTTGGACGTCGCGGTGGATGCCGACGGCAATTATGTCGTGAATAGAGTAGCGGTCCCGTTTTCCGACATTACCGGGTTTTCCCAGGCATTGAAACAGGCAGCCGGCGAGCAAAAAGATCCTACGGTCGTCATCAGCGCCGATGCGCAGGCCTCTCATCAGTCTGTCATCAATATCCTTTCCGCCGCACAGCTCGCGGGTTTCCCTCATATCTCGTTCACTGCCGAAGCGAAGCCCAAGTAAGCGCGCGCTACTGGCGATTCTTCCTCGTTATCCCGCATGAAGCACCGCGTCGCGTCCTGGTTTGAACGGGAGTGGACGCAAAAATCCTATTGGCAATTTCTGTTGCTGCCTTTATCTTGGTTGTTTCGCTGCGTCATCGAGCTACGTCGCTTCGCATTTAATCGCGGCTGGATGAAATCCGAGCGCTTGCCGATTCCCGTGATCGTCGTCGGCAATATCACAGTGGGCGGCAGCGGCAAGACACCGCTTGTGATCTGGTTAGTGGAGCAATTGCGCGCTGCCGGTTACGTACCGGGCGTGATCAGCCGCGGTTACGGCGGCACGGAACCAGGCCCATTCGAGGTTGGGCCATTAAGCGATGCATTGGAAGTCGGCGATGAACCCGTCCTCATCGCCAGCCGCACCGATGTGCCGCTTTTTATCGGCCGCGATCGCGTGGCCGCGGGTTTAGCATTGCTTGCCGCTCATCCCGATTGCGATGTGTTGATCAGCGATGATGGCTTGCAGCACTACCGCTTGCAACGAACCATCGAGATCGCCGTGGTCGACGGCGAAACGCGATTCGGCAATGGCCGCCTGTTGCCGGCCGGGCCTATGCGCGAACCCATCGATCGGTTGCGCCGTGTCGACTTCGTCGTCGTCAATGAAGGAAATGGCAACCGCGCCAGGACGCCCACCCAGCCTGCCTCCCAAGGCATGATGCCAGGAGGGACAGTATCCATGCGCCTCTTCGGACAGGTGTTTTATAATGTTAAGGATCCAAATTGGCATTTATTGGCCGGCGACATTCGCGGCCAAACACTGCACGCCGTAGCGGGAATCGGCCGGCCGAAGCGCTTCTTCGACCACCTGCGGCAACTGGGCTTGAGCGTGGTCGAACACCCTTTTCCCGATCATCATTCCTATCGCGAGGAAGATTTCACGTTCGGAACCGAAGCGATCGTTCTGATGACAGAGAAGGATGCGGTAAAATGCCGATCATTCGCACGCGAATCCTGGTGGGTGCTCGCCGTGACCGCCACCCTAGAGGAGCGATTCGGCGCCCAAATTCTTACTAAGTTGAGACCAACCTATGGACCCCAAACTACTTGAAATTCTAGTGTGTCCCGTTTGCAAAGGTCCGCTGACCCATGTCAAAGTAGGCAAGGAATTGATCTGCAAACCTTGTCGCCTAGCCTATCAAATCAAGGACGATATTCCGGTCATGCTCGAAGACGAAGCGCGAAAATTGCCGGCGGAGGAAGAAGTTTAGGGCGTGAAAGGTGAAAAGTGAAAGGTGAAAGCCTGCCAGCGTCCTGTCTTTTCACCCTTCACCTTTCACCCTTCACGCCTTAACGCCATGCCCATCATCGTCATCCCCGCCCGCTACGCTTCGACCCGTCTGCCGGGAAAGCCGCTGCTCGATATTGCCGGCAAACCCATGGTCGTTCGTGTCGCTGAGCAGGCGCGGCTGAGCGGTATCGCGCGCGTAGTGATCGCGACGGATCACGACGGCATCGCGTCGGCGAGCCGCGCTCATGGGATCGAGGTCATCATGACCCGGGCGGATCATGCGACCGGCACCGATCGTTTGGCGGAAGTCGCGACTTTGCTCGCTTTGCCGGATGACGACATCGTCGTCAACATTCAAGGCGATGAACCGCTGATCGACCAGGAACTCGTGCGAGCCGTTGCCGATTTGCTGCAAGCGAAATTCAACGCGGTGATCGCAACCGCTTGCCATCCGATTACGAGTGAAGACGAGGTGTTCAACCCCAATGTCGTGAAAGTGGTGTTGGATCGCGATGGTATGGCGCTGTATTTCAGCCGGGCCACGATACCGCATGCGCGTGATGCTTTTGCCGAGACAGAAAAAATTCCACCCGCCGGTTTGCCGCTTTATCGCCACATCGGGCTTTACGCTTACCGTGCTCGTTTTTTGCGGTGCTTTCCAATGCTGGAAGCGCCGGCGATCGAACGCTTCGAAGCCTTGGAACAATTGCGCGCCCTATGGCACGGTTACAAGATTGCCGTCCTAGTTGCCGAAGGGGCGCCGGCGCCCGGCGTGGACACGGCGGAAGACCTCGCGCGAGTCCGTGTGCTGTTTGACCGCAAAGCTAAGTCACTGTAACATCGCGAAGTTTAGCCGAATGCGGGATGAAGTTAAACCCGGTTCGGTCATCGATCAAGACGATAAAACTATGCGGCTCATACTTTTAGGCGGACCTGGCGCAGGCAAAGGTACGCAAGCGAATTTCATCAAGGAAAAGTTCGGCATCCCGCAGATTTCCACCGGCGACATGTTGCGTGCGGCGGTGAAGGCTGGCACGCCGTTGGGTGTGGCTGCCAAGAAAGTGATGGATTCCGGCGGCTTGGTGTCCGACGATATCATCATCGGCCTGGTGCAAGAGCGCATCAAACATGCCGATTGCAAGAATGGTTTCCTGTTCGACGGATTTCCCCGCACCATTCCGCAAGCCGAAGCGATGAAGAATGCCGGAGTGAAAATCGACTATGTGGTCGAGATCGAAGTGGACGATGCCGAGATCATCAAACGTATGTCGGGCCGCCGCGCCCACGTGGCATCGGGCCGCACCTATCACGTGATCTTCAATCCACCGAAAGTCGCCGGCATAGATGATATTTCCGGCGAAGCCTTGATCCAACGGGACGACGACAAAGAAGAAACCGTTGCTAAACGCTTGCAGGTTTACCACGAACAAACAGAGCCGCTGGTCGGCTACTATACCGATTGGGCGAAGGGTAAGGACGGCGAGGCGCCACGCTATCGCAAAATTCCAGGCATCGGCAAAGTCGAAGAAATACGCGACCGCATTTTCGCGGCGCTGAGTTAGTGGGGCTAATCATGGCGAAACAAAACGCGTTTTACGCCCAATCGGGTGGCGTCACGGCGGTGATTAACGCAAGCGCCGCCGGTGTGATCGAAACCGCACGCAAGCACAAAGACAAGATCGGTAAAGTATATGCCGGCCGCAACGGCATCATCGGTGCGCTAACCGAAGATTTGATCGATACCAGCAAAGAATCCGCAGGCTCGATCGCACGGCTGAAAACCACGCCGTCTGGCGCCTTCGGTTCTTGCCGCTACAAACTCAAAGGCCTGGAAGAAAACCGTGCGCAATTCGAGCGCTTGATCGAAGTGTTCAAAGCGCACAACATCGGTTATTTCTTTTATAACGGCGGCGGCGATTCGGCGGATACCTGCTTGAAAGTGTCGCAGTTGGCGGAGAAGTTGAACTATCCGATCACCGCGGTACATGTCCCGAAGACGGTCGACAACGATCTGCCGATTACCGACACCTGTCCAGGTTTCGGCTCCGTCGCGAAATACGTCGCCACCAGCATCCGCGAGGCGGGATTCGATGTCGCGTCCATGGCGAAGACGTCGACCAAGGTTTTCGTGCTCGAAGTCATGGGCCGTCACGCCGGTTGGATCACGGCAGCATGCGGTTTGGCCGCGGAGAAAGACGGCGACGCACCACATTTGTTGTTGTTTCCGGAAATCAAATTCGATGCAGAGAAGTTCCTGGCGAAAGTCGATCAAACCGTCAAGCGGCGCGGCTACTGCGTAATCGGGGTGTCTGAAGGCCTGCGCAATGCGGACGGAACATTCTTAGCGGAATCGGGATTGAAAGACGCGTTCGGCCACGCACAACTGGGCGGCGTCGCGCCGGTAATTGCGAATCTCGTCAAAGATAAACTGAAGTACAAATACCACTGGGCCGTGGCGGATTATTTGCAACGTGCGGCGCGTCACATTGCGTCCAAAACCGACGTAGAACAAGCCTACGCCGTCGGCAAAGCTGCCGTCGAGTTTGCGCTCAAAGGTCACAACGCAGTGATGCCCGCCATCAAGCGACTGTCCGATAAGCCGTATAAATGGAAAATCGAAATGGCAAAATTGCAGGACGTGGCGAACAAAGAAAAATTCATGCCGCGCAACTTTATCAGCACCGATGGTTTTCACATCACCGCGAAGTGTCGGACCTATCTCGCCCCGCTGATTGCCGGCGAAGATTATCCGCCGTTCAAAAATGGCATGCCGGATTACGTCGTACTCAAGAATCTGGCTGTCGCGAAGAAGTTAAATAAGGAATTCAAGATTTAGGTTTGTGGTGTCGCCAGGAGCCGCATGGATGTTGGCTCGTGGCAATGCATGTGCTAAGCGCCGCATCCATGTTGGTTCTTAGGCGTGTTAATTTTTGTGTTCATAATAAGTTTCATTCAAGTAATCATTAGGAGATAGGGAGCATGTCTGAACCAATTTGGTTAGCGCTGATTTGCGGCGCGTTGGCGGTGGTGTACGGTATTGTTTCGCGTAGTTGGATTATGGCGCAATCGGCGGGCAACGCGCGCATGCAAGAAATTGCCGCGGCGATTCAGCAGGGCGCTTCGGCATATTTGAATCGCCAGTATCGGACCATCGGCATCGTCGGCGTGATTCTGTTCATTGTCATTTTGATATTTTTGAATTGGCAGACGGCGTTGGGCTTCGCCATCGGCGCGATTCTTTCCGGCGCCGCTGGCTTCATCGGCATGAACGTCTCCGTGCGCTCGAACGTGCGCACTGCCGAAGCAGCGCGCAGCGGCATTAACGCCGCGCTCGCCGTCGCGTTTCGCGGCGGCGCGATCACCGGCATGTTGGTGGTCGGCCTGGGTCTGTTGGGTGTTGCCGGTTTTTACGCTTTCTTGGTTGAGACCGCTCACGATACGACCGATCTCTATCATGTCATCGAGCCGCTGATCGGCTTGGCGTTCGGTTCTTCGCTGATCTCGATCTTCGCGCGTTTGGGCGGCGGTATTTTCACCAAAGGCGCAGACGTCGGCGCCGACTTGGTCGGTAAGGTCGAAGCGGGGATACCCGAGGACGACCCGCGTAACCCAGCGGTGATCGCCGACAACGTCGGCGACAACGTCGGTGACTGCGCGGGTATGGCGGCGGACTTGTTTGAGACTTACGCCGTGACCATTATCGCAACCATGTTGCTCGGTGTGTTGATGTTAAAAGGCCATGAGTCCGCGGCGGCGGCTTACCCGCTTGCTCTCGGTGGCGTGTCGATCATCGCGTCGATCATCGGTTGCTACTTCGTTAAATACAGCGGCAGCGGCAAAATCATGAACGCCCTCTATAAAGGTTTGATCGTCGCAGCGGTATTGTCGTTGATCGCATTCTATCCGGTGACCACTTGGCTGATGAGCGGTATCGAGGGCGTATCGACGATGAATTTGTTCTTGTCGTCCGTCGTTGGCCTGATTCTGACGGGCTTGTTGGTGGTAATCACCGAGTACTACACGGCGACGGAATATGCGCCGGTGCGCCATGTCGCGCAAGCCTCGACCACGGGCCATGCGACCAACATCATCGCCGGTATCGGCATTTCGATGAAGTCGACCGCGTGGCCGGTGTTGTCGGTTTGCGCGGCGATCTGGGCGGCCTATTGGTGCGCAGGACTTTACGGTATTGCGATCGCGGCAACATCGATGTTGTCGATGGCGGGCATCATCGTCGCCCTCGACGCCTATGGGCCGATCACTGACAACGCCGGTGGTATCGCCGAGATGGCGGAATTACCGAAAGAAGTGCGCGCTGTCACCGATCCCCTCGATGCGGTGGGCAATACGACCAAGGCCGTGACCAAGGGCTATGCGATCGGTTCCGCCGGTCTTGCCGCGCTCGTGTTGTTCGCCGACTACACGCACGGATTGGAAACCGCCAACATCAAAGTGGCGTTCGACTTATCCAACCATATGGTGATCATTGGACTCTTTATCGGTGGCTTGATTCCGTTTCTCTTCGCCGCCATGGCGATGGAAGCCGTGGGCCGCGCGGCCGGCGCTGTGGTGGTGGAAGTGCGCCGCCAGTTCCGCGACATCAAAGGAATCATGGAAGGCAAAGCCAAACCCGAGTATCACACGGCGGTGGATATGCTGACCAAAGCCGCGATTAAAGAAATGATCGTACCGTCATTGCTACCGGTTGCCGTGCCGATCGTAGTGGGCTTGGTTCTCGGTCCGGCTGCGCTAGGGGGCTTGCTGATGGGGACGATCGTGACCGGCTTATTCGTTGCGATTTCTATGTGTACCGGTGGTGGCGCCTGGGATAACGCCAAGAAATACATTGAAGACGGCAACCACGGCGGCAAAGGTTCCGACGCTCACAAAGCGGCGGTGACCGGCGACACGGTCGGCGATCCGTATAAGGATACGGCTGGCCCGGCGGTGAATCCGTTGATTAAGATTATCAACATTGTTGCATTGCTGATCATTCCCGTGATTGCTAAATTTTGGGGATAGTTGCGTTAAACCGAGGCAAGGGGCCGAATGGCTCCTTGTTTTTTCAAAGAACGGCATGAAATCGTATTAGGCAGGGACAGATAGGTCACCACCTAGACGCGAAAATTTGTTACAATTCAAGGATAACTAGAATGGGCATGGCGCCCATTTTTTGTTTGTGCGACGCCTATATGGACTTGATGCAATTGCTGGAGCCCACGCTTAACGGCATGGGCTATGAACTGGTCGATTTCGAGTGGTTCGGCCGCGGGAAGCTGCGGATTATGATCGATAAAGCCGACGGCATTAATGTCGACGACTGCGCCGCCGTGAGCAATCATCTCACCCGTCTTTTCGCTGTGGAAGGTGTGGAATACGACCGGTTGGAAGTGTCGTCGCCGGGGTTCGACCGGCCGCTGAGAAAAGCCGCGGATTTCGTGCGATACCGAGGCGAGCGGGCAGAGTTGAAACTGAAGGCGCCGCTTGAAGGCAGGAAAAATTTTACCGGTACGCTCGGCGTTCTTGCCGAAGGGCTATTGGCGTTGGAATCGGATGGGAAAACATTTGCTATCGAGCTTGCGAATATACACAAAGCGCGGCTCAAGCCGGAATTCTGAGTTTGGAGTGTAAATGAGTCGAGAAATACTGATGTTGGTCGATGCCCTGGCCCGCGAGAAAAACGTGGATCGGGATATCGTGTTTTTGGCGCTGGAAATGGCGCTTGCGTCCGCTACCAAGAAAAAATATACGGAAGATATGGACGTGCGTGTCGAAGTTGACCGCGAGACGGGGGATTTCCATGGGTTTCGCCGCTGGCTGATCGTGCCGGAAGAAGAGTTTGAAAACTACGAACAGCAGATGTTGCTGAAGGAGATCAAAGAAGATCATCCGGACTTAGATTTAGGCATCGGCGACTATTACGAAGAACCGCTGGAAGCAGTGGACTTCGGCCGCATCGGCGCCCAGGCAGCGAAACAAGTCATCCTGCAAAAGATTCGCGATGCCGAGCGCGAGCAGATACTCGATGATTTCCTCGATCGCAAAGAGTTTCTCGTTACCGGCACGATTAAGCGCATGGAGCGCGGCAACGCCATTGTCGAGTCGGGTCGTCTTGAAGCTTATCTGCCGAAAGACCAAATGATATTGAAGGAGAATCTGCGCATCGGCGATCGCGTGCGCGCCTATCTGTCGCGCGTCGAACGCGGTGGACGCGGGCCGCAGTTGATTTTGTCGCGGATCGCGCCGGAATTCATTATGAAATTGTTTGAACTCGAAGTGCCGGAGATTGAAGAAGGGCTGCTCGAAATTAAAGCGGCAGCCCGCGACCCTGGTGTGCGCGCGAAGATTGCGGTGAAGTCGAACGACAAACGCATCGATCCCATCGGTACGTGCGTAGGCATGCGCGGTTCCCGCGTGCAGTCGGTAACCAACGAACTGGCCGGCGAGCGCGTCGATATTATTCTTTGGTCGGAGGATCCGGCGCAGTTTGTAATCGGCGCCTTGGCGCCGGCGGAGGTGAGCTCCATCGTCGTCGACGAAGAGAAACACAGTATGGACGTGGTGGTCGAAGAAGATCAACTCGCCCAATCCATCGGCCGCAGCGGTCAGAATGTGCGTCTGGCATCGGAATTGACCGGCTGGGAGCTGAACATCATGACCGTCGATGAAGCCAAGTCTAAGTCCGACGAAGAGTTTAGCGGCATACGCAAGATCTTCATGGAAAAACTCGATGTCGACGAGGAGGTGGCGGACATTCTCGTGCAAGAAGGTTTCAGTACGGTCGAAGAGGTGGCTTATGTTCCGCTGTCGGAAATGCTGGAAATCGAAGCATTCGACGAGACCACCGTCAACGAACTGCGTTCCCGTGCGCGCAACGCGTTGCTGACGGAAGCGATTGCCTCCGAGGAGAAAGTCGAAAACGCCGACGAGCAGTTACTCAGCATGGAAGGGATGGACAATCAGACCGCACGGTTGCTGGTGTCCAAAGGTGTGACGACGATGGAGGCGTTAGCCGATCTCGCCGTGGACGATCTAACGGAATTAACAGGCATGGAAACCGAGCGCGCAAAGCAATTGATCATGACGGCGCGGCGCCCTTGGTTCGAATAATTAAAGAGATAATCGATCATGCCTACTTCCATTTCCAAATCAAACAGAACGCGAAGGCGAGCCGCAGACAGTGCTGTAGCATGGCAAGGCGAAGCCGACAAAGTGTGTTTGATTTAGAAATGGAATAACAGGAAATAGAGTTTAAATATGGCACATTCCAGTGTTGCTCAATTCGCTACCGAACTCAATTTGCCACCGGCGTTGTTGCTGGAGCAATTGAAGGCTGCGGGCGTGGCGAAATTCGCCGCAGAAGAAACTTTATCCGAGCAGGATAAGGCTTTGCTGCTCGATTATTTGCGCGAGTCCCACGGTAGTAAGGAAGCGAAGACCAAGATCACCTTGACTCGCAAACAGACATCGGAAATCAAGAAATCCGACGCCACCGGCAAGGCTCGCACGATACAAGTTGAAGTTCGCAAGAAGCGCGTGTTGGTCAAGCGCGATACGAACGAGCCGGCGCCGCCGCCCGAAGTCGTTGAAGTCAAGCCGTCGGCCCCAGTGGTCGATGCCGGAGAACAGGCGCTGCGCGAGGAAGAGGCGCGTAAGCACGCTGAGTTGGTGGCCCGTCAAGTGGAAGATGTCGCGGCGAAAAAGAAACGCGCGACCAAGACGAAGAAAGACGAAGAGCCTGCGCCCGCGGCCGCCGACGCGGCGCCGGTTACACCGGTAACCGATGGTACGGTAGCGCCCGTTGAGGCGAAGGATATCTCTGCGCAAGCGGTGTCCGCGACGGCGACCACGCCTGCCCCGGCGGCGCCGACCGGCAGCACGCTGCATAAGCCCCAGGTTAAGCCGGAAGACAAAGCTGATAAAAAGGCCGCGAAGAAAGCCAAGACCCCAAGCGTGACCTATGTCGACGAAGCGGCGAAGAAACGTAGCGGACTCAAGGGCCGCGGAGATAACCGGCCCTCAACCATGGGCTGGCGTGGCCATAAAACCAAGACGACGAAACAGCAGCCGGCGCTGGAAGCGACGCAGCAATTCCAATTGCCGACTGAGCCCATCGTCCACGAGGTACTGGTTCCCGAAACCATCACGGTGGCTAACTTGGCACAAAAGATGGCAGTGAAAGCGGCGGAGGTCATAAAAACCTTGATGAAGATGGGCAGCATGGTCACCATCAATCAAGTACTCGATCAAGAAACTGCGATGATCATCGTCGAGGAAATGGGCCATATCGCCAAGGCGGCGAAGCTGGACGATCCGGATTCCCTGTTGGCGGAAAGTGGGTTGAGCGCCGTAGTCGAGGGAATCGCCGAATCGCGCGCGCCGGTCGTGACGGTGATGGGCCACGTCGATCACGGTAAAACATCCTTGCTGGACTACATTCGCCGCACTCGCGTGGCCAGCGGGGAAGCGGGCGGTATCACCCAGCACATCGGCGCGTACCACGTGGAAACCCCGCGCGGCATGATCACCTTCCTCGATACCCCGGGTCACGAAGCGTTTACGGCCATGCGTGCGCGCGGCGCGAAAGTCACCGATATCGTCATCCTCGTCGTTGCCGCCGATGACGGCGTGATGCCGCAAACCATCGAGGCGATCCATCACGCGAAAGCCGCCAACGTGCCATTGGTGGTGGCATTGAATAAGATCGACAAACCGGAAGCTAATGTCGAGCGCATCAAACAAGAATTGGTCGCCCAAGGCGTGTTACCGGAAGAATACGGCGGCGATGCGCAGTTCGTGCCTGTGTCCGCCAAGAGCGGCCAGGGCATAGACGAATTGTTGGAGCGTATTCTATTGCAGGCCGAAGTATTGGAGCTGAAAGCAGTGAAAGATTCGCCGGCGCGCGGCTTGGTGATCGAATCGCGCTTGGATAAAGGCCGCGGCGCGGTGGCAACCGTGTTGGTGCAATCCGGCACGTTAAAGCGCGGCGATGTGCTGTTGGCCGGTTCGGTGTTCGGCCGGGTACGCGCCATGCTCGATGAAGCCGGACACACGATCCAGCAGGCAGGGCCGTCTATCCCGGTTGAAATTCAAGGTTTGTCGGATGTTCCCGGCGCCGGCGACGATGTGCTGGTCATGCTCGACGAGCGCAAGGCACGCGAGATCGCGCTGTTCCGCCAAGGTAAATATCGCGATGTAAAACTGGCAAAGCAACAAGCCGCCAAGCTCGAAGACATGTTCAGCAACATCGGCGAAGGCGAAGTCAAAACCCTAGCGCTCATTATCAAAGCCGACGTGCAAGGCTCCTACGAAGGTTTGGCTTATGCGCTGGGCAAGCTGTCCACCGACGAAGTAAAAGTCAATATCCTGCATACGGGTTTGGGCGCAATCACCGAGTCGGACGTCAACCTCGCGCTCGCATCCAAGGCGGTGATCATCGGCTTTAACGCCCGCGCCGACAACGCCGCCCGCAAGTTGGCGCAAGCGAGCGGCGTCGATATTCGCTACTACAACATCATTTACGAAGCGGTCGATGAAGTGAAGGCCGCCATGTCCGGCATGCTCTCGCCGGACAAGAAGGAAAACATCCTCGGGTTGGTCGAAATTCGCCAGGTCTATCGCATCTCCAAAGTGGGCTCCGTCGCGGGTTGTTATGTGCTCGAAGGCCTGGTGCGGCGCGGCTCCCAGGTTCGTCTGCTGCGCGACTCGGTGGTCATCCACAGCGGCGAACTCGATTCGCTCAAGCGCTTTAAAGACGACGTGCGCGAAGTGAAAGCCGGCTTCGAGTGCGGCCTGTCGCTCAAGGGCTACGACGAAATTGAGGTCGGTGACCAACTTGAGGTGTTTGAAATGGTGGAAGTGGCTAGGACGTTGTAGGGCGTGAAGGGTGAAAAGTGAAAAGTGAAAAGTGAAAAACAATCTGCCTGTGAACTGCATGGATACTGGCTTTCAGGGCATGTATCGGTGAGAGGCGCGCATTTTTCTTTTCACCTTTCACTCCTCACCCTTCACCGCCCTTGAAGTCCTACTCAAGAACCAGCCGCATCGCCGAGCAAATGCAGCGCGATCTCGCGCAGGTGATACGCACCGAGGTCAAAGATCCGCGGGTTGGCTTGGTGACCATCCAAAGCGTCGACGTTTCGCCCGACTATAGCCACGCCAAAATATTTTTCACCCAGTTGGGCGAAGCGAAAGATGCGAAGTCTTGCACCGATGCCCTCAATCACGCTGCCGGATTTTTGCGTCATCATCTCGCCGAGCGTCTCGGTATGCGCACCATGCCGGCGCTGCGTTTTGTTTACGATGAGTCGGTCGAGCGCGGCATACATCTGTCGCAGTTGATCGATACCGCCATTAGCAGCGAATCCGATTCGGGTCCCGAGCCCGACAAGTGACCCCGCGTGATTCTAAAAACGCGGTAAATTGATTCACCCATCAAGCCGTTGCGAAGAGCGTTCCGTCCCATGAACCAAAACTTACTAGTAGGGTGGATCAAGCGAAGCGGATCCACCATGAAAAACATAAGCGCACTCTTTTCTTCCGCCGTTTGGTGGATCCGTCCCTGCGGGTCTTGATCCACCCTACAATACTATTCGTCGATCAAATGATGGGCGAGTCGGAGCAGCCACGAACGGAGAAACGCCAGGTTTCCGGCCTGTTGTTGCTCGATAAACCCGCCGGTTACACCTCCAATCGCACGCTACAAATCGTAAAGCGATTGTTCCGCGCCGAGAAAGCCGGCCACACCGGCACCCTCGATCCGTTCGCAACGGGTCTGTTGCTGATCTGCCTGGGCGAAGCGACGAAGTTTTCTTCCTACGGCCTGGAGGGTGATAAGCGCTACCTCGCGACGTTGTGCCTCGGAATCACCACGACCACGGGTGACATCGAAGGCGAGATTCTTACGCGCCGGGACGTTACGATTTTGCAATCGGATATCGATCGTGTTTTGCCGCGATTTCGCGGAACCATCAGCCAGATTCCACCCGTTTATTCGGCGCTCAAAGTTGCGGGTAAGCCTATGTATGACTACGCGCGCAAAGGCATCGAGGTCGAGCGCAAGGCGCGCGAAGTCGAAATCAAAATGCTGGACTGCATATCGTTCGAAGGGTGTGCGTTGGTGATAGACGTGGGTTGCAGCAAAGGCACCTACATCCGCACGCTAGCGGAAGACATCGGCGCGGCTCTGGGTTGCGGCGCCCATCTTAGCGCGTTGCGTCGGACTGCGAGCGCAGCGCTCACGATCGAGCTGGCCGTCACGTTGGAACAGCTCGAGGCCATGGTGGAAGCGGAGCGCGATGCTTGCCTTCTGTCCGTGGATACGCTGCTCCAAAAGGTTCCAAGCATCGTGCTGGAGAACCGCATGGTGACTCGCTTGCAGCAAGGGCAAGTCCAAGAGGCGCATCCCGATTGGCTCCCAGGCATGGTGCGTATTTACGATTCGTATGGCGCATTCATTGGCCTATCTGAAATTACCGACACGCGCGAACTCAAAGCCAAACGTCTGATTGCGGAACAGGCGTAGTCCTAGGTAACATAGCGCGATAGTAACGCAACGCTGGAGGACGTTTGGCCACACCAAAAGAAGTAGCCGATTCCATGTACTCGCGCGACCGCGCATCGCAATGGCTCGGCCTTAAGATAATCGAAGTGCGCGAAGGCTACGCGCAGATGACTATGGAAGTGAAATCCCATATGGCCAACGGCCACGATCTGGGCCACGGTGGGCTGACGTTCGCGCTCGCCGATTCGACTTTTGCGTTCGCTTGTAATAGCCACAACATCAATGCGGTCGCGGCGGCGTGCAGCATCGAATTTCTCGCGCCCACGCGGGTCGGCGATGTGTTGACCGCGACTGCGCAGGAGCAAGCGCTGAGCGGCCGCAATGGTGTCTACGATGTACGCGTCACCAATCAGCGAGATGAAGTCGTTGCGCTGTTTCGCGGCAAGTCGACGCAGATACGCGGCAGCGTGATTCCCGAAACCAGCGAGTCATGAAACCATTTCAACTCGAAGCGATCGAGAAATCCAGCGTCGATGAGTTGCGCGCACTGCAACTCACGCGATTGAAGTGGTCGCTGCAACACGCTTACGACAACGTTGCGCACTACCGAAAAAAATTCGACGAGGCCGGCGTGCATCCGCGCGATCTCAAATCCTTGGCCGACCTCGGCAAATTTCCATTCACCGCGAAACAAGACTTACGCGAAAATTATCCATTCGGATTGTTCGCCGTACCGCGCGAGCAAGTGGTGCGCATTCATGCTTCCAGCGGGACCACCGGCAAGCCGACGGTCGTCGGCTATACCGCGAAAGACATCGACACCTGGGCAAATCTCATGGCGCGTTCCATACGCGCGGCCGGCGCCCGGCCCGGCGATAAAGTTCACGTTTCCTATGGCTACGGCTTGTTTACCGGTGGCCTCGGCGCGCATTACGGTGCGGAACGATTGGGGCTAACCGTGATACCCTTCGGCGGCGGTCAAACGGAACGCCAAGTTCAACTCATCTGCGATTTCGAGCCGGACATCATCATGGTCACGCCGAGCTACATGCTGGCCATCGCCGACGAATTCGAGCAGCAAGGACTCGATCCGAAACAATGCAGTTTGCGCATCGGCATTTTCGGCGCCGAACCGTGGACCGACGAGATGCGCACCACGATCCAAAATCGCCTCGCGCTTTCCGCCGTCGATATCTACGGCCTATCGGAAGTGATGGGTCCCGGCGTGGCGAACGAATGCCACGAAACCAAGGACGGCCCGACCATCTGGGAAGATCATTTTTATCCCGAGATCATCGATCCACAAACCGGCGCCGTGTTACCCGACGGCGAATTCGGCGAATTGGTTTTCACGTCACTCACGAAAGAAGCGCTGCCGGTAATTCGCTATCGCACTCGCGACCTCACCCGCTTGCTCCCCGGCACCGCGCGCACCATGCGGCGCATGGCGAAAATCACCGGCCGCTCCGACGACATGCTCATCATCCGCGGTGTAAACGTGTTCCCAACGCAAATCGAAGAGCTATTGCTGAAACAACCCAAGCTCGCACCGCACTATCAATTCATCGTCGAGAAAGATGGCCACCTCGATACACTATCGGTCAACGTGGAAATGCGGCCGGAGTTTACCAGCGACAGTCAAAGCGAACGACAACAGGCCGTAAACATCCTGGAACAGGCGATTAAGTCCTATGTCGGCGTATCGGCGAGCGTGATCGTCCAGCCGCAAGGCGGCATTGAGCGGTCGATGGGTAAGGCGAAACGCGTTGTCGATAAGCGGCCTAGGTAATGTGGTCAGTGTTTAGTTGGGGTTCGATCTGACTAAATGAATTTGATTCTTGATTGTGTGGCTGTCATCGATCAAACCCGCCGGTCGCGAAGGTCTACTTTCGGCAGTTAATCTCGAACCTGAATATCTGTCGCTACCGAGTTGACTTTGTTCTGGGCGATTTCTTCTTCGTTTTCTTCTCGTCTTGCTGCGCAGCGAGCAGCGCTAAGCGTCCCCAGCGTTCCATCGCTTCACGGCGATCAAAGACTTCTGAGGGTGCCTGATAATATTGTAACGTCGCGACGCCGCCTTTCTTGGGATATGAAAACACTGGTCGCTTGAGGGCGACAAAGTCCCGTGCCGTGTTGGCGTTCGCCTTGAAGTACAGTGTGCCGTCGTGAACTGTAGCAATGAATAGGTCGTCGCAATAGATGTACCGCCCGCCGAACATTTTTCGCGCACGGAGGACGCCCAGCCCCCCGAGCTGCTGCATTACAAGTTGGAGAAAGTCGTCGTCGGGCATGTAAAGAATTCAAGCTTATATATCCGAAGGATACCCGCGGTCTTCGAGCGAGTCGAGCCCCGCTTGAGTAGCCTTTGGCTTAGACGCGTCTTCGGCAAACAGAATGTTACGGTCAAAGAATGACTACCTTTGATGGTCTGCTGAAGCCCATTGCAATGCCAAAGGTAATTGGCGCGCACGCTGTAAGATTCGCACAGAATGTCAAAAGCGCTTCTATCTAGGAAAGTAAACTGGTCGGCAATAACCAAGGAGCCGACGATGAGTAACGAGAAAGCAACTACGTGGGAGATCTATACCGCCGCCTGGAAAGAAGCTTCAAGGCAAGGAAAAACTGCCGCGCTTCTGAAATGTGTTGCACCGACGTGCGAGTATAAGGACCCGATGACGATCGCAGCCGGATACGAAGCACTTATCGACTATATGCTCGCGTTTCATCAGCAGGTGCCGGGCGGTCATTTTGTGACAACATATTTTCTCGCGCACCATGATGTAAGCGTTTCCAAATGGAACATGGTCAGCGGCGATGGCACGATCATTGGAGAGGGCGTCAGTTATGGGCAGTACAACGAACAAGATATGCTGGTCGCAATGACGGGATTTTTCGAGACTCGGCCTCAGTAGAAAAAAACCTGAGAAAACACCGATGAACTACCTAGCGCAAGTGCAGCGCGGCATCGAATACATTGAAGAAAATCTGGAATTCGATATTCAGGCTTCGGACGTCGCGCGCCATGCCGGTATTAGCCATTGGCACTTCCAGCGAATCTTTAAGGCGCTCACCAATGAAACCCTAAAGACTTACATTCGTTCGCGTCGATTTTCTAAATCGTTGAAAAAACTCGCGACCACGCAGGAGCGCGTGCTAGACATCGCGCTCGCCGCTGGGTTTGATACACAAGAGAGCTTTACTCGCGCGTTTAAGAAAGCGTTTAGCGTGACCCCCGCGCACTATCGCAAGCATGCCGGCGCTTTTTCCTTTATGCAGAAAATTAGTTTCGATGCGGATTACTTGAATCACATCAATGCTAACTTGTCGCTAGAGCCTGAAATTCAGGAACAGCCCGCGATGCACGTTGTGGGGATGCGCACTCGATACTTCGGTGTCGATTCCGAGAAAAACAATATCGCTGAAAAGCTTCCACAACTATGGTTGGCATTCCTGCCGCACCTCGAAAGCGTGCCTAATCGCATACCGGGCGGCTGCTACGGCGTGGTGAGCCAGGCTCCCGAGCGTGCCGACGAACTGGAGTATTGGGCCGCTGTGCCCGTAACACACGTTGACTCGTTGCCCAACGGCTTACTGAGTTTGTACATACCGGCAGCTCGATATGCCCGATTTGCTCATCGAGGCTTAGTTGCGAACGTAAACATGACTGTTAACTACATCTATTCAAGTTGGCTTTTGCGATCTGGAATGCAACATTCCTATGGCTGCGATCTAGAGTTCTATGGTGCTGAGTACGACGCCAACTCTGATAAGTCGGTAATCTATTACGCCATTCCAATCGTTTCGTAGGCGAGTTAATTTGAAAAGTTCGATCAAGCCGTTCGAGGCTTGGTTATGGCGCGCACTTCGATTCTGCTGATGCCGGGCGGCAAATTTCCGGTGTCCAATTCCGTGTTGTGAAATACCGCTATTGGCCGATTGTGACGTCACCATGACCGCCACGGAAAGCAAGACACTTAGCGAAAACTTTGATGCACGCAGAACTGATATATGCTGTTGGGTCGAATCCGAATTTCTCTAATCTAGCCACGCGGCGGAGCGATCCAATTGAACAACGCCAATCCGCCGTCGACGATCAAGGTTATTCCCGTCACATAAGCAGAAAATCGATTGCTGAGCAGGCCGACTGCGGCGTTGCCGATGTCTTCCGGCGTGCCGACGCGCCCCAGCGCGATCTTGTCGACGAGCGTAGCCGGATCGGCGGCGAAACCGCCACCGGGAATTGCGCCGGGGGCGAGCGCGTTGACGCGGATTCCGTAGGGACCATAGGCGCGCGCGAGTTCCTTCATCACCATAGTCGTGCCTGCTTTTGACGCGCTGTAGTGCGGCAGGTTGCGCGGCGTGTCGGCATGTAATGAGGTAATGAACAAAATACGGCCGGCGATCTTTTTATCGCGCATATGTTGAGCTGCGGCGCGTCCAAGTTTGAATCCCGAGTGTAGATTCACATTCGTCATCGCCAACCATTGTTCGTCGGTCACCGCATCTGCGGTTTGCGTTTCGTCGCGTCTGGGGCTGGCGCTGTGAACGAGGATGGAGAGTTGGCCGAGTTCTTCGATCGCGCTGCGCAGCAATTTCTCGGCGCTATCCGGTTCCGACAAATCACTGTGAATGAATCTTGCCGCTGCACCTTCCGCGGCGATTTCATCGGTTATGCGTTGGCCGCCAACTGTATCGATGTCCGAAAGCGCCACACGCGCACCCTCTCGCGCCAATGCGAGGGCGATGCCGCGGCCTATGCCGGATGCGGCGCCGGTGATAAGCGCAGTGTCTCCCTTTAGAAGTTCGTTCATGGCTAGGTCTCGATTCAAAACGCAAGTTTACATGGCATCGGCCTGAAAGCCTTGTCTATCCTTGCTCGTGGCAAGGCATGCCTGGAAACCCGCTCTGGTCACGGTTCTTCCGGCATGCTATTAGACTAAATCATACTTGGCAAAAAAGTTCGCAATTTAGGTGAGAAAAATAATGAATAAACGATTGCCATCAAGAGGTTAAATGAGAAAGGAAGTTAGCAAAAAATTCCGCAAACTCATGCATCGCGTACCGCATCAATTCGAACCCAGAGCAGGTCTGCGGAACCGCTGCTCGCCAATCCTGCTTGAGCTACATTCGCTCCTACGCGATCAGTTTAAATGAATGATGGGATTGGCGATCGCACCGCCGTCGGAGTGCTCGCTGCGCTATTAAAACGCGTAGGTCTTTAGTTTGGGCTGTATTACCTAACCAAGGGCGAGAAGGATACTATCCATCAACATAGCAGACGCAGTCGCGCGAATTCGCGAACAGCCTCGGTGGGCGATGCCCGGTCTACAGACGCTAAGATTGGAACACGAGCCGAAAGCGTTTCCCCGACGAGAGCCGAAATGTCGCGAAATCGCCGAGGTCGATGGTGGCTAGCGCGAGGGTATTGCTACGCTCGGCCAGCAGCGCCAGCGAGGCGTCAGCGAAGTCCATGCGACTATCGGCGTACCGGCCAAGTATGGCATCAATACGCGAAACAGCATCCTCACCCAGGTCTGGGACGGTGAGTGCTCGCGCGCAGAAGGTGCTCAGCTTGAGCCGGGTGGACGGCGCTACCAGGTGCCAAGCTTCGGTGAGCACCGGCAGCGTTGTGAGCAAGCGCGCCCGATTGCGTTCGAACCAATCGATCGCGCGACGATGATGATGGTCATTGCGCTTGAACAGCGCGACCAACGGCCCAGTGTCAAGAATGACGTTTGCCACGCAGCGCCGCGCGCAGGTATCTGGAATGATGTTGCGCCACGTCCGTGCGAGGATCTGCGTCGGCGCCGATCACTCCTAATTCTTGGGCAATGGCGTACGCGTTTGGCCGCTTCCTGCGTTGCGCAAGCCGCTCTCGCAGGAGGTCGCGCAGGATCTCGGCCTTGGGCGTGTTTTCCTCTTCGGACAATTCGTTAAGGCCTTGCTCTAATTCCGGATTCAAGCGAACGACTAACGGCATAGCACAATATAATGAAATTCAATTTGCTATCGAATACACCAGAGAATACACGAGTCAGCGAGGGACGGCAAGAATTCCAAACCTCGACCTACACCGGTGCGCGGCCATTGACCCACCCGCGCACTTTCGCGAGCCAAAGCGATCGCAATGCCGTGGCCGATACCGGATTTTGCCTGATTGGTGGATCCGCTACGCTTGATCCACCCTACGTATTGCGTTCGGCTGAGAGCCGCATGGATACTTGCTTGTGGCGATATATGCCTGGAGAGCAGGTCTGGGATTGCCTCTCCCTGGGCTTTATTTTAGATAATCGCCTGATGAATACGCGCAAGCGCATTTTTCAGATTATCCATCGAAGTCGCGAACGAAATCCGTATGTAACCTTCCGCGCCGAAGGCCGATCCCGGCACGACGGCGACGCCGGCTTTCTCCAATAGATATTCACTGAACGCAAGATCGTTCGCCGCTTTGATGACGCCGCGTTTTGCCAGCGATGCGATTGCGCCGCGCGTATCGGGAAAAGCGTAAAACGCGCCGCCCGCCGGTAATACACTTCACTCCGGGCATGGCGTTGAACGTTTCGACGACGTAAGCGTGCCGCTCTTTGAACGCTTTCACCATCGGCGCGATGCAGCCTTGATCGCCGTTCAGCGCCGCTTCCGCCGCGACTTGCGAGATCGACGTCGGGTTCGACGTGCTTTGCGATTGCACGTTTTCCATGGCGGTGATGATGTTCTCCGGGCCGCCGCAATAGCCGATGCGCCAGCCGGTCATGGAATAGGCTTTCGATACGCCGTTCAAGGTCATGGTGCGCGGATACAAATCGGGGCAGACGTTGAGGATGTTGCAGAATTTTTCGTCCGTCAGGCGCACGTGCTCGTACATGTCGTCGGTGGCGATCAACACATGGGGCGCGTCGCGTAACACTACACCCAACGCCGTCAACTCGGCGGCGGAATACATCGCGCCGGTCGGGTTGCTCGGGCTGTTGATGACGACGATTTTGGTTTTCGGCGTGATCGCCGCTTGCAATTGCGCTGCGGTCATTTTGAAGCCTTGCTCGATGCCGCATTCGACGATCACCGGTTTACCCTCGGCGATCAGCGCGATGTCGGGATACGAAACCCAATAGGGCGCGGGCACGATCACTTCATCGCCGGGATTGATCACCGCGAGACATAAATTGAAAAAACTCTGCTTGCCGCCGACGGAAACCAGTATTTGTTTCGCGGTGTAATCGAGACCGTTATCGCGTTTGAACTTGGCGATGATCGCTTGCTTCAGCGTCGCGGTGCCGCCGACCGGCGTGTACTTGGTGAAGCCCTTGTTAATCGCGACGATGGCCGCATCTTTGATGTGTTGCGGCGTATCGAAGTCCGGTTCGCCGGCGCCGAGACCAATGACATCTTTCCCTTCCGCTTTCAGTTTCGCGGCGCGGGCGGTGACGGCGAGGGTGGGGGAGGGCTTGATAGCTTGTACGCGGCGAGACAGTTCCAACTTCTACTCCTATAAGATGATGTGATTCGAGACCGGATTGCGATAAAATACAATGTTTTGCGGACAAAATTATACCAGTGATCGTCACCTTCCCGAATAGCCCGTTCAAGTTGCATCAGCCGTTTCAGCCGGCGGGCGATCAGCCCCAGGCGATCGACAAGCTGGTCGAAGGCATCAACGATGGCCTCGCCTTCCAGACCTTGCTCGGCGTCACCGGCTCGGGCAAGACTTACACCATGGCCAACGTGATCGCGCGCATCGGCCGGCCGGCGTTGATCCTCGCGCCGAACAAGACGCTCGCCGCGCAGTTGTATTCCGAGATGCGCGAATTTTTGCCGGAAAACGCCGTGGAGTATTTCGTCTCCTACTACGATTATTATCAGCCGGAAGCCTACGTGCCGTCGCGCGATCTCTACATCGAAAAGGATTCCAGCATTAACGAGCACATCGAGCAGATGCGCTTGTCGGCGACGAAATCCTTGCTCGAGCGCGACGACACGGTGATCGTCGCGACGGTGTCGTGCATCTACGGTATCGGCGATCCGGTCGACTATCACGGCATGATTTTGCATATCCGCGAGAAAGAAAAAATCGCGCAGCGCGACATCATCAAGCGCTTGACCGAGATGCAATATCAGCGCAACGAAATAGAGTTCAAGCGCGGCACCTTTCGCGTGCGCGGCGATGTGCTCGATGTGTTTCCGGCGGAGCATGCGGAAACGGCGCTGCGCATCAGCTTGTTCGACGACGAAGTCGATCGCTTGGATTTGTTCGATCCGCTCACCGGCCAAATTCAGCGGCGCTTGTCGCGCTTTACCGTGTATCCGTCGAGCCATTACGTCACGCCGCGCGATACGACCTTGCGCGCGATCGAATTCATTAAGCAGGAATTGCGCGAACGCGATCGAGCAATTCGTCAGCCAAGGCAAGTTACTGGAAGCGCAGCGCATCGAACAGCGCACGCGCTTCGATCTGGAAATGCTGAACGAAATCGGTTTTTGCAAAGGCATCGAAAACTATTCGCGGCCTTTATCCGGCCGCGCCGCGGGCGAGCCGCCGCCGACTTTGATCGATTATCTGCCTAAGAAAGCGCTGATGATTATCGACGAATCCCATGTCAGCGTGCCGCAGGTGGGCGCCATGTTCAAGGGCGATCGCGCGCGCAAGGAAAATCTGGTCGAGTACGGATTTCGTTTGCCCTCGGCATTGGATAATCGGCCGCTGCGCTTCGATGAATTCGAGGCGATGATGCGGCAAGTGGTGTTCGTCTCGGCGACACCGTCGACTTATGAAGCGGAACATCAAGCCCAGGTGGTCGAGCAAGTGGTGCGCCCGACGGGGCTGGTCGATCCGCAGATCGAAGTGCTTCCGGCTTCGCATCAAGTAGACGATCTGCTGTCGCAAATTAAGGAGCGGGTAGCCAAGAACGAACGCGTGTTGGTGACCACGCTCACCAAACGCATGGCGGAAGATTTGACTGATTATCTCGCTGAACACACGGTGAAGGTGCGCTATTTGCATTCCGATATCGACACCGTCGAGCGCGTCGAGATCATCCGCGATTTGCGCATGGGCGTGTTCGATGTGCTGGTCGGGATTAATTTGTTGCGTGAAGGGTTGGATTTGCCCGAAGTATCGCTGGTCGCGATACTCGATGCGGACAAGGAAGGCTTTTTGCGTTCCGAGCGTTCGCTGATTCAAACCATCGGCCGCGCCGCGCGCCATATCAATGGCACGGCGATTCTCTATGCCGACAAAGTCACCGAGTCGATGAAAAAAGCCATCGGCGAAACCGATCGCCGCCGCACCAAGCAAATCGCGCACAATTTAGCGGAAGGCATTACGCCGATCGGCGTGTCGAAAAAAATCAAGGACATTATCGAGGGGATTTACGATCCCGACACGCAGCGCGAGATGTTGAAAGCAGCTCAGGAAACCGCCAAATACGATTCCATGAGCGAGAAACAAATGACCGTCACGCTTAAAAAGCTGGAGAAGCAAATGCTGGATCATGCCAAAAATCTGGAGTTTGAACAGGCGGCGAAAGTGCGCGATCAACTCAAGAGCCTGAAGCAGAAGTTGTTTGTAAACCCGGAGTAGCCAGCAGCCGCATGCAGTCTGCCTCGTGGCAAGGCATGGCTGGAGAGCCGCGCTGGTATTGCCTCGCAGGCCGATGTGTTTTTCGTCGATGCGCTTATTATAATCAAGCTGTTAGGTTGGCGGCATCTTGTTTTTTGCCCATTCTGATTTACGATAAAAATGACAAATCATGATTAGAGTTCTATTCGTTTGCATGGGCAATATCTGCCGCTCACCGACCGCCGAGGGCGTGTTTCGCCACGTGGTGGAACAGGCGGGGCTGTCCATGCAGATCGAAACCGATTCCGCCGGCACCAGCGACTATCAAAAAGGCGATCCACCGGATCGGCGCGCGCAACAGGCCGCCAGCAAGCGCGGCTACGATCTGTCGCGCCTGCGTGCGCGTCAAGTACGCCCGCAGGATTTCCTTGAGTTCGATCACATCCTGGCGATGGATAGTAAAAACCTTAAGGACTTGAAAGCGATTTACCCGAACAACGCGCGCGCCGAGCTGTCGTTATTGTTGGATTACGCGCGCAAGGCGCCGGTGCGCGAGGTACCGGATCCTTACTACGGCGGCGTCCAAGGCTTCGAATTGGTGCTCGACTTGGTGGAAGATGCCGCCCACGGTTTCCTGCAACACTTACGCGAGCGCCATCGCAGCACGACCACTAGTCGCTGACGGCTGCCAGAGTAGCGCCAAGCGGCTACAACCGTCATCCAGACTGCCAAGCTTGCGTTAAAAGGTACAATTACCTTTAACTGTTCCCGAGGAGAATTTACGTGCAGAAGTTTTTTGTTGCGCTCGCCCTGTTGTGTACCTTAGCTACCGGCCTATCGGCCCAAGGCGAGGAAATGTCGAAGCCGAAGAAGTATGAGCATACGACTTACCTAACAGGAGGCGTGACGGAACCGGATTCGGCGGCGATCCGCAAACGCGGGCCGGATTACGGTTTGCAGCTATTTTTTTCCGTCGATCACAAGCCGACCGCGGCGGGAGAGGTCAAGGTAAAGATCCTCAACCAAGCGCAGGAAACCATCATGGATGCCATCGCCGACGGGCCGTTGTTCTTTGTGAAAGTCGACGGTGGCCGCTATACGGTCGTACTCGATCGCGGCGGCGACGTGCAGGAAAAAACCTTTGATTTAATCGGCCGCCGTTTCGGACAGTTCAGTTTCGAGTGGGCCGCAAAACCTAATTGAATTGTTTTTGCAGCGCTGCGGCACAATCGGCAATCGCTACATTCCCTACCTGCAACGCGCCGGACATGGTGATGAAGCCGTGAATCATTCCCTCGTAACAGCGATAGTCGACGCTGACGCCCGCCGCCGATAACGCATCGGCATAAGCCTTGCCTTCATCGCGCAAAGGATCGAACCCCGCGGTGATGATGTGGGCGGACGGCAAGTCTGCATGGTTTTCGGCCAACAGCGGAGAAGCGCGCCAGTCTTTGATATCAGCGGTATCTTTCAAATAATGGCCGCGGAAATACAACATCAGATCGCGCGTCAGGTGATATCCCTCGGCGAACTCGAAATGGGACGGGCGATCCATCGCCATGTCCGTGGCGGGATAAATCAGCAACTGATGCTTAATCGCCGGACCACCGCTATCGCGGCACAGCATGGCTACGATCGCGGCTAAGTTACCGCCGGCGCTATCGCCGCCGAGGGCAATGCGCGCGGGATCGATGTTGTATTCCGCCGCGCGTGCGCAAACATGCCGCACCACATCCTCGGCATCGTCGACCGCTGCAGGAAATTTATGCTCCGGCCCCATGCGATAGTCGACGGCCATGATGGCGCATCCGGCGCCGTTCGCCAACAGCCGGCAAAGGGAGTCGTGGCTTTCCAGATCGCCTACCACCCAACCGCCGCCGTGAAAGTAAATCAACAACGGTAATACCTGGTTTGGATTGCTTCCCACCGGCCGATAGTGGCGCACGGGGATCGCGCCGTGGCGACCGGGGATGGAAAGTTCAGCTATCGAGCCGATCGGCGGCGTAGGCGGCAACAATGCCTTGCGCAGTTCCCTGAACTGCACTCGGGCTTCCACCGGCGGGAAATGATTGATCGGCGTGCGGCCGGAGCGCGCGGCCGCTTCGAGCAAGTGCTTGGACCTGCGGATCAAGAGCCATTTTGTTATTCCGTTTTTATTTCAAAATAGAAATAGAATCAGAAGCCTCCGGTTTTCAGCCACTGTTCCAGTTGCGGTCAGGCGATCGGCGCCCCAGAACGGCTCATTATCGACGATGAAAATAGGGCGATCCGAATACACCGCGCGCAATGGCGCCATCGTTTTCCGCCTTGAAGCGTTCCTTCACCGCATCGGTTTGCAGCGCTGCGGTAAAAGCAGCGCGATCGATCCCGGCGCTGCCGGCGATTTCCGCTATGACCTCGGCGTTGCCGATGTCGCGATCGTCGACAAAATAAGCGCGGTAAACCTCATGGGCGAACTTGCGCGCGAGTGCCGGATCTTGGTCCTTGAGCCAATAAAAGCCGCGAGTCGCGGCGATGGCCAGCTTCGGAAATTCGCTCGGGACTTTAAGCGGCACTTGGTAATATCGCGCGCTGCGCCGCATATCGTGCAGGCTGTAAGGACCTTTCAGCGGAACCTGCATCGGCGCCACTTGGCCGGTCTGCTTGAAAATGAAGCCGAGCAGAATGGGATGCCAATCGACCTCCCGCTGATACTTCGCGGCGAGCGCGTCGATATGCTCCGACGCCATGTATCCGTAGGGAGAGGTGAAATCGAAAAAGAAATCGATCGTGCCAGCCATCGTTAACCGTCCGCTTTCTGCGTTTCTACTTGCACTAACGGCTCCGCGGGCGGCAACTCGCGACGGGGACGGCGCGCCGGTCGTTCACGGTGCGGGGCGTCCATGGCTAGTTCCACTACCGGCTCCGGCATAGTCTGGCGATTAGGGTCCGTTTCCACGATGGTCAAATCGGATTGAGCGGGACGTTCGTGCCGTCCGCCATACTGGCGGCGACGGCGGGGATGACGCGGCCGTTGCGTTTCGTCGGAACTTTGTGCGTAGCTGGGCGCATCGCCGCCGTTAACCACGGGCGCAGTGATTTCCTCCATCCCCTGTGACGCGGACAGATCCGCAACGGATACGGTTTCCGGCATCGGGGCAGAATATTGCGCCGGAGTGGGGTCTAGCATGGGTGCAAAGTCCTCGCGGGCTTCGATCGGCGCGGTTCGCTCCTGCATCGCCGGCTGGAGCGGCGATTCTTCTACCCGTGGCGCGGGTGGCATTTCGGTCTCGCGCGGTGGCGGGGCGCTATGCAACGCCATGGGTTCGGGTACCGGATCGGAGTGAACCTCGTGCTTTTCTTCCGCATTAAATGGCAACGTTTCCTGGCCATTGCGGGTTTCGCCGTGGTGCCGCTCGCCGCGATCGCGACGACCGCCGCGACGACCGCGCTTGCTTCGGCCTTCGCCCTGGTCTTTCGCGGCGCTGTCCTTTGCCGGTTCGGCGACGATCGCTGCTGCCGTTTGCGACTCAGTTTCTTCTTGGCGGCGCGGCGGACGCGGTTGGCGATTCGACCGGCTGCGTTCATTGTCGCGGCCTTCGCCGGCTTCAACCGGCCGTGGGCGTTGCTCCTGACGTTCCGGCCTATCCTGGCGATCGGGACGTTCGGGCCGGTCCTGACGTTCCGGTCTGTCCCGCCGCGGCCGCCGCTCGCCGCGCTGTTGCTGATTGCGATTGCCGGATTCCGACCCGGTCGCGGGTTTGTTTGGAGCCGCGCGTTTGACCGGCGCTACCGCCGGTTCGGGTGCGCTGCCGCCCTTCAGCCAGCCCATGATGCGGCCGATCAAAGAGGGTTTCACTTCCGCTACCACGGGCGCCGGGGCGGAAGGCATCGGCGCCGGCTGCTCCGGGGTAATTCCTTGCACGGCTGCCTGTTGCCGCACCGGGCGCGATTCCGAATCTTTGCCCGCCGGTGCCTGATCTTCGGCCACCGGCGCGGTCACCAGTTTGTAGCTCGGCAATTCCGCTTCCGTTTCCGACAACTCGTCTTGTTTGATGCGCTCGATCTCGTAATTCGGCGTTTCGATGTGCGGGTTGGGGATCAACACCACATTGACCTTGAGGCGAGCTTCCAGAGCGTGAATATCGGCGCGTTTCTCGTTCAACAAGAAGGTCGCGACGTCGACCGGAACCTGGGCACGGAGCAATGCGGTGGATTCCTTCATCGCTTCTTCCTGCAGGATGCGCAGGATATGCAATGCCGAGGATTCGATATCGCGGATGTGGCCGGTGCCGCCGCAGCGCGGGCAGGGGATGTGGCTGCTCTCGCCCAAGCTGGGTTGTAGGCGTTGGCGCGACAATTCCAGCAAGCCGAAACGCGAGATCTTGCCCATCTGCACCCGGGCGCGATCGTGCTTGAGGGCGTCCTTGAGGCGGTTTTCGACTTCGCGCTGGTTGCGCTGGCTTTCCATGTCGATGAAATCGATGACGACCAGGCCACCCAGGTCACGCAAACGCAATTGGCGGGCAATTTCATCGGCGGCTTCGACATTGGTGTTCAACGCCGTCTGCTCGATGTCCGCACCGCGGGTCGCGCGAGCCGAGTTAACGTCCACCGACACCAAGGCTTCCGTGTGATCGATAATGATGGCGCCGCCGGACGGCAAGGTCACGTCCCGTCGGTAAGCCGTCTCGATCTGATGCTCGATCTGAAAGCGCGAGAACAGCGGCACGTCGTCGCGGTGCAGCTTGACCTTGTTGACGTTGTCCGGCATCACGTGGGACATGAACTGCCGTGCCTGTTCGTAGATCGCTTCGGTATCGACCAGAATTTCGCCGATGTCGGGCTGGAACAGATCGCGGATGGCGCGGATCACCAGGCTGCCTTCTTGATAAATCAGGAAAGGTCCCGATTGCGTGGTCGATGCGTCTTCGATCGCGGTCCACAGTTGCCGCAAATAATTCAAATCCCACTGCAACTCTTCAACGGCACGGCCGATGCCGGCGGTGCGGGCGATGATGCTCATGCCGCTGGGCACTTCGAGCTGATCCATGACATCGCGCAATTCAGTGCGCTCGTCGCCTTCCACCCGGCGCGAAACGCCGCCGCCGCGCGGATTGTTCGGCATGAGCACCAGGTAACGCCCGGCTAAGCTGATGAAAGTGGTCAGCGCCGCGCCTTTATTGCCGCGCTCGTCTTTGTCGACCTGGACGATCAGTTCCTGGCCTTCTTTGAGCACGCTTTGGATGCGCGAACGGGAAAACTCGCCGTCTTCGCCCTTCAGATAAACCCGGGAAATTTCCTTGAAGGGGAGAAAACCGTGGCGCTCGGCGCCGTAATCGATGAAACGCCGCTTCGAGACTGGGCTCGACGCGGGTGATGATGCCTTTGTAAATATTACTCTTGCGTTGCTCTTTTCCTGCGTATTCTATATCGAGGTCGATGAGCTTTTGCCCATCGACAATGGCGACCCGCAGCTCTTCGGCTTGGGTCGCATTAAACAACATGCGTTTCATAATTCACTCTCCCGCGCTCCTAACGCTAAGGGAAAGTCGGCACAGGCCGGGCGCTAGCTGAAGCGGCGGCGGGCTACTACGTCAGTGTGAAATGAAATGATCATAAAACGTAACGATAATGTAGTAATGTGCCAACGGGTCTTGCCTCACAGCCGAGGAGTCCAATTATTAGGACGATCAACTCGGCGCAAGACCGATACAATATCCGGTATGTCGAGCGCGTAACTTTTACAGCGTCGCTACTTGGTGTCATGACGGGAATCGCGCAGCATATGCTTAAAGCATTAATTTGGTGCGCCGATCTATGTGTCTAGATTGAGGTGAGCGAGATAACCTTGTCTTCCGGAGGTGGGAGGGAATGGGCAGGATTCTTGTTCAAATGCCACCCAGTACCGCACCGGTAAGCTCCGGATGAACAATAGTATATTCAAAATGAAGGATTTAGGCAAAAATGCTGTGACCTTCGTTCGGGTGGAGGAATCGGGCGAAGGTCAGCGATTGGATAACTATCTTTTCCGCGCGTTGAAAGGCGTGCCGAAAAGCCACGTCTATCGCATCGTCCGCAGCGGCGAAATCAGGGTCAATGGCAAACGCGCGCAGCCGACCACCCGGCTCGGCGAAGGCGACGAATTGCGCGTGCCGCCGTTGCGCTTGGCGGAGCCGGCGGCGAAACCGAGTTTTCCGCGATTGCCGAAGATGCCGGCAGTGATTTTCGAAGACGAGTACCTCCTCGCCCTCAACAAACCCGCCGGGCTGGCGGTACACGGCGGCAGCGGTATCAGTTCCGGCGCCATAGAAATCGCCCGCGCGGCGCGGCCGGAAATCAAGTTTTTGGAGCTCGTACACCGGCTCGACCGTGATACCTCCGGCGTGTTGTTGTTGGCTAAAAAGCGTACGGCTTTGCTTGGTATGCACGAAATGCTACGTGATGGCGCCACGGACAAGCGTTACCAGGTACTGGTCAAAGGGCAATGGAAAAACGACAAACAAAGCGTCAAACTCGCTTTGACCAAATATGTCACCAGCGAGGGCGAACGCCGGGTGTCCGTCGACGGCGAGGGCATGGCGTCCCACACGATTTTCCACAAAGTGAAGGTCTGGCCGGACTATTCTTTGTTGGAAGCCGAGCTCAAAACCGGCCGCACCCATCAGATTCGGGTTCATTTGGCGCATCTGGGTTTTCCGATTTTGGGCGACGAAAAATACGGTGACTTCGGCTTGAATCGAGAATTATCGAAGAGCGGATTAAAACGCATGTTCTTACACGCCGCGTCCCTCGGTTTTGCGCACCCCATTACCCATGCGCCAATGTCGCTTAACGGCGCCGCTGGCGCCGGAACTCGAACAATTTCTTTCCAATCTTATAAGCTGAATATGTTGAATTCCAATCCTTACAATGCGGCCGCCGATCTGTTGCAGCGCAACCTGCAAAGCGGTCGCGATGACAAAATCGCCTATATCGACGACCACGGCAGTTATTCCTTCGCCGAGTTGGCCGATCGCGCGGCGCGCTTCGCCCATGGCCTGAAACGCTTGGGCCTCGCGCAAGAGCAGCGCATTTTGCTGGCGTTGCACGACGGCATCGATTTCCCCACGGCCTTTCTCGGCGCGATCCAAGCCGGAGTGGTTCCCGTGTGCGTCAATACTTTGCTGACCACGCAAGATTACGCTTACATGCTGCAGGATAGCCGGGCGCAAGTGTTGGTCGTTTCCGACGCGCTGCTACCCATTTTCAACCCAATGGTCGAAAAAGGCTTGCCGCATTTGAAACGAGTGATCGTTTCGGGAAAACCGGCAGTGGGCCAAACGGCATTCGCGACGCTGCTCGCCGACTCCGAATGTGAGAAATCGTTTGCGCCGACGGCAGCGGACGACATGTGCTTTTGGCTGTATTCTTCCGGCTCGACCGGCGCGCCCAAAGGCACGGTCCACGCCCATTCCAGCCTGATACAGACCGCTGAGCTATATGGGAAGCCGATCTTGGGCATACGCGAAGACGATGTGGTGTTTTCCGCCGCCAAATTATTTTTTGCCTACGGATTAGGTAACGGCTTAAGTTTTCCCTTGAGCGTCGGCGCAACGACCATACTCATGGCCGAACGTCCCACGCCCGCCGCCGTGTTCGCGCGGCTCATCCAACATCAGCCGACGATCTTCTATGGAGTGCCCACGCTGTTTGCGGCCATGCTCGCGAGCCCCGATCTGCCGCGCGCCGACGCCGTGAAACTGCGCCGTTGCGCATCGGCGGGAGAGGCGTTGCCGAAAGATCTGGGCGAACGCTGGCAGCGGCATTTCGGCGTCGATATTTTGGATGGCATCGGCTCCACCGAAATGTTGCACATTTTCATGTCCAACGCGTCGGGTAGCGTGCGTTACGGCACCACCGGTAAAGCCGTACCCGGCTATGAGATTCGCCTCGTCGACGACCAGGGCGTTCCCGTGAAATCCGGAGAAATCGGCGATATGCACGTCAAAGGCCCGACCCGCGCCATACTCTATTGGAACAACCGCGAACGCTCGCAGCAAACCTTCGGCGGCGAATGGACCAAGAGCGGCGATAAGTATTTGCAAGACGAAGCGGGCTACTATGTCTATTGCGGCCGCAGCGACGATATGCTCAAGGTGAGCGGCCAGTACGTTTCGCCGGTGGAAGTCGAAGCGGCACTCATCACTCATGATGCCGTGTTGGAGGCTGCGGTGGTCGGAAAAGCCGATGAAGACGAGCTCGTCAAACCCAAAGCCTTTGTGGTTTTGAAGGCAGACGTGAGCGCAAGTGAGAAATTGATCGATGCGCTGAAACAACATGTGAAAGATAAGCTCGCGCCGTTCAAATATCCGCGCTGGATCGAATTCGTTGCAGAGCTACCGAAGACTGCGACGGGGAAGATACAGCGGTTTAAGCTGCGCGGTTAAAACGTAGGGCGCAATCCCTATTGCGCCGTGTCGCTGGGAAATATCGCAATACATACGGCGCAATAGGGATTGCGCCCTACCACTCAATGTTTATGTATTGGCCTGCGAGCCACTCTAAATGCGGCTCGCAGGGCATCGGTTTGATATTGAGGCGCGCGCGTACGTGAGGGCTAACGCCGCAGCAGCGTTTCTTCCAAATCCAGTTCGTGTTCGATTTCGTGCAGCGTTTCGTCGCCGATTTCCTGCGCGCGCCACAGGCGAATCAGCTCTTTGCGTTCCGCTTCGACCAGCGCGAGACGCAGTTGCTGAAACGATTCCGGCTGTTCGTCGAACGCCAAGCGGGTGGGGTGGAGGGATTCGATTCGTTGTTGATATTCTTCGCGCACTAAATCCGCGGTGACCTGACTAGTCGGATGTTCTTTAGCACAGGTGTCGAACTGACGCAGCGCGGCTTGCAGGACTTGCGCGCGGGCTTTGCGTTCTTCGTCGTAGGCGTTCCAATCGGCGCCGATCTTGAGCGCGCGGATGACCACGGGCATGGAAAGCCCTTGCACGATTAGCGTCGCGACAATGACGCAAAAGGTGAGAAAAATAATGAGGTCGCGGTAGGGAAACTCCGTCGGCAGCGCGAGCGCCGCGGCAAGGGAAACAATGCCGCGCATGCCGCACCAGCCGACCAGGGTGACAGCCTGCCACGATGGTTTGTTTTCACGGGCACGAATGCGGCGGCTCAGCAAATGTGGAATGTAAGCGGATGGGAAAACCCACACCATACGCACCACCATAGCCGCCAGGCTGACGATTACACCCCAGCCCAACAACTGCGCGAGTGTGTGATTGCCGAGCGCTTTTAGAATTTCCGGTAGTTGTAATCCGATGATGATGAAGATCAAGCTGTTCAGCAAAAACACCACCAAGTTCCACACCGACCGCCCGAGCAATCGCGTTTCCGGCGAAAATACTTCCGGTGCATGGCGGGCGCGCACCAAGCCCGCCGCCACAACGGCCAAGACGCCGGATACGTGCACCGTTTCGGCTAGCAAATAAGCAGTGTAGGGCAAGGTCAGCGACAGCATGATTTCGATCAAGGGATCACGCAGGTGTCGATGCAATACGACGAAGGCATAACCGATCGCCACGCCAGCGAGTATCCCTCCGGCGGCGACGAGGACGAATTGGCCGCTGGCCGCAGTCGCCGAAAACGCACCGCTCAAGGTTGCGGCAACAGCGAATTTGTACAGCACCAAGCCGGTTGCGTCGTTGACCAAACTCTCGCCTTCGAGGATCGTGACCGTACGGCGCGAGAGTTTCATGGTGCCGAGTATCGAGGTGGCTGCGACCGCATCCGGCGGCGAGATGATGGCGCCGAATGCAAATGCTGCCGCCCAAGGAATATCGGGCACCAAGAGCTTTAACACTACGCCGACGATCAAGGTGGTCGCGAGGACCAAGCCGATGGCTAACGATGAGATAGGCCGAACTGCACGACGAAAATCCCGCCACGAAGTGAGCAAAGCCGCGGGATATAGAATCGGCGGCAGGAAAATCACCAGAATCAAATTCGGATCGATGGGAAGTTTCGGCAACGCCGGAACAAAACTCAATGCGATGCCGCCCAGAGTCAGCAGAATGGGATAGGGGATGCGCCAGCGCCGCGCCAACCAGGCGAGGCCGACGGCGCACAACAATAGAGCGACGATGAGTTCAATCAGCAGCATCAACGAGCCTTAAAACAGAACGATGCGAGATGGCGGGCAGCATAACATTTCTCATAGCGCCATAGGCATTTGGCGCGCAAGTGCGTTACCATAAACCGCACTGAAAATGGGAGAGTAAAGATGGCTGCCTCGGCGGGAAACGCTGTGCTTTGGCTGATTGTCGGTCTCGCGGTGGGTTGGCTGATCGCATGGGTTTGGCGCAGCCGGACGATGCGCACCAGCCTTAATTCCTTGCAGAATGAATCCCGCGCTAAACACGAACAGTTGAAGCGTGATCTCGAGGGCCGGGTCGGCCGCTTAGAAAACGAGCTGTTGAAATCGAAGGATATTATACAGACGCGCGACACCGCGATCGCCGAGCGCGATCGGCTGATTCGGCAACAGACTGAGCAGCTCAACGATGTATCCAGCCAAGTCGCCCGTTTGACGGTGGAGAGCGCCGATCGGCAGGCCAAGCTCGATGATCAGGAAGCATCCTATTCCAAGTTGGAGCAAGAGCATCGCGCTGCTCGCGCACTCATGGGCGAGCAGGAGAAGCGCATTGCAGAGGACAGTGCCAGGCTCGCTCAACTCGATCCTGTTCCCGCCAAACTGGCTCGGACGGAACAGACTCTTGCCCAGGCGTCGAAGAATTTGGAGTCTGCTCAAGCCCGCATCAACGCACAAGACCAGGACATTTCGCGCTTGCATAAACGCACCGTCGAACTCGAACCGTTGACCATCGCGGTAAAAGCGCGCGATGCGAAGGTGTTGGAGTTGGAAAGTCGTTTGGCTGAAGCCGTTCGCCTTCGCGACGGTGAAATCGCGCAACTGAAAAAGCGAGTCGGCGAGTTGGACGCGCTGCCCCAGCGCCTCAAAGAAACGGAAGCGAAGCGGACGCATCTCGCCGCCGAACTGGATGCGCTGCGTCGCGCGAAAGACGAAGAAGTCGAAGCGTTGCAACAAGAGCTTAAAACGATCGACGTCTTGCGCCAGCGTTTGTTGGAACGCGACGCACACTCGCTGCAAATCCGGGAGCGAGAGATAGTTGCGATTCGGGCAGGGCGATCTACAGAAAGCTTTAATGAAATCCGAACTAGCGGCAACGCGACACGAATTGGCCCAGCGCAATGCTAAGCTTGAGGCAAAGGACACGACCATAGTTCGATTACATCGGCAAGTGACGGAGCTCGAACCGTTGATCGATGGCGTCGCCGCCCATTCCGCCCACGCGTTGGAACTTGAGCGCGGTATCGCCCAGCGCGAATATCGCTTACGGCAAGTGGCCCATGAGGTTGCGAATCTGCAAGCTGATTTGTTGCGCTGGCTGCGGCTTGCAGGCGCGTTGCCGGCGCGCGAAGCCGAGATCGCGCGGCTGCGCGCGCAGATTCAAGCGACGGCTTCTGCTTCGCCGGCAACGATAAACCAAAAGCATAACAAGGATGACCTCAAGCGTATCCACGGTATCGGCCCGGCCTTGGAAAAGCTATTGCATAACGAAGGTATTGTCACATTCAAACAGATCGCCGAATGGAGCGAGGCCGACGTGAACGCAATTGCCGGCAAGCTCGGCGCGTTTTCGAATCGTATCGTGCGCGATGACTGGATAGCCCATGCGAAAGCGCAGCACTTGAATAAATACGGTGAACAGCTCGACTAATGGGAGAAAATTTGCTTAAAGACAGTATCGGCATCATCGCAGGAACCCTCACGACCATCGCGTTTTTGCCGCAAGTGATTCAAGTTCTGAAAACCAAATCGACCGAAGACATCTCGTTGGTGATGTACGTGGTGTTCATCACCGGTGTGGCGTTTTGGCTGATTTATGGAATTTTACTAGGCGCCTGGCCGGTGATCATCGCTAACATCGTGACGTTTATTTTGGCGCTGATCGTATTGGTGATGAAGTTGCGCCATGGGTGAACTTGTCATCGCGAGGAGCTCAACGGGAGACGTGGCGATCTCGAACTTTTCGACGCTTAAGGAATGAGATTGCTTTGCGTCGCTCGCAATGACAAGTGCGAAGTAGGGTGGATCAAGGCGCATAGCGCCGGATCCACCATCAATCGTTTGGTGGATCCGCTACGCTTGATCCACCCTACCGTGATGATGCCACCATCCGCTCTCAGCTTGCTTCGCAGCCATGCACAGCCTGAGCGCCAGTATCCACCGGCATCTTCAGGCATGCCTTAAAAAATACTATTGTTCCTCTGCGAGAGTAATACGCCGGCCGCCATCGTAGCGCCGCGCCCAATACTCAGAACCCATGTTGGAAATCTGCACCGCTTTGCCGCTGGCGGGCGCATGGATGAAACGGTTATCGCCCAAATAAATGCCGACGTGGGAAAACGCGCGTTTGAGCGTATTAAAGAAAACCAAATCTCCCGGTTGTAGTTCGCGGCGCGAAACGGGTTCGCCTTTGCCGCTCATGGAAGCGGCATCGCGCGGCAAGACTGACACCCACCGCCTCTCGAAACACGTGATAAACGTAGCCGCTGCAATCCCAGCCCGTGTCCGGTGATACGCCGCCGTATCGATATTTCACGCCGATAAACGCCAACGCGTGAAACACTAATTCTTGGCTATGATCCGGCCGCGACGTAGACGCTGGCCGAGGGTCTTCAGCATCGGACGCGATGGGTGGTTCGCTCGCGTTCATCAGCCCAGCAAGTGCTGGCGAACAGCGCCACCGCGGCGGTTAACAAGAGGTTCTTGATCCACATAGACAAATAGTGGAGGATTTTTTTCGTTGCCGTCAAGCGTGTCATGGGCGTGCTTAATTTGCTTCCCACGGGTAGTTTCGAAATAATGATGCTTTATCCATTTAAGATCGAAGCATGGCTACCGTAGCTCCCTATGGCACGTGGCGTTCGCCTATCACATCGGATCTCATCGCGGCCGGCGGCGCGTTGCGCTTGAGTGCCTGCAAGGCGCTTGGCGACCAAACTTTCTGGCTCGAAGGCCGTCCTGCAGAGGGTGGACGCAATGTAATCGTGCGCCGTGATTCCAGCGGCGTAATTAAAGACATCACGCCGCTGAACTTCAACGTGCGAACTCGCGCCCACGAATACGGTGGCGGCGCTTACGCGGTGGATGCCGATGGTGCGTATTTTTGCAACGACGCCGATCAACGCATTTATCGCCAAACCTGGAACGCAGAGCCGCTCGCGCTCACCGCAAAAAGCAAACGCCGCTACGCCGATCTGCAAGTCGATACCCAGCGCCAGACTTTGATCGCAGTTTGTGAGGATCATGGTAGTCGCAAATCGCGAGCCAGAAAATTCATTGATCGAGATTAATCTCGCTGACGGAAGGATCTCTGTCTTGGCGAGCGGCTACGATTTTTACTCGACGCCGCGCTTGAGTCCCGATGGCCAGTCGCTTGCCTGGTTGTGCTGGCGCCATCCCGATATGCCTTGGGATTCTACCGAGCTCTGGCTTGCGGATAGAGATGCAAATGGTAAGTTAGCGGGCGCGAAGTGTATAGCGGGCGGAAATCAGGAATCTATTTTTCAGCCGGAATGGTCGCCAGCGGGCGAACTGTATTTTGTATCGGACCGGTCCGGTTGGTGGAATCTTTATCGCTTGCGCAATGGCAATGTCGATGCTGTGTGTCCCATGGCGGCCGAGTTCGGTTTGCCGCAATGGGTATTCGGCCTCTCGACCTATGCGTTTACCGAGCGCAACGAAATCGTTTGCAGTTATGCGGTGCAGGGGGTTTGGCGTCTCGGCCGCATCGATCTCGATTCCAAGGTGCTCACGGAAATACCTTCAGCGTTATCTGATATAGGTTTTCTTTCTGCGGACGGCATGCGAGTCGTTTTCAGCGCGGCATCGCCCCGGGATGTCGACGCCGTGATAGAACTCGATCTTGCGACGACAAAAATGACAACCATCCGCCGCGCAAGCGCCGCGGCGATACCGGCACAGAATTTTTCTATACCACAGGTGATCGAATTTGCCACCGGTAACAATGTCACGGCATTCGGATATTTTTATCCGCCCCACAATCCGAATTTTGCTGCACCAAACGACCAACGGCCGCCGCTTATTGTGATCAGTCACGGCGGGCCGACATCGGCGACGACCAACGCGCTTAAGCTCGGCATTCAGTATTGGACCAGCCGCGGTTTTGCGGTGCTGGATGTCAACTACGGCGGCAGCAGCGGGCTGGGCCGGGATTATCGCCGGCGTTTGAATGGCGCGTGGGGTTTGATCGATCGCGCCGATTGCGTGAACGGTGCGCAACATCTGGCCGAGCGCGGCCTGGTCGACGGCGAGCGTCTGATCATCCGTGGCAACAGCGCCGGCGGTTATACGACACTTGTGTGCGCTGACGTTCGAAGATTGTTTCAAAGCCGGCGCCAGTTACTACGGTGTGAGCGACCTTACCGCGCTGGCGGAGGACACGCATAAATTCGAGTCGCGCTACTTGGATCGTCTGGTCGGGCCCTATCCCGCGGCGGCGGAAGTCTATCGCGAGCGTTCGCCGATTAACCATGTCGATCGTTTGAACGCGCCGGTGATTTTTTTGCAAGGGCTCGAAGATAAAGTCGTCCCGCCCAACCAAGCCGAGACCATGGTTGCCGCGTTGAAACGTAAAGGCCTGCCGGTTGCGTATATCGCCTTCCCCGGCGAGCAGCATGGATTTCGCCGCAGCGAAACGTTGAAGCGCGCGCTGGATGTTGAGTTGTACTTTTACGCCAGGGTATTCGGTTTTGATTTGCCCGAAGCGATCGAGCCGATCGCGATTGATAACCTCGGGAAGCTCTGATTTATTCTGAGTTCTAAGCCAGACAAGGCGCGAACAAAAAATATTGACGCAGCATATTGGTCATATGTAAGGAGATATTTTTTGTGAGCAACGCCGTATCGCGACGAAATCAGGATAAATCAGAGCTTCCCTCGCTTAGGCGATTCGATAAACCATGGAATTGATCGCCTCGGTGTTCGCCGATAGCGGGCCGCTCGCGCAAGCCTTACCCGATTACAAACCGCGCGGTCAGCAAATTGAAATGGCGGCGGCGATCGCCAATGCCATCGAAACGCAAACGGCATTGATCGCCGAAGCGGGCACCGGCACCGGCAAGACCTTCGCCTACCTCGTCCCTGCGTTGTTGCTCGGCGGGAAAGTGATTATTTCCACCGGCACCAAGACTTTGCAAGACCAGTTATTCGATCGCGATATTCCGCTAGTCAGAAAAGCTTTAAAAGTTCCGGTCAAAGTCGCGCTACTCAAGGGCCGAGCGAATTACGTGTGTCACTATTATCTCGACCGGGCGCAGCGCGAAGGCCGTTTCATGAACCGCAGTGACGCGCATGCGCTGCAAGAAATCGCAGCATTTATTCAGACCACCCACACGGGCGACAAAGCGGAGCTCGGCAGCGTGCCCGAGACTTCGCCGGTGTGGTCGCAAGTGACCTCCACCCGCGATAATTGCCTTGGGCAAGAGTGCCCGTTCCATCGCGATTGTTTCGTGCTGAAGGCGCGCAAGGCCGCGCTCGATGCCGACATCGTCGTGGTGAACCATCATCTTTTTTTCGCTGACGTGATGTTGCGCGACGAAGGATCGGGCGAGCTATTGCCGGCGTGCAACACGGTGATTTTCGACGAAGCCCATCAATTGCCGGAGGTGGCGACGTTGTTTTTCGGCGAAAGCGTTTCCAGCGCTCAGTTGGTTGAACTGGCGCGAGACACGCGCGTCGAAGCGGCCGCCGGCGCAAAAGATTTTGAGGCGTTGCCAAAAGCCGCCGATGATCTTGAGCGCGCAGCGCGCGATTTGCGCCTCGCCTTTCCACCGCTATCCGGCACGAACGCCCGCATCCAATCGCGCGCATTGCAGCAACATCAAGAATTTTCGCCGGGGCTGGAAAAGCTCGCGCACGAACTCGATGGTTTTAACGAGCTGCTGGGAAGCCAAGCGGAACGTAGTGAAGGCTTGAGGAATTGTTTTGAGCGGGCCGTGGAAATAGGGCAGCGTCTGCAACGTTGGCGCGACGAGAGCGATGCGAATCAGGTGCGTTGGGCTGAGCTATTCGCACAATCGGTGCAACTCAACGCCGCTCCGCTGGAGATCGCGGAGATTTTTCAGCGGCAACTGGCGAGTCATCCAAAGGCGTGGATCTTCACATCCGCGACCTTGGCGGTGCGCGACGATTTTCGTCATTATCAGAGCGAAATGGGGTTGACCGACGCGATCACGCACGCCTGGGGCAGCCCGTTCGACTATGAACGACAAGCGTTGCTGTACGTGCCCGCCAATATGCCGGAACCGAATTCCCCGGAATACACTCGGGCTGTCGTCACGGCGGCGTTGCCGGTGGTGAAGGCTGCCGGTGGGCGCGCATTCTTGCTATTCACCAGTCTCAGGGCGATGAACGAAGCGCGGGAATTGGTGCAAGAATATTTCGCGGAGCACAGTATCGATTACCCTTTGCTGGTGCAGGGTGATCGGCCCAAGGCCGAACTGTTAACCCGCTTTCGCGAACTAGGCAATGCGGTGTTGATCGGCAGCCACAGTTTTTGGGAAGGCGTCGATGTAAAAGGCGAGGCGTTATCGATCGTCATGATCGATCGCCTGCCGTTTTCACCGCCCGACGATCCGGTAGTCGCCGCGCGCATCGACGCGCTGGATAAGCAAGGCCGCAGCGCGTTCATGGAATATCAACTACCGGAAGCGATCATCACCTTGAAGCAAGGCGCGGGACGCCTGATACGCGACGAGACCGATCGCGGTGTGCTGATGATCTGCGATCCGCGCTTGATCTCGAAGGGCTACGGCCGCCGTATCTGGCAGAGCTTGCCGACGATGAAACGGACGCGAGATCTGGCTGAGGTCGAGGCGTTCCTTCGCAAAAATACTCAAGTACTGCTAAACGACTAGCGAAACCTTCCTCCCCTTCAAGGGGAAGGAGTTTTCTGCATATTGTCGCGGCTAGCTGTCAAGCGATGTGAAACACTACCCTAGCGCTTCAGCCCAATGTACTTCGCAAAAATTCCACCGTCCAAGCAAAGCCAAATCCCGTCACCTCGCTGGCCACGGCGCCGAGTCCGCCGATGTGGCTGCTGGCGGAAAGATCCATGCCCGTCGCAATGACCCTAGGTTTTCCCGGCCCGGCGCTATGCGTCGCAGATTCATCGCGTTCCACGCGTGGCCTGCCGCGACATGCTGCCTACCTGTTTGAGTAATCCCGATCTATCGTCAGATAAGGCGTGTGAGGATGCGAATATTAATCCACACGCATGCGGGAACCTCGACTGCGTTCGCCATACCTACGCCGACAACTCTGCCGCAGGATTGAACCCAAACGTCGAATCCTCACGCGGCCCGCTTTGCGTGTGGACCTCTACGGCGCCATCTTCGGCTACGAGCCAAACTTCAATCGCACCCATATTCAGATAGAGGGCCGTCTTGGAACGCAGTTCTACCTCTGAGTTTGACTGCGAGACGACTTCGACACAGATTTCCGGGGCTTTGCGTAAAACCACATCGGACCAATGCTGGGCCAGAAATGACTCGGAGCACCACCCGACATCGGGAACCTTGACGCCGTCGTCGGTAACAATAGCGAGTTCGGGCATTGCTTCACCACCGAGTTTTTGTTTCAGCAAGTGCGTGACTCTGCCAACCATTCTAGAATGCTTTGTTTGCGTTGGACTCATGCGCACCGCACCCCACGCGTCGGTTTCAATTTTGTACGCAATGCCCGCGAGCGTTTCGTCATTGCACAATGTCTCCCACGCCCGTTGGTGCTCATCGATCGTAAGGGGTTCGCGCCTAAGCTGAATAGCTGCACCCATGAAGTCACCTCAATTTGATAGTAAATATTATAACGCTTCGACTGAGGCGACGCATTTTTGTAGTCCCTAAATCTGATCGCGGCTAGGGGGAATACATTCGCGCGGCGATTCTTGCGCATTTAATCGAGATCGCATGGCATTTTTTACGCTTCGACTGATGTTTCAGTTTAACGTATTCCTTAATAGTCCAACCGTCCACGCGACACCAAATCCCGTCACATCGCTTGCCACCGCGCCGAGGCCCCCGCTGTGGCTGCTGGCGGAAAGATCCATGTGTATCCACGGCCGGTCGTCGATGAATTTCGATAGGAAGCGGGCGGCCAAGATATGATCAGCATTGCCGTCGTCGGTGCATTGTTTGACATCGGCGATTTTACTATCGAGGGCAACGTCGTAGTCGGATTCCAGCGGAAATGCGGCGACCCGTTCGCCGCTGGTTTTTCCGGCGCTGATTGCGCGTTCTTGCCATTCGGGACGATTGGCGAAGATGCCGCTCATGCGCGAGCCGAGCGCGACATGCATGCTGCCGGTGAGGGTAGCGTAGTCGACGATGAGATCGGGCTTTGCGCGCGAGGCTAAAGTCAGCGTATCGGCCAGCACCATGCGGCCCTCGGCATCGGTGTGGACGATTTCGATGGTGGTGCCATTAAACGCTTTGACCACATCATTTTGTTTGTACGCTTTCGGGCTGATATGGTTTTGCGCAATGGCAAGCCAGCAGTCAATGTTCACCGGCAGTTTCAGGGTGGATGCCGCGAGAAGCGCACCCAGAGCCACGGCGGAGCCATTCATGTCTTCGTGCATGCCGTACATATACTTCGCCGGTTTGAGATTGTGGCCGCCGGTGTCGAAGCAAATTCCTTTGCCGACCAGCGCGACGGTGTGCTTGGCGTTTTTTCCGCGATAGCGCAAATGAACGATGGCGGCATCGTCTTCCGCGCTGCCTTGGGCAACGGCGACAAATGCGCCGGCGCCGAGCTTGCGCAGTTTTTTCATGTCGTAAGTTTCTTGCGACCAGCCGTGTTCCTTGGCGAGCGCGGCGATGCGTTTGCGATAGAGCATCGGCGTGAGTTCATTCGGCGGCAATACGGTGAGCGAGCGCGTAAGAGTGTTGCCGGCGGCGATGGCGGCTTCGATTTTGCCGCCGTCGATGAGCGTCACGCCGAACAGGCCGATTTTCTTCAAAGATTTTTTCTTCGTTTCTTTCTTGCGTTGCGGTAACTGGCTGCTGTTTATCCAAGTTGCATAAATCGCAAGTCGCGCGGCCGATTCTCGGAACGCCGTTGCGCCGTGTGCGCTGATGGCGATCGCTTCGACATTTTCTTGCAGTAATAACGCCAGAGCTTTGCGTAGCGAAGTTTGCTGATCGAACACGGATTTTGCGGGATCGACCATCACCCAGGCCGCAAGCGCACCGCCGCCGATCTCACCGGCGAGCGGGGTGGCGGCTAATTCGTCGGCCTTCATAGCGCGGCGCTTGAGCATGGTCTTGAGTGTGTCGAGTCCGACGATAGTGTCGTCGTCGGTAATCTGTTTGCTGTGGGGCAAGACGCACAATACGTGAGAATACTGTTTGGTGTCGCGCAGCGAAAACGAAGATTTTTGTTGAATTAGTTTAGCGGGCATAGATAGGTCTTGAATGAAAGTTAAGTTGGGCGTTAAGAATCTACCTCAATATAACGCGATTGGCCTGCGAGCCAGTATCCATGCGCCTTCCAGGGCAGTGTTATGGTATTGAGGTGCGCGTATACGAGGGCTCAGGATTTTGGCGGCGGTTCCGGCTTGGACTCATCTCCGGTACCGTTCTTAAGTGCGACGAGTTCGTTTTCCATGCGTTCTTGCGATTTCGCCAACTTCTCGACCAGGCTGAGCACTTCGGTAAGCTTACTTTCGAAATGGCCGGCATCCGCAGGTTTCACGGGTAACACGCTGGAACCAATATCGCTCGGTGGAGCATCTCCGCTGGCCTTAGGTTGCAACAGCGCAGGTTCGTCGGCGCTCACGGTTGCCGCGGCGCCTCGTTGGCCAATGGCAATACGCAACGCTTCCAGCTCTTGTTCCCGCGCGCTAAGGCGAGTTTGCCACCCGCGCTCGATTTCAGCGACGCGCGTCGCGTGTCGAATACCACGTATCAAATAACCTGCGACGGAGCCGATTACCGCGGCGGCGAATATACAAAATATGATCTGAGAGGCGACGCCTATCATGCTTACTCCTGAACTTGAAATTCGATGCGGCGATTTTGTCGCTGACCGTCGAAGGTGCTGTCGTCGGCGATGGGCTGCGACGAACCGTAGCCCACCGCTTTGATGCGGCTACTCCCAATTCCTTGGTCGACTAAATATTTTCTCACCGCTTCGGCGCGGCGTTCGCTGAGCCGAACGTTCTTGGTTTCTGTTCCCTTACTATCGGTATGGCCGCCGATTTCGATTTTTGCGTCGGCGTCGGCCTTTAGTGCCGTAGCGATGGTGTCGAGTAATTTATGGCTTTCGCTGCGCAAACGGCTGCTGCCGGTGTCGAACTCGATGGACTTGCCGATGAGCAATTCGTTGAGCTTGAGTTGCAGCGGGCCGGCTTTTTTTCCACGCGCGCCGCGTGTATTGGTAATTTGCAACTGGTCGTTAACGGTTAGGTCGACTCCGGCGACGCTATCCATGGCGCGCAAGATTTTGGTCTTGGCATCTTCGCCGGAGATCTCACCACGCACTTCGACGGTTTTGTCCTTGAACACGAACGTTCCGTTACTGACATTCGACTTAAGCAATGGGAAAGCGGCTTTCGCTTGGTCGACCCAAATCGGTTCAGTCAACTTTGAACTGATTTCGAGTTTGTCGACAACGTTGGAGAGGCCAAAAACTTTCTCGGCGGAATTGATTAACGAAGCTTTAGTCGCTTGGTCCGGCACCGCGCCGTTCAAGGTCGCGATGCCGCTATCCGCCGAAATCTTAAGGGTAGCGGAAGCCGTTTGCGCAATCACCGGCGCGATGCTGCCGTGTTTCGATCGCGTATGCAGCGCCACGCAGATCATACTCAGTGCCAGTAACGCTAAGACGGTAACGACAACAACGCGTTTTTCTGTGAGCAGCATAATTATTGTAATTGAACGCTAAATAGTTTCGGTATCGTGGCGCCCCGAACACGAATCGAACGTGCGACCTGCCCCTTAGGAGGGGGCTGCTCTATCCACTGAGCTACCGGGGCGTTTATTAAAAATTAATTACTTGCGTATAACTTGAGTTGCTTCACTTTACATGCTTCCGCCAGTTCTTACACTCTATCCGCTACAAATTTTAATGCCAAAACCACGCGTTTTTGACGTGATTGTTCTTTTCTTTGGCTGCGTTAACGATGGCCTATCAACACAAATTCCGGGGTCAAGTTTGCTAGATTGACTACATGACGTTTTTGTAAGGTAAATAAAAAGTACGTAATGCAACATAATCTGTCGGGTAGTATAACGGTTAAGGTCTTCTTCAACCATGGTCAACTCAGTGACAGCAACGGAACCTGTGAAACCCCAAACACTTATCCCCGTTGATGCGATCGCGAAAAGAATTACACTTATTCGAAATCAGCGCGTCATTATCGATGCTGATCTGGCGGCGCTCTACGGCGTGTCGACTAGTGCATTCAATCAAGCTATCAAGCGTAATCAAGCGCGCTTTCCGGACGACTTCATGTTTCAACTTTCTCGCGATGAGCTCGATTTTTGAAGATCACAAGTTGTGATGCCCAATACCAACGCGAAAATGGGGCTTCGGAGGGCGCCGTATGCGTTTACCGAGCATGGTGCCTACATGGCCGGAAATGTGCTTAGGTCCAAACGTGCTGTCGAAGTAAGTGTTTTCGTTGTCCGAGCTTTCGTACAGTTGCGAGACCCGCTTGCTACACACAAAACGCTAGCGAGACAACTGAGCGCCCTCGAGCAACGGGTAGGAAAACATGACAAGGATATCGCCGGGCTAATCGCCACGATTCACCAACTACTCGAACCGCCTTCCATGCCGAAGCGTCGCTCGATTGGTTTTCATACAACTGATGACGAGTCGAGTTAAGTAGAGCGTCGCTCTGCAAGTTTGCGCTAAGCCACCCATGGGGTCAGGGCAAGGGCGCTATCAGCAGTCACTCGGCAGAATTGGAAGGTGGTTATTCGTACGCATGCCCACAACCACTAACGGCTCCGGATCAAATGAGCTCGTTGCGAATTGAGCCATCAATGGACCCCGTAATCTTCGGTCATTCGCCTTAATGTTAATCATGACACTTCCATGCCGTATTCGGACCGGGAAGCGTCGTTTTTTTGATCGATACCACGCGGTTCCTAATGAGCTGGAGCTTTTTCTTGAAGCTGGGCATTGGCGAACTCGATAAAATTCGCTTGACTCCCAATTTCAAAACGGGCCAGCACTCCGAAGTAGACTCTACGCAGACCTGCTATCAAAACGAGGATACTTGTGATTGCTTCGCCTTCGAGTTTCAAGCCGCAGTCGAAAAGAACCACGAGACCAGCTTCCCGGTTTCGCTGATCATCAAGTTCTTACGCCCAAGTTACTTTATCCATGTGGCAAAACTGAATCTGGATCCATTCGATCCGCTAAGATCCGATGTTTAAGTGATAAAGAATCTGCCTTCCATTTTTTGTCCAGCACCGCTGTGCGGGAGTTTTTTTCGAGGAGTAACGACATTGTTCAAACCACGCTCTCCACGCTCATTCGTCAACGTGAAGAGAGTTGCGAAGATTGACGAATTACCGGTAAGCTCAAGCATGCCGAGACTATTGGAAACGGCGGAGAGAGTACCCTTTGAAATCGTTTGAAAGCTGGCTAATCGAAAATGGGCTGGAGAGCTACACGGCCTTATTTTTGAGGAACAAAGTCTGTTTTGACGTAGTTCGCTCATTGAGTGAAGCGGACCTGCGCGAATTGGGCATTGCACTCGGTGACCGCAAGCGCATATTGCAAGCCATCTCCAAACTAGAAGGGCAAAGCACTACGGCCGTTTCCGCCATACCGTTCGGCTCATCTCCGATCATACCATCCACTCCTTTTCCTGCGCCAGAGACTGCGGCTGGCGAGCGCCGCCAACTCACGGTAATGTTTTGTGACCTCGTCGGCTCTACGGCACTGAGTGAGAAACTCGACCCCGAAGAACTGCGCAATCTGCTGCACAACTATCGAACCGTTTGCGGGGAAGTTATCGCGCGGTATGAAGGCCATGTCGCGCGTTACGTGGGCGATGGGATATTAACCTACTTTGGTTGGCCCAAGGCCCACGAAGAAGACGCCGAGCGGGCGCTGCGTGCGGCGCTGGAGATTATTCAGGAAGTCAAGCGAGCCTCCATTGCCGAGACTTTGGCCGTACGCATTGGTATCGCCACTGGTTTTGTCGTCATTGGGGAACAAGCGGGCGTTGGCGCAGAATCCAAATTGGCGGTGGGAAGCACCCCTAATGTCGCAGCTCGGCTACAAGGCATAGCCGATGGCGATCAAATCATCATCGCGTCGTCCACCCGGCGGTTGGTGGGCCATACCTTTGAGCTCGTCGATCTCGGAGAACATGAGGTAAAGGGCATCTCGGAGCCGATCCACGCTTGGAGGGTGATTGCCGTTAGCGCTGCAGCAAGCCGCTTTGAAGCCGCCACCCATGGTATTGTCACCCCATTAGTAGGACGCGAACAGGAGATCGGCTTGTTACTCGATCGCTGGCAGCAGGCACAGGAAGGCGACGGCCAAGTCGTACTCCTGTCGGGCGAACCGGGCATTGGCAAGAGCCGTATTTTGAGCGTGCTCTGTGAGCGGCTTGAGGCACAAGACACAGAAACATTGCGCTTTCAATGTTCTCCCTACCACGTCAACAGCGCTTTCTATCCGAGCATCGACAACTTCGAGCGCGTACTCAAGTTCAGTCGCGAAGAAACCCCCGACGCAAAGCTCGTCAAACTCGAAGCGTTAATTGTCAAACAATTGGGCCGCCCGCTAAGTGACGCCCGATTCATCGCTTCGATCCTATCGATCCCGTACGAAGAGCACTACGGCGCACTGCCCATGACGCCGCAGAAGTTCAAAGACGAGACGCTACGTACTCTTGTCGACCTCAGCGAAGCGGCGGCAAGGAAACGACCTACCGTCATGCTCTTCGAAGACGCCCACTGGGCCGATCCGACTAGCCTGGAAGTGCTCGATCTACTGATCGACCGAGTTAAAGGCATTCCCCTGTTGATCGTCCTGACCCATCGGCCCGAGTTTCAATCGCGCTGGTCACAACAAGGTCATGTTACGGCGCTGAACCTATCCAAGCTCACCCGGGCACAAAGCACCGCGATCGTCGATAAGCTCACCGGAAGCAAAGAGCTACCCGTCGGGCTGCTGGACCAAATCCTGAGTAAGACTGATGGCGTACCGCTGTACGTCGAAGAACTTACCAAATCGATTCTGGAGTCCGGGGAACTCAAAGACACCGGCGATCGTTACGATTACGTTGGCATCGGACGAAGCGTCACGATTCCGGCGACGTTAAGAGACTCGCTCATGGCACGTCTAGATCGCTCGCCGGCCGCGAAGGAGATCGCACAGATTGGCGCGGCGATTGGGCGGGAGTTTAGTTATGAGTTGATTGCAGCCATCGCGCCACTAGGAAAGGACGCTCTCGATGCGGCAATCAATCAATTGACAGAGTCAGGGCTCGTGTTCCGCCGCGGTACGCCATCCGAGGCGTCCTACACCTTCAAACATGCGCTTGTTCAGGATGCCGCTTATGATTCGCTGCTCAAAAGCAGGCGTCAGGAGCTACACGCGAAAATTGTTCGCGTAATTGACGAGCGTTTTTCTACGATCAAGGACACTCGACCTGAAGTGCTGGCACATCACCTCACGGCGGCCGGGCAGAGTGAAGCGGCCATTGGATACTGGCAGGAAGCCGGAATGCTGGCCATCAATCGTTTTGCAGTCAAAGAGGCAATCTCGCATTTGAACAAAGGACTAGAACTAGTCGGTACGTTGCCTAGTTCGCGGGAGCGCGATGAGAAAGAACTAGATCTGCACATCTCGCTCGGCACGGCCTGGATGACGCTCAAAGGCTGGGCCGCGCCTGAGGTGTGGACCAGCCTCCACCCTGCGCTTGGATTAGCCAAAGCCATTAGCCGTCGCGTGGCTTTAATGCCTATCTATCACGGTCTGTGGAATAACGTCATGACCCAGGGCCGGCTCACCGAATCCCTTGAATGGACAAATGAAATGCTGGCGACTGCAGAAGCGACCGGCGATGCGGATCTGTTGCTCGTCGGGCACAGGGGGGCATGTGCTTCTCATTTTTATCGCGGAGATTTTAACCAATCACGTACACACGGTGAGAGCGTTATGGCGCAGTATAACGAGGAGCAGCACCGCCACATTGTAGAAACCACTATCGTCGACCCAAAGACGAGCGCGGGAAGCAACCTCTGTGCCGCAACGTGGATTTTGGGATATCCGGATCGTGCAGCACAACTTAGCAATGCTAAAGACGCGCACGCCCGCCGACGCGGCCATCCCTTCGATCTGGGCTACGCACTAACCGTTGGTAGCCAGGTTTGGGATTTCGCTTGTGATCCCGTCCAGCTTCTGGCGCGTGTCGAGGAAGCGGAATGGTTGGGCCGCGCACACAGTCTCCCTTTTATCTCTGAAGTGCTGTCGCAAATCATGAAGGGCATCGCTTTGATCCGAGCGGGTCGCCTCGCTGAGGGCATTCCACAATTGCGGGATGCATTGGAAAGATGGATCACGCATGGGGCTCTACTTTGGATGCCTTACCTTCGAGCGGTTCTGGCCGAGGGCCTTGCACTTGGCGGCGAAATAGACGGTGCCTTGAAATTGCTCGAAGACAGCCTCGCCCAGATTGAACGGCCCGGATGGGAAGAGCGCGCACACTTGGCGGAGGTGCTGCGGCTAAAAGGTTGGATGCTGCAGTTACAAGGCAAACTGGAAGCGGCGGAGGAAAACTATCGCGCCGCGCTGGATGTCGCACGTCAGCAGGAGGCAAAATCCTGGGAACTGCGCACCTCGACCAGCCTCGCAAGACTCTTGCAAAATAGCGGCAAACGCAAACAAGCCTATGAACTGTTGGCGCCGATATATGACTGGTTCACAGAAGGGTTCGATACCAAGGATTTAAAAGACGCGAAGACGCTGCTCGATAAATTAAAACAATAGCAAGGCGCTCAGGTGCCAACGCGATACGCGAGCCCAACACCTCCCGTTCCCGCTCAGTGTAATTACTTTGCTTGGCAACAGCAATGTAGTGGATTGTTTCACACACAAGTTGCGCGTTGAGTATTAATTCGCCAACCAAAGACCCTTTCCTCAGAGATCGCAATGTGCCATGCCGGTATCGGCATGCATGCGCGCCAAAATGCGGACGCGATATATAGGAATCTCGCCTTGGCCCGGTTGCAGTCCCTAACAAGATCCTACATTTGACCTGCGCACGCAGCCGGAACCGCAAAGTTCGACGGATCAATCGGCGTTGTGAATTCTTGATAGTAGAAATAGTCGGCAAGTGCAAGACTGGTGCCTTTGTTTACTCCTGATTGCGACTGCATGAACGTAACTAACCGGCCTCGCGAACCGTCGCTACCCTCAACCGGGTTGAACCAGGCCCATAGGTAGGTAGCCTCTGGATAGTTCGGCGGCGCCGGCGGAAACAGCACCGAGTAAACAGCCACCGTCACACCGGGACATACCACCGAGTTGTCGGTGATGGTTGCCTGAATGGTCCCATGGACTGCCGGGATCGAGACCCAGTTCGGCGGTTCCTGGGGAAACGGGAAACGACTGCCCCCGACGCAAGTCGGTGAGATAAAAGGCCCTTTGGTGTCATTGCGGTATTCGGTGATGAGGAAGGCAATGTCGCTGCCCACCGGCGGAGGCACACCTTTTGGGGCCGCGCCGAACAAGAGTGCCTCCACCGATGCAATCGATCCATCGTTGTACCGATACTGCATCAAGGTACTCTGTGCGCGATCCGATGCTACGGAATACGCGCTGTCGGGTTTCCACACATAGAGGACCCGAGTCGGGAGCGGGTTGAAGTTCTCGTTGACCGGCGTCATGAACACGGTCATTCCAAAGTTCCCGTTCCAGACGAACTTCTTATAACCGTTCGGATTCCCGACGGCGAAACCCGGAAACGTTGGATCCGTCCACTTGGCAGGCCGAGCCAGCGAGTCAAGTTCGGTGAAGGTCGGGAAATACGTGAAAGAAAACATCTGGAACAGCGCCAGTTGCGTTGGGTCTCCCTTTGTCGGCAAGGGAGGGCCGGATCCGAACATCATGCGCACTGGGTGGTGAGAGGCGGAGTCGAACCACATCCACGTCGCTGCAGGAGGCGACGGTCGGAATAGAACCGGCGGTTCGGGACTTGGCACTGGTGGTACGGGACTTGGCACCGGCACCTTCCACCATTCCACCCTCTGTGCGGCCATCCAGTTGAGCTCTGACGAGCCCGCGCAAGTCGCTTTGGAAATTTGGTCTGCGAACCAGTTAGACGGCAAGGTCCAACCCATGTCAACCTTCGTCCACGATGCTCCCTTGTCCTTGGAGAGTTCCGTTCCCGCAGGCGTGATGACGTACCACCACATGCCGTAAGAGCAGCCTGCGATTTGTGCGGAAAGAAACAGCCCTTCGGCGTACGCGATGTTAGCCACACACAGCTGAAAGAAGGGCGAATCCGGCTTCGGATCCTTCAACAGGGGTGGTGCGAAAGGGTGCAACAACGCGACACCTGCCCAGGCTCTTGGCATCGCCGGATGAGGTGTGGTCACAGGCTGCAATGACGGATAGGCGCTCGACGGTACCGGATCAACATCGTTCAAACGTTCGCTCATCTTTTCCTCCAGTCAGTTAGACGCGGCTCATATTGATAAGGATTTCAAACATCTCTCGTCCCCTATGAATAATCAACCGTTAACCCGAAAAGGCGTCAGTTGCTATCTTTGGTATTGGCATCGGCGTGCCCCGAAGTCATAAGCGGTCGCCATAGTAGGCTTAATTCCTTTGCGTTGCCAGATTGTATTTCGCAAAAGTCCGCCCGCTTGCCAGTCCTTGATTTCTTTGCTTCAGTACGCCTAGTTCCCTTCACCATTTTCACCTTTACTCATCAACACGCGGTAGGGCTGCACACTTACGCTCAAAACGTCAAGCATTTACCCAAGATTGGTTGCGGAATGACAGTGTTGCAAACGCACTCATCCATCGGACTCGTCGAGAATTTTGGATTCGTATCGCGGCAGCGACGAAAACGAGCGACGCGGAGAAGAACCCAAGCTTGAGTCTTATTCTTGTTTGTACAGTTTTGTTCTCATATTTTTTTGCTCGTGTCAGGCGGTGGATACCAAAAGGGTGTACTCCAGTTGGAAAACGCTCCGTAGGGGGGAACCGAGACCATGGAATCGGTAACACAATCGGCAGGAATCTCATCGCCGGACAGACCGGGTACACATGCGGAGCCCGCCATAGTCCGCAACACTAACTCCGCGCCAATGCTTACCTGCGCATCCAAGAGATGTCCACCGGAGATCGACATATCCGGGTTGGCGAACGTGACGTGCGCGTGGACGTAGCAATTGTAGGTCTGAACAGTTTTATCGATCTGCGGATAAGCCCCACTGGGGAGGCCAGACCGATCGAACATCGGCATACCCTGCCTAAGCGTGACATTCCCGAGTAGGCTGGTCATCTCGTAGGACGGTCCTGCAGAGAAACTCCGCACGACGGGGATGCCATTTGGATCGAGCAACACCCAAATATTCGTGATCGAACCGATTCCGGCAATATCCGCGTTCCCGATCCCGTTCGTCTGGCAAAACGCCGTCAAACTCTCGATAAGCCAATACCCGGCCGGGACATAGAATTTATAGGTTTCGCTCA
>CAVQPB010000030.1:0-449791 GCA_963714525.1 uncultured Pseudomonadota bacterium
AATCGTTCTAGTAGATTCAGTTTATCGTGAAATTCAACGCCCGGACTGCTGAAAGTATAGCTACCATCGGAATATTGGTAGCCACGCGCTCGAAATTGTTCTGGCGTTAGTGGTGCAAAAGACGAATAACTATCACCCTGATCACTCGTGTTACTCCAGTTACAAATAAGAGTATCGAGTAAGGCGACTTGTTGTTGGCGAGTCGTCGCTTGAGCGTATTGCGTTAAAACACCTTTGAGGTCTGTGGAGAGGCTCGCAGCTTCCCAAATCCCGACGCTGCCGGATCCCGACATATTCGGAAGATCGATTACGCCTTCAGTCAATGGAACGTGATCGGTGAATTCCCGATGGAACGTGTCATCGACAAGGTCGATATCAGCCATGTTAGATACGTTACCGGTTGTACCTGTCGTCCCATCGGTGCGAACGAAGGTGCCAGGTCGGCGATGCGATTGCCGCCGGGGAGTATCTGGCTATTGGCGGTGCTTGCGACGTTCAAAGCGGCGATATTCAAGCTATCGAGCGTCGATAATTCATTCGACTGGCTGAGGCCATCTTGGTTTAGATCGCGCCAAATGCGTAATTGATCAAAGTTCGCATCGTTGGCGTCGACTTTGCCATCCGAATTAGTGTCTTCTTGTGCAAGTGCCGCGAAACCGTTTGCCGCATTGCCCCCGGTAGTTAACGGTGTGGAATCGCCAAACAGTTCGCGGCCACTATCGATTGTGCCGTTGTCATCGCGGTCATACCAGGAAGCCATCGTCGGCCTTTACCCAGCCTGTACCGTTCTTGACGCCATCGCCGTCGTCGTCAAATAAATAGGGTTCGTACTGCTTGGCGCGACGGTTTCTAGTCCATCGCCGTCCAAGTCTAATGTTAACGGATCGCGACGAGGTGTCCATTTTTGGGCGGCAGTGAAGCTTGTTCCGACGGATTCGCTTATCGCAGCATCAATCTGATCTGTACGGTTCTCAAGTATTTTTGCGGTTCGCTTAAGTGCAGCGGCCAACGGGTTGTTGAGTACCATACCCACATACTGGGGCTGCGCAGTGACAATAGTGGACAATAACTCAAGTGCGGCATCCGATTGTGATCCAACTTTATTTTAACTGTATTATCTGCTGTCTCGACTACTTCGTACGCGTTTTCGATCGTGTTCAGATCGTCTAAAAGTTTTGTTTTTGCCGCGACGGTAGGCGCGTGAATTACTACGTGCATGATCTTTCCTTTTAATTTTCGGTCATTGTAAATTTATCAATAAGCCATTCGTTTTCCTGCCAAACAAGACGCATCGTGATACCCATAGTGCGTTTTTCAAAAGTGACGAACGAAGAGCAACTGGCATAGGTGTACTCGCGTTTTGAGTAGGTATCTAGCCCTCGCGATAACGTGCAGTTCGGTTGGTCATTTAGTTTCAAGAACCGCCCTAGTAGAACATTCGCTGCATTTATTTTCCTATTGAGTGGTTCGGTCGGTGATGCCTTTAGCGCTAACGAACCTCGCTTTAGTACAGCCGATTGATCCCACGGCCTCGCGATTGTGGCTAGTGATGATTCCATGACTCTAGCGACTTCTCTTTTCATGAAGTAAGCCCAAACATAGGCATGCGCAACGTAAAGCGCAGTTACGATGACAATAAGTATCAATACTTTTCTCGTCATGGCGTTTCACCTTTGATATTTTTAAATCTCATTAAAAGCTATCCATTGCTCCATTAAGCATAGTCTCGATAAATGATTTTGAAAATAGTACACCCGTACTATTGCAATGCTTTACGAGTGGCATACGGGTGCCTTTTCCGGGTTTCTATTTCGAAAGACTGAGCGGCCCGATTCGCGACAATCATCGCGTCGTTCCTATTGGTACCGCAAGCTTCTGCAAAATACGCTTACTTGATTTCGAATCGTAAATTCACTCGGCCAAGAATCTGAGCGATCACCGAATTGCTTTTGCCCCTGACAAGCCAGCGCAGTACTTCGCGCTCGCGCTCCGTCAATCGCTCGACACTTTGCGTCGCCCGGTTGTCTCCCTCCGCCTGGAGGGCTGCCAGATTCGCAACAATGCCTCATGCAAATGAGGGATGAGTAATCGCAGAACTAAGGCGTGATCCACAGTGGGCGACAAACTCAAGTTCGCGAACGTACAGTAGCTCGCACCAGTCCCATTCATATCCTTTACGCCATGTCCGGCAACGTTGTGCATGTTGTAGCTCAGCATGGATTGTGCCCAGCGCTCCAGCCCGGCCGGCACAAGAGCCTCGGCGTTAAACCACTGAGGTTCGCCTGACTTCAGCCAACTAGTAAGGACCGGCCCCAAGAGTGGCCTGTTCTTTAGTGCCTGAAGGTAAAGTGTGGATAGTTAATGCCGATGGCATGTTGCACGACAATTGTTCGCCCCTGGCATAACCCACCCCCGCCAGGAACATCTCGTGAGGCAACATAGGTTGAACAGCGGTTTCGATCAGTTCGGCAAATTCGTCTGTACTTGTGACGTCATTTGCTTGCCGTACAAACCGTGCATAGGTAATCAGATCGATGCCATGTAAAAGTCATGCTCAATCGGGTCTGCGGCGTTGGCGACGGCAAATGTTTAAAAAAATTTCCGGCGCATTCATCTCATCGCTCCCTCGCCGCTTCTTGAAACACGCCCTGTACCGGCGAGAGCAGATATTCCATGATGGTGCGTTTGCCTTGATTGATCTCCGCCGCCACCTGCATGCCAGGGGCCAGATTGAAGGTCTTGCCGCTTGCTTTTAATGCTTGGAATTCAGCGTCACAATCGCCTTATAGCCAGCTTGGTTGGCTTGGCCGTCTGCTTGCTCCGCGTTTTGATTCGCTTGGTTTTGCTTCCCTTGCCCTTGACCGTCCGCCGCATCCGCACTCACATGAGTAACGGTGCCATCCACCATCCCATACTTCTGAAACGGATAAGCGGCGAGCTTGAGTTTGACGCTTTGCCCTTCATGCACAAACCCGACATCGTCGTTATTGATCATCACTTCGGCTTGTAATGGTTCATCACTCGGCACCAGGGTGAGCAGAATCGTCCCCGGACTCACGACGCTGCCGATGGTGTGCGTCGCCACGTCTTTGATCTTGCCGGCCTGCGGAGCTTTCAGTTCCAGTAGCGTTTGCTTATGCCGTTGCTTAGCGACTTCTTGCTGCAGCTTATCCAATTGCCCTTGCGCTTCCACCCGCTCGTTATGCAGTTGCTGTTTGTAGTTCGAAGTAATCTGCGCCAGCCGCTTCTGCGATTGCGCGATACTGGCTTTTAAGCTTTCCACCGCAAAGGCCTGAGTCTTCAGATCGCCTTCCTTCTCAATGCGCTCCCGTTCCCGCTCCAAGGCCAGCAAGCCGTCCGGCATAGCCATCCTTATGCAACTTCGCCCAAGCCGCTTCTTGCTCTTGATAAGCGGGTAGCACATTACGAATCTTCGTTTCCGTTTGCCTTGCGCCTTGATAGTCTTCCGTGGCTTTGTTGAGCAAGCGCTTGTTCTTGCGCTACAGCATCGTCAAACGCCTGACGATGGGATTGATACTGAGATTCGATCTGCCGGAATTGGGTTGCGTCGTCGCCAGCTTTCATGAGCAACGGCTTTCCCGAGAGTTCGGCATCGATGCGTCTAATCTGCAATTGCCGTTGCTTCAGGTCCGCCTCCACCATCTTAGTATCGGAGTCCTGAATCTGGGCATCCATGCGCATCAGGATTTGCCCTTGGTTAACGGTATCGCCTTCCTTGACCAGAATCTCTTTCACAATCCCAGCCTCGGCCGGCTGCACGATCTTCAAATAACTCTGCGGCACCAGCTTGCCTTGGGCGACGGCCACGACATCGACTTTGCCGAAGATCGCCCACAGCACAATCAACACAAACAACGTCAGCAAGGTATACAGCATCACCCGGGCAAAGGCGAAGCGGGTCGGGCTTGGATCGCCAGAATCGACGGCGCGAAGTCCAGGGCTTGTTTGCTGAGGGTCATGTTGGCGGCATTCATCGTGGCAGCGCTCATCGTTGTGCTCCTTGGCTGGCTTCTGTATTCGCTGCTGACAATATCCAGATGCCGTTCATCCCCATGGGCCGGATTGCCGATCTGCACCACGCCATCCAGCTTCAATCCCTTCGGAATCTGATGGGCAATAAACAACATCGTGACTTGGCCTTTTAAGGCATTGATGGTCTTGGCAAAGTGTTCGGCGGTTTGTAAGTCCAGATTACTGGTGGCTTCGTCAAACAGCAGAATCTTCGGTTTCCTGAGAAGTGCTCGGGCAATGGCAATACGCTGCTTCTGCCCACCGGATAGTCCGACACCGCGTTCCCCGACTTCAGTCTGATAGCCTTTCGGCAATTGCTCGATCACCTCATGGATCTCCGCCCACTTACAGGCTTGGATCACTTCTTCAAAGCTGGCATGGGGATTGGCCAGAATCAGGTTATCGTACAAGGTGCCGGAGAACAGAATCGTTTCCTGCGGCACCACGCCGAAATGGCTTCTAAGTTCATTCGCCGACAAATACCGAATATCTCGTCCATCGATCAGGATTTGCCCATCGGCCGGTTGATAGAAGCCTTGTAGCAGTTTGGCCAGCGTGCTTTTACCGGTACCGCTGGCGCCCATCAGGGCTAAACATTTGCCCGGTTCCAAGGTGAGATTAAAGTCCTTGTACAGAAACGGCAGGTTATCGGCATAGCGAAACGCCAAGCTCTTGATCTCGATCTTGCCGGCGCCGTTGCCTTCTCGGGCGGGGATTAAGGAATACGGCTCCGTTGGCGCGTTTAGCACATCGCCTAAGCGTTTGACCGAGATACTGGCTTGCTGGAATTGTTGCCACAGGCCGACCAATCTGAGAAGCGGTTGGCTCAGTCTGCCGGCGAACATCTGAAACGCCACCAGCATGCCGATACTGAAGTCCGGGCGGTTCATGACTAAATAGGCGCCGACACACAGGATGGCAAGGTCATGCCTTGCTCTAAGGTATTGGCAATGGTGTTGTAGGTATTGCCCAGTGCTTTGGTCTTAAATCCCGCTTGCAGATAATCGGCCATGTAGTTGCCGTACTTGCTGTTGAGCTGGGGTTCCATCTGTAACGACTTCACCGTTTCCATGCCGGCGACGTATTCGGTGAGGAAGGCTTGGTTTCTGGCGCCGAGTAAGAATTGTTGATTCAGCCGGGCCCGGAACATCGGCGCGACGATGAAGCTCAAAATGACGATCACAGAAAGCAGGGCAAGGCTTAACAGCGTCAGCGGCACGCTGTAATAGAACATGATGCCCAAGAAGATCAGCAGGAACGGGAAATCCAGGATCAAGGTCACGGCGGCGCCGGTGATGAATTCGCGGATATCTTCGATGGCGTGCATGCGGGCGACGACGACCCCGGTGGGGCGTTGTTCGAAGTAGCGGGTGGGGAGCTTGAATAGGTGGCTGAAGACTTGCGTTCCGAGGACGGCATCGACGCGGTTACCGGTGTGGATGACCAGATATTGCCGGACCCAGGTCATCACGGCGGTAAACAGCATGAACACGGCCAACGCAATGCCGATGACCGTCAGCGTGCTCATGGTGTGATGAACAATACTTTGTCGATTATGGCCTGCGTGAATAGCGGCGTGGCCAGCGCCATGAGTTGAATGGCAAGCGACGCAAGAAGCACGTCGCGCCAGATGGATTTGTGTTTTAACAGCTCGGGGATGAACCAGCGAAAGCCGAAAGTGGGCTTGGCTGGCTGGGCATCGGCCAAAGGGACCGATCGTCGCATCGTCGGTAACGGCGCCCTTCTGTTCAACGCCAGCTAGGATGACTTGGCCGGTAAACGGAGCGGCGAAATCAGCAATGGGTAACAAACTGGGATTTTGTTCGCCTGCTCCGATGCAAGTACGCGGTCTTGGTCGGCGCGCAGAATCAGAACTAAACTGAATGTGGGTTCGACGGTGGTTGCCGACGGGTTGCTGTCATTCGAATTCGTTTCCAACGATTCGTCGCCGGCATGCCGTTATCGGTAAAGGTGGGTTCGATCTTGGTGGCGGGCGATAACGGCGGTTCATTCTTGTCAGTGCTCGGCTGATGTTTCATCAGCGCAATGCACGGCAACGGCAAGGCTGTAAGGTCGTGACTGCGGTCGACTGGGCTTTGATCTTCAGGCCGAGTTGTTGACCGGCATTGAGCAATCCGGCGACGTTGTACGGCGGGGTGATTTGTTGCAGTAACAGATTGGCGTCGAATGGAATCTTGTGCAATTGACACAAGCTGCCTAACGCCCAAACAAAACCCGTCCGATCCACGGTGTGATCTAAATGCTTCAAAGCTGACCCCAAATCTCAATGAGTAAAAGGTTTGGGGGCAGCAGCGCAATTCGTTTTTTTATTATTTCTTAAAGCAATTGCCCCTAACGCGAGGCGAATAGTAGCGAACGATGCAAGGATTGATAGGGGCAATTGTGAACGAATGTTACAGCTTTCAAGAAACATTGTGACGATTTGTGTCTTGGGACAATTTCTCAACATTAGGCGTGCACGTTTCGCGCGCAAATCAAAAATCAGCGGAATTTATCCTACCGGAAATGCGACGTTGGGAAGGGCGGCTTTATTAATTTTGAACGGCGGGTACCTGGTAAATCCTGCGTCGGCTGATGGCCGGCACTGAATGCGATGGTTCGCCAAACCGAATAATTTTTCTTCTCGCTGCAAACTTTCCGTTCGCGAACATCGACTAAAAAATCAAACGAAGATGACAACTACCGGGCCTTCCGAAACACATCCGTGATGCACAAGCGCGGTGACTACTGGTTTATTGTCCAGTTTCATAATTCCTGGAAGCCGAAGTAATTTTTTTTAGCGTCGATGCCGAGTGTCGTGATTCGTTTAGCATGCCTCGTATGCCCGCATTTCATTACTGCGCCGCTGCAAATCGTCCCACCGGCAAGTCGGGAACACTCCTGAAGTTTTCCGGCACCGGGCCCGTCAGCGTATTTAGGAACGTAACGATATCCGCCACATCGGTGTCGGGTAGGGTTTTACCAAGCTGAACTTTCGCCATGATGCGCACGGCATCGCCCAACTCTTTCACCGAACCGTCGTGGAAATAGGGGGGCGTCACCGCGACATTGCGCAAGGTTTGCACTTTAAACATATAGGTGTCAGCCGCATCCTTGGTGTCGACAAAGCGGCCTTTGTCGGCTTTGTCTTCGGCATAACCCAACGCGGTCCAATAGGGTTCGACGACGCCGAATTTCTGATACATGTTGCCGCCGACCATCATGCCGCTGTGGCATCCGGCGCAGCCGTGCTCGATGAATTTGGTCAAGCCGCGTTTCGCGTTCGCGTCGATGGCTTTTTCATCGCCTTTCAAGTAGGCGTCGAACGGTGCGGCGGAAATCAGCGTGCGTTCATAGGCGCCGATGGCGATGGCCCAGTTGTCCGGCTTAATCGGATCTTGATCGTTGGGAAAGGCCGCGGCGAATAGCGGAGCGTAGCCTTGAATCGCCTTAAGCCGCGCGATCGGTTCGTCGCAGCCTTTGTTGCCGTAAGCGAGGCCGCAGATTGCCTTCTTCGCTTGTTCTTCCACGTCTTTGCGATTGCCGCCGTAATGCTGCACGAATTGCAGCGCGGTATTGATCACCGTGGGCGCGTTGCGCGGCACTTTGAAATTCTCGGCGCCGAAGGATTTCGGCAAGCCGTCGATGCCGTAGAGTTGCGGCAGATGGCAGCGGCCGCAGCTAGTCGTGCCGTCGCTCGCAACGCGCGTTTCAAAGAATAGCGCTTTGCCCAGCGCTACTCGCTCGGGTGTGATGGGATACTCCACTGTTGCGGCATTGGCCGGTAGCGGTTTAAACAGTGCTTTGGCCTGTTCGAGCAAGGCGCTATCGTCTGCGGCCAGGCTGTAACCACCAGCGGCGATCGCCGTTATCACGGCGCTGACGTAAAGAATTTTTTTCATTGCATAGTCTCCCGCAAATTAAACCGACGCGTCGTTGGATGCTGCGCTGTAGCGCTATTTTATCTAATCCCAAGCTCCAATGGGCGAACTGTAGATTTCTGAATGACCATGCCTGGAACGCCCGCCCAGCTTGGCTCCTGGCAATGCATCTGCCAGCGACCAAGCTGAAAGCCGCTGTTGGCATGGCAACCGAATTAATTTCGCTACTGCTCCAAATCCTCGCGCTCGATTTCAAGATAGGCGCGATGGACATTCTTGTGATGTTGCTGCGCGTAGAGCGACCAGTTTTTGAATCCCGGCAAATCGCCCTTAGCTTCCACATCCGATAACGACACACCTTCTTCATATAACTCCCGCACTTTGCGGCCGATGCTGCGCAAGTAGATCGCGAAACCATCGATTGCCGTTGCATCGCTCACCGGGCCGTGTCCGGGAACCAAATGTTTGATCGGGAGAGTGGCAAGTTTCTCGAGGATGATTTCCCATTGCCTGAGGCGCGCGTCGCGCAGTTCCGGTATGCGTTCAATATCGACTACGCCGCCGGCGAACACGACGCCGCTGTTGCGCTCGAATACCAACAAGTCGCCGGAGGTGTTGCCCCAGCCGAAATGATGCAGCTCCAACGTCATGCCGGCGATGCTGACGAACTCCGAACCGTCGACGATGCGATCCGGTGTCACGACCTTGGTCCCGCGCATGGTCGCCTCACCGAGAATTTCTTTCAAATGGTGCAGGCAAGTTTCGCAGCGTAACTCCATCAACTGGGCGGTTTTTGCGTGCGTCAGAATCGGTACTTTGATGGCCTGGAAATACGACGCACCCATTAAAAATTCTTGATGGGCGTGGGTGATGATGGCGAGGCGTATCGGGCGTTTGCTGACTTTGCGAATGGCGGCGACCATCTCGCGCCCGTAGCGATAGGAGATGCCCGTATCGACGACGACGATGCCTTCCGGCCCAACGATAAATCCCGCGTTTCCAATGCGGCCGCGATTTGCCGGGTTGACTTCGCCGATATTTCCGATGAAAGCGTAAGCGTTAGCGGCGACCCGTACCGGTTTGAGGGGCGCCGCGTTACTAACGGCGATAGAGGTTAGGCAGACACAGATAAGTCGCAGCAGCCACACGATGCGAAAAACAGATTGATGAATTTGCTAGTTAAATAGACAAGTCTTTTGGGCGTTGCCTTGAACGTCCTTGAACTGTTTCACCATGCCCTTCACCATTTGGTGTTCGCGCATGGCGCCACGATCACCGGCGATGGTGATGGCTTTCGATGCGGTCCAATCGTTGACGAAGTCGTCGTATTTAATTTGCTTTGCGATTTCATCGATCGCGCAGGAACATTTGTAAATCATTTCCTGAGGCACTTTGTCGGGATAATTTCGCGCACATTCCAACACGTATTGCACCCGATCCAGAGTGGGATAGTTGTTCATTTTGGCTTTCGGCTTTGCTGCGAATGTGCTGGTGGAAAGTACCAGCACGACTGCTGCGACCAACGCGCGTGAATAACTCATTTTTTACTCCCAGTGAAAATTAGGGTCTCTTCTATCATCGGCTTGCTCGTGGCGGCGTCTTTGCTCGCGCGTTCCTGCATCACACTGCGCAACTTGTAAACGCCGCCGGGAATATCGTCCGATAGGGTAATGGTATAGGATTTATTCGAGAATTTCTCGTAGCGCGGCCGGGCAGGATCATCCTCGTACGGAGTGAGGATGATTTCCCGGCCAGGAATCTCTTTTCCCGGAAAACTTAATGGTAACCGGTTTAACCTCGGCGCCTTGCGCCAAGGCCATGCGGATGCGTTTACGATAATAATTGGGCTGACCTTTGGTGATGCGTTTCATTTCGCTAACATCGCGTTCCAGAAAAGCGAGTATGACGGGATTGCCCGTTGCGTTCTCGATCACGTCTTGCAACTGTCTAAATTGGCGCTCGCCGGTTAAAAAATCGACGTGGCAGCTTTTCCCCGGCCCCGCACTCGCCGGTTTAACCGAAACGCTGACTTGGTCTTCGAAACCTTTTTCCAGCGCGCCGGCCTTGGTGAACTGATAGTTTAGCGTGGTCGCGCCGACCACATTTTTCAAATGATCCTGCATAAACACGCGTTTTTCAGCGTCAGAGATTTCTTGCTGGGCGAACACGCTCGTCGCGAGGGCAATCAGGGCGGTAAGGAAAAAACGATGAGTGGGTCGCAGTGCGTTCATGGTTAACTTTTCGATGGATGGGATGGTGGCGGTCTAGCCGGCTGTTCCTTGGCAAGCTCCGCGGCTAAATCGGGATTCAGCCGTTGCAAGTTTTGCTGCGCCAGCCGGAAGCGTTGTTCGTTACCTTGCTTGGCGTAAATACGGCCGAGGCCAAACCAAGCTTCGCTCGAGTCGGGATCCCGCTTCAACGCTTCCTCGAAGGCCTTGATCGCGTCTTCCGGCCGCGCCAGACCATCGTAGGCGCTGCCCTGGGCGATCCAAGGTTCCAAGCTAGATTTATCGACGCTGCCCCAACGGTTCGTGAGCTGTAGCAATGGCACCCATTTCTGATCGACGGCGAGCGAGTTCGCTTGCATAAAATAAGGAAGATCATCGACGCCGTGTTGCCAAAACGCTTTCAGTTTCGGATCGAGCGGCGCGATTGGGACATACTGGGTATTGTCGCTCATGCCCGCGCTTAGCCAATCGATCGGGACGGAAAAATAACTGCCGTCGGTGCCGCGCTGGCGAAAAGTGAGCAGCCCCACGAGTTGCCCGGTCGCGTTAAATAAGCCACCACCGCTCGCGCCCGAGGTAAAGGGTGTCGAAGTACGCAGCACGCTGCTGCGATCGTGACGGTGCAGCGCCGTGACGCGGCCCTGACGGAATTGAATGCCGACGCCGCCTTCGAATCCGATGGCGCCGACGTGTTGGCCTAACTTTAGTGCAGCCACCGTACCTAGCGGCGCGGGAGTGGCATCAAGACGCGGTGCGTGCAATAAGCATATGTCGCGGGTCACATCCGCAAGCTGACCGGCCACGCGCCAACGCAGGCCACCGCGCAGCATGGTGATGGTCGCGGCGTTGCGGGTCACGTGGCAATTGGTTGCAACACGCCCCGGCGCGATCGCCACACCGGTTCCGAGGGACAACGTACCGTCGGCGCTGAGCGCCTCGATTTTTACCAGGCTACTGGCTAAGCGGATGAAGACGCTGCGGTCGAATTCTTGCGCCTGCGCGGTGAGGCTAAGGCAGAGCGGAACAACGAGGGCGAGGAAACGAAGCATGGGATTAGTGTGCGAGGGCAAAGGAGCAAGGACCGGAAAGAATCCGAACGTCGATAGCTTTATGGCAAGGGTTTGCCGATTTCGTCGAGCAAGGGCACGTTAAACTCCCGCAGGATGGCATTGATTTCGGGTTTGTTTTCGTCGAGGAATTTTTCGACTTGGGCCTGCCATTCCTTCTCGCCGAAGCGCACACCCATCGCCATCTCGTATTGAAAGTTAACCCCTGGTTCCGACGTGAGCGGCACGACGTTAAGCGCGGGCTCGGTCGCTTTTTTGGCGAAATAACCACCGAGCGGGCCCCACACCACCGCTGCATCGATCTTGCCGGCGGCGAGATCTTTTTCGATGATCTCGCCGGGATATTGATCGGGGTCGGCATTCATCATGCGATAGGGAACCGCTTGTTCGAGCAGGCCGCGCCGGCTAAGCCATTGTGCCGCGGGAGAGCGATCGTAGAGCCCGATTTTAAGTTTCTTCAATTGTTTGGGCTCGAGCTGCAAAAAATCTTGTTTAGTTTTGACGTTATCGAGACCCTTGCCTTTTGCGAAAACCAGCGTGTAAGTCGAACGATAATAGGGTTTGGTCACCGCGACTTGATCGAATCCGGACGGCACGCCCATGATGATGTCGCAACGATAATCTGTACCGGGGAGCTTGAAACGTAGGGTGTTACGCACGAAACCCATGCGTTGCGGGAAGGAAAAATACTCCAGCTTCCAGCCGAGCTTTTTAGCGAATAACTCGGCAAGCTTGTTCTCAATGCCTTCGCCTTTAATATTGGAAAACGGTAAATTATTCGGATCTTGGCAAACGCGCAAAACTTTATCGACTTCGTCGGCGCGGCTCGATGGTGCAATAGCGCTCGATAAAACTACCGCGGCCAGGGCCGCGGTAACGAAACGCGTTAACTCGAAGGTTTGGAAAACAGCGAGCGGATTCATTCCATCGCCGATACTTTAGCCTTGGTGATCGCGCCGTCGGAACGGCCTTTTAAATAGGCGTAAAGATTATCCATACCTTTCATGACCTGATCGTTGGTGTTCCACGCGGGCATGCCCTTCTCAAGTCTACCCTCTGTCATCGTTGTGACAAACTCCGCCTTGGTTAGTTTCTTCATGCTTTCAAGTAGCGAAGGGCCGACCATGCCTTCTTGGTTCGCGCCGTGACAACGGTCGCAGGCGGCGGCGCGCCAAATCTTGAAGCCGTCCAATGTTTTTGCATCGACCTTGGTGCCGTCGGCGACGGTGTAAAGATCCGTCTTTACGACGGCAGCGCTCTCGGCAGGTTTTGCCGCGTCAGTGGGCGCGGGTGTTGCGGCCGCCGTGGGAGCCGCCGATTCGGTTTTCGCGGGTTCCGTTGCCGCAGCCGTTCCGGCCGCACCGGCAGCCGCACCGGCGACTACGGGAGAGACTTTTTTGCTTTTGCGTTTTTGTTTCTTTTTCTGCGCAACTTGCATCAGTCCATCGCTGCTGGCGAAAGTAACGTCTGCCATGGCGGGTGCGGCAAACGCGACTATCAGCGCTGTGATGAATAACTTCAATTTCATTTCGACTCCTTACCTGAATTTTTTGAGTAATAGTAGTAATAACGTATATTTTAGAAAATGGTTACCAGAGATTGCTAAGATCCCAATGGTAAGAATTTTTTACGCGCTGACCTACATAAAAAAAACGGCACCCCTAATACGGGATGCCGCCTTCTAACGATAGTGCTTTGCTTCGATATTACAGCGAGAAGATCGTCAAAGAGCCACCGAGGTCAGTGTAGTCTTTGAGTTCTTTGTAGCCGCCAACAGCGCCGAGGCCGTCGGCGTCTTTCTCGAGGCCCGCTGCCATGCCGATGCCGGCCCAGCCACCGATGCCCGAGAACACGCCCATGTACTGCTTACCCTTGTGTTCGTAGGTGAACACGTTGCCGATGATGCCGGACGGGGTGCGGAACTTGTACAGTTCTTTGTTGATGTTGTTGCTATCAACACACTTCAAGTAGCCTTCCAACGTGCCGTAACAGGCGAGACCGCCAGCGGTGACGAGCGTGCCGGACCAGACCGAGAACTTCTCGGGTTTGGACTGGACAATCTTACCTTTGGCGGCATCCCACACAATCACATTACCCATACCACCGTGACTACCGGGAGCGGGGAACATCGACAACGTGGCGCCAACGTAGGGTTGGCCCGCGGTGTATTCAACTTTGAACGGTTCGTAGTTCATGCAGACGTGATTGGTCGGCACATAGAACAAACCATTTTGCGGGTTGAAGGAAGCAGGCTGTTGGTCTTTGGAACCCAATGCGGCCGGGCAGATGCCTTTGGTGTCGACGTCAGGACCGTTTTGTGCGGTCGAATATTTCGCTACCACTTGCGGACGGCCGGTCTTCATGTCAACGTGGGTTGCCCAGTTCACGACCGGGTCGTACTTTTCTGCGACCAGGAGTTCACCGGTGTGACGATTCAGCGTGTAGCCGAAACCGTTACGATCGAAGTGAACCAGAACCGGGGTTTTTTTGCCCTTAATCGGAATGTCGGCAAGAATCATCTCGTTGATGCCGTCGAAATCCCACTCGTCGAACGGCGTCATCTGATAAACCCACTTCACTGCGCCGGTATCGACATCGCGCGACCAGATAGACATGGTCCACTTGTTATCGCCGGGACGTTGAGCCGGATTCCACGTGCTGGGATTACCCGTGCCGTAGTAGAACTGATTGACGCCCTTGTCGTAGCTAAACCAACCCCAAGTGGTGCCGCCACCGATTTTCCATTGATCACCTTGCCAGGTTTTCAGAGAAGAATCCGCACCAACCGGCGCCATTTTGCCATCGGCCCAGGTCATGGTCTTGGCCGGATCGATCAACATTTCTGCATCGGGTCCGACGCTATAGCCGCGCCACGCCATTTTGCCGTCGCTTAGGTTATAGGCGCTGATGTAACCGCGCACGCCCCACTCACCGCCGGAAATACCGGTGATGACCTTATCTTTGTAGATGTGAGGTGCATTGGTGTTAACGGCGCCAAGTTTGGGGTCGCCGTTCTTGACGGACCAAACGACTTTACCGGTCTTCGCATCGAACGCGACCAGCATCGAGTCGGCTTGTTGCAGAACGATTTTGCCGTCGCCATAAGCCAGGCCACGATTCACCGTGTCACAACACATTTGTGGGATAACGGCCGGATCTTGCTTCGGCTCATATTTCCACACGATTTTCTGCGTGTTCAAATCCATCGCGAACACTTTGTTCGGGAACGCGCTGTGCAGATACATCATGTCGCCGATCACCAGGGGCGAACCCTCGTGACCGCGCAGAACGCCGGTGGAGAACATCCATGCGACTTTCATGTTCTTGACGTTGGCTTTATTGATTTGTTTCAACTGGCTGTAACGATGATTTTCCATATTACCGGCTTGAGCTGCCCAGTTCTTTGGATTGGCCATCAGTTTTTCCAGATCCGCATTGGCCAAGGCCAGGCTGGGTACAGCCAAGGCCAGAACCATGGGCAGGGCGGAAAGCTTTTTGAATGCTTTCATGACTACCTCCTAAAAATATTTGTTTGAGGATGTGACTGCTAGTAAACCACTACGTTAACGACTGACTTTCCCTGAACCAAGTTCTCTAGGGTCACTAGACGGCCTTTGACGCTGCTTTTCGGCCTTGGCTTTTTGTTTTTCTGTTAGCTACGGATGCTTTTGTAACAATGTTTTCGCTTCGAGTCAATAGCGTGCGGCTGGCGAACTTGGGTAACATGCTACGTGTTCGTTCGTGCAGTCGGCGAATGGTGCGCTGCATCAGATTTTAAGCGGCTGATTCAATGTAAATTTTGTCGCTGGCCCTCACCCTTGCAAGCAGACACGGATCGGCTTCTATGCGTTCGCGTAAAATGCGGTGAACTCTTGCGGCAACGGTCGGTGTGTCCCTGAATTGAGCGATGAGTCCGCCGAAGATCGAGCAATGCGGATGGTGCAAGGCACCTTCCCCTTCAAGGGGAAGGGTGGGATGGGGATGGGTTAAAGTGGATCGCTGCAAGGAACCCATCCCCACCTTAGTCCTCCCCTTGAAGGGGAGGAGAATGGCGTTCGTGCGCTATGCAAAGCCGATCAGTGATCGCCGCCGCCGTAGATCCACATCGACTTCGTTTCTCCGGCGCGGGTGAAGCCACATTTTTGATAAAACTCAACCGATTGTCCATCGGCCACGAGTATGTGTTGGTGGAAATTCCGGTACTTCGCCAATAACCGAGTCATGAGTTCCGTTCCGATCCCGCGATTCTGGAAATCGGGGTGAACCAGCAAATGCGGATAATAGACCACGAGGAATCCATCAGAAATAGCGTTGCCGAGACCAACCAATTGATCACCGGCCCATGCGGAAATCAGGGCGTGGGAATTCTGTAACGCTTGAGTTAGTTCCTCCGGTTTGTTCGCGGATGACCACCCATTCGCTGAATAAAGACAAACGATGGCGTCCGTTGGGATGTCACGTGTTTCGCTATAACTAATCGCGTTTGGTTCCACGTGTATTGATTACCCCAACAACGGCGCCAACCATTTTTCCGCCGTGGGTTTATCCCAACCCTTGCGTTCGGCGTAATCATGCAATTGATCGTTATCGATCTTGCTCATCGCGAAATAGTGCGCATCGGGATGGCCGAAATAAAAGCCGCTCACCGCCGCCGTCGGCAACATGGCATAGCTTTCGGTCAGGGTCATGCCGGCGTTTTCCGACGCGTTGAGCAATTCGAACAATAGGCCTTTTTCCGTGTGGTCCGGGCAGGCGGGGTAACCCGGCGCCGGGCGTATGCCTTGATATTTTTCGGCGATCAAATCGTCGTTGCCGAGATTCTCTTGTTTGGCGTAGCCCCAAAATTCTTTGCGTACCCGCAAATGCAGATGCTCGGCGAACGCTTCGGCTAGTCGATCGGCGAGTGCTTTCACCATGATCGCGTTGTAGTCGTCGTGTTTCTTTTCAAAATCCGCGACGATGGCATCGATGCCGATGCCCACGGTGACGGCGAAGCAGCCGATGTAGTCTTTCACGCCGCTTGGCTTAGGCGCAACAAAATCCGCCAAGCAATAATTGGCGCGATCGCTCGGCTTTTGCGCTTGCTGGCGCAAGAAATGAAACTTCGCCGCGACTTTCTTGCGCGTGTCGTCGGCGTAAATTTCCACATCGTCGCCGACGCTGTTCGCCGGGCAAAGTGCAATCACAGCGCGGGCCTTAAGCCAATTCTCTGCCACGATCCGCGCCAGCATTGCCTGTCCGTCTTCGAACACATTGCGCGCCGCTGCGCCGACGATTTCATCTTCAAGGATATTGGGATACTTTCCTGCCAAGTCCCAAGTCTGAAAAAACGGCGTCCAATCGATGTGCTGCGCAATCAAGTCGAGCGGGTAAGCATCGAACACGCCGAGGCCGAGCAGTTTCGGCTTAGTTGGCTTGAATGACTTCCAATCTAGTCGCGTCGCGTTATTGCGCGCCGCCGCGAGCGACACCAGTGCTTGGCCTTTTTTGTTTGCATGCTGCTCGCGAACTCTGTCGTAGTCTTCGCTGACGCTTTTCAAATAAGCATCGCGCTGTTCGGTCGATAGCAAACTCGAACACACCGGCACGCTGCGCGAGGCGTCCGGCACCCAAATGACCGGCCCGCGATAGTGGGGTGCGATCTTCACGGCGGTGTGCACCCGGGACGTCGTAGCGCCGCCGATCAGCAGCGGTATGGTGAAACCTTCGCGCTGCATTTCCTTGGCGATATGCATCATCTCTTCCAGCGAGGGCGTGATAAGTCCGGACACGCCGATGATATCCGCGTTCGCCTCGCGCGCCTTGCGCAAAATCTTATCGCAGGCCACCATCACGCCGAGATCGATCACTTCGTAGTTATTGCATTGCAGAACCACGCCGACGATATTCTTGCCGATGTCGTGCACGTCGCCCTTCGCCGTGGCCATGACGATGAGGCCCTTGGGTTTTTGATCGCCGACTCGTTTCTTTTCCGCTTCTATATAAGGTATCAGGTGGGCGACCGCTTGCTTCATCACCCGGGCAGATTTCACAACTTGCGGCAAAAACATCTTGCCCGCGCCGAACAGATCGCCGACCACATTCATGCCGTCCATCAGCGGGCCTTCGATCACTTGGATCGGCCGTTCATATTGTTGCCGCGCTTCTTCGGTATCCGCTACGACGAAGGTGGTGATGCCGCGCACCAGCGCGTGGCTCAAACGTGATTGCACGGTGGCGTTGCGCCAGCTCAAATCTTCCGTTTGGGTCTTCGCTGAGCCCTTCACCGTCTCGGCGAACTGCACCAGGCGTTCCGTCGCGTCGGGTCGACGATTGAGCACCACGTCTTCGACTCTTTCAAGCAAGTCGGCGGGAATCTGATCGTACACACCGAGTTGGCCGGCGTTGACGATGCCCATGGTCATGCCGGCTTTAACGGCGTGATACAAAAACACCGTGTGGATCGCTTCGCGCACCGGATCGTTACCGCGGAAGGAAAAACTCACGTTCGACACGCCACCGCTGATTTTCGCGTGCGGCAGGTTTCGTTTAATCCAGCGCGTGGCTTCGATAAAGTCCACAGCGTAGTTATTGTGTTCCTCGATGCCCGTGGCGATGGCGAAAATGTTGGGATCGAAAATGATATCTTCCGGCGCGAAGCCGACTTCTTTCACCAGAATATCGTAGCTATTCTTGCAAATCTCCTGCTTGCGTTGCAGCGTATCGGCCTGGCCTTTTTCGTCGAACGCCATGACGATCACCGCCGCGCCGTAACGTAACGCCAGCTTTGCCTGCTCGACGAATTTTGCCTTGCCTTCCTTGAGCGAAATCGAGTTGACTATGCAGCGGCCCTGCACGCATTTCAAGCCCGCTTCAATCACTTCCCACTTCGACGAATCGATCATCACCGGCACCCGCGATATGTCCGGCTCCGAGGCGATCAGATTTAGGAATTTCACCATCGCCGCCTTGGAATCGAGCATCGCCTCGTCCATGTTGATGTCGATGATTTGCGCGCCGTTTTGCACTTGCTGGCGCGCAACGTCGAGGGCGGCGTTGTAGTCGCCGGCCAGGATCAAACGCGCGAACGCCCGGGAACCGGTGACGTTGGTGCGCTCGCCGATGTTGACGAACAGGGCGTCATCGTCGATGTTAAGGGGCTCGAGGCCCGATAGCTTCAAGCCTTTGCTCATGCGGCAAAGGCGCGGGGCGGGATCGCTTTTATGCTAGAGCCGATGGCGGCAATGTGGGCGGGTGTGGTGCCGCAGCAACCGCCGGTGATGTTGATAAAGCCGGACTCGGCGAATTCTTTGATGTGGCTCGCGGTGTGTTCCGGCGTCTCGTCGTAGCCGGTTTCCGCGAGCGGATTAGGCAGGCCGGCATTGGGATGACAACTCACGTACGTGTCCGCCACTCGCGCCAACTCTTCCAAATACGGCCGCATCAACTCGGCGCCCAGCGCGCAGTTTAGGCCCACGGACAAAGGCCGCGCGTGTTTAACGGAGTTCCAAAACGCCTCGGTGGTTTGACCCGAGAGCGTACGCCCGCTCGCATCGGTGATGGTGCCGGAAATCATGATGGGGCGGCGCGCTTCGGGATGTTGGTCGAAGTAACTGTCGACCGCGAATAACGCCGCCTTGGCATTGAGCGTGTCGAATATCGTTTCCACCATGATGATATCGGCGCCGCCATCGATCAGGCCTTTCGTCGCCTCCGTGTAACTGCTGACCAGTTCATCGAAGGTGACGTTGCGTGCACCGGGATCGTTCACATCCGGCGAGATCGATGCCGTGCGGTTGGTGGGCCCGAGTACGCCGGCGCAAAAGCGCGGGCGAGACGAATCTTTCTTTTCGAACTCATCACATAACTCACGAACCATTTTCGCCGAAGCAAAATTCAATTCATAAACAATATCCTCCAAGTGATAATCGGCCATGGCGATGGAGGTGGAGTTGAACGTATTAGTTTCGATGATGTCTGCACCTGCATCAAGATACTGACGATGAATCTCGCGAATGATCTGCGGTTGTGTTAGCGTGAGCAGATCGTTGTTGCCCTTCAGGTCGTGCGCAAAATCCTTGAAGCGTTCGCCTCTATAGGCGGCTTCATCCAACTTGTAACCTTGGATCATGGTGCCCATGGCGCCATCGAGGAGCAGGATGCGTTGAGCGAGTTGATGTTGCAGTTGTAGTAACCTGGGAGTGGTCATTTTTTTAAGGAAAAAACGATATGGGCGTAACTCTCGATTTTAGCATGCGTTCTTTCCTGCGCTTGTTCGCGGCCGCTGTTCTACTTTCCCTAGCGTTGCGTGCGGCGGCAGAAGACGCGACCGTCGTCCGCTCACCGCTGAAGCCTGCCGATTTGAATGCCCTCGCCAAGAGCTTACTTTCCGAAATCGAACACCTATCGCGATATTGGGCATCGAAACAGTTGCCGCCGATTACCATGATTTCCCAGGATGAGATCAATCGGATCGTGTGCAAAAAACCCTGCGCCGTGCGCGCGGCTTACATGCCGGAACGCGGCGTGTTGTTGGCGGATAGTTTGGATCCGGTTAACGAGCCGTTGGACCGGTCTATTCTGCTCCACGAGTTGGTGCATTTTCTGCAGGAAATCAATAATCGTTATTCCGAGTTAACGCCCTGCAAACGCTGGTTCCAGCGCGAACACGAAGCCTACGCCGTGCAAAATCAATATCTCTACCGGATCAATGCCAATCGCCACGTCGGGGGCATGCTGGAACCGTCCCTGTGCGAAGATCATCCGAAAGAGAAAAAGTCGAACGCATTTCAGCCGAACGATGGCGCGGTCCGCCGCGGATATTGAATCCGCTCTCCGTAGATCAACCACCGCGTCAGAAAGCCCCGTCTCTGTCGTTGTCCAACGACGCTAAATGGTTATATAAATCATATAGTTGGATAGCCGACTGACGATTCTCGTCTCCCTTCAGAGACATCATCACCACCTCAGCAGTGCCGTTTTTGGGAATCCATAAAATCAAGCTATTGATTTCATTCATATAACACAAGGTGGCCTCAGTCTTGCTAACGAGCTATCAGAGAATTGCCTGATGGGCCAATCCGAATTGGCAAGTTAGGCCCCAAAATAAACCTGGAGAAATCATGCTGCGCTGCCTTTGTTTCATTTCCGCTTTATTTCTGTTCGCCCACGTTCCTGCCTTTGCCCAGATTGCTTACGGCCCAAGCTCGACTGCGAAATATATCCAACCTAAAGCATCGTCCATAACGGGGGTAGCGACCTTCGGTATCGATATCAAGGATAGTTATGGTCGAAACATAAAAGGCGCATCGCAAACGTTAAAGATCGTGTTCAAAGTGAATAATTTGCCGGTGTCGGGCGTGTTGACCGGACCCTACGAGTTTAAATTCAACACGGCGACCTTAGCCGACGGGCCGCACGCGTTAACGATAGAGTTGGTCGCGACCGGGGACGCGATCGGCGATCCGCCGACCGCTTACCGCTCCCGTGGCTCGACTATCATTACGACCAACGGCAACGTCAAATCGACCAAAGGCATACCGACCTTTGGCATTGCCTACGCCGGACGGCAATATATCGCGCCCGTTGCCGATTGGGTGAGTTACACCGGCACGACGCGTCCTGCGCTTGTGTCCCCGCCGTTGACGGTTAGAAAAACCGCGACCCCATCCGCCAAGGGCGTATTTCATCTCATGGAAGATTGGACGGTGCTGCGTCCTTTGGGTATTTCCGACGAGCTTTACAGCCCATCGCTTGAATTCGTGACGCAGAACGGTGTTCCCGTGATCGGACAATATTATCCGCCGCAGTTTGTGAACGGCCCATTCCCCGCCAGCGCTAAAAATTACAATCGCTTCGCCTACTGGGACGGGCCCCCCCAGCGCGCTCGAGTCGGCCCCTTGTCGACTTGGATTCCCGTTCCCGATGGCCCTGGCTGGTACGGCATCGATAGCGCCGTGAACCGGCTGGTCATCATGACCAAGGATGGCGACGTAAAAACCTTGGCCGGACGCTATTCGGATCCCAGCCAATTGGCCACGCTGGGCAACGCCGACGCGACCTACAAAACCAAAGGAAATTTCGTCGGCCCAGCAGGGTTTAATTTCCCCCACGACATCGCCGTGGATGTGCGCGATCCCAAAATTATCTATGTCGCCGATACCTATAACGATCGGATCGCCAAAGTCGATTTACGCACTGGAACGATCTCGACTTTCGCCGGCGTACCCGGTGTTGAGGGAATAAAAGACGGCCCTGCATTGCAGGCGACGTTTCACTATCCGTCGTCGCTCGAAACCATGCCGGACGGAACGATTTACGTCACACAATTCGGCAACGAAGAGGCCCGTGAAGGCCCGATCGGCGCGGAAGCCGGTATCCGCAAAATCAGTCCCAGCGGAGTCGTCACTACGGTGAGCACGGAGATGGTTCCGTTTGTTATCCGCCGCACCAGCAAGGGTAAGTTGATCGTGGGACACAAAACGTCCGGGCACATCGCCGAATTCGATCCGGTTACGTTGAAGCGCCGCATTATTACCGAGTTAAAAACGTCAGCGTGGAACTGGTTGTCGGTCGATCGTTGGGGCACGGTCGGGCCGCTCGACACGGTTTATTACGTTAGCTATTTGGGCCTCGCGCCGGGGATGCACCACAATAACTATATTTATCGCGTCAATCCGTATACCAATGTCGCCACGCCGGGGTTCTCGGTTAGGGCAAACGGTAAGATCATCAATTCGGGAAACACCAACATCGGCGACGCGGAGAATATTCTGGGCAGCGTCAGCCACTACGTTTGGGAAGCTGTTCCGGACGATGAGGAGGGCCTGTTCTTCGTGTGGGGATTCGGTGGAGAGGGCCCTTACATTTGGACGCTTAATCCCGGCGTCACCCGCGAATACGATTTTGGCCTCTATACCACCGGCAAGAATATTTATTTAACCGGAACGATACGGCACATAAAGCGCTACGATAAGCTCGATCAAACGCCGTTCGATTGGCCGTTCGGCATTCGTCCGTCGCTTTCCGGTTTATACGGCGCGGCCGGGCACCACTTTCTTAACTTGCCGTCTTTCGAGGAAATCTCGGGTTGGCCGGTCGACCGGCGCTTGCAATGGTACAAAACCGGCATGGGCGGTGCGACGCCGCGCCCGGAGTTGACGGGCGATGATGCGCGGGCCCTGGATTACTATATCTGCAAGAGCTCCTATCGATCCGTCGATGCGGACTGTCCGAAATTGCCCACCGCAACCGACAAGATTGTGCCGGTCATCTCCAACGTACAGGTGACAAGAAAAGCCGACGGCACCGCAACGATAACGTGGGACACCAACGAGCCGGCGATCGGATTCGTCGCCTTCGCCAACGCCGGCGCGACGGCGAAGCACCGCTGGTCAGATCCGGAAGAGGGTTATGTAACCCGCCACAGCCGCACCATCCGTTACCTTCAGGGCACGGTGAATTTGCAGGTGTTGGCTAAAGATGTAGCGGGCAACAGCGCCTGGTCGCCGAATCGCCTGGTGCCGTAGCCCTGCAAACAGTTAGCGACCGCAAATAGACTCAACTCAACCGGCGGCCGTTCGATCCAGCCGCCGATATTGAATCGCCTCGCCGACGTGGGCACTGGTAACGTTGTCCACGCCGGCGAGATCGGCGACGGTGCGGGCCAATTTCAAAATGCGGTGGTAAGCACGGGCGGACAAACTCAAGCGAGAGATCGCTTGTTTGAGCAGCAATTCGCCGGCGTCGTCGGGCTTGCAGAGCCGATCGATTTCCTTCGTCGCTAGTTGTGAATTGGGTTTGCTCTGGCGTACGAGTTGGCGTTGGTAGGCAATTTCGACACGCGCTTGCACCATGCTCGACGATTCCCCGTCGGCTTGTTTGGTCAGTTCGCTTTCGCTCAACGCCGGCACTTCGATTTGGATATCGATGCGATCCAGCAGCGGCCCGGAGATCTTGCCGCGGTAACGCGAAACCTGATCCGGCGTGCAGCGGCACTTGCCGTTCGGGTGGCCGAGATAGCCGCATGGGCACGGATTCATCGCCGCGATCAATTGAAACTGCGCCGGGAAATCCGCCTGCCTTGCTGCACGAGAAATCGTGATGCGGCCGGATTCGAGCGGCTCGCGCAGCACTTCAAGCACGCTGCGTTCGAACTCCGGCAGCTCATCGAGAAATAACACGCCGTGATGCGCAAGTGAAATTTCGCCGGGCTTGGGATTGCCGCCACCACCCACCAACGCCACACTCGACGCCGTGTGATGCGGCGAACGGATGACGCGGCGGCGCCAATTTTCCAGCTTAAATCCACCGGTGCCAAGGGATTGAATCGCGGCGGATTCCAGCGCTTCTTCCATGGTCATGCTCGGCAACAGGCCCGGGAAACGATGGGCGAGCATGGATTTCCCTGTGCCCGGCGGGCCCATCATGAGCACGCTGTGGTTGCCCGCCGCTGCGATTTCCAGAGCGCGTTTCGCTTGGGTTTGACCCTTGACCTCGCCAAGATCAAGGTGGGATGCGGCTCGTGGCAAGGGCTGCTCGGACAGCCGCTCCAGTATTGCCTGTCCGGTTAGGTGCCCGCAGACTTCCAGCAACGATTTCGCCGGATAAACCACGGCGTTTTCCACCAGCGCGGATTCTTTGGCGGACTCGAAGGGGAGCACAAACGCCCGGCCGGATTTGACGGCTTTAAACGTCATCGCCAGCGCACCGCGGATCGGCCGCAGTTCTCCGGTTAGCGCTAACTCACCCGCAAATTCATATTCGGCCAGGCGATTGCTGGGAATTTGCCTGGTTGCCGCAAGGATCCCCAGCGCAATCGGCAGATCGAAGCGGCCGCTTTCTTTCGGCAAATCCGCCGGCGCGAGATTTACCGTAATGCGCCGCGCGGGGAATTCGAAGCGGGCATTTTGCAGCGCCGCGCGCACGCGGTCTTTGCTTTCTTTCACTTCCGTTTCCGGCAAACCGACGATGGTGAAATTCGGCAACCCGCCGGATAGATGAACCTCGACCGTCACCAGCGGCGCGTCCATGCCCGTCAGCGCGCGGCTGTAGAGTACGGCGAGAGACATTGTTAAGGATTGAGGAGTTAGGATCGAGGATTTAGGGCTAGGAACGGCCGTAGCGGGAACTCGTACGCGAACTTATTCTTGCGATCCCTTTTCCAGCGCAGCCAGCTTCGCTTCCAGTTCCGCCAATTTCTCGCGCGTGCGCAGCAACACTTGGCTTTGCACGTCGAATTCTTCCCGCGTCACCAAATCCATTTTCGCGAACATCGACGACAGCATCGCCCGGGAGTTTTTTTCGAAATCCTTCAGTGGACTTTGCGCCGCGAGTTCGGATAATTTGGCGGTGATTTCTTCGATGAATTTGTTTTGGATCATATCGATTGCCTAGCAAGTGGGATGCAAAATGAAAGTGTAGCCCGGATGCAATGAAATGTAATCCGGAATCAGTTACGGAATCACTGAAAGAACCAAGAATGCCGCGAACAACACAAGATGAACCGTGCCTTGCAACATGGTGGATTTTCCACTGGCGAAAGTTAAGACGCTCATCAGCAAAGTCAGCGCCAGCATCGCCATTTCTTTTGGCGCGAGGCCCAGCGCCAGCGGCAATTCGAGGAAAATCGAGACCGCCGCAACGGCTGGAATACTCAACCCAATCGTGGCCAGCGCCGAGCCTAACGCGAGGTTGATGCTGGTTTGCATTCGATTTCGCAACGCCGCGTTTACTGCGGCAAAGGTTTCCGGAAGCAACACCAGCAACGCGATCGCTATTCCGACCACGCTATGGGGCGCGCCGATGGCCTTAACGCCGTGTTCGATACTCGGCGCGAGCATTTTCGCCAAGCCCACGACGGCGACTAATGCAACAAGCAGCAAGAGAAAACTCGCTACCGCCGTTTGTTTTGCCGGTGGCGGCGCATGCGCATCGTCATTTCCGACGCCAACAGGTAGAAAATAATCGCGGTGACGCACCGTTTGCACGAATACGAACATACCGTACAACACGAGCGACATAACGCCGGCAAAAATCAACTGCGTTGTCGTTAGAGTTGGGCCGGGCGTGGAAGTGGTTAACGCCGGCAGGATCAAGGTCAACCCGGTCAGCGCGATAAGCACCGACAAGAGCGGATTGGTGCCTTCGATGCGGAACACCATGACATGATGGCGCAGCGCGCCGAGCAGAAGGCAGATTCCAACCACGCCATTGCACACGATCATCACCGTGGCAAACACCGTGTCCCGCGCCAGCGCAGTGGTCGCGGCGCCGCCGGACATCATCATCGAAACGATCAACGCGACTTCAATAATGGTGACGGCCAACGCCAGAATCAGCGTGCCGAACGGCTCTCCGACGGCATGGGCGACGACTTCGGCGTGATGCACCGCGACGAAGACCGCCGCGATGAGCGCCGCTGCGACCAGCGAAATTACGATCCAATTCAGTGGCCGTCCCCACGCCACGGCGAGCATCACGCACGCGGCGATCGGAACTAAAAGACTCCAGAGAGGTACGCCGAACAACTTGCCAGTTTTCATGATGAATACGATTGGGTTTGAATTTATGTTTCATAAATAACATAAATCCTGTTTCCGAAGAAAGCGACCGCCGCGTCTAACTATTGTCATTCCCGCGCAGGCGGGAATCCATTGTGCCTTAATAATACGGTGACGCAGAATGGATTCCCGCTTTCGCGGGAATGACAAAATGTTCTTTTCAGGAATCGCGTGAACGCGCGCGAGAAGTTTTCAGTGGCGCGGCCTTACTTTCGTGCTTCCTTATGCGGTGCGACGCACCGTTTTCGCCCGACTGCTCGAACGCGACGTGAGTCGCGAAGGCTTTTCAATCAGCCGCCCGGAAACGTACTTGTGCAAAACGCTGGCAATGAAAGTTTGATACGGCAACCCCTCTTCCAGCGCGCGTGCCTGAATGTCCATCAAATCCGGCGATGACAAGCGAATATTCACGCGTCGTTCCTTGAGGAATGTTGCGGACGCAGCGGCTTTGAATTTCGCAAGCTCGGATTTAGATGGCGAAATCGACTTCAACAAGCCATTCTCATAGGCCTTGAGCATGTCTTGCTCGAATTTATCAGGACGTTTCATCTGGATTACTCCGTTGCAAATAATCTCGCGTGGCTTTTCGACTGGGAATGATGGTTTTCAAAAAATAATAGTCAGGCTCTTCCACGAAAGGCACCAAGTGGGCATAACCATCCAAGGCAACGACAAATAATAGTTGATTGGGGTACTTGCCGCTGTTCGGGTGGCGAATAAGGTCGCATAAGCCATCAGCTTCAATTGCTAGAACAATCTCCTCGAAGGAGATGCCGCGTTCCGACTTCAATTCTTCATTCTTTTCATGATTCCAGCGAAACGGCTTCATTCGCAAAAGATATCATAATGTGTGCCTAATGTCACCTATATATCTTCGCCCTGTCATTCCCGCGAAGGCGGGAATCCATAGGGCGCATCAAAGTCAACATGGATTCCCGCCTTCGCGGGAATGACACAATCGTTTTGATAGGCATCGCTGGGACGCGCATGAATATTGCCTGTCCAGGCATGCCGTGCTACGAGGCAAGCAGCAAGCGCCTCCTGGCGCGGTGCTATCTTCTTTCGCCTTTGCCACTTTCATATACGACATCGCGTTGCATCAGCGCGATAAGTGCACCCGCGGCGAGCACGCCTACCGCGGGCGCGAGGCCGATGCGTAGCGAACCGAACATATCGGCCAGCCACCCCGTCGCGACCGGGCCGATGATTTGTCCCATCGAGAAAACGATGGTAAATGTGGCCACCGCCGAACCCCACGCTTGCTTCGGCAACTGCGCGCTTGGCGAGGTTGGTCACCGAGCCGGGAATGTTCCACATCGAGGTGCCGAACATCACCGCCGAGACGAATAGCGACACGATTCCTACATGGAACAGCGGCAACAACGTACCCGCCGCCAGCATCGCGATCGCCGCCGCCAGCATGCGCGCGGGCTGCCAAGTTTGCAGCGGCCGACGCCATAGCCAGGGCCCCAACAAACTGGCGACGCCGAAGGCGCACCACACCGCGATCACTTGCCCCGTGCCCGCGCCACCATCGCGCATCCACGCGATCACGAAGGTCATGTAGGCGATGTAACCCAGACCGAATAGCGTGTAGGCGATGAGGCCCGCGCCTAACTGCTTCACGCCTTGCGATAGGGCGATGTCACTATTCGAAGTGCCAGGTGATTCCGCGTTTGGCTCATCGATCTGCGTTGCTGCCCAAGCGCACAACGCGAACATAAAAAGCCCTGCGACGCCCATCCAAATCCAAGCCTGGGGCCACGCGGAGGGGCCCGATGCATCGAGCAGCAAGGGAATCGCCACGCCGCACAAAATAAATCCGACTCCACCGCCAGCAAAATAAATCGCCGTCGTGGTCGATGCGAGGGACGGCCGACCCGTCATCACATTCGCCGATAGCGCACCACCGGCAATGAACGCCGCCGCACCCGTCACGCCCGACATCATGCGCCAAAAACCAAGCCAGAAAAGATCACGCGTCAGGCCCGTCGCGAGCACGGCGAGCGCGGTCAGTAACACGCCGCCGATGAACAAGCGCCGGTTGCCCGTATGCCGAATCACCAGCCGAGTGAGAATCGCGCCAATCAAATAACCAATCGCGTTCGCCGTGTTAAGCCAACCGGACTGCACATAATTCCACCCCAACTCGCCGCGCATCGCCGGCAACACCAACGCATAGGCAAACCGCGCGAAGGAATTGGAGACGGTGACGCCGAGGGAGAGCGAAAACGCAATCAGGTAGGGACGCAACATGGTTGAATATTGTAAGGCGTGTAGCGGAGCGGCTTAGTGGGCTTTGTCTAGGCAAATTCTCGTAGGGTGCGCATCGCGCACCTCACAAAGTTGACAATAAAATGTCTTTACGTTGACAAAAAATGGCTAAGATACGTGCACGCGGCGAAGTCGCGCGAAAATTCATTATTGAGAACTTCGACGATCATCCACGCGACATCATCGCATATGCTGGTCAGAAACTCTCGCTTTCACGTCAAGCTGTGCACAAACATGTTCAGCGGTTAGTCGAAGAAGGTGTACTCGCGGAAAGCGGACAGACGAGGAACAAGATTTTTCAATTAGTCTCTCGGGTTAGCTGGCAAAATGAATATCGCCTCGACGGAAAAATCAGCGAAGACCAGGTGTGGCGCGATGACGTTGCGCCATCTTTTGGGCAAATGCCGGAGAATGTAATGAACATCTGGCGCTACGGTTTTACAGAGATGTTCAACAACGCCATTGATCATTCCGAAGGCACTTCGATCAGCGTGACAGTTAGTAAGACGGCAGCCTCGGCGACCATATCCTTGCATGACAACGGCATCGGTATCTTCAAGAAAATTCAAGCGGCTATGGGGTTGTTAGACGAACGTCACGCCGTGCTCGAATTAGCCAAAGGGAAATTTACCACCGATCCGAAAAATCATTCTGGTGAAGAAATTTTCTTTGCGTCACGAATGTTTGACCGCTTCAGAATACTTTTCGGTAGCGTGTTTTTCTCCCATGATTTTGAGGAGAAGGAAGATTGGATCCATGAAGACGACAATGTTGTCCGCGGAACAAAAGTAATAATGCAACTCGAAAACCAAGCATCGCGAACGACTAAGAAAATTTTCGATAAGTTCACTACTGACGATAACTATAGCTTCACGAAAACCGTTGTTCCGGTAAAACTCACGCAGTACGGTGACGACAATCTGATTTCCCGTCCACAGGCGAAATGCCTACTCGCGAGAATCGATCGATTCAAGGTTGTTGTTTTTGACTTCGTCGGTGTCGCTTCCATCGGTCAGGCGTTTGCAGACGAAGTCTTTCGCGTCTTCGCGAATGCACATCCTGACATTGAGATCGTTGCGGTGAACGCGGGGTCTGCCGTGAAGCGAATGATTTCGCGGGCACGAACGCACGATGCGTAAACGTTATAGGCAAACATGACTGTTGGGGTTCGTTCCTCACCCCAACCTACCGGGCTGTAGATGGATTCGCCGGCGGACCCTTCGGAAAAGCCTCGACGCCTTCCGGAATCGTCACCCAAGGCAGCTTCGATTGCGTCCAGATATGGCGCCCGATTTTGAACCAATTTTGCTCGTCGAGTGTGCCCGCGGCGACGCTTTTCATACCCGGTCGAAATTCTGACGTGTGATAGACCGTCGTGCCGCACGTCGGGCAGAAATTCATTTTCAGCCAGCGGCCGCTTTCGTCGGAACGATGCTCGCACTCGACTAAGTCACCCTGCGTGATGGTGACGTTTTTTTCTTCGAAAATGGCGAACATCGCGAACGCGCTAGCGAGGCGGCGTTGGCAGAATTTGCAGTGACACACACTGCCAAGCACGGGTTGGCCGGTGACGCGATAACGCACCGCGCCACACGCGCATCCACCGGTGTGGGTTTCGTCCATCGTTTTCTCCTTAGTTACTTTGCTTTGTTAATTATCATAACCCAAGCTGAAAGTGGATTACTGCCCTCGATTTATGGGACAAACATCAGGCGATACACCTTTCCTCACCGCCGCTCTCCGCTGTCATTCCCGCGCAGGCGGGAATCCATACTGAATCACTTTTGCCATCGCCCTATGGCTTCCCGCCTGCGCGGGAATGACACATCAGTTTATCTAGGCATCGCCAGGAAGCGCATGGATATTGACTTTCCAGGCATGCCATTCCAGCAGGCAAGCTGGGCGGGCTTCGTGGCGTAGCTTGTTTCGTTCAAATGCAACGGTGAAGCCGAGCTTCATTCAAGTGCGTTTGTAGAACTGGAAGCACTAAAATAGTGCATAGCGCTCGCCGTGCACGGTGCCGATGACAGTAATAATCTGATTAATAACAATATTTTTTTTGGCATGGAATCTGCAATATGGTTGTTTGGAACAATCATCTTGTAGAAAGGTTAAAAATGAGAAAATTCATCCCCTATATTGTCTATGGCCTGGTTGTCGGGTTGAATAGCATGATGGCCCATGCGGAAGGCGAAGCCGCGCCCGCATCACCCCATACCATCACTGGCAACTTAAACTTTGTCAGCGATTATCGCTTTCGCGGCATTTCGCAAACCGCCAAACGGCCAGCCATCCAGGGCGGCTTTGACTATGCCCATGCCAGTGGTTTTTACGCGGGGACGTGGGCTTCGAATGTCAGCCATTATTCCTATGCCGACGCCAATATGGAATGGGATTTCTACGGCGGTTATAACTTCAAGCTGAGCGACGATATCGGCCTGACGGCCGGGGGCATCTACTACTACTACCCCGGCGGCAAAACCGGAAATGGCAAACGCTGGGACACCTTCGAAGCCAATTTCGGCGGCAATTGGAAATGGGTGAGCGGTAAGTTATGGTATTCCGTCACGGATTTTTTTGGGGCGTCGGATCCAAAGTCGAAAGGCTCGACTTACGTCGAAGTCAACGCTGCTTTTCCTTTTTCTGAGTTGAAGACCGGCAACGCTTGGCTGGATAATTTAACGTTGGTAGGCCACCTCGGCCATCAGAAAGTGAAGAACTATAAAGATTTCGACTACACCGATTGGAAGATCGGGGCTACTTATGATCTGAATGGCTACATATTGGGCGCCGCGTACGTCGATACCAATGCCAAGAAAGATTTCTACACTCTCGCAACGAATAGGGGAGACAAATACATCGGCTCTGCCACCGTTGTGTTGTCTGTGAGCAAAACGTTCTAAAAATTTGGAGTCATCATGAAACTGGTATCCGCAATTATTAAGCCCTTTAAGCTGGATGAAGTGCGCGAAGCCCTTTCGGCCATCGGCGTTCAGGGTATTACCGTGACCGAGGTGAAGGGCTTCGGCCGGCAAAAGGGGCATACGGAGTTATACCGCGGTGCGGAATACGTCGTCGATTTTTTGCCGAAAATCAAAATCGATGTGGCCGTGAAAACGGAATTGCTCGATCAAGTGATCGAAGCCGTTGAGAAAGCCGCGAACACCGGCAAGATCGGCGATGGGAAGATATTTGTATTCGAGCTGGAACAGGTCATCCGCATTCGGACGGGTGAAACTGGTGCTGACGCTTTATAGGGAGATAAGAATGCTTAAAAAATTATTTTTAATGATGGCTCTGCTCATGGCCTTCGGCCTGAGCGGAATGGCTGTAGCGGAGGACAATAAGCCGGCGGAAGACGCCGCGCCGGCCGGCAACCGAAATCTCCGCCTGCCTGCGGCTGCAGAAGCGGCGGCTCCTGCCGCGGAAGCCGCCCCCACGGCCGAAGCGCCGGCAGCGGAAGCCGCTCCCGCGCCTCCTCCACCGAATAAGGGCGATACCGCTTGGATGATCGTCGCGACGCTGTTGGTGATCATGATGGCCGTTCCGGGACTTGCTTTGTTCTACGGCGGCATGGTGCGTACCAAAAACATGCTGTCGATGTTGATGAAAGTATTCGCGACGTTTTCGCTGCTGTCGATTCTATGGGCGATCTATGGCTATAGCGTGGCGTTTACCGACGGCAACGCGTTCTTCGGCGGCTTGAGCAAGATGTTCCTGAACGGCGTCACCACCGGTTCGGCGGCGGCCACCTTCAGCAAGAATGTCTACATTCCCGAATACATTTATATCGCGTTCCAACTCACTTTCGCCGCGATCACGCCTTGCTTGATCGTGGGCGCGTTTGCTGAGCGGGTGAAGTTCTCGGCGCTCCTGTTCTTCATGGTGTTGTGGTTCACTTTCTCGTATCTGCCGATTGCTCACATGGTGTGGTTCTGGGCAGGTCCGGACGCCATCACCAACGATGAAACCCTGGCCCAGGTGACTAATGCCGCCGGTTGGCTCTGGGCCAAGGGCGCGCTCGATTTCGCCGGCGGCACCGTGGTGCACATCAACGCCGGTATCGCGGGTCTAGTCGGTTGCTTGGTGATAGGAAAACGCATCGGTTATGGTCGCGAAGCAATGCCGCCCCATAGCCTCACCATGACCATGATCGGCGCGTCCCTGCTGTGGGTGGGTTGGTTCGGCTTCAACGTCGGCTCCAACTTGGAAGCGACGGGTCTCGCAGCGTTGGCCTTCATCAACACCCATCTTGCGACGGCTGCAGCGGCGTTGAGTTGGATGTTCGTCGAGTGGATGATGCGCGGCAAGCCGACCATGCTGGGCGCGGCTTCGGGCGCCATCTCCGGCCTGGTTGCGATCACCCCGGCCTGCGGATTCGTCGGCCCCATGGGTGCGATCGTGATCGGATTGGGCGCCGGTATTATCTGCCTCTGGGCGGTGGTGTGGCTCAAAGCCAAGCTCGGCTATGACGACTCCTTGGATGTGTTCGGTGTTCACTGTGTAGGCGGTATTTTCGGGGCGCTGGCCACGGGCATTTTCGCCGCGCCGTCGCTCGGTGGCCAAGGTATCTACGATTACATCAAGGACGCGGGGAATCCCGACTTCTCGATCTCCAGTCAGTTCATGATTCAACTGACCGCCGTGTTGACGACGCTAATCTGGTCCGCACTGGTATCGTTCGTCGCCTTTAAAATCGTCGACGTCACCATCGGCCTGCGGGTCACCGAGGAACAAGAACGGGAAGGTTTGGACGAATCCCAACACGGTGAGCGTGCTTATCATATGTAATGTACCAACCTCCTCACTGATCGAAACCGTGATCGTCGGGCGCCTAGTGCGCCCGATTTTTTTTGGGTGCTTACTGTCGTTGCAGGGTGACGGATTTGCGCCCAAGTAATCAATATACTAGGCGAATCCTGTCATATTTCGTCGCCCATGGACGACGGAAATAAATCCCATTCGGTTCGATTCCAACGCTGATTATGGCGGTTAATTAACTGATTTAAATGGTAATTATGGATTGTGTCGGAATTGTGGCACGTCGGTTGCTTTACATTAAATACCTAGCCGCGATGCGGTTCGGAAGCTCCAACCAGCGAGGATTAATTAATGTCATTGTTTAAGAGCCTAAATGCAGTTGCTACGGAAACGGCAAAACTGTCCGTGGCTCTTGGCTTGATTTTAATTCCATTGTTTTTGGCGACACTTGCGGTGGACCATATCCGCGGTGGTGTGTTGATTCCTTCTTGGTCGTTTGTAACGTTGTTGAAGGACGTTTGGTTTTAAGTTTGTAGTGATACTTCTCCTTTAGTTGCTTCCTCCTCCAAATCTTCGGGCGCCTCTGGCGCCCGTTTTTTTAATTGCGCTGAATTGTAAAAAAGTGTCAAAACTGTCTACATTTCGCGACAGGCAGAAAATCCATTTAATCATTGTGATACAGCCAAGCGCTCAAGTTCTGTCGTTCGTCTGAGACAGAATCGGTCATTGCCGGCAGTTCGTACCAGCCGTTACGACGAAATAACATATTGATTTTATTTATATAAAATTACCTGCTCGCACTCGGCATAAGAATTGCTCCCGGATTCTTGGGCAGTAATGGCACTTGTGAGTCGGGGCGTTTTGGCGTGGCGGCGGGAGGTAAGCTTGTGCGCGGTCGCATCAAAATAATAAGCTCGTTAAAAACTAATAAGGGGTGTTTACTATGCGCTGTGTACCAATATCGGATTCTCATTCCGAGGATCAAAATCGCCTTGCTCGGCGAGTCTTCAGATTCTTATGTTGTGGTTCCCTCTTCTTTTTGCTCCAAGCCAATTTTGTGGGTTTGGCTTTCGCCCAGACTGAAATCATCCTCGACAATGCCGCGCTTGGAGTAAATGACGCGGCGGGCGGGCGAACCTTCACCGGCACATGGTGTAAGTCGATCGCGACGACTAAGTATGGCGCCGATTCTTTTTACAGTTGCGGCAGCGCTCAGGACACTTATCGCTGGACGCCCAATATCACCGCCGCGCAGTCCTATGACGTTTATGTGTGGTGGTCGAATAACCCGAATCGCTCGTCGACCGTACCCATTAATGTCGTTCACGGGACCGGTACCGCTGCTAAGACATTCGATCAAAAAACCGGTGGCGGCCAGTGGGTATTGCATGGCCGCTACGCATTTAAAGTCGGCAAACTCGGCTACGTGGAGACCAACGATAGCAACGGCCAAGCCACGGCGGACGCCGTGCGTTTTGTACCGGCAACCACCACGGCCCCGAGTGAAATCATCCTCGACAATGCGGCGCTTGGCGTGAACGACACGGCGGGCGGGCGCACCTTCACCGGCACGTGGTGTACATCAGGCGCCGCGAACAAGTACGGCGTCGATTCTTTTTATAGTTGTGGAACCGCGCAAGACACCTATCGCTGGACACCCAATATCCCCACCGCACAGTCTTACGATGTCTACGTGTGGTGGTCGAGCAATCCCAATCGCTCGTCGACTGTTCCTATCAACGTAATTCACGGCGCGGGTACGGCGGCCAAGACGTTCGATCAAAAAACCGGCGGCGGCCAGTGGGTATTACATGGCCGCTATGCGTTTAACGCCGGCAAACTCGGCTACGTGGAGACCAACGATAGTAACGGTCAAGCCACGGCGGATGCCGTGCGTTTCGTGCCGGCAGCAGGCCAACCGCCGCCTCCGCCACCACCAACAACCACCACGCAAAAAGACGCGGCGCGTCTCATGGTTCAAGCAACCTACGGTCCAACCTTAACCGGCATCGATTCCATCGCGGCAAAGGGCCCCGCGGTTTGGATCGACGAGCAACTCGCATTGCCCGTAGGCGCTTCCCATCATGCCTACATCGCCTCGCGCATAGCGGCGGTCCCGAGCGACGATCACATCGGCATCATGCAGGAATCCATTTGGCAGCAAGCAATCAAAAATAGCGATCAACTGCGCCAGCGGGTCGCCTTCGCATGGTCGGAAATTTTTGTCGTATCGGCTAATCGTATTTTTGATCCGAAGGGGATCGCCGCCTACATGGATGTGCTGACCAAGAACGCCTTCGCGAACTATCGTACCTTGCTCGAGGCCGTCACCCTAAATCAGGCGATGGGCATCTACCTCGACATGATTCGTAGCGATAAGGAAGATCCCGCCACCGGGCGGCAGCCGAACGAAAACTACGCACGCGAAGTATTGCAATTGTTTTCCATCGGCTTGGAAGAGCTCAATCCCGATGGCGCCGTTCGGCTGGATGGCAGCAGCAAACCCATACCGACCTACGACCAAGACGTGGTGTTGGGATTTGCTAAAGCCTTCAGCGGCTGGAGTTATGGGACCGCGCCGCTAACCGACAGTGGGTTTTATTACGGCATCTATCCCTTTCCCGCGAACTATTGGACGACGCCGATGAAGGCGTTCCCGGGCCATCACTCCACCGGCACCAAGTTATTATTGCGGGGCACGACTTTGCCGGCCGGCCAAACGGCGCAACAGGATTTGAAAGATGCGCTCGATAACATCTTCAACCATCCCAACGTCGGACCGTTCATCGGCAAGCAACTGATCCAGCGCTTAGTCACCAGCAATCCATCGCCGGCGTACGTCGGCCGGGTCGCGGCGAAGTTCAACAACAACGGCAGCGGCGTGCGCGGCGACATGGCGGCGGTGATCAAGGCGATCTTAATGGACAGCGAGGCCCGCAGCACGACGGCACAAGCAGGCAATACCTTCGGGAAACAGCGCGAACCGGTGTTACGCGTAGGCAACTTGGTGCGTGCCTTCAACGGCACATCCACCTCGGGCCGATTCGGATTCTGGAGCCTGGAAAGCGTGGAATACGGTGTTGGCCAAGCGCATTTCCGTTCGCCTTCGGTGTTTAATTTTTTCCCGCCGGACTACGCGCCACAGGGTCCCATCGCCGATGCTAAGTTGGTCGCGCCCGAGTTTCAGATCACCACCGATACGCAGATTCTCAGTAGCTCGAACATTCTGAAATATTTAATTTACTACGGCTATGGAGCTTCCGACGCCACGCGAGTGAATCTTAACTTCAGCGGCGTTCAATCCCTCGCCTCGGATCCGGCCAAGCTGGTGGACAAGCTCGATCTATTGATGACTGCCGGGAACTTGTCCGCGGCCACGCGCACCGCGGTGATGACGGCGGTCGCCGCTTATCCGGCGACGCAACTGAAAGAACGCACACAGGCCGCGGTGTATCTCATCACCCTGTCCCCCGACTTTGTCATTCAGAAATAGGAGATGATCAACATGGTTCCAACAATTCTTACCCGTCGCCGTTTTCTGAAGCAGAGCGCAGGCCTCGCCACCGGCACCGCCCTCGCTACGGCGCTCGATATGCACAAATGGGCCGCCGCCGCACCGGGCGAAGACTATAAAGCGTTGGTGTGCGTGTTTACTTACGGCGGCCACGACGGCATGAATTGCGTCGTGCCGCGCTCCGGCCAGGCCTATACCAACTACGCCGCCGCGCGCGGTCCGCTTACACTGGCCACTGGCAGCTTACTGCCGATTACGCCCACCACGCCGCAACCCATCGAGTTGGCTTTTCCATCGTACATGGCGGAAATGCAAGCGCTGTTTCAGCAGAAAAAACTCGCGGTCGTAAGCAACGTCGGTCCGCTCCTGGTGCCGACGACGCGGGCGCAGTTTCAGAGTGAGAGCGTGCCGATACCCGCCAACCTGTTCGCCCACGACGAACAGCAAGAGCAATGGCAGTCGCTGCAATCGTCCGGTGTCGCGAACTAGCTTACCGGTTGGGGCGGACGCACGGCGGATTTGTTGCGATCGCTGAACGGATCGTCGCGGGTGTCGCTGTCGATTTCCCTGGCCGGTTCCAACATTCTGCAAATCGGCCGCAACGTGGTGCAATATCAGATGTATCCAGGCGGCACTATCGGATTGGACGGTTATCAAGCGGTGGGTGGCGACCAAGTTGCAACCGCGCTGCGGACGATTTTTTCCCAATCCCGCGGCAATTTGCTCGACGCTGCTTGGAACGACAAAATGACCCGCGCCATCGAGACGGAACAATCGCTGTCGGTGGCATTAAGCGCCGCACCCGCGCTCGCCACGGTGTTTCCTGATAGCTACTTCGCGAAACAAATGCAAATGGTCGCGCGTCTTATCGCGATCCGCAGCGCGATCGGCGTCAAGCGGCAGATTTTCTTCGTGTCGCAAGGGGGGTTTGATACCCACGGCGATCAGAATGCCGATCTTCCCGCGCTGATGCGCATCGTCAGCGGCGGGCTGGATGCCTTCTACAAGGCGACGGTGGAACTCAATGTCGCGCCGCAGGTGACGACCTTTACCGGTTCGGATTTCGGCCGCACGTTGAAAAACAACGAGCAAGGTACCGATCACGCATGGGGGAATCACCAGTTCGTCATGGGTGGAGCGGTTAACGGCGATTGCTATGGGACCTATCCGACGGTGCAACTGGCAGGCCCCGACGATGCCTATGAAGAAGGCCGCTGGATACCGACTACGTCCGTCGATCAATACGCCGCGACATTGGCGAAATGGTTCGGCGTGAGTGCGACGGATATTCCACTGGTGGTGCCCAACATCGGACGTTTTCCGACGCGGGATTTGGGTTTTTTGCCGCGTAATCTCATTGCCTGAAACGGCAGTGGGCTAGGGCCCAATGTCAGTGCGGCTCTCAGGCATGGGATGCCTGAGAGCCAGTATCCATGTGCCTGTTGGCAGGGCGGACCTAGCGCAGTGGAGTCTTGTATAAATGTACTTAGTGGTTAACAGAGATTGACGCGAAGCCAGTTTGCCGGGGTAGCGTCCCGCTCGAACGATTGGTTAGCGCCCGTGCTTACGTTCTGCTTGTATCAACCAGCTATGTATGGTCTGCCACGGATCACCTTTACACCGAAAAGTTAGAAAGTAAGGGCGGAATTTTCCAGCCCAGCCGAGGAACATAAACATCGCCGATTCTGAGTCGCTTTTGTCTCCGTCCCACATTGCCCAGGCGCGCTGAATTTCGGCCTTCGCCTGGTCCTTCTTGATTCTCTGTTTCGGCTTCATCGAATAACAGTCTTGCCAAGCAGCGAGTGCGTCGTCTGCGGCGGATTCGTACATTGCACCGGGACTTGGTTGGTCAACAAATGTGGGGCCAGAGGGAGTCCGACGAACGCTTGCGCAAATGGTGCACCATGCCGAACCTAGGTACAACACGGTATCGACACCATTTGAACCCGAACCGGCCATGCGGCCGCAAGACATGCATCGCAGGGATGCGGTCGAATTCATGATGAGTTTTGCGGCGTCATTAGGGCGCTAACGAATAGCGTGAGCGGCGCACCGATTTTGCGCGTCCGGCTCGACGCGCGGGTTAGGGCGTAGCCTTTCCAAATTAACCATTCTCTATCTCGTACAGAACCCAGTGGAGATGTTCGATTGTTTTGTCGTATCACAGGTTATTTTCCCGGGGACTGAGACGCTATCACAATACGCCCTATCTTTTATCTTGAACCTTTCACATGTTTCGAGATTCGTGAAGCGGGCTACAACGGAGCACTTATTACCAAGTGCATCGCACACGAGATACCGGATAGGCGTTGGTTCATTTGCAGTGTCCTGTGTTCCGTCATTTGCAACCACCGCAGCGGGTAACACTGCGAGAGCTAGAAGGTATGTGGCAATGTGAGGGTTCATCGTTTTACCGTAACGTTTGGGTTCACCTGCGTACGGAAGGGGGCGAAGCCCGCTGTAACACGTCAGGTGCAACGAAGGGTTGGCGTCACGAGACACCAGATGCGTACGAGGGTCTCGGCTCTCGGAAAGTGCGCGAGCCATCCATGCATGCACGCGTGCTTGCTCGAAGTTTATTTCCACCTAAGCGGCGCATCGGGTGCTCCGCCACCGGCGTTGATATATTGTTGCGAAAGTGCGCCAAGTGCTGTGCAGTTTGGCGAGGCGTCGTATTTGACACCCGTATCGCGTACATCGTGGACGCATTTTTCTGATGCCTGAAGAAGCACTCGAGAGGTGGCCTTCTGGGATTCACTTGCACCGACCAGTGATCCAGAGAGCTACCCTGAGAACGCAGCTACGAGTAGCGCGACACAACGGCGTGACGGCTGAGGCATGAGTGCTCCTCCCGATGAATGTACGTCTAACGTTTGGCATAAGGGCGCGTTTTAGCGCGCCCGCTGACCGACGGTGATTCAGGTCTAATCGGTGAGCAGTTACGGTGTCAGGTCTTGCATAACCACATCGCCCTTGTTATGCTCCGCGCATGACGCGTCCATTAAGACTCGAACTTGCCGGCGGTCTCTACCACGTCACTTCGCGTGGCGACGGTCGCGACGATATCTATTTGTCCGACGCCGATCGAGTCGGTTGGCTTGAGGTTCTCGGCGAAGTCTGCCAACGCTTCAATTGGGTCTGCCACGCCTGGTGTCAGATGACCAATCACTATCATCTGTTGATCGAAACACCGGAAGCGAACCTCGCGCGCGGCATGCGCCAGCTCAATGGCGTGTACACCCAGCGCTTCAACCGCACTCACGGTCGGGTCGGCCATGTTTTCCAAGGGCGTTATAAAGCGATTTTGGTTGAGCGCGACAGCTATTTGCTCGAATTGGTGCGCTACGTCGTCCTCAATCCGCTACGCGCGAAAATGGTCAAACGCCTCGAAACCTGGCGATGGAGCAGCTACCTGGCGACCTGCGGGCAAGCCGAATCACCGCCCTGGTTACAGACCGACTGGATTTTGGCGCAGTTCGGCCAGCGGCGCAGCAGCGCCATCGCCAAATATGTCGCATTCGTCCATGAGGGCGCCCGGTTGCCCAGCGTGTGGGCCCAACTGCGTGGGCAAATCTATCTCGGCTCCGATGCCTTCGTGAAAAAAATGCAACATCAAATCGAAAAGAAACCGGGACTAGGCGAAATTCCGCGCGCCCAACGGCGAGCAATCAGCCAGCCGCTCGCGCAATTCGAAAAAAGTTACGCAAGGGATGAGGCGATGGCGCGCGCCTATTTGTCGGGGCAGCACACCATGTTAGCGATCGCTGAGCATTTTGGCGTACATTATTCGACCGTGAGCCGGGCCGCGCGAGGGTTTGAGGGACAGGCATTCAATGAGCGGTCCGACTAAGGTTTTGGTAATTATGGAATGTATATGGTTTTGCAAGACTTGACCCCGTCGAGGACTTGACGCATCCCTCCTGCCCGGTGGCGCAGGGCTGTCATTAATTGTTGCGTTAGGGAGTTTCATGGTTCGGAAACGTCGGCGTTGAAGAACGTCTAAACTAGCATGCGTTTTTGTGACAGGCTTCGCCTGCACGCATCAAACGCAAGTACGCCCGGTCCTAATCGCGACCGGGCGTACGGAGTTGACTAACGATCAGTTAACCGTGATAACTCGATCGATGCCGTGCAGGACTCCATTGTTAGCCATAAGATCCGGTATGACTACGACCGCATCCCGATCGCGAGCTTATGACGGCGATTCGCTTCGAAATCCAGGTTTTCGCCCGAAAGTGCGCGCATCTTGCCTATAGGCACATCGCCGACTCTCAGTTTGTTGGCGATGATGTGGTGTTTCAGTAGTTGTTGCAGTTGCGTAGGGTCTTTCAATAGTGCGTCGAGTTTTCCGGCAGGGAGCTTGGCGAAGGCTTCATCCGTTCCCTTTCGCACTCCAAACTCCATTCAAGAAATTCTGCATCTCCTCCGGAGAAATGGCATGGTCCTTGTTCGTGTCGATCGAGTCCCAGTTACGAACCTGCGATCCCATGACTTTGTCTTCTTTAGCCTCCATGGCAATGGCCTTTTTGTTTGTCGCGTGATCCGATCTCTCTTTAGCAACCGGCTCATTGGCGAGGGCGGCGGCCGGGATGACAATCGCTGCGACAAGTAACAGTTGTTTCCAATTTGCATTCATTTGCTTATCCTTTAAGTTGAGATGAGGGTGATTCGTTCTGGCGAAAAATTAGATTCCCGTCGGTGGCAGCAGGACGCGATCAACGATATGTACTACGCCGTTCTCGAACGATGATTTCGTCCTTATCGGTGACTTGAGCTTTGTTAGCGAAGAAACGTTTCTTCTTCGGCTTTGACAGGGCGAGGTTCTGCCCTTCAAGGGTTTTTACGGTTTGCGTACCCTTGGTCTTGTCCGATAGAACGATCTTTTCTCCCGGAATGACGTGATACTTGAGCACCTTCGCAAGCTTCTCTTTATCTTTCACCAAATCATCGAAGGTACCTCGGCCGATTTGCTCGAATGCAGCATTGTCCGGTGCAAAGATGGTAAATGGGCCATCACCTTTAAGCGCATCTTCAAGCCCGGCGGTTTGGATTGCTTTCCAGAGCGTCGCGAGGCGAACATCATCGGCCAGAGAATTAGCCGACGGTGCCTTTGTTACTTCGGCGTTGGCGGTACTGATGCCCAGTCGTGGTTAACGGCAACCAGGAAAAAGTCCGCCGAAAAGTTGTTTCAATTTCTGCATTTCAATTATCTCCAGTCTAGGTTGGAGAACACATCCGCGTTAACAGAGTTTTCCGTTAGCTCGCGAACTTGAGATCGAAGTCTAGTAGGCGATAAAAAATAGAGTAAAATAACTAATTATTATTTTATACATAGATTTTCATATATATATTAATCACAATGCTTTACAGCTAAGAGATGGGTCTTATCGTACGCGATTGAGGCGATCGTGAAGAACGGCATTAGTCGAGTCCAGTTTGAAATCAGCGGGCCTTCAGTGCGCGCTTCGGCGCAAACAGTTCATCCTGAATCATTTCGGCTTCTTCCTTTAAGTACTCAAGAAAAGTGCTCGCGACCACGGAGAATTGTTTGCCGACGGGATAGACGATGTACCAGGACCGAATGATAGGGAATCCCTCAACATCCAGCACGGCGATCTTATCTTGCATCGGCTCGAGCATCATCGCGTGCTGCGAAAGAATGGAAAGTCCCATGCCGCCGGCGACCGCCCACTTGATGGCCTCATTGTTGCTGAGTTCCATTTTTACCGGCAAGGTCACTTTGCGTTTGGCAAAAAATTCTTCGGCGGCGATGCGGGTTCCGGAGCCCTTTCACGCAGGATAAATCTCTCTTTTGTCAATCGCGTCAGCGAAATACGTTTCCTTGCTGCAAGTTCATGTTCTTGCGGCGCAACAACCACCAATGGATTTTGCAGGAACGGGACTTTCTCGATCGCGAGATGCTCCGGCGGCACGCCCATGATATAGAGGTCGTCGAGATTATTGATCAGACGCTCTAACACCTTATCGCGATTCACGACTTCCAGAGCGACATCGATGCCCGGATAGTGCTGGCAAAATGGCCCCAGCAATCGAGGAATGAAATACTTTGCCGTGGTGACAATGGAGACACGTAGCTTACCGGCCTTCGAGCCTTTCAAATCCGAGATTTTCATCTCGAATCGATCCCACGAGTCAAATAGTTCTCGAACGGTTTGATAGAGTTCCTTGCCGGCTTCGGTAAGATAAATTTTCTTACCGACTTGTTCGAATACCGGCAGTGCCTATGGTGTCGGTGAGTTGCTTAATCTGCGCCGAGACCGTGGGTTGGACTACATGAAGTTCTTCCGCCGCCCGCGTAAAGCTGTTGTTTCGCGCAACGGCTTCGAACAGACGAAGCTGATTCCAGGTTACTCGCATGTTGAGGTCTTCTCTTAAATTAAATAGATGTTTATCTATGATATCCACAAAAACACTTTATTTCTATAAATAACTAAATTGCATCTAGACTACGAGTTCAATGCAACTTGGTTAACGGACTTGCAAAGGAGAATCGATGCTATGACGCTTTACGTGAATCGGATCAGCGAGAATCCCAGCTTCGATCGTCGACTGGGACATTTGACCCTGATTCAGACGCCGAGAAACATTCAGGTGAGACGCCGATAACCATTGCGTACGGTGATGGCATCGGGCCCGGAAATTATGGTCTGCGACATTGGACATTCTGTCTGACGCGGGAGCGAAACTCAAACCCCAAACCATCGAAGTCGGTGAAAAGGTGTATCACCACGGATTCGCTTCCGGCATCGGCCCGGACGGATGGCAGTTCGTTGCGCAAGACCAAGGTATTCTTAAAAGCACCCGTATCCAGCACCCCAAGGCGGGGGACTCAAAAGCGTCAATGTGACGGTACGAAAAGGCTCGGGTTTGTATGCGAATGTAAGGCCGTGCGTCACGTACGCGCCGCATATCCGACGCGAAGCCCAGGAATGAACGTAGTGGTTATTCGCGAAAACGAGGAAGACCTGTATGCTGGCATCGAACATCGTCAGACCGATGATGTTGTTCAGTGCCTGAAACTGATTTCGCGCCGCGGCAGCGAGCGGGTGATCCGTTACGCGTTTGAATTCGCGCAAGCCAACGGGCGCAAGAAGGTAACTTGCCTCACAAAAGACAACATCATGAAGCTCTCGGATGGTTTGTTTCATCGCGTCTTTGACGAAGTTGCGCAAGACGTATCCAGGGATCTGACGCCGAGCACCTGATCGTCGATCACGGCATCGCCAAAATCGCGTACCGAATCCCGACGTATTTCGATGTTATCGTCGCGCCTAATTTGTATGGCGATATCGTTTCCGACGTGGCGGCAGCAGGTTGCCGGCTCATTCGGATTAGTCGGATCGGCGAATATCGGGCATCACGGCGCGATGTTTGAAGCGATACACGGCAGTGCGCCCGCCATAGCGGGAAAGGGAAGCGCAAACCCATCCGGCTTGCTGCTGGCCGCATTGATGATGTTCCAGCACATCGGCCAACACGAGGTCGCTGAATCGAATTCAGCGGAGCATGGTTGCGCACTTTGGAAGACGGCATCAACACCGCGGATTGCTACGAAACAGCCGGCGCAGTAAGCCAGAGTCGGCACCAAAGAATTCGCGTCAAGCGGTAATGGATCGTCTCGGCTCGACTCCCCGGCATTTGCGTGCAAACACCCCGCGCGTTCCGGTTCCCGATTGGCCGAGTCGGAGATTATCGGACCGCTCTGAACAAGGAAATTGTCGGCGTGGATGTGTTTGTTGACTGGCGAGGAAACTCGGCCGAGATTTTGGCGCAAACGCTACAGGAACTGGATAGCAATGGATTCGCCTTCTCGATGATCACCAGTCGCGGTGTGAAGGTTTGGCCGAATGGGCTGGCGGAAAGTTTATGTACGGACCATTGGCGCTGCCGCTTTATGATCGCAAGCGGTCAAGACACTGCCAGTCATGAGCAGATCAATGGGCTGTTGCTCAACCCTAGCGGCCGCGGGATATCGATTTCATCAAGCTCGAAACGCTCTGCACCTTCAATGATGAGCCCGGCTACTCGATGGGTCATGGCCAGTAGCACCTGATCGCAATTAAGACTAATGATTGAGTCTATAGACAAGGCAGAACCTTCGATATGATGCGAATACTACTGTTCCTAGCCACGAATATCGGTGTGCTACTAGTCCTGAGCGTAACCTTGAGGCTGTTAGGCATCGATAGCTATCTAGGCGCACAAGGGCTTAATTACCAAAGCTTGTTAATATTCGCCGCCGTCATGGGTTTCGGCGGCGCTTTCATATCGTTGGCGATTTCCAAGTGGAGCGCCAAACGCATGACCGGTGCGCGCGTCATTACGGAGCCCAACACGCCGACGGAGCGGTGGCTTACCCAAACCGTGCAGCGTCAGGCTCAGGCGGCGGGCATTCCCATGCCCGAAGTGGCGATCTACGAGGCGCCCGAGGTCAACGCTTTCGCGACCGGTATGTCGCGCCGGTCTTCGCTGGTGGCCGTCAGTACGGGATTACTCGAAAGAATGACTAAGGAAGAAGCCGAAGCCGTATTGGCGCACGAAGTGAGCCATGTGGCTAACGGCGACATGGTGACCCTGACGCTTATTCAGGGTGTCGTCAACACCTTCGTCCTATTCCTGTCCCGCGTCATTGGCAATCTGGTCGACAAACTCGTGTTCAGAACGGAACATGGACATGGCCCCGCGTTTTGGATAACGACCATCGTCGCGGAAGTCGTGCTGGGCATTGTCGCAACCATAATCGTGATGTGGTTTAGTCGACAACGGGAGTTTCGCGCGGACGCGGGCGGTGCATCGCTGGCGGGCCGCCAAAAAATGATCGCCGCCCTTGAACGTTTGAAAGCGCAGCATGAAGAGTCGCAATTGCCAGGCGAGATGCGCGCTTTCGGCATCGCCGGCGGTGGCCGTGGTCTGATGCAATTCTTTACGTCGCACCCGCCTTTGGAGCAACGAATCGATGCTTTGCGGGCTGGCAATGTGTGAGCGTCAATGGCTAGTCGTTATCGGGTTCACTTCTTAAGGAGATATGAGATGAAAGATACCGTAGCAAAATCATTGTTCAAACGTCTGGGCGGTAAGATCACGCAATCGGTACGCCATCCCGGTCGCGAGGTATGGATAGTTCGCAAACCGAAGTTGCAAATGCCGACCTTGGCCAAACTCAAGCGTGCGTCGCCGATCGTCGCCAGACAAAAGCATTTGTTGAAAACATTCCGCATGGCCTGCGAGCTGATGGTTTCACGCATGAGTTCTCACCCACAGCAACTGTGGAACTAAATTGCTTCGGCCAACTCAATGATGTTGCAAGCTTGTGACATCAAGAGGATGAGGGTTGACTAAACTCGCGTGGGCGATAGCGATTGTCGCGATAGTGATTTGGACGTTGCTGAGCCTCGGCGGCTACACCGTCCTCAATATGTCCGCGGAGTGGATGACGCAAAACGCTGACGTTGTATCGGCCCATCCAGACATAACAAGCGGGTTGGTTTGGGGGCTCGGCCTCGTCCGAGATGTCGGAGCCATAGTGGTAATCGGCGTTTGGGCGATCGTATCGCTAACAATTGTCTTGTTTGCATGGTTGCTTCAACGCGGCCGAAATTTTCTGAAAGTAAAATAGATGCGAGTTAATGGATCCCAATATGCCGTCGTGCCTGCGAACTTTGCTGCGCCGGCAGCTCCAAAACAAGTCGATCCGTTAGCTAGCCTATGACGGAGATCGCCCATACCGGTACCCCGATACTATACTTCGGCTTTGCAGTCCTGGTCGATCGTTCTGCTGCTGGTCGACTTCTGGGTATTGAAAGCCCAGGGTAGTCATCGTGTATCCGTTAAAGAAGCGGCGAGTTGGTCCGTGGTTTGGTTTCTTGCTGCTATCGTGTTTGGTGCTTGGTTATGGTGGCATCTCAATGGTTTACACGGTCCTGAAATCGCCGGGCAAAAGACGCTCGAGTACTTCACCGGCTATCTGATCGAAAAGGGCTTGGCCATCGAGAACGTGTTCGTCTGGATCACGATCTTCGCTTATTTTTCCGTGCCGCCCGAGTATCAGAAACGCGTATTGCTATGGGGCGTCGTCGGCGCGATCGTGATGCGCGCCGGCCTGATCTACCTTGGGGCGATATTGATCCAACAGTTCTCGTGGATCTTCTATGTGTTCGGTGCGTTCTTGCTGTTTACCGGTATCAAAATGTTTTTGTTCACGAACCAAAAGACCGATCTGTCCAAAAATCCATTGCTGCGATGGCTGCGCGGCCACGTCCGCATTACCGAAACAATGCACGGCGAACAGTTTACCGTCAGGAAGGATGGCCTGCTCTGGGCCACGCCGCTACTGCTGGTACTGGTGTTGGTCGAAGTCAGCGATCTGATCTTCGCCGTAGACAGCATTCCCGCGATTTTCGCGATAACCCAGGACCCATTTATTGTATTCACCGCAAACACCTTTGCTATTCTCGGCCTGCGCGCGATGTATTTTCTGCTCGCAGATATGGCCGATCGCTTCCATTTGCTCGGTTACGGTTTGGCAGCCATTGTGACCTTCGTCGGGGTAAAAATGCTGATCATGGATTTCTATAAAATTCCGATTCCCTGGATGCTAGGCACAGTCGCGGCGATTCTTGCAATATCGATCATCGCGAGTCTTGCGATAAAGCCGAAGCACGCCAGCGCGCCGATATAGGTACGACGCGAAAAATCGTCGGATCGCTTTGGCTGACGCGTGCCTTGCGAATCACGCTGCTTTGGGCGGTCGCTTTGCCGGCGTACGCCCAGACACCGCCCGCACCTAGCGCCGATACGCTCGACGATCCCCGCGTAAATGTAAGCGGCGAAAATCCAGTCTATGGGAAACGCCGGATCTTCGCTTCCTACGATAGTCGTGACCTGCCGCAGGGGGAAACGCTCAACCGCGTGCGGCTGCGAATGCTACAGCCATTCGGCCCCGATTTGCGTTATTCGTGGCAGATCGAGTTGCCGTACGAGCGACTGGACGAAGCCGACGGCGACGTTATTTACGGTCTGTCTGATATCGCCACTCGAATTAACTGGACCTTTTATCGTACGCCAGAGTTGCGTCAGAATCTGGGCTTAAACGTGCAATGGCAAACGGCGCAAGACAGCCGATTGAGTGACAACGCGACATTGCTGCAACCGCAGTACGCTTTTTCGTACGCCCACAGCGAGACGCTCGTCGTCAGCGGTCAACTCACCTACGCGCGTTCCGTCGATCGAGATCGCGGCGCCCCTATCGTTAATCGCCTGGCGTTTGAACCCAGCGCGACGGTTTTGCTCCCGGATAGTTGGTCATGCACGTTGGCAACTAGGCTAAGTTGGAACTTTGACCGCGAGAAACTTGCCGCCACAATACGCGGCACGCTCGGGTTCGTGCTGGGTCAGCGAAATCAGTGGGAACTCGATATGTCCGTGGAGCGCGCGCTTACTGAGTTAGCGCGGCAGACGCAGTTTGAAAATAGGATAGGCATTGATCTGGTGCGTTACTTTTAGTCGAAGGTCGGGTGAATAGGCTATGCGAACGCTTGGAACTCGAACTTCGGCCGTGATTTGCTGGCTCGCCAGTATCGTTGTATTGGCGCTGGGCGCATGGCTGGTTTGCCACGCACCCAACTGTACGGCGACCGAAATGGATGCCGTAGTGATGGAATGGTTTGCGCGGCGGCGCAATGAAACGGCCGACCATTTGTTTCGCGCCGTGACATGGTTGGGCTCCGTAGTTGTGCTGGTTCCGTTGGTGATGGCCGGTATGTTGATCTTGACGTTTCATCAGCGCGTCCGCGAGAGCTATTTTCTCGTCACTTCATTGCTGGGGACTGTGGCGATCATGCACGTCAGCAAGCTCATCGTTGCGCGACCGCGTCCCATCGATGTCAACGCTTTAGTCGCCATGCCGTGGGATCAGTCGTTTCCAAGCGCGCATATCGCACAGGTCGCGAGCGTCATGCTCGCCAGCCTGCTGATCGCAGGCCGGCTGAATCGCAGATGGTTGAGATGGCTGCTGCCGTTCGCGGTTCTGGCAGTCATTTTCGTAGGTGTATCTCGAGTTTACCTGCAAGTTCACTATCCGTCCGACGTGGTGGTCGGCGGCACGGTGGCGGTGTTGTGGGTTGCCGGACTCGCGGCGCTGATGTTACGTCGAGCAAGTCAACAGTTGGAGGAGTAGATATGCGCAACAAATTTCTTGGCATAGGCGAGCCCGGTTATGATCCCGCCCGAAAACTCCGCACCATCGTCGCCGGGCTGCGTTACGCGGTGCTGTCCGACTTCAGTGTCGCTTACAAGCTCGTGCTCTCCGTAATTGTGCTTATCTTGGCATTCGCGTTAAGGCAATGGGTCGACGCGTTGCTCATTTTGCTGGCCACTGGTTTAGTACTGACGGCGGAGATATTGAACAGCGCCATCGAGGCGCTGTGCGATTTCGTTGAGTTTAGACACAACGAAAAAATCAAAGTAATTAAGGATGTCGCGGCCGCCGCGGTAGGGATCAGCATTCTGGTCTGGGGCATTATTCTTGTTGCGGAACTGGCTCGATTGTGGAGCGCGTTCAATGTTTAAGGAACCTTCGCGGTCGGTTCGCAGTTGAAATAAAGTTCAGGTTATCATGCTGGAGAGCCGCATGGATATTGCCTCTTAGGACACGCCTCGCCAGCGGGCAAGCTGGGTGCGGTACGTGGCGATGCCGCCGCCAATGCGCGCGCGATCCTGATTCCGCGAGAGATAGACGTCGTTTGCATCGGGACGTTGTGTAGCAAACGTTTGAGCAAAATCGTCATCATCCTGTTGGAAGCAAGACCGCGCACGCCGGCTGCGGAACTACCCTAGATTACAGCGCGGCACACTGGTCTTCTTTGCTGCTTGCCCGATTACCACCGCCGGTTGGGGCCGGGGTATTTTCTTTGCATTGTAGATTGGCTTTGATGAAGTTATTGGAGATCTGTACGCCGCCTATGTTCTGGAAGGCTTGCAGATTGCCGCCGATATTATTGCGCGTCGCGGACAGCGCGCCGGAGTTGGAATCAAACAACAGGTCGCCGTTGATGCGTACGCGATCGATTTTCGCGGCGCCGCCCTGAACGATTTGTACGCTGCCGCCGACGGATGAATTGCCTTGGACCACAACGCTTCTGGCGCCTTCAGCTTGAATGTTGCCGTTGACGCTAACGCGGGTAGCCTGAAGCGAGGAGCCGGTGCCCACCACGATGCTACCGTTCGTTCTAGTTCCCGTCAGGATGCAGGTTGCGCCATCGGGAACGAAAACGTTGTCGAGCGAAACGGCGCCGATCGCGCCGACGCATTGTGTTTCTTCGGCGAGTGCCGAGCCGCTTATGCCCATCATTGATGCGGCTAAAGTAGCGAACAGACTGGTACGAAGGGTTCTTGCGTTCATGACAATGTTCCTTTCAAAAAGTTAAACTCAGAGACAGATCGCCCGTCGGCCTATTCGGCTTTGTGCCGTGATGCGGGCCGTCGTGACGTATTGGATGATGCGACTGGAAGGGTTAATTTGGGCCGAACGTCGGATTAAAGTAGGATTAATTCCATTTCCAATCAAAAATTACTTTGTCGGCTTCGCCTTGCCGTGCTGCAGCACTGTCTGCGGCTCGCCTTCGCGTCCTTTTTGATTTGGAAATGGAATAAGGTCGGCGCCTAGTCGCTGCCGGCAGCAACGGTGTAGCCGACGGCTCGTATGGTGCGAATAAGTTTCGCGGCGTGATCCGCGTCAACCTTGCGGCGCAGGTGAGAGATGTAGACCTCGACGATATTCGTTAGCGGATCGGCATCGTATCCCCATACGCGTTCCAAAATTCGGGCGCGGCTAAAGGGCTTCCCCGGATTGCTGGCTAAAAACTCCAACAGAGAAAACTCTGTCGCGGTCAGCGCGATTTTTCTTCCGGCCCGAGTAACTTCGTGGGTCTCCCGATCGACGATGAGATCGTCGACCACGAGGCGTGGAGGCGCTGAGCGATAACTTTCCGCGCGACGCAAAAGCGCATCGGTTCGAGCCGCGATTTCGGAGAATGCGAACGGCTTGGTCACATAGTCGTCCGCGCCGAGCCGCAGGCAGCTTACTTTTTCCTCCACCGAATCCGAGGCCGACAGTATCAACACCCGGATAGCATTGTCCGACGCACGTAGTCGACGGATCACGTCGCGGCCGTCGCCGTCGGATAATAGCGTATCGAGTATCATCAATTGATAGGTGAGCGTGGAAGCCAGCAGCAAGGCTTCTTTGCCGGAGCGTGCCGTATCGACGCAGTATCCTTCCGCTTTCAAACCGGATTTGAGAAAGTCCGATGTGCGCGAGTCGGTATCAACTACCAGAAGGTTCATTTGGAAAACCTCAGAGTTGTCGCAAGCCGCGTAATGACTCGCGTATCGAGTAACGCTTGGGTAGATGGGGCGCCGAACTGCGGAGCAACTCAGCCCGCCTGGAGTCGCGCCGCAGCGCCATGCCGACCGACATGATGCGCACTACATCTTCTGCCGCGCGCATGAGGAGCTTGCCGGCGTTGGCGATCGCGTCATCCAGGCTGCACGGCCGTTTGAGTATGCTCGCGAAGGCATCGATGCCGTGCTCGAAATTCATCGTGACACCCTTTCCGATAGTGCCGGCGATCGCAATCACCGGCAGTCCGAGCGCCTTCGCATGCCGCGCCACCTCAGCCGGAATTTTTCCGTAAGGCGTTTGCCCGTCGAGGCTGCCTTCGGCCGTCAATACCAAGTCGGCTTGTGCTATCAGGCTGTCGAGTTCGAGGTATTGCATGACGATTTCGTAGCGAGGGTGAAGCGTGCCGCCCAACAGGCCGGCGAAACCGGCGCCTAGCCCGCCCGAGGCGCCGCTGCCATTGGCGTGACCGATATCCAATCCAGTCGCTTCGTGTATGCGTGCAGCGTAATTTTCCAGCGCTGCTTCCAAGCAACTCGACTTGCTCCGGCGTAGCGCCTTTTTGCGGACCGAACACGCGCGCCACACCGCGCTCACCGAGCAGGACGTTATGCCAATTGACCGCCGCATCGAGTTGCACATGAGCTAAGCGCGGATCTAGTTCGGACAAATCGATGTGCGCAATGCGCGCCAATTCTCCGCCACCCCAGCCGATCGCCTTGCCTTCGTCATCGAGCAATCGTGCGCCGAGTGCCTGAACCATGCCGGCGCCGCCATCGTTGATGCCGGAATCGCCGCAGCCGAGTAAGATGCGCTGCGCACCGGCGTCAAGCGCTGCGCGGATGAGTTCGCCCACGCCGTAACTCGTGGTCTTGGTAGGATCGCGCCGATCGCGCGGCACCAGCCGCAGGCCCGCCGCCGCAGCCATCTCGATCACCGCGGTTTTCCTATCGCGTCCGCCGAGAAAACCAAAGAACGAATCGACCGGCTGACCCAGCGGGCCGGTGACCTTGACGCTATGCATGGCGCCGTGTGTGGCGTCCACTAGTGCCGCGGTAAACCCTTCTCCGCCATCCACCATCGGCGCTTTGATAATGTTTGCGTCGGGCATCGCGCGCAATACGCCGGCTGCGATATTCTCGGCGACTTCCTGGGCGCTCAAGCTCTCTTTAAAACCTGACGGTGCGATTAAGATGGTAAGCGACATGATTTATCTCCATGATGTTTGCCGCACCGAAAATCGGCGCATATCAAGGAAGACGAAATCGCGCCGAAGTTATTCCCATCGGCGGAAAAAACAAACAGCACCCGCCGGTGCTGTCTTGTGGCTGGTTGCGAACCTCCGGTCAGCTTACCAGGGGCAACCCCTGCAGTCGGCCATACCCAAACCGCGAACACAACCAGCAGCGTTGCGATAATCGGCATTAACCAGAAACTCAAACGCGCGAGGTCGGCATCGGAGTAGGTATCGATATCCAGTTTCGCGTACAACGCAACCGGCTTAGCGCTCACTTTGAGTGTTTGACAGAATCCGCTACCGACGACCGTGAGGAAGATAAGCGCAGCAGCTTCCACCGGCGCGACGGCCAGCGGCAATGCAACAGTTGGGATAAGCACCATCGCGCGCGCCGATCGCGAAGTGATCACTAGGTGCGCCGCCATGGAAATGAACGCGGCTACTACGACTACTCGCACCGGATGCTTCATCAGCTCGGCGGGAAGTGCGTTCATCGCCGCGCGGGCAATCCAGTCCGCCGCGCCGCTCTGAATGAGCGCTTCACCCATCACTAGGGTTGCGGCCAAAAACAAAATCAAATTCCATTCGACGCCCTTGAGTGCTTCTTTCAACGTGATGCCGCTGGCGGTTTTCCACGTCGCGAATAGTGCGCCGCTGAGCGCCACCACGGCAGGATCCGCGCCGTGCTGCGATGCGGTTGCCCACAACACCACCGTTAATCCGGTGATGATCAGAATATAGGTTTGCGCCCGGGTGAGCGGCTCGGTTTGCGGCGCCGGCAGCGCCAGCTTGCGAGCGCGTTCCGCCGGGTGCAAAAATAGCTTGCCGATAATTACCGTCGCCGCGAAGCACGAGACGATTGCAAACGGCGTGCCGAGCAGAGCCCACTGCGCGAAGCCGATGGCCGGCAAGCCCATTTGCACCATGAAATCGACGGCGATCATATGGGCGCCGGCGCCCAGCAACGAAGCGCAGGCGGAGAGCAAAATGATGGTCGGAAACAGCAACGCCAATGCGCGCACCACGCGCCGATCAGCGATGGCTTCGGCGAGGGCGAGAAAAACCGGCAATAGCAATGCCGCGCGGCCCGATGTCGAGGGAATAACGAAGGCCGTCGCAAGGATGACCCAGGTTAAGCGATAGAACAGGCGCTGTACGGTGCCGGCGCCCGCGACGGCGCGCAACGTAAAGCGTTCGGCAAGTCCGCTTTGTTTAAGGACAGCCGCCAGCACAAACGCACCGATCAGCAGCCAGATCAAGTCGTCGCCAATGCCGCCGTAGAATTTCTCCGACGTCGTGGCGCCCACCGCGACTAAGGCGAGGCCACCGGCAATGGCGACCGGCGTTTCGGGCATGCGCAGCACCGACCAGGCGACCACCGCGACTGCGAACACGATTAATGCAGCGCGGCCGGGGACGGCCAAAGTATCGAGGCCAAACCATATGGCTGGCGTGATAGCGCCGATCAAGACGGCGGCGAGAATCGCGCGTAACGGCGGTACTCGATTGCCATTGGGAGCGCCGCGTTTCAGCTCTTCAGTCGATGCAAGCGATTGCTTGGCGGAGAAGTCTAGGTTGGGTGCAACGCTTAGGGAGGCGGACATGGTTTATCTCCTGGCAATATGAGGTATTACCAGGGAAGACGAACCAGGTTTGGATTTATTCCGCGAGTTCGAAAATTAAGGAAGCTCTGATTTATTTCGAGTTCTAAGCAAGACAAGGCGCGAAGGAAAAATTGTGACGCAGCATATGTAGGATATATAAGGCTCAATTTTTTTTGAGCCAAACGTAGCCGCAACGAAATTGGAATAAATCAGACCTTCTTTAACGGTTCGGGCGATTGCTCGCAGAAAGACAGAGGTCATGCGCCTGCACGAGACCGTGGCCGAATACGGGATCTAAGCCCGGCGCGCCTAAGTCCTTTGCCGAGGCGACCAGCGTCCGTTTGACTGAATCTGCCGCGCGCCCGGGAGACTGCGCCAGCACCATCGCCACCATCCCGGTCACATAGGGAGCCGCATACGACGTGCCGGACTGTTTGCGCCCTTCATGGCCTTTGCGCCCATTGGCGTCGGCAGCCCACACGTCCACCCCGGGCGCACCGAAATCAACGTGAGGCCCGCGTCCGGCACGGCGGTAAACCTGCAGGTCGCTGCGCACGGCGGTCACCGAAATGACCTCCGAGTAAGCGCCGGGAAAACTCGGCTTCGCATTAGGGCCGTCGTTGCCCGCCGCCGCGACGAATATGATGCCCTTGGCATGAGCCCGCTTAATGCTGCGTTCGAGCAGTTCATTCGCCGGTCCGGCGAAACTCAAATTTACTACGAGCACGCGGCGCTCGAGCAGCCGATCGATCGCCGCCACCAGGTCGAACGTGTCCATCCGATCTTCCGAACGACCCGCACGATGAAACGCATCCACCGCAATCAGGCGCGCATTAGGCAGCAGTCCCGGGACCGCACTTTCAACGGTACCGATCAGCATGGAAGCGACGGCCGTTCCGTGTGCTTGCCCAGACGGCTTGCGATCGGCGCTGCGAACCGTGACGACTTCGATCGCCTGACCGCGCAGCGCCTGGTGATCCTGCTGAACTGCGGTATCGATTTGACCGAGTAGCGCCACCGCTTGGCGGCACTTGGAATCGATGCCCGGCCAGGCAATCATTTGCTTGGCGCCACATTGCGGGCCTTTGCATGCGGCGTCCTGCACTCGATACATGTGATTTAGATCCGCGCTCGTCGGCCCAAGTGCCTTAACCGCGTCGAGCGCTTGCTTAGGTGTCACGCCCGCCGGCACTTTGAGGCGGGCGACCATCGCATTCAGCGAACCCAGACGGCGTTCTTGCACGACGACAAACCCGCGTTGCCGCAACGCCGCGATCTGATTCGGGGACAAGCCCGCGGTGACGATCTCTCTGGGTTCATAATCCGGTGAGAACCATTCGTCTGCGACGGACGGCGGCTCGCTCACCGATCCATCCCCGCCGGGGGCGTCCATGCCACCGCGGTCGTCAAAGCCGTCGTCGCCGCCATCGTCGCCGATATCACCTCTATCGTCCATACCCCCACCGCCATCATCATCGTCGGCAAAGGCTTGCGCCCATCCGATCGCCGAGGTGTGGAATTTCTCGGGAATGCTCGCATCCAGGGGAAGGAGTGCGGCGCCAAAGGCCGCAAGTACCTTGAGAACTAAACGATAGCTAGACATGTCGTAAAAAAGATTTAGCGAAATACCGATTAGAAACAGGGAAAATAGGGAAAGTTCGAATTAGTCCCATTCTAAGGGAATAAAGGGGGATGCCATGCGTTATTCACAGTGTATCGTCGATTTGCTGCGCCATGCCGAATGAAATCGGCCAAGAATTGGTTTCCATGCTGCCGCGCCTGCGCCGTTATGCGCTGACTTTGTGTAAATCGCGGGAACTGGCCGATGACTTGGTTCAAGGTGCGTGTGAACGTGCGTTGGGCGCTGCGGCAAGCCGCAGGGATGGTGTGCCGTTTGACGCCTGGGTGTTTCGCATATTGCGCAACTTCTGGATCGATGGCCTAAGACGGCAGAGAACTGAGGGATTGAGTGTGGACATTGAAGAGCATCACGATCTAGTCGGATCCGATGGGGGAGTTGAAACGGAAGCGCGGCTCACGCTTGAGCGCGTGCAGCGCGAGATCGATCGCCTACCTGAAGAACAGCGCGAAGTATTGCTATTAGTCAGCGTCGAAGAGTTTTCCTACAAACAGGCGGCTGAAACGCTGGGCTTGCCGATTGGAACCGTGATGAGCCGGCTTTCACGTGCGCGACTCAGACTAGCCGAACTTAGCGGCATTGCGTCCATCGTGAGCGCCGCTAACTAGGGAGGGAGATAAATCATGGCGACGACATTCGACGACGAAACCCTCATGGCGTATGTTGATGCCGAGCTCGATGCATCGACCGCACGGCTGGTCGAGCAGGAAGTGAAGATCAATCCAGACGTCGCGGCTAAGGTTGAAGCTTTTCGCGGCTCGGCCGCCATTGCCAAGCGAGCATTCGCCGCCGAGCTCGAAGAACCGGTGCCGGATTCGTTGCTCAAATCAGTCAATGCGGCGATCGAAAGAGAACGTGTTCATGCTCGGGACGCAGCACAAACGCGACCCAGCGCAACCGCACGGCAGCCGACAAACGCGCTGCCGAAGACTTGGTTTTCATGGCTGATGCAACCCTCGTTTGCGCTCGCTGCCTCGGTGGCGGCGTTCACTTTCACCTTTGCCGGTTATCTGTTGGGGACGTTCGGTACGCAAGACCAAGGAAGCGAGCGCGGGCACAACGAAAGGATTTGCGGTGACGGCGAACGCGCAGGAACAAACCCATTTAGTTCAAGCACTGAACGACCTCCCCTCCGGCCAACGACGCAGTATGGCTGATGGTGCGTCACCCGCGAGTGTCGAACTTATCGCGTCGTTTCGTGATCACGAGGGTGGTTTGTGCCGGGAGTTCAAGTTGCAACGTACGGCTGCGGATGTCCTTACCGGAGTCGCCTGCGGATCGCGCGATGACTGGGCGGTGACCTTCGCGTCGGTATCGCCCGGTTCGGAGGCATGACTTTTACGCCGGCTTCGTCCACTGCCGTACTTGACGCCTATTTGTCCTCGATCGAGGCCGGGCCGGTCTTGAGCGCGGAAGAAGAACAGGCGGCGCTTACCGCATTAAACAAGCAGCGCAAGGAATAAATTGCTGCATAGAACGTATTCCTATGAGTAGTTTTGGTAAGTCGTCCCGATAACCGCAAAAGGAGTAAAGCAACATGCCTCACCGACATACATCCATGACAATCGCGCTTGCGCTCTCGACGCTGTCCGCATCGGCGATCGCGCAAGTCACGGTTAACACCGGGCTCGAGTTCATCACCGGCGACTACGGCAAAGCGAGCTCAACCGACGAATGGAAAATACCGCTCGGCGTATCCTACCGGAGCGGGCCCTGGAATTTTCGATTAAGCGCGCCCATCAGTCGAGTCGAGGGCGTAGCAAACGTTGTCGAACAAGAAGCGGGAAGCAGGGTCACTGACTCGTTCGTTGACGTCGACGATGACGGCGTTATTGACGATGACGATGATGACGTCGGCAGCGGAACCGGTGGCGGTGGCGGATCGGGATCCGGCGGCGGATCGGCAAGCGCCGCGCTGCAGTCACGCACACAAACCGGTTTTGGAGACGCCACCGTTGCGGCCACCTACACGCTATTGGCGCCCGAGAATTCCGCGCTGGGCCTGGATATCGGCGGCCGAATCAAGTTTCCGATCGGCAGCAAAAGCAAGTGTTTCCTCACCAACGGCGAAATCGATTATTCCGTTCAAGCAGATGTCTACCAATCGTTCGGCCGCTTCGAACCGTTTGCTTCGTTCGGCTGGACTAAACGCGGCGACCCGCAGCGGCGCGATAGCGCTTGCAATACTGTTCCGGGCGGCACGGTCGACCTGCGAGATCCATTCTTCTTCGGTGTCGGTACCGGCATTCGCGTCAGCGACGCATCGACGATTCGAATTCAATATGAATTCCGCGAGAAGCTAAGAGACAGCGCCGACCCAAGAAGCGAAGCGAAGTTGTCCTACCTATTTCGATTTAGCGACGGATGGCGCGTCGGCGCATTCGCGACGACAGGTTTCTCGGACAATAGTCCGGATTGGAGCGTGGGCGCGACCGTCAGTTACCGCTTTTGATGGCTCATGTCATCGTTGGATGGAACCAACGGTAAGTTCAGCTTTGCGCGCTCGCCCATTCCCACAGGACGAATCAAACCGGTGACGACCGCAACCCATAAGCCTTCCCGCCACGGAACAAAAACTCCGCGCGCAATATGGCTTCGCCTTCTTGTTTCGGAAAAGTGAAGCCGATGACTTCGATGGATTCCCCTTTTTTGATCGGTTCGATGTTCCACGCTTGCATCCGGGTTAGGGGTGCGAGTTCGACTTCCCACTCGCGGTCGTTGCGCGTTGGCACTTGCGCTTTGGCGAATAGCGCTGCCGCGTCGATGGTGACCTGTTGCGCAGGGACGACGCGCTTGGCAAGGTCGGCGGGGAGTTTGAGTCCCGCGGGAAGTTTGATGTCGATCTCGACATGGGGGTTCGCCCACGCGACCTCCTCGACGGTTCCCTGGAGGTAGATGGGTTGGGTTTGGTCAAAGGAACTCCAGCCGTGGTGGGCATACGCGCGGTGGGTGAGGGCGGCTAGGCTGGTTGCGATCAAGAAATTTCTGCGGTTCATGGCTTTCTCCAGTGTGAGAGCAATCAAACTTTACGGTAGTTATGACAATCGATGCTTAGATATCCTCAACCCTCACCCCCACCCCTCTCCCTGAAAGGGAGAGGGAAAGAATCCCTTCTCCCTCTGGGAGAAGGGTGGGGATGAGGGAACGACTTATCCCATACGATGCGATCAAAAAATTCAAACATACGCGATTAAGCGTCCGCAACTCAACACGGCGATCCAAATAACCCCAGAAGCGATGACCTGCAATCGCGCGATGCCATCGTTGAGCTTGAGCGAGCTACGCGCATGAAACCAAGCGGCGTTACCACCGGCGATGGCGAGTAACAGCATCTTCCATTTGAAGGCTGGATTGACGAGGAGTTCCAGCGCTTGCGTGGCAAACATGGTGAGGCCCGACATCGCGGCGAGCGTGAATCCCAGCACCGAAAGCGGCAACGCCAGACGCGCCAACGCGGTGAGATCGATCGCTCTGCCGGCGCCCAGCACGCGTGCTTCAAATAAAATGAGATTGCCCAGCAGCAGCGCGATGCCGACGATGTGCACGATCTCCAAAATCGGGTATACCCACGCGGATTCGCGTAAGAAAGTGATGCCGGGGATCATGAGTTTCTTGCGAGTAGAGTTGTCCCAAGTTGAGACATCGTGGGCCCATCGTTTGTTGCGCTAGGATTCTTATTATCGTGGTGAGTTGCAGATTATTACAAGCGCGGAGTGAAGTTGCTATGCACGTTCTTTCCGCCCGCCCTCACCCTGCACCCTCTCCCAGAGGGAGAGGGTGAGACAATCCCTTCTCCCTCTGGGAGAAGGGGTGGGGATGAGGGAACGGCCACGCCACGAGCCACATCCAGCGTGGCTCGTGGCGTTGCATAGCCTGACAGGCAAGCTGGATAACGGTCGTGGCGTGCCGTCGTTTTTATTTTTTTGCGCTATTGATTTCTTCGCTGTTGCGCACGCAGCGTACCGAATCCCGCTAAACCCAGCGCCATCAACATCGCCATGCCCGGCTCCGGCACACCTTGGGGTTGCGCGTAGTTCAAGCCATCGGCTTTGATCGAAAAAAGATAACTCGGCAGTAAACTTAAACCGGCAGGGCATGCGCTATCCAGCGCCACTTGTTCGGAAGTAACGCCGTCGGTGCAGACATCGAATTGCACGTCATCGCCATCTTGGGTTACGCTGAAATCGTTATCGGTGCCCAGTATCAATGCATAGGAGCCATCGTCGAGTTGTTTGCCGACGGTGATGCCTTCGAGTTTTTCCGCGATGGCAATACCTTCCGCTTTCAGTGCCTCGGCGAGATCGAAATACAAAGTTTTACTGACCGGCGTCACGCCGGCGGGCAAATCATTCGTGCCCGTTAAGTCGAGCGCACTGACGTCGCTCGCGCCATCGATGCTGATCTTATAAATGCGTTTGCTCGCGACCGGCACCTGCGCCCGTCGGATCCTCCACGCCGGCGCCGCGATTGTCGCGCTCGATGATGAGAAACTCTTTATCGTTGAGCGCGATGATGGCGCTGATGCCGATGTTGCGGCCTTGCGCGTTGCTGCCGAAAGTGTCGTCGGGCACCCGGGCGTTGAGATCGGCGAGCGACTCGGTTTGATAGATGAACTGCTTGGTCGAGAGGCCGCTCGCCACATCGAATTCAACGATGCGCAAGTTGCGGCTGCGGCGGCCGTCGGGGTCGCCTTCATTCACCAGCGGATCTTGCAGCATCGCGTACATTTTCGTGCCGTCGGGACTGACCGCCAAACCCTCGAAGCCGCGATTATCTTGACGGCCTGTCGTCAAGGTCGGGCGGCCGTCGACAAAATTCGGCACGCCGCTCGCCTTGGGCAAAATGTTGCTGGGCGTGGTGAAGGAACGAACGAAGCTGCCATCGGGACGAAATTCCTTTACCGATGGGCCATATTCGTCCGACACATAAAAATTGCCGTTGCGCCCAACCACGAAGCCCTCGGGGTCAAAGCTGCGGCCCAGCACCGACGTATCGCCGTTGAGTTTTTCCGGATTAAGGCCGTTGAACGAGTTAGCGCCATCTTTAAACAAAATAGTATCGAGCAATTTAAAGTTGCCGATCGCGCCGCTGACGGGATCCACATCGAGTTTGAATTTTTGCACGCGGGTATCGTAGCTGTACACGCCACCACCGGCGCCGCGATCGTTCAGCCCGTAAAAAACATCTTGACTGCGATCGTAATAAAAATCGGAACCGAATCCACCCAGCCGATTAACATTAGCGCCGCCGGTTCCGCCAGGATTCGGCGCCAAGTCCGTCGCGTTTCCCGATACGGTTAGATGATTGACGAACACCGGGGCCGCGAAGCCGATGGACGAACTTAAAGTTGCGATAGCCAAAACCGTGGCTTTGAGAGCCAGTTTGCGATGCATTATTTTTCTCCGGACAAATTGGGGTTAAGGTTCAAACGAACCTAACCCCGAATCGTGCCCGGGACTTGTTACAGTTTTGTGAAAGCAGTTACTTCGGCGACGAGCAAATGATTATTGCGGGTAAATCGGATTGTGAATGATGCTAATGTCCGATTGCTCGAATATCCGGTCTTCGATATAGCAGTGAATGCCGTGTGCTTTGCCGTCCGATCCGCATTATCATTACCTAGGCGGACTCACTACCGTGACGAAGCAAAATTAATCACTCGGTTACAATGAATCAGCGAGTTTATGGAATATTGATAGTCCTGAACGATCGGTTTAGTAAATAACTGTCGGATTTTTTCAATATGTCATTCACTTCAATTCACCTTATGTCTGGCGCATTAAACTATGACGAACAAGTACGAGTATGACCAAGGATATGGACTAGGGGGCGGCGCAACCCAAGACCAAGCGAGGGGCGCTCGTGACGCGGAAATAGAACGTCAAAGACGCGAGCGCGAGCATCAAGAGCAGATGGAAGCGGACGAGCGCTTGAGGCAAGAACGAGCGCGTGGACAAAGAGAGATAGAGGAAGCGAACAGGAGAAGCGCTGAAGAACAATTGGCTGTCGAGCAGCAAAGAAGAGGACCAGCACGGCGATCCAAGGTTTCGGCGGCTTCTACGCCCAAACCCCGAGTCGTTGGTGATCGCATGCAGAAGTTTGCAACACTGCTTGCATTAGTCACATTCGTCGTTACCACAGCGGTTCTCCTAGATAAAGACAAGGACAATCTGATTTTGTCAGCAATCGTTGGCCTTGCCGCTGCGGCCGCGGCCTATAAGCTGGCAAAGGTAGTTTTGATTGTTGGGGTGGTGGCTCTGCTTGGTTACATTTTGATGGAGAAAAATAAAAACGACAACGCAGCCGTACAGCAAACGCAATTGCCAATCGCCCATACGAGCAAAGAAATAAAAACGCCATCTGTACCGGGTGAATCATTTCTTACCGGTTCGACTGAAACGGTGTCAACGGGTCCGGAGGCTATAAACGCCACGCCTACCGAGGTGGCGACTGACCAGACTCCGACAATCGTCAGTGAAGTTGAGCCCCAATCTCCTTTAACATCACCGCCACAATCCGCTTCTTCTACTGGTTCGAGTTCACCCGAACTAGCACCTGAGTCATCCGACCTAAGCACCGATGGTGTTCCTCTTCCTGAAGGGACTGTATCAAGATTGCTTCAGAGCGGGTACATCCAACTGGTAACGGACCGTAAGCTGCCAACGTACGCGTGGGTCTTTCACTCACAAAATACCGACGTCGCCTCCCTTGGCTTTGAATACGTACAATATCGTTTAGCCGATAGCTCCCTTGTGCTAGTTCACGCAGACGGCACGCGGGTAGATTTAGGAATTCGAGTTCGTAACGAAGAAATTTTGGCTGCGATACCCAAGGTCACGGAGATCGCGATCATCCAAACGCATAACGGCATGCCGCCCACTGCCACTGATCCGAAACCTATCAGGGGAGCGCTATTTGACCTTCGCTTCGAGTAGCCTCTTTGGTTACACGCTTGCTCCAACTCGCGAACGTTCCGCAATCGTAATGCGATTCAATACCCGACGATGCCCCTGATAACCGCCGGTCGCCGCGTGTACCAAGCATCGGTTGTCCCACAGCAGCACCATGTTCGCCTGCCATCGATGGCGGTAGATAAACTCCGGTCGCACTTGATGCTCGAACAATTCAATGAGTAACGCCGCGCCTTCGTCGCCCATGCCATCGATGCCGACGGTGTAGCCGGGATTGACGAACAAGGCCTTGCGGCCCGTCTCCGGATGCACACGCACCAGCGGATGCAACTGCGTTTTCCGTGCCGAGTCGTTCGATATGATGTTCATCGATCGTCCCTTGTCGCGATCGCCATACAGTCCATCTCGGGCATAGCCCTTGCGGGCGGAGTGAATGCCCATGCGTCCTTCGATCAGGTGTTTCGTTGTGCTCGGTAGTGCGGCGTATGCCGCGTATTGATTGGCGAACAAGGTATCGCCGCCGGTCGGTGGAATCACCGATCCGTACAACATGGTGCCCGCGGGCGGTATGGGAAGAAAGCTCCAATCCGAGTGCCAACTTTCGGCGAATAGCGTCGTAGTTTCTTCGGCCTCGCGCTTGATCTCGACCACATGCGCATGCCCCGGCATCGAGGCGAGAAAGGGGTCGTCGCCGTGCGGGCCGAAGGCCAAAGCCAAGCGCTTGAAGTTATCGATCGACATCAGTTGGTCGGGAAATCCGATCACTTGATGCTGCAACCACAACGACCGAAGCTCGGCTACTTGATCAGAGGAAAGCTCGTCAGCGAGATTCACGCCGCGCACTAGCGCGCCGCAGGCTTGGCCTGAGGCTTCGGCGACAATGGATTGTGAATTGGCTCGGCCCATAGGTTATTTGTTTCCTGAATTGCTAACGTCCCTAATCTTTATCCTATTTTTACATTTTAGCTATTAGGATAGGAATACATCGAGTCGGATACATGATACGACGGATGGGTAGCAATACAAAAGAAAGCGGTTTCGATGTTAGATTTTAAGGTGAACGAAAACCTATCGCGATTCACTCCAACGAACGTTCAAGGTTACGGCTGGGCAGTCGCGGCGTGCTGCGCAACGGCGTTAATTGCTACGCCGTTACTAGGCCTTTTCGACCTCGCCAATATCGTTATGCTTTTTCTGCTTACCGTGGTTCTGGTCGCGGTGCGCTTAGGCCGCGGGCCAGCGATATTGGCGGCTTTTCTCAGCGTGTTGCTGTTCGACGTATTTTTTGTGCCGCCGCGATTTTCCCTCGCGGTGAGCGATGCTCAATACCTCGTCACGTTCGCTGTGATGCTGACTGTAGCGCTTATTATCGGCCAGCTTACCGGGCGACTGCGGCAGGAAACGAATACCGCTTTGACCCGGGAGCGGCGTACGCGAGCGCTTTACGAAATGACACGGGACTTGAGCGGCGCCATAAACGGTTCGCAAGTCGTTGAAATAATACAGTAAATTTGTCGGTCAGAACGTAGCCGCATCGGCCATCCTGCTACTCCCCGATCGAGCCGACGAGTTGGTCGCGATCGGTGCGCCGGATACCGCTCCGGCGATTTTACTGGCGCAGGCGCGCAGCGCCTACGAACGCAGCGAAGCGGAGGTATTCGTGACGGATCCAGAAGCTTTTCCCCTCGGCTTGTGTTTGCCGCTCAAAGCACCGATGCGGGTACGCGGTGTTTTGATGGTGACATTTCGCGAGCCGGTAAGCCGCCTGGCATCGGAGCATCGACAATTATTGGACACCGTCGCATCGCTTGCTGCGATCGTGATCGAACGAATTCACTACGTGGAAGTCGCGCAGGGGGCACTGGTAAATGTGGAATCCGAGCGTGTAAGAAATTCCCTTCTCTCCGCGCTTTCCCACGACCTTCGCACGCCCCTCACGGTTTTAGTAGGGCTCGCCGATTCTCTCACTCGAGCCAAGCCTTCGTTACCACCGAGGCACGCCGAAGCGGCCGTTGCCATTCGAGAACAGACGTTGCGCATGAGCAATCTGGTGCATAACCTGCTTGACATGGCGCGCTTGCAGGCGGGCAAGGTGAAATTGAGGAAGGAATGGCAGTTGTTGGAAGAAGTGATCGGCAGCAGCCTAAAAAGCCTAGAACTGCCGTTGGCTCGCCATCGCATTACTACTCGCTTGCCCGAGGACTTGCCGCTGCTCAATTTCGATGCGGTCTTGGTCGAGCGAGTGCTGGTTAACCTTCTGGAAAATGCCATCAAGTACGCACCCGGTGGAGACATTTTGATCGAAGCGCATCGCGTTGACGATGTCGTCGAAGTCGCGGTGGCGGACAATGGGCCCGGCCTACCCAACGGTGCGGAAGAAACGCTATTCGCGCTGTTTGAGCGCGGCCAAAACGAGGCTAGCGTTACCGGGGTCGGTCTTGGTCTTGCCATCTGCCGCACCATCGTCGAATTCCACGGCGGCCGTATTCGAGCGAAGGCCAATCCCGGCGGTGGCGCAAGATTCGTGTTCTCGCTGCCGGTCGGTGCTCCGCCGGCAATCGACCCAGCCTTGATGGAACGGCTGGCGGATGGGGCGCCTTGAAAGAGGTACTACCCTTAATACTCGTGGTCGAAGACGAACCGGAAATCCGCCGCATCGTCTGCGCTGTGCTTGTGGAAGACGGCTGCCGCGTGGCCGAAGCGGCGACCGCGGCGCAAGGCCTCGCCCAAGCGGCAGCGTTGAAACCCGCCGCGATCCTGCTCGACCTCGGACTGCCTGACCGGGATGGCGTCAGCTTCATCAGCGATCTGCGAAGCTGGTCGACCGTCCCGGTCGTCGTACTATCGGCGCGCTCGGCCGAAGTGGAAAAAATCGCCGCGCTGGATGCGGGCGCCGATGACTACGTTACCAAGCCCTTCAGCGTCGGTGAGTTGCTTGCCCGGGTGCGCGCGGTCCTGCGGCGACGCCCGCTGTCCGAAGATGAAAACGCGGTGTTTGAGTTCGGCGACGTTTGCGTCGACCACGCGCGGCGCGTGGTCACGCGCGCTAGCGAGCTAGTGCACTTGACCCCCATCGAATATCGCCTCCTGTCTCTAATGCTCATGAATATCGGCAGAGTGATGACCCATCGCCAATTGCTGAAGGAAATATGGGGGCCGTCGCACGTGGAAAGCAGCCACTATCTGCGCATCTACGTCGGCAATTTGCGGCAAAAGCTCGAGGCAGATCCCGCGCAACCGCGGCACATCCTGACCGAGACAGGCGTCGGTTATCGCTTCCAAGCTTGAAAATTTGCCCATTTAAAAACAAGGAATCGCGTGAACAACAAAGTCGATAAAGGTTCGATCGCTGCTCTATCTCTCGCCGCGCTGGGCGTAGTCTATGGCGACATCGGCACGAGCCCGCTCTATGCCATCAGAGAAATCTTCGGTGGCAGGCATCACCCGGTGCCGATCACGCCCGACAATGTCTTGGGTATCCTCTCGCTGATCTTCTGGTCGTTGATTGTGGTGGTGTCGATCAAGTATGTCGTGCTCATTTTACGAGCGGATAACAAAGGCGAAGGCGGCATGATGGCGCTGATGGCGCTCGTGCTCACCAAGGCGAAACTGGACGCGCGCTCGAAAGCGACGGTGATCATACTGGGTCTGTTCGGCGCCGCGCTTTTTTATGGCGATGGCGCGATCACGCCTGCCATTTCCGTGCTCTCTGCTGTCGAGGGGCTCGAAGTCGCAACGCCGGCTTTCAAATCCTACGTCATTCCCATCACCATCGGCATTTTGGTCGCATTGTTTTCCGTGCAAAGACACGGTACCGCCGCCGTCGGCGTCGCATTCGGTCCCATTACCGCGCTCTGGTTTCTAACATTAGCTGTTCTCGGCATACTCCAAATCGCTCGCCACCCCGACATATTGCTCGCAATCTCGCCTAGCTACGCATTCACTTTTCTCGCAGCTCACCCAAGTCTTGGATTCTTTTCGCTAGGTGCGGTGTTTCTCGCCGTCACGGGCGCAGAGGCGCTTTACGCCGACATGGGACACTTCGGCAGGAAGCCTATCCGGTTGGCGTGGTTCGCTCTGGTGTTGCCATCGTTGTTGCTCAATTACTTTGGACAGGGTGCGTTACTGCTTAACAATCCGGCAGCGATCCAGCACCCGTTTTATCTCATGGCGCCGGGCTGGTTACTTTATCCGCTGGTGGTCCTGGCGACGGCCGCGACGGTGATCGCATCCCAAGCGGTGATCTCCGGTGTTTATTCCATGACCCAACAAGCAGTGCAACTCGGCTACGCTCCCCATATGACGATCCAACACACGTCGGCCAGCCAGATGGGGCAAATTTATATGCCTGGCGTTAACTGGGCGCTACTTGTAGTGGTGGTGGGTTTGGTGCTGACGTTCAAATCGTCGAGCAATCTTGCGGCAGCCTATGGCATCGCGGTCACAGGAACGATGGTCGTTACCACCAGCTTCGCTTTCCTGGTTGCGCGAAACGAGTGGCAGTGGAGCAAAGTCAAGGCGCTGGCGGTGTTCTCGCCGCTCCTTATTATCGACATCGCATTCTTCGCTGCGAACGCGGTAAAAATCCAGGACGGTGGCTGGTTTCCGCTGGTGTTCGGCGCTGCCATATTTACGCTACTGGCGACCTGGAAAAACGGCCGTGAACGTCTTAGCACCCGCCTTAATTCCGGTGCGTTGCCATTGCAAGATTTCATCGCCTCGCTCGCTGGGTCGGGCATCACCACTGTACCGGGTACGGCGATATTCATGACACCGGATCCCGATCATGTGCCAAACGCATTGCTACATAACTTAAAGCACAACAAAGTGCTGCACCAGGCGAATGCAATCGCGACCGTGGTCGTGTTATCGGTGCCGCGCGTTCCGGACACGCAACGCGTGTTGGTCGAGCGTTTGAGCGAGCAGTTCTACAGCATCAAAATTTTCTACGGATTCACCGAGCAGCCCGATGTGCCTGCGGCGTTGGAGTGGTGCACCGAACAAGGGTTGGAGCTTAATGCGATGCAGACCTCGTTCTTCCTCGGACGGGAAACGGTGGTGCCCAAAGTGGACGCAGGTATGGCGCAGTGGCGCGAAAAACTTTTCGTCACCATGTTTCGCAATGCCAGCACCGCCGCCAGCTACTTTAGATTACCGCCCAATCGCGTGGTCGAACTCGGCACGCAGGTTGTGCTGTAGTTTGCATGGTGATTAACGCACTACGGTTGTGTGTAAGTAGTCGTAAGGTGGACAAACGGAGTAAGCTCAAATAACTTCTGGCCAGATCAGGCCGTCGAACTTCAATATCGTCGAAGGTGTCCATGCCGACATTGTCGTTCATTGTCGTGATTACAGCAGTTGTCGTTTTCACGACAATAAACAACAACGCCGGCGGTCAACTTGTCGTAAGCCTTGACCAGCCACCCCGCATGGACATAATCGCTTATGTGTACTTTCGAGTCTGTGAGAGTAAACCGGTGTGCGAATTCGAGAAATGTGTTCGGAGTCGATGTTCAAAAAAAGCGGTGCGCACATTACTGGGGGAAATCGCGACGCTTATTCACATCGGCCGCTCAAGCTTTGCGCCCGTAGTTCAGCAATCCGGTAGAGCCTTTGGGCGGATGTGCACGTATCGCTTCCTCGTTTGGTTCGGTGCCCCAGCCCGGCCGATCCGGCAGGATCAAATGCCCATCGACGATTTCCGGGACGTGGCTAACGAGTTCGTGGTCCCAGGCGATGCGATCGATGTCCGTTTCCATGATACGCAGGTTCGGCACGGCGGCTGAAAAGTGCGCGTTCATCATCGTGCATAGATGACCATAGAAATTATGCGGCGCGACATTCACTTCGTGTGCTTCGGCGCTTGCCGCGATTTTCATCGATTGCCAAACGCCATTCCACGGCGTGTCTATGATCGCAACGTCCATTGATTGCTCGCGGAAGTAGGGCAAGAACTCGCGCAGACCCAGCAACGTTTCGCATGAGCTGATGGGGTGTGGGCTTTGCTGACGGATGTAGCGCAGGGCTTCCGGGCTGTAGCTGTCGATTTCGACCCAGAACAAATCAAGATGCGCGATCGCGCGCAAGATCTTGAGATAGCCTTCGGTCTTCGCGTTAAAGTTGAGGTCAAGCAAAATATCCACGTCGCGCCCAGCGCCATCGCGCAACGCTTCGAGGTGCATCACCAGATTGGAAATAACTTCGCGTTCGACGTTGAGCGCCGGCGAAAATGGCACGCCGAAGCCCGGCCGCCAGCCGCGCACATTTTTCTTATCCGCGTCGTAGTTGAAGATATTGGTTTTCAGGGCGCCGAACCCTTTCTCGCGTACTTCGCGGCCGATTGCTTTGACGCCGTCCATATCCGAAATCGCCGGCGCGTAGTGTGTCGGGTGGTTGATTCTCCAAGTGGCGCAATGAGACCAATACACGCGAATGCGATCGCGAATCTTGCCGCCCAGCAACTCATACACCGGCACGCCCAGCCCCTTCGCCTTCGCATCGAGCAATGCGTTCTCGATGGCGCCCATGGCGAGCGCGACGATGCCGCCGGCCGCAGGGCGCGTGGCGCAATAAAGCTCGGCATAGATACGCTCGTGCTCGCTCACGTTCTGGCCGATAACGCGCGGCGCGAGCCGCTCGATGACGGCACCCACGCCAGGCGCGCCGAAGCCTTCGTCGAATTCGCTCCAACCGACGATGCCGCTATCGGTGATGAGTTTGACATAGTGATAATTACGCCAGCCCGCGTCGCAGGCCAGGGTTTCGATAGAGATGACTTTCACGAATTGCTCCTCGATTGTTTCGTAGGTCGTCCGACGAATTTCTGTTGGTCGAGATGAGTTTAACGCACGCCTCCAAACTGCTCGTTACTGCGGGCGGTGCGCCCTGCGGGGGAGGGTGGGCGCTGTTGATACAAACACCGTCATTTATTTGTAAGGGATTCAATAGTCGTCAGCGGTCGCTGTGTGTTGTTACACGCTCAATTGGCTGGCGATGCTTGCCTGCGCGCCGAGATCGCTTACTTCACCGCGATCGGCAATCTCGCCGAGCTTTAAAATCGCGTAGCGGTCGGCCACCGCGAGCGCGAATTTGACGTGTTGTTCGATGAGCAAGATAGCCGTGTTCGACTGCTCCCGTTCGGCCTTGAATACGCCGGCGAGCCGTTCGATGACCGAAGGTTGCAGGCCTTCGGTGATTTCGTCCACCAGCATAAGCTTCGGCTTGGTCATCAGCGCACGCGCCACCAGCAGCATTTTTTGTTCGCCGCCCGACAGCGTGCCGGCGCGCTGCTTCAACCGTTGCGGCACGAAAGGAAAATACGCGCCGATGCGTTCCAGGCCCGGCTTCATCAGCGCATCGTTCGTCAATGCGAGACGCAGATTCTCTTCGACCGTTAAATCTTGAAACAGCGTTTGCTCTTGCGGCGTGTAGGCGATCGAGCGCCGTGCAATACGATGGGGCTGGGCGCCGGTGATATCCTCGCCGAAGCATTTTATTTTTCCTGCAAGCACGGGCAAAAATCCCATTACGGTTTTAAGCAATGTGCTTTTACCCATGCCGTTTTTGCCGAGCAAGGCGAAAATTTCACCGGGCCGGATATCGAGTTCCACATCGCGCACTACGACTGCTTCGCCGTAGCCGCTGCGCACACCTGTGAGTTCAAGCGCGTGCGCCGTCATGCGTGGGCGCCGTCCATGGTGCCGCCGCCCGAGTAAATGGTTCGCACCAGTTCCGATTCGACGACTTCAGCCACCGTGCCGTCGAGCACGATCTTGCCTTGGTGCAGCACGATGACTCGCGAACTGATCTCGCGCACGAAATCCAAATCGTGCTCGACCAGCAAAATGCAAAGCTTATCCTTGCCCGCTAATTCGACCAGGACTTGGCCGATCAGGGTGCGTTCCGGCTTAGTGAGGCCCGCGGTAGGCTCGTCGAGCAGCACCACGCTCGGTTCGAGCGCCAGCACCATCGCCAGTTCCAATGCTTGCTTCTGCCCATGGGACAGATGCCGCACCTCAATGCTTAGTTTCTGATCGAGCCCGGTGGCGCGCATGACGTTGAGCGCGCCTTCCGGCACATCGAGCGTCGCGGCGCGCGACCACAGCGAAGGTTTTTCCAGCCGCGTGCGCGCAATGCGCAGCGATTCCGCCACCGTCAGCGCATCGAAAGTATTGGCGTTCTGAAATTTGCGGCCGACGCCGAACGCCACGCACTCATAGGGCGGGAGCCTTGCGATGTCGTGATCGTTGACCAAAATTTTGCCGCCGGAGCGTTCGCCGCCGTCGCCGATGCAGCGCATCAAGCGTTGTCTTGCCTGCGCCGTTCGGGCCGACCAGGCTGAGCAATTCGCCGTGCGTTGCGCTTGAAATCGATGCCTTCCAATACTTGCAAGCTGCCGAAGTTTTTGCGTACCTGTTCGACTGCGATCGCGTTTGCTCCGGCGCTCGCCAGCCCTGCCAATGGCTCTGCGGTCGCGGGCCGCAAGATCGCGGTCTGGCTCGAACCCGTTGCGTCGGCTTTCCGCGCCGGAAGAAGCGTAGCGATGAGGGGCGCGATGCCGCGCGGCAGTGCGACGATCACGATGACAAAGGCGAGGCCGATGACGAGTTTCCAGACGTACGGCAGATTGCCGCTCAGGTAAGCGGTGCTGGTATCGATCAGCAAGGTGCCGATTACGGGGCCGATGAGCGTGCCGCGCCCGCCCAGCGCGACCCAAATGACCAACTCGGTCCCGAACACGAAACCAGTGTATTCGGGCGCGACTACCATCTGCACGCAAGCAAACGCATATCCGGCAATGGCCGCAATCACCGCGCAGGCGAGCAGCAACAGTATTTTGATGCGCGAGACGTTGATGCCGAGATATTCGCAGCGCGCTTCGTTCTCGCGGATCGCCACCAGCACTCGGCCTGCGTCACTGCGCACGAACATCCACGCCCCGGCGGTGAGCGATCAAGGAATATGCCGGCGATCCAAAACCAGCCTTGCAGCGAAATATCGAAACTCTCAAAACCGGATAAGCCGCTGCTCGAGCCGGTGAAAGTGCCGCCGGAATAGAGAATTTGCGCGACGATAATCGGCAGCACCAGCGACACGACCGAGGCATACAAGCGGCGAGGCGCCGTGATAAAACGACAGCCACCCCACCAGGATGGCGACTAGCACCGCGACGACGATGCCCGCGCCTAGCGCCAGCGCCGCATTGGCGGGAGTGAAACCCACGTGAGTAAAAATGAGCCCGGCCGCATAGGCGCCGATGCCGAAGAAAGCCGATTGGCCGAAAGTGAGTATGCCGGTGTAGCCCCACAGGATATCGACGGTAAGCGCCACTGCGGCATAAAAAAATCCGCGGATCAGATTGTTCACCAGAAAATCGGACAACAAATAGGGGCCGATCGCGACCAGCACTAGCGCTGCCGCGGCGCAGATCAACACCCAACGCACATCTGAGCGCGGCCGCATCGTGGCATGGGATTCTGATGCGAGCGGTCCGCAGCGCGGAGCGCTACTCACGTGCGAACCCTTTCGGGCGCAAGCGCAAAATTAATGCCGCAAGAACAACGATGGTGAGTCCGCCTAAAACCGGATTGCCGTAAGTGCTGACCAGCACCTGCGCGCCGCCCAGTACGAGGCACGCGACGGCGAGACTTGCGAGCGACATGCCCGATACCAGCACCAACATGAACGCACTCACCAGCCACGATACGCCGAGGTTTGGATCGACGCTGGAGAGCGGCGTAATCAGCGCGCCGGCTAGGCTGGCCAGGCCCGCGCCGAGGGAAAATGTGATGAATCGTACCAAGCCACTGTTGATGCCCAGTCCGCGCGCAAGATTTTCGTTCATGATCACCGCGCGCGTCTGCAGGCCCAGCCTCGTGCCGTTCAACACTGCCGCCAGCGCCAATGCCAAGCGAACGGCAGCCACCACCAGGATCAGCCGATATTGCGAATAGGATGCGCCCAGAAAATTCATCGCGCCCTCAACCGGGCTTTGCACGAACTGCACTTCGCGCCCAAAACCGAGGGTGATGAGTTGGCCGATGATGATGCCCAATCCCCAGGTGGCGAGAATGGCGTCCAGCGGCCGCGAATAAAGCGGTCGCATAATCAGCCGCTCGACGATCATGCCGCAAATGAATCCGATCACGAATGCGAACGCGATCGACCACCAGGGATTCAAGCCAAGCCGCGTCACCAGCAGCGCCGAATAACCGCCGACGGTGAGAAAACCGCCGTGGGCGAAATTGATGATCTTCATCACGCCGAATACGATCAGCAAGCCCGCCGACACCGAGAACAGGATCGCGGCGGTGGTGACGATGTCGAGGAGTTGAGCGGTCACGTTTTATATTCCCTCCCTCTTCAAGGGGAGGGTTAGGGTGGGGATGGGTCTCCGACATCTTGCCTGACCCATACCCATCCCAACCTTCCCCTTGAAGGGGAAGGAGTATGTTTAGTATGTTATTTCAAATTCGGGCACTGCTCGCCCGGATCGACATCTTTGAAAGTCTCGAGCAGTTTCACGTTGCCATCGGCTTGCACTTGGCCGAGATAAATGGTGAGCGGCGCATGACGCTGCTTGTTCATTTGTATCTTGCCGCGCGGGCCGTCGACCGCCACTTCCGCCAGCGCTTTGATAACATCGTCGGCATCGGTGGTGCCGGCTTTTTCAACCGCAGCCTTATAAGCGTAAACACCTTCATATTGTGGTACGGACAGATCGTTCGGCGTTTTTAGATTCGAACCGAATTTCTTTCGCATGGCCGCCATGAATGTCTTGTTGGCGGGCGTGTCGATGTTGGTGAGATAGGAACCGGAAATGTAAATGCCGTCGGCATCCGCGCCCATGCTCTTGGCCGTGCCTTCGTCTACCGCGAGATTGCCATACGGAATCTTGATGCCTGCGGCGCGTAATTGTTTGGTCAGCGTCACGTTCGGTGCGCCGCCCGCGGTCGAGGTGATGACCGCATCGGGATTAGCGGCCTTCAATTTGGAAATGATCGGCGTCCAATCGGTGCCGTCCATGGGCAAATACTCTTCGCCTAATATTTTGCCGCCTTTGCTTTCGGCGTACTTGCGCGTGAATTCGAGCATGCCGCGGCCATAGGCGTAGTCGCTGCCGATCAGGAAATAGGTTTTCGAGTTGTACTTCTTCATGAAGTAGTCGACCACCGGAGCGACTTGCTGATCCGGCACCCAAGCGTTGACATAGAGATATTTGTTGCAGGAACGTCCTTCGTAGAACGAGGTGTAGATGAAGGGTTTTTTCGCGCGAGACACGATGGGCAAACCCGCATTTCGCGCCGCGCTGGTTTCCATGGTGATGATGACGTCAACTTTCTTTTGGAATAGCAGCGAATCGAACGCCTTCTGCGCACCCGCCGCGCCACTGCCGTCGTCGGCGACTTCCAACACGACTTTCTTACCGAGTATGCCGCCTTTGGCGTTGATCTCTTCAACCGCCAACTCCGCCGATTGCACCACTGAAGGCGCGACGACGCTATTCGCGCCGCTTAAGCCCACCGGAATGCCGATCTTGATAACGTCTTGCGCGTGAGCGCTGGCTGCGCACAAAAGCATCGCCGCAAAAAGCGTTCGTGCCGGAAGCCACGGTAACAGATCTATATTCATCACTTTCATTGGCATGTCCCCTCTTATGAATTGGTAGTTAGAAATTCGCCGCGCGCTCCGAAATCTCGCTCGACACGACCCATCGGATCAATGCAAGGACCGTACCATTCGAGCTAAATGCCCACTCGTTGGCTAAGTTTTTCTTTGTTAGGGAGTTTTCATTGTTGAAATCGAGAGTCAACTCTCGCTGGCCCGATGCTATGTCGCCCGATTTCGGTGCGGTTCTGCGCTAATCCAGTGCGAAGTATATGCTCGATCATCGCTATCGGATACGGACGAGAATTTCTTAATCGGCATGCCAGGAGCCTTGTCCCGCTTGCCTCTCAGACCATGCAATGCCAGAAGGCAAGCTGGATAAGGCTCCTGGCGTATCAGTTTGGTGGGTATCGAGTCTCAAAGACTTCGCTTGTCTTTGTAGACTACCACTTCTCCACCACCTATTCCCCAAACGCTGCATAATAAAGAGTGATAATCGCGATTAAATCGCGGTGAAATAATAGGGGGATCGATGTCTAAAACAATCAGCATAGTCGCTACATTTTTGATCGCGATGGCCAGTTTCGTTTCGTCCACCGCTTGGGGCGCCAAGCTCGAAGGCGATTATTCGGGAACAGGCAACAGCTTCTTCGAAAAATTGAGCTTCCGTCCCGGTGGCAAGGTTCGCGTGACCTTCATGGGTATGACCAAGGTCGGCACGTTCGAAGTCGACGGCAAGGAAGTGTTGATCACGGTCGGCAACGAAACCAACGTTTTCACGCTTAACGACCAAGGCTGCGTGGTCGGCGGTGGTTTCCTCGGCAAGTACTGCAAAGGTGGCGCGAAGGGCGAAAGCGATCAAGCCACCAAGGATTCCAGTGCTGCCAAACCCGGTAACGCGAAGGGTGTCGACGAGAGCGCCAAGCTCTTGGGCAGATATGCGGCAGGAAATTCCGACTTCACGATCGCGCTCGATTTCAAGACGGATCAGCAAGTACGCGTATCGGTGTCCGGAAAAAAGGCGAAGAGTGACTCAAAGAACGGGATGTATAAAGTAGCTGGCGATCGAGTAACGGTCAGCGTTCCCGATGGCAGCCCGCCGCTGGTGCTCACGCGCAAAGGCAATACGCTGGAAGGTGCGCCGCCCGGCGAAAGCGTGAAGTTGAAATTCGTGAAGCAATAAATCTTGTGCTTTTCGTTTGACTCTACCCAGGATTACTCATCAGTTTGATCTATTATTTTGTATGATTAGTCCAAGTTAGGTGTTCTAGCATGACAGCACGCGAGCTCTTAGGTCTAGTGTCACTTGTTCTTGGCATTTTAATTTTGCCACTCGGTTGGATAGTAAGTCACAAGATACTGCTTCTCGCTAGCTTGATCCTTTGTATTGGTGCGTGGCTGTTTTTCACTGAACGTCTGCTAAAGAAAGAACTAGGTAAAGAAAGCTCCGACATAAGCAACTCTGGCCCCCACGTACCGGCAGACGTGAACAACTACACAGGTTGGCGAACCGGTGGAAGAACCCAACCTCTCGACTCCAATTCGTCCGAGGGTGGCGCCGATGCAGATTAAATCTCCAGCATTCATTTTTTGCATGAAAAGTGGAAGGGATTAAATATACTTCGAGGAAGAAAAGACCAGTCGAGCCGCTACTGGACCGTACATCACCTTAGACGGTGCTTGGGCAGATTCTTTACTGGCGGGCATTGTCATGAGGCAATGCTCGGCGCCGCTCTGCTGCCAGAAGCGTTTCGATGCAAACGCGTTTTACCATGCCTGTTCCAGCGCAATACTTACGCGCGACCATAACGGAGGGCTTGTAAGGAAACTCGGTGATGAGCGCATGAAAAACGGGCTAAGATTAAAGATGTGAACACGCACCAGCCTGAGCGGCGGCGGACACTTGTCCTCCAGGCGGGCATTGCTACATGGCAAGCGGGGCCTGGCTTCTGGCTTGATTGCATTGTGGACGCCGCTCATTTCCAACGTTAGCGCACTGGTCGTCAGGGTGTTAAGCTATCAATTATGAAACAGGTGTCCGTCGCTGAAATTCTTGAACTTCCAATACAGGAACGCATCCGACTTGTCGAGTTGATTTGGGAAAGCATCGCCGCTGTCCCCGAAGCTGTTCAAGTGACGCCGGAGTTGGAGGCGGAGCTTGAGGCACGATTGAGGGAGTTCGAAGCCGACCCTGAAGCCGGCTATTCGTGGGACGAGGTTAAATCTCGTATTCGTGACGGTACGTGGCGTACCGCATAAAGTTCTCTGCTCGCGCGCTTCGTGAAATGGGTGATGCGCATGATTGGTATGAAGCCCAAAGCGTCGGGCTAGGTGAAGAGTTCCTGGCGGCGGTCGACCTGCAACTCAAGCGTCTTGAGCAGGCGCCATTGCTTTATGCGGAAATTATTCCTGGTGTCCGTCGCGCCCTGCTACCGCGATTTCCGTATGGCGTTTTCTACGCCGTTCGTAAGGACCTGGTCCACATCTTGGCGGTCATCCACAATGCGCGCAACCCGCGCCGGTGGCCTAAGGGCAGAATGAGCTAACCTGGCGTTCAAATGGGACGCGGCGCCATCGTGCTTTGAATCGCTGAGCGAGTTTGGGCATCTTTCCGCTGTGCGCTGAGTTCGGCACACCCTTTAGCTCCTTCGTTAGCGCTCAAGCGGAATCGATGGTAAGCTTTTGCTCATGAGTGAAGCCGATGTCGCCGAAATCCTTAAGCTTCCTGCCGAAGAAAGGCTGCGGCTGGTGGAGTTGATTTGGGAAAGCCTGACTGCTAGGCCGGGCGATGTGGCGCTTAGCGATGCGCACCGCGAAGCGCTCGACGCGGAACTCGCCGAACATCGGCGGAACCCTAATGACGTCCTGAGTCTAGATCAAATACTTTCTGCGGTCCGTGAACCGAAGTGACGTTGCCGGTTGTCTATCGCCGGCGCGTTCAACATGATCTTGAAGCAGCATTCGATTGGTACGAAGAACAACGCATCGGGCTTGGTGAGCAGTTTCTTTCTGCCGTTCAGTCGACTTTCAAGAGCATCGAATCCTTCCCCAAGATGTTTGTGGCGGTTCATGGAGAGGTTCGCCGGGCCATCGTGTCGAGGTTTCCGTTCGCTGTGTTTTTTGTGGTTGAGCCAACGCGCGTGGTTGTGCTCAGGGTCCTGCACACGGCGCGTGATCCAAATTTGTGGCCTCGTTCCAGGCGAAAGTCGCGCTAACCCGGTGTTCAAGAGGATGCCGCGAAAGGCGTGGCACCTCTTAACTTAGGCCATTGGGCCCCCATACCAATTATTCGTCTGCCGACCGACAGCGAGTCCGAAGCGCAAGGTTTTCGCGGCCCGGAGGCTCAGCGCCGGCGAGAGGTCCTTCGAGAAACCCTACTCGTTTTTGAGCGAGCTCTGCCTTCAGATCGATATCACCAACTTGCAAGGGCAAATCTGAGCCGCTGGAAGGCTGACTCATATCACTCACCTCAGTTCCCACTTGTTTCGGTACTCAGCGGTGATTGGGGTGAAGTCACCGCCGCGCTGACTCGTCAGACGGGTGAGTGTTTCGCCGTTTTGAACATGGCGAACGCGTACTATCCCGGCGGTGCGTACGGCGAAGGAGCGGTCGCTCAAGAGGAAAACATGTTCAGGCGGTCGGACTGCCATTTTGCAGTACGCGCAGAACAGTTGGCGCAAGATGGCCGGACGTATAACAACGAGATGATTGATTTGCTTTCCGCCAAGAACGGCTCGGTCTACATCGACATCGCGTATCCTCGCGTCTGTGTTCGAGGTCCAGAAGACCGAACTAAGTCTGATCTTGGATACGCTTGGTTGGATGATGCTGATGTGTTTCCCTTCTTCGAACTGCGCGCGTCGGCGCAGGACCTCCGCGACGGCAGCGTGTTCAGCCCCCTGGAAGCGCAGCGGCATATTGCCGCGCAGCTCGATACGCTGATCGCGCACCAGGTCCGCTATGCGGTGCTCGGCGCCTTCGGCTGCGGTGCGTTCCGCAACCCCTCGGCGGCCGTGGCAAAGCTCTATCGCGAGGAAATCCAACTCAGGTCTGGACACTTCGCAGTCCTCGCCTTCGCCATCTTCAATGCTGGGTATGGACCGGACAATTACACCCCCTTCCGCGAAGCGTTTAACGGTTCGGCCTGATCTAACGATCTAGCAAGCGAATAGAGCGCAGAGTCTGACCGTGCGAATGCGGCGCCTGTAGAATCAATATTGGCGCGGCTTCTAGGCCGTGCATCGCCAGAAGGCAAGCTGGATGCGGCATTTGGCTTGATCTATTCACTAATCAAATACCCCCTGGGTCGGGCAGCATCGAATATCTGCGCGCCACCCGGGGAAAGTTTGAAGTTGAAGTTCGTGAAGCAGCAATGTCCGCTCCTACCAGAAACCTTATGCTGACCATCGCCGGTTGCCATTATCGGCGATACTGATATGGTATATGGGCCGTGAACTGGGAATGTTCTTACCACTCCATCGATATGTCATCCTGAGCAACGCGAAGGATCTGCTTTGCCCTCCTTAAAGCAGGTTCTTCACTTCATTCAGGATGACAAATTGGAGGCCGCAATCCTGGGAGGTTTTATGGAATACAACACCAAACAATCGCGTGCAGAGCGTGCCGTTAATCCGAACTTACGGGAACGGTTTGCTTGTCGAGCCGCGTGACGGCCTCGGCGGCCAACTCGCCCAAGCCTAGGCCACCCGCATGTAGGTGGCTCACGATTTGTTTGCGCATGCGCGGATCCCAGAACCGCTGGATGTGATTCAGAATACCTTCCACCGCAACATTGCGATCTGTCTCGGCGCGGAAGAAGCTTCGATTTGATTCGCCATTTTGACCAGATGATCGACGTTGCTCATGCCACAAGGGCCTCTTTTTGTTGCGCCAGCCTCTGCGGGTTGGTGTAAACCGTATGTCGATTATCGCGAGCGAACGCGACCAAGGTCACGCCGGTTTCCTGAGCCAAGCGGATCGCGAGGCCGGTCGGCGCCGAAATCGCCGCAACCAACTCGATCCCTACCATGGCGGCTTTTTGTATCATTTCATAGCTTGCGCGGCTGGTCAACAACAGCCAGCCTTGTTTGAACGATAGTTTGCGTGAAAGCAAAGCGCCGATCAGCTTATCCAAAGCGTTATGACGGCCGACGTCTTCGCGCAACAATTGAATGTCGCCGTTCGCGTCGACCCATGCTGCGGCATGCACCGCACCTGTGATGGCGTTGAGCGGCTGACGTTCGCTCAGCGACTTGACAGCGCGCTGTACTGCTACGTGTGGGACGGTCATCTGCCCAGACACGGAATGGGGATGGCGAATCGCTTGCGCCAGGGTTCTCGCACCGCATAGGCCGCAGCCGGTACGCCCGGTGAGATTGCGTTGCTGTTGCTCGAGTTCGGCAAAGCGCGCCGCCACGATCTCGAGGTGTATCTCCATGCCTTCCGGATGCCGGTGAACGCTGAGTTCCAGGATTTCGCTCGACGAGGCAACGATGCCCTCGCTTACACTAAACCCGACCGCGAAATCCGCGAGATCTTGCGGCGTAGCCATCATCACCACGAACGGCAAGCCGTTGTACTTGAGTGCGATCGGCGTCTCCTCGGCGATCGAGTCGCTGACGCGCTTCACACCATCGGCACTCCAGCAATCGCCGGCAAATGTCCGCTGGGCATCGAGCCCTGCATAAGCGACTTTAGGCATCAGCTTAAGCCCGAACCGCCGCGCGTTGTTTGAGCAGATCAAGTTGCTGTTCCGAGAACTTGCGATAGTTGCGCTGCCATTCCGAGGGTTGCGATACCCGCGTCACCTGCACGGCGGTAACTTTATATTCCGGACAATTGGTCGCCCAATCGGAGTTGTCGGTGGTGATCACATTCGCGCCCGATTCGGGAAAATGAAACGTCGTGTAGACCACACCCGGCTGCACCCGCGCAGTGATTTGCGCACGCAGCACCGTTTCACCGGCGCGGCTGGAAATGCCGACCCAGTCATTCTCTTTGATACCGCGCTCTTCGGCATCGTGGGGATGAATCTCGATGCGGTCTTCTTTGTGCCAGACATTATTCGCCGTGCGCCGCGTCTGCGCGCCGACGTTGTACTGCGACAGAATCCGTCCGGTGGTCATCAGCAACGGATATTTACGCGTGACCTTTTCGTCGGTAGGCACATATTCGGTGACGACGAACTTGCCTTTGCCGCGCACGAACTCATCGATGTGCATGGTCGGCGTGCCTTCCGGATGCGCGTCGTTGCACGGCCATTGTATGCTGCCGAGTTTATCGAGTTTCGCGTAGGAAACGCCGGTGAAGGTCGGCGTCAGCCGCGCGATCTCATCCATGATTTCCGACGGATGCTTGTAGTTCATCGGATAACCCATGGCGTTGGAAAGCGCGACCGTTACTTCCCAATCTTCCTTGCCGGCCAGCGGCGGCATCACTTTACGCACCGGTGAGATGCGCCGTTCGGCGTTGGTGAAGGTGCCGTTTTTTTCCAGGAACGACGAACCGGGCAAAAATACGTGGGCGAACTTGGCGGTTTCGTTCAGGAACAAATCCTGCACCACCACGCATTCCAGATTTTCCATCGCCGCCATCACGTGCTGGGTGTTGGGATCCGACTGCGCGATATCTTCGCCTTGCACGTATAGCCCTTTGAAGCTGCCGTCGAGCGCGGCTTCGAACATGTTGGGAATACGCAGCCCCGGTTCGTCGAGCAGCTTCACCTGCCACGCATCCTCGAACAGCGCGCGCGTCGTGGCATCGGAGATATGGCGATAGCCCGGCAACTCGTGCGGGAACGAGCCCATGTCGCACGAACCTTGCACGTTGTTTTGCCCGCGCAACGGATTGACGCCGACGCCTTCGCGGCCGATGTTGCCGGTGGCCATGGCGAGGTTGGCGATACCCATGACCATGGTTGAACCTTGGCTGTGCTCGGTTACGCCGAGGCCGTAGTAGATCGCGGCGTTGCCGCCGGTGGCGTACAGCCGCGCGGCGCCGCGGATCTGTGCGGCCGGCACGCCGGTAATCGACTTCCAAGGCTTCCGGCGAATTATATTCGCGGGCGACAAATTCCTTCCATTTGTTGAATGCCGGCAATTCGCAGCGGGATTCGACAAATGCTTCATTCAATAATCCCTCCGTGACGACCACATGCGCCAGCGCATTGATCACCGCGACGTTAGTGCCAGGGCGCAACTGCAAGTGGTAATCCGCTTGTACGTGGGGCGTGCGCACCATAGTCGATAGTGCGCGGATCGACGATGATGAGCTTAGCGCCTTCGCGCAAGCGTTTCTTCATCTGCGAGGCGAACACCGGATGGCCGTCGGTCGGATTGGCGCCGATGACGACCACCACATCGGATTTCAACACCGAATCGAAATCCTGGGTGCCGGCCGATTCGCCGAGCGTGGTCTTCAGCCCATAGCCGGTCGGCGAGTGGCACACGCGCGCGCAGGTATCGACGTTGTTATTACCGAACACCGCGCGCACGAATTTTTGCACCAAATAAGTTTCTTCGTTGGTGCAGCGCGACGAGGTGATACCGCCGACCGCTTCTTTGCCGTGTTTGGCTTGGATGTCCTTGAACTTGGCGGCGGCGTAGTTGATCGCTTCGTCCCACGATACTTCGCGCCACGGATCGGAAATCTTGTCGCGAATCATCGGTTTTTTGATACGGTCGGCGTGGGTCGCGTAGCCCCAGGCGAAACGGCCTTTTACGCAGGAGTGGCCGTGATTGGCGTGGCCGTCTTTATTCGGCACCATGCGCACCACGCGATTGCCCTGCATTTCCGCGCGGAACGAACAGCCGACGCCGCAATAGGCGCAGGTGGTGATCGTGCTGTGATCGGGCTGGCCCATGTCGATGATGGATTTTTCCATCAGGGTCGCGGTCGGGCAGGCCTGCACGCACGCGCCGCACGACACGCATTCGGAATCGAGAAAGGTTTCCTGCATGCCGGCGACGACCCGCGATTCGAAGCCGCGCGCACCGATGGTCAACGCAAATGTGCCCTGGGTTTCCTCGCAGGCGCGCACGCAGCGGCTGCAGACGATGCACTTGCTCGGATCGTAGGTGAAATAGGGATTCGATTCGTCTTTCGTTTCCTTGATGTGATTCTCGCCCTCGTAGCCGTAGCGCACTTCGCGCAAACCCACCGCCCCCGCCATGTTCTGCAATTCGCAATTGCCGTTGGCGGAGCAGGTCAAACAATCGAGCGGATGATCGGAGATGTAGAGCTCCATCACGCCGCGGCGTATGTCGGCGAGCTTCGCCGATTGCGTCTGCACCACCATGCCTTCTTCGCACATGCGTGGTGCAAGAAGCGGGATAACCTTTACGGCCTTCGATCTCGACCAGACAGAGGCGGCAAGACCAAACGCCTCGATGCTGTCGGTGGCGCACAGTTTCGGCACGTTCACACCGGCGCCGGCCGCCGCGCGCATCAGCGACGTGCCGGCGGGAACCGTGACGGTCATGCCGTCGATTTGCAAGGTGACGGATTTTGCCGAGTTACTGGCCGGCGTGCCGAGGTCGATGTCGAATTTGGACAGCATGTTACGTCTCCTGAATACTGTATTGTTATGCCGCGATACTCTGCTTCTTCAATGCCAAAGTCTTCCGGGAAATGGTTCAGCGCGCTGAGTACCGGAAACGGCGCCATGCCGCCCAACGCGCAGAGCGAGCCGTTGATCATCGTGTCGCACAGATCGCGCAACACTTGAATATTCGCGGCGCGGTTTTGGTTCGCCATGATTTTCTCGACTACTTCAACGCCGCGCGTCGAGCCGATGCGGCAGGGCGTGCATTTACCGCAGGATTCGATGGCGCAGAACTCCATGGCGTAGCGCGCCATTTTCGCCATGTCCACCGTGTCGTCGAAGGCGACGATGCCGCCGTGGCCGATCATCGCCGAGACGCCGGCATAGGCTTCGTAGTCCAGCGGAATATCGAATTGCGATTCGGGCAAATACGCGCCGAGCGGCCCGCCGACTTGCACGGCGCGTATCGGCCTGCCGCTGGCGGAGCCGCCGCCGTAGTCGTACAACAATTCGCGCAAGGTCAAGCCGAAGGCCGTTTCCACCAAGCCGCCGTGCTTGATATTGCCCGCCAATTGAAACGGCAAGGTGCCGCGCGAGCGGCCCATGCCGAAATCTTTGTAGTAATCCGCGCCTTTGTCGAGAATGATGGGCACCGACGCGAACGAGATCACATTGTTGATCACCGTCGGTTTGCCGAACAATCCTTGGATGGCGGGAATCGGCGGCTTGAAGCGCACCATGCCGCGCTTGCCTTCGAGGCTTTCCAGCATCGCGGTTTCTTCGCCGCAGATATAGGCGCCGGCGCCGAGGCGCACTTCGAGGTGAAACGCTTTGCCGCTGCCGAGTATATTGTCGCCGAGGTAGCCTTTTTCATTCGCCACGGCGATCGCTTCGTTCAGCACGCGAAAAGCGTACGGATATTCGGAGCGCAGATAGATATAGCCTTTCGTGGCGTCCGTGGCGATGCCGGCGATGGTCATGCCTTCGATCAACACAAACGGGTCGTCCTCCATGATCATGCGATCGGAAAAGGTGCCGGAATCGCCCTCGTCGGCGTTGCACACGACGTATTTCTGCTTCGCTTGCGTGTTGAGCACGGTTTTCCATTTGATGCCGGTCGGAAACGCCGCGCCGCCGCGGCCGCGTAAGCCGGAATTCGTGACCGTCTCGACGATCGCCGCGCCGTTCATCGCCAGCGCACGGTTCAATCCGCGATAGCCGTCGTGGGCGAGGTAGTCGTCGAGCGACAACGGATCGGTAATGCCGACCCGCGCGAAGGTCAGCCGCTCTTGCTTTTTGAGATACGGAATCTCGTCGGTAAGCCCAAGGCTAAATGGATGTGAACCGCCTTGCAAAAAATTCGCAGCAAACAAGCTCGCCACATCGCCAGGCGCGATCGGACCGTACGCGACACGGCCATTCGGCGTCGCCACCTCGATCATCGGCTCCAACCAAAACAGCCCGCGCGAACCATTGCGAACGATGGTGATGTCTTGCGCGAGCCGCGCCGCCTCGGTCACCAAGCTGGCGGCGACTTGGTCAGCGCCGACGGATAGCGCCGCCGAATCGCGCGGTACATAGACGGTGGTGGTCATAACGATTCCGTGACTTCCCGCGCGAGTTGCTCGAAACGCTCCGGCGTGACCCTTCCGTACAAGGCGCCGTCGATCATGATGGCGGGCGACAGGGCGCAATTCCCCAGACAGTAAGTCGGTTCCAGCGTGAACTCGCCTTTGTTATCGGTGCCGTGCAGATCGATGCCTAGAGCCGACTTCACGTGCGCCGTAAGGCGTTCCGCCCCCATCGCTTGGCAAGCTTCCGCCTGGCAGACCTTGACGACATGCTTGCCGGGTTTTTGATCGCGAAAGTCATGGTAGAAACTCACCACGCCGTGAACCTCGGCCCGAGATAAATTCAACTCTTTCGCGATGGTGGGTAGGAGGCTCGGCGGAACAAAACCTATTTTTTCTTGCACTCGATGCAGGATCGGCAGCAGTGCGCCCGCCTGAGGCAGTAAGTCCGCGCATAGCGTCCTCAAGTCTTCAGCGGAAAAATGATCGTTCGTGGTCATAAAATCAGGTGTTTAATATGAAATTAATTGCATATAAGAACCGCTGTTCATCCAACCGGCTTAAGCTAGCACTCTAATTCAAGGATCGCAATATGATAAAATTTGCATAATGTATAAGATTCGAATCAAGCCGCAGTGGGTGCTGCAACAACCCGATCAGTCGCAGCAGGCGTTACCGAATTTACTGGAGTTATGCGCCGCAATTGACGACCTGGGAAATCTCGCCGCCGCTTGCCGCCGCGTTGGGGTGTCCTACCGTCACGGCTGGGGGTTGATGCGCGAGGCATCGCGATTGTTCCAGTCACCGGTTGCGGAGTTACAACCGGGACGCGGCGCTAAGCTCACGGCTTTAGGCGAAAAACTCTTGTGGGCGGACAAACGCATCAGCGCACGGCTGTCGCCTATTCTGGACACCCTGGCATCCGAATTGGAGGTCGAGCTTGAACGGGTACTTTCCCATACCACTGGCATTTTGCGCATGCATGCGAGCCATGGTTTTGCGGTCGAAGCCTTGCGCGAGGTGCTGGTCGAGCAGGCGATCCCGGTGGAGCTCAAGTATGTCGGTAGCCAGGAAGCGCTGGCATCGCTGGCGCAAAACGAATGCGACTTGGCGGGGTTCCATTTACCCACGGGCGAGCTGGAAAAAGTGGCGCTCAAGCAGTATTCGACTTGGCTCGGCGCGCCCGGATTGATGCTGGTGAATTTGGCGATTCGTCAGCAAGGCTTGATGGTGCCGCCCAACAATCCAAAACGTTTGGTTTTGCTCAGCGATCTTGCGCGTAAAGACGTACGCTTCATCAATCGACAACCGGGATCGGGCACTCGCCTGTTGCTCGATTTATTGCTCAGGCGCGACGGCATAGACAGCCATGCCATCCATGGTTATGAAGTGAGCGAGTATACCCATGCCGCGATCGCCGCCCATGTCGCCAGCGGCATGGCGGACGTGGGTTTTGGCATCGAAACGGGGGCGCGGCGTTTTGGCTTGGATTTCATTCCCATCGCCACGGAACGATATTTTTTGGCTTGTAGCGCCGAGCGAATGAAAATGAAATCCATCGAGCAAGTACTGGCGATCATGCAAAGTCGCGCGTTCGCGATCCGAGTCGATCAGTTACCGGGCTATGACGCAAAGGATTGCGGAAAAGTCATGACGGTCGATGAGGCGTTTAACTCGCGAGCGCTGCAACAAAAATCGAAGGCCACGGGACGCCCGGCACGTAAACGTTCGCTTCAACAATAGCCACGGTTAAATTCCTTCTAACTTCTCTTGAGCAACGGGAGCAATACACCATCGCCAGGAGCCGCATCCAGCTTGGCTCGTGGCAATGCCTGGCCGGAGAGGCAAGCTGGATATGGCTCCTGGCAGGTTAATCGCTGACTACGAATGGGCGCGCTTGCGTCACTTGCCACCAGTCCGCGCTTGCTTGGACGATCACGCCATCGTTTGTGCAAGAACGTTTCGACGCGACCGGCGGCACCGATCCGCTGTTTCGCACCGTCGATGGTTCCAATTCGCCGAACGCCGATGTGTCGACGCTGGATGCTCGCCGCAATGCCTACAGCATGCTGTTGCGCAAGGGTGTTATTCGTGTCGGCTTGCCGTTGCCGGACCCGGCGGAATTCACCCTCGAAGCCGTAGATGATCCCTACGGGTTCGCGAGCGCCAAGGAGCTATCGTTATTTCGCCGCCCACTGCCATCGACCAATATTAAGTTCCTCAGCACGGTGATGTGGGACGGCCGCGAAAGCGCACCTGGCCAGAGCTTGCACAGCAATCTTACCCACCAAGCGAATGCGGCCACCCGCGGACATGCGCAAGCAACGCGTGATCTCACGCCCGAGGAACAAGCACAAATCGTAGAGTTCGAATCGAATCTTTTTACCGCTCAGGTATTCGACGTTGCCGCCGCGGTGACGGACGCCGACGGCGCAAGCGCGAGTCCCGACACGCTGGCGACGCAGGAATTTTTCATCGGCATCAACGATCCTTTGGGACTCAATCCGACTGGGGCAGCATTCGATCCCAAGGCTTTCCACCTGTTTGATGCCTGGGCCGGCCTTCCCGCCGCCGACCCGGTAAGCGAAGCGCGTCGCGCCGTGGCGCGCGGACAAGCGCTGTTTAATTCCAAGCCGATTAATATCGCCGGCGTCAACGGCTTAAACGATGAACTGAGTCAGCCCAACATCGCGGGCACCTGCACGCTCTGTCACGATGCGCCCAACATCGGGCATCACTCCGCTCCCGCGCCGTTAAACCTCGGGCTGACTGACGCGGCTCTCCGCACGCCGGACATGCCGCTCTACACCTTACGCTGCACCGCCACGGGCGAACTGATACAAACCACCGATCCCGGGCGCGCGTTGGTCACCGGTAAATGCAAAGATATCGGCCGTTTCAAAGGCCCGATCCTACGCAGCTTGGCTGCGCGCGCACCGTATTTCCACAACGGTTTTGCGGAAGACTTGAATGCCGTGATTGAGTTCTACGACACGCGCTTTAGCATCGGTCTCAGTGCCGCGGAGAAAGCCGACCTCGTGGCTTTTTTAAAGGTGCTATAAACGGTTTTCCTGCAATATCGACGCCGCTGCGTAGCGAGCTGTTGGATCAGGTGTGAACGCAACACCTTAGGTAGAATTATTCGCTAATCAGTTGATCGGCTTTAGTGAAGGTCCACGTGCGGGTGATGTGCAGCACGTCGGCTTCTTCGCGAACTTCCTGCGGAAACCGCGGATAGGGCGCGGCGAGTTCGACGATATGGATCGCGGCGGCATCGAGAATTTTGTTGCCCGATGAGCGCAGAATCTCGATGTTCTCCAGATGACCGTCGGCGCGGATCGCGACGGTGATGAGTAGGCTGCCATAGAGCTTAAGACGGCGCGCCGCTTCGGGGTAATTTTCATTGCCGATTTTTTCGATACTGACGCGCCAATCCTCGACGTAGCCGGCGAAGCGGTATTCCGCCGCGCGGGCGCCGACGAACTTGCGCTTGGGCCGTTCCTGATAAGTTTGATAGTCCTTGGAAATCTGCGCTTCCAGGTTGGCGATCTGGCGCGTGCGTTGGATGACTTGATTGACCAGTGCGCTTTGCAGCGGGTTGGCGTACACCCGGAAAGTTTCATCGCCGGTACTCGCGGCATCGCTGGTCGCTGTTGCCGGCAGTTCCATGCGCCGGTCGCTGCGCGGCGCGGTCATTACGTTGGCCTTATTTTCGGTAGGTAGTTGCGCGGCGTCCATCATCTTCGCCACTTGGTCTTCCAGTTCCGTGACTTTGTCTTGCAAGGTCGGCAGCGGGCTTTTCGCCCTGCGTTTTTCATCGGTGTTGCCGCCGCCGTCGAGATTGTTTTGCGCCAAGACACTCGGATCCCGCGGGCGATCTTCGGATTTGCTATTGACCAACACCACGTCGAGAGCACTTTGGCTATTTTTGAACAGCTTGGGATCGGGCACCTTGAAATAAGTCCCGAGCAGGAACGTGGCATGCAACACAGCGGAGATGAATACGGCCGTAACGAAGCGCTCCGACGTGCTCAGTTGAAAAGCACGGCCATCGAAGCGAATGATCTGCAGCGCGGCGCCAGGCTTGGCCATAGAAATAGTCTAACCCAGTTTGGCCTTGAATCGGCAAGCTAATTCCAGATTCCAAAGATCGATCGCACCGACTTCCACTTCCACTTCCGTGCCAAACGGGAGATTGGGCAAAGACGGCACGCGGCACACCAGCGGTAAACCGGATATGCGCACCAGGCTTTCACGCAGCACGCCGGCTTTGGCTATTTCGATGTGTTCTTGTTGCAAGTAACGCAAACACCAATAGCGTTCCAGCTTGCGCTGAATCTCCGCATAGGCATCGTAAGCGATATCGAAATCGCGGATCGCGGCGCCGAGTTCCTCTCCCGTCCGGGTGTAGGGCGGCGGCGTGCTGCTGACCCAGGCGATCAATTGGCGCTGATTGACGAGGTCGACATAGCGGCGCAGCGGTGAGCTGGACCATGCGTAGTGGGACACGCCGAGGCCTTGGTGGCCGGCGGGTTCAACGCTCATCGCGACTTTGCCGTTGCCCTGGGTGCGATAAATAGCCGCGATGTTGGCCTCGGCCAGACGCTGGCCCCATTCTGCATTGGCCTTGATCATCAGTTCCGATACCACTTTGTCGATGGGCGAGCCGCGCGGACGCGGCACGATGCGCACGCGATCGTTCTCGATGTAAAAGTTGTAATCGAGGGGCGGTGGCCCGGCTTCCGCCTTGCCCCGCGCCGCCTCGAGCTTGTTGGCGATGCGCCAAAGAGTTAGCAGTTCCGGCTTGTACGGATAGTCGCCGACACCGCCGTTGATATTGGCTTCGGTGAAATGTTCGTCCAGTTGATCGTGGCGCAAGTTATGTTTGATCGTGACTGATTCGAGGCGCGTTTTGGATTCGATCAAAGTGTAGTCGTTGCCGGCAAAGGTAAGATAAAGCGATAGCGTCGGCGCCGTTCGACCTGCGCTAAGGGTGAATTGCTCGATCGCAGCATCCGGCAGCATGGTGATTTTTCGGCCCGGGATATAGATGGTCGAGAGCCGCTGCCGCGCGATGCGGTCCACCGGATCGTCGAGCGCGATACCCAGCGCCGGCGCGGCGATGTGGATGCCGACTTGTATGGTATTGCCTGGGAGCGTGGTCACGGAAAACGCATCGTCGATTTCCGTGGTGGTGGCATCGTCGATACTGAAACGCGCTGACGGAAGCGAGCGGAAGCTCGGTCGCCGGCGGCGCGATTGTCAGCGTGGGAAAGTCCGTCCCCTCGGGAAAATACTCGAACAAAAAACCGTTCAGATGATACTCGTGGGTCGACGGAATGCCGCCCGCGTGGGCGAGCACTTGCAACGGCGTTTGTTTTGCTGCGGTCGCGGCGGCGTCCAGCGCTTTGTATTCGAGCGAATTCTTGTCGGGCTTGTAGAGCAGGTCTTGCAGTATCGGCTTAAACGCCTCGGGCAATTCGCCCTTTTGCAGCGACTGCACGTATTGCGCTTTCAGCGCATCTTGCTGGCGCTTGCGCTCGGCGCCCGCCAGCGCGGCCTTAAGCGCTTCTTCCGGCGCGGCTTTGTAGCGGCCTTTGCCGCGTTTGTAAAAATACATAGGCGCGCCGTGCAGCCGCGTCAGCACGGCGGCGGATTCTATCGGTGTCGGCGCATGGCCGTAGTAATCGCGGCCTAGATCGGCGAAGGCGAATTCGTTCTCTCCGCAGCATTCCCACAGGAAATCCACATCGAGAGACTGGGTTTCCTTATCCACCGACTGCATGAATTCCGTCAGCGAGGGTTGCTCGAAGCGCAACATCACGGCGGCGGATTTAATTTTCGAGCGTTTACCGTGGGGTGCTTCGACTTGCAGCGAGGTGTCGTTGTCGGCCAGCACCGCACCGACTTTGAAGCCGCCGTCTTCTTCGTAAAAAACTTGCATCACAGCTTTCGAAGCCCAGCGAAAAGCAGTATTTTATCAAGGTAGTCGGCGAAATCGCTCATTCCATGGTCGCTGCCTTGAATAATTATTTGCTCCGCGCCGGCATAACGGGCGACGCCGGCGCGGTAGTCGAGCACTTCGTCGCCGGTCGCGGTGATGAGCAAATAGCGATCGAGCGCTTTAAGTTTTGGCACGAACAGCGCGCGCATTTCGTCTAGGTGTTGTTCCGTCAAAATATATTCTTCATCGGTATAGAGATTTTTTTGTGGTCCCAGATAGGCACGCAAACCGTCATGCGGATAAATGGCGGGATTGACCAGCACCGTGCGCACGCCGTATTTTTCCGTGAGATAGGTGCCATAGAAACCGCCCAGCGAACTGCCGACGATCGTGAGCGCGCCTAAATCCTGTTGCGGTAAGATAGCCTCCAACAGCGCCATGGCGGCGGCGGGACGATGGGGCAACGCGGGGCAAAGAAATTCATCGCCGCGCCCCATGCTGGCGAGTTTATGTTTCAACACATTGGCTTTGAACGAGGCGGGCGAGCTGTTGAAGCCGTGGATATAAAGCAACATTTGTTGGACTATGATGAATAACCCACCATTGTATCAATTGACGTTGCGGGAAGCGCTGGATGGATTGCGCAGCAATCGATTTTCCGCCGAAGAATACGTCGCTGAATTGCAGCGCCGAATTGCAGAACGTGACGGCGATATCGACGCGTGGGCCCACTATGACCCCAGCCAGGCACTAGGCGCAGCGCGGCGTTCCGGCATGCTTAGCCGGAGAGCCGCACCCCGCTTGCCTCTTGGCGGTATCCCAATCGCGATAAAAGACATCATTGATACGGCGGACATGCCGACGGAAATCGGTTCCCCAATATTCAAAGGCCGTAGACCCAAGCGTGACGCGTTCGTGGTTGAGCGCTTGAAGCAGCTCGGCGCGATCGTAATGGGCAAAACCGTCACTACGGAATTCGCCTGGTCGTTTCCCGGAAAAACGCGCAATCCCCACAACAGGAAACACACGCCCGGCGGCTCGTCAAGCGGCTCGGCTGCTGCCGTCGCTGCGGGTTTCGTACCGGCGGCGCTCGGCTCACAAACCATGGGCTCGGTGATCCGCCCCGCGGCTTTCTGCGGCGTGGTCGGCTACAAGCCCAGCTACGGCCTGATCTCGCGGCGCGGCATTCATCCATTCGCCAACACGCTCGACCATGTCGGCGTGTTCACGCGCAGCGTTGCGGACGCGGGCTTTCTCGCGCACTTGCTGATGGGTTACGACGCGGACGACTCTAGTTGCGTATCCACCGGCGGCTTTGTGCCCGGCGTGTTTTCCATACCGAGTTTGCCCAAACCACCGCGTCTCGCCCTGGTGCGCGGCCCTGCGTGGCCGCTGGTAGAGGAGGCGCAGAAAAATTGTCTGTACGAAACTGCCGAGACCTTGCGCCGCGCGGGCGCGCGAGTCCATGAGATTGCACTACCGGCGTCGTTCGATGACGCTTTGCCCGCCGCGCAAACCATCATGCGCTGCGAAGCTGCGCTGATTTTCGGCCCACTGCGCGAGCACCATCCGGACAAGGTCAGCGCCAACATCGACGATGTGGTACAAACCGGTCAGGCCTTCAGCGCGCACGATTATCACAAGGCCTTGAGTGTTCGCTCGATGTTGCGCGCAGCGTTGCGAGAAGTTCTGTTAGGCCACGACGCGATCATTACGCCGCCCGCGCCGGGCGAAGCTCCGGAAGGGCTCAGCGCAACGGGCAATCCGGCGTTTTGTATCCCGTGGAGTTTGCTCGGTGTGCCGGCGATTACGATACCGGTGACGACCGGGCCGAACGGATTGCCGTTAGGATTGCAAATTGTTGGAGATTATTTAGGCGATCAGCGATTGCTTCGCGTCGCCGCTTGGTGCGAGAAAAACGTTTGATTACTTCTCCTAATTGTCATTCCCGCGCAGGCGGGAAAACGAGGCCGAAGGCCGAAGTTTCGAGGGACGGCCATCCATCACCCTTAAATGCCCAATGGATTTCCGCCTGCGCGGGAATGACAATTGCGAATGTTAGTTGTTTTTTTGGCGCAATCGCTCCATCAACTTTCCATGTATCCCCGCAAATCCCCCATTACTCATGATCAACACATGATCGCCGGGTTTGGCGGACTGCTCGATCATCGCGCCAACTCGTCGAGTAGCACTTTGGCCTCAATCAAATCTTTCGTGTCGAAGCCTTCGGTGAACCAGCCGTAGACGGGCGCGAGCAGATCATGCGCTTCCTTGCGCGTGCCCTGCGATTGCCACAGCCGCGCGAGGCTGGTCGAGGTGCGCAATTCCCAGGACTTCGCCTGTTGTTCGCGTGCTACCTCGAGTGACGCGAGGTAGTTTTCTTCCGCAACATCCAACTTTCCCTGCTGCTGCAGCATCCAACCTTTGAGCCGCAGCACCTCCGCAAGATGCGAACGTTCTTCCCATCCCGGCCGCGCAATCTGGGTGAGACTCTCTTCGATCAAACTCAATCCGCCTTCGAGATCGCCGCTGAGCGCCAAACCTTCGGCCAGGACTGCTCGAAAGTAAGGCATCCAAAGCAGGCCGCCACCTGCGTTCCACCTTTCCATTGCACCCCGCAGATGAGGGATGCCCTCTGTGAGGCGCCCGGCCCGCAGCCAGGCGAGGCCCTTGAAGATCTGCGCCAGCACTTCGGAGATAAAGGGCAGACTGTGCGCTCGGCCCAGCCGCTCGGCCTCCTCGACCCGCGCCAGAATAGGCTCGGGTTCGCAGCGGAAGTCCCAAACCTGGCTGCCAAAAGTGAGCGCATTGCCGAGGTCGAAAGGGTGGCCGCGCCGGCGGGCGTGCGCATCGTTGGCATCGCTCACCTGCACGGCGCGATCCGGATAGCCGCGCATCCAGGTCCCAAGGGAGGTGAAAATGCCGACAGCCGTCTTTGGGTCGGTGTTGGTGATGTCTGCGAGGTGGCGGTGCTTCTCGTCGCTGTACAGCGCTAGCACCGTGTCGGCATGCTCGCGTGACTGGGTTAAGTCTCCCCGAAAATAGTAGGTGGCGCATGCCGTCCTGTGCCCCATGATCAACAGATCCGGGGCGCCGCTGGCTTCCGCAGAAGCTAGCATTTCATTCACCCAGCCGAGGGCTTCAGTGACGCGCCCCTGGACTAGGACGTTGGAGTACAGCCCGTTGTAGATCGGCACTACCGCCTCGTGGCGCCTCAGGGACTTGGCCAATCCAAGCGCAGGGTGGAAGCTGGCCCACACCTCAGGGGCTGCCCAGCCTTTGAGCGCTAGCCAGGCCGTGCCGAGCGGGGTGCGCAGGTCCAGTTCCTTCCCGTCGCGCTCCGGTGACTGAGGCAGCGTGCCGATGATCTCCATGCCCTGGTTCAGGTGCGAAATCGCTTCCTTGAGCGCCAAGCGTTTCAACGCCAGCTTGCCCGCCTTTTGCCAATAGCCAATCGCCGTCTCGGTCTCGCCCGCCGCCGTCAGGTGATGGGCGAGCAGCTCAGGCTCGGTGTCTCGGGTCGTGGGGAAGTGTTCTTCGAGCACGCGCGCGATCTTGGCGTGCAACACCTGGCGCCGTGTCTTGAGTAGCGAGTCGTACGCCGCGTCCTGCACCAAGGCGTGTTTGAAGGTGTAGGTGGCCTCGGGTGGGTTGCCACGGCGGAACGCCAACCCCGATTCAGTCAATTGGTTGAGCGCGTTGTCGAGTTCGGTCTTGGGTTTGGGCGCGACCGCTGCAATCAACTCGTAGCTGAACTCGCGCCCGATCGCCGCGCCGATCTGCGCGATCTCTTTTGCCGCTGGCGAGCGATCGAGACGCGCCGTGAGCGAGTCTCTTAGGGTGGCCGGGACAGTGACGCTGCGGGAAGCGCCGGCGTAATCGTAATGATCGCCGGCGTCTTTGAGTTCGCCGGACTCAAGAATAGACTTCGTGAGTTCTTCCACATATAGCGGCACGCCGTCGGTCTTGTTCAGGATTTGATCGAGCAGATCAGCGGGCAGTGCCTTACCGTTTGTGAGCTTGGATACGATCGCACCGCTTTGCGCGCGCGTGAGCTTGGATAGGTTCAAGGCCACGACGTGCCCGTGTTGCGACCAGCGTGATTGGAATTCGGGCCGATGGGTGAGCACAATCAGCAGCGGAAACTTTCTTACCCGGTCCACAAGCAAGTCCATCGCTTCGAGGCTGGTGGGATCGGCCCAGTGCAGGTCCTCGTACAGCATCACCGTGGGTTGATTTCTGGCGGCCGCTTCGGTGAGATCGACCAAGGTACGCAGCGTCTCGTCCTTGAACTTCTGCGGCGTGATCGGCAGCGCGCCGTAGCGTGCCTCGCCGGGGATGGACAGCATCGAGGCGATGAAGCGCACGTCTTCGATCGGGCGCCCGTATTGCGTGACCATCAGCACTTCAAGCTTGTCGAGCTTGGAATCGGGTGCCTCGTCGCGTGCAAATCTGAGCGCGCGTTCGAAGTTGTCGATGCTCGGATAGAACGCACTATTGATGTAGTAAGGCGAGCACTGAAAGCGCAGCGTACCCACACTTTGGTCTTCTAACCGCTCGCGCAGCGTATTCAAGATACGGCTCTTGCCAATACCTGGCTCACCCGATAGCAGCACGACTTGGCCTTCGCCTTCCTGCGCCAGCGCCCAGCGCTCCATGAGTAGCCCGATCTCCTGCTCACGGCCCACTAACGGAGTGACCTGAGCGCCATGGCTTGCTTCAAAGCGGCTCGCTGCTTCACTTACTGCCATTACGCGCCAGGCGTGAACGGGTTCGGCGATGCCTTTCAGATCATGTTCGCCGAGGTCCGCGAGTTCGAACGCGTTACCGACTAATCGCCGGGTTGAAGAGGCGATGACTATTTGATCGACCGCAGCCAATCCCTGCAACCGCGCAGCGAGATTGGGGGTGGAACCAATGGCCAACTTCGACTGATCGCCCACACCGGCTTGTTCACCGACGACGACCGGACCGGTCGCGATGCCGATGCGTACCGATAGCACCTCACTGGACGATGCGCGCTTCACCGCTTGAATGATCTCCAGCGCCGCACGCAGCGCCCGCTCGGCGTCTTCTTCATGGGCCTTGGGCCAACCGAAGTAAGTCAGAATGCCATCACCCACATAACGAGCAACGAAGCCTTCGTAACGCGCATTGACTTCACCGCAGACCGTTCGATAGTTGTGCAACAGACTGCGCAACTCTTCGGGGTCGAGTTTCTCACTCAGCGCCGTGGAGCCGACTAGATCACAGAACATCACTGTTAACTGGCGGCGCTCGCCTTCGGTGGCCGGAGTACTGTGTGAAAGCGTTTGATTTTCCGTTGCGACGTTTGCAGATCCTGGCGTATCACCACGCTTCAGTTCGGCGATTGCCTCCAGCAGTTTCTTACGGTGGCCTAGACTCTGGACGCCCAGGTCGCGAAGATCCTGATCCGTCAACTTTGATAGCAGACTTAGGTCAATATCGTTGCGTTCAAAATCCGCTACGTACTGCGTCAGGCCAAGCGACGCAAGCCATTGCTTGGTGCTATCCATGCCCTCTCTCACAATATTCCGAGACAGCGCCGTCTTGAGTAAACATCAAAAGGGTGTTCTACAGGGCACAACCTGCCGGCTGTGGCGGCGATAAACGTGGAAGTCCCGATCGGTGCTAAGAATGATCGGATCGGCCAGTGTTTCCGTCATCCTGACCAGGCAAGCGTCCGCGATGCTCATGGGGACGCTGGCGTACTTTTGCATCAGACTTAGGACTCTGTCGAGTTCGCCGCCAAGATGAAATGCCGGTACAACGGCGCCTCGCCGCAGAAGCGCGGACAAGCCGCTCCAACCCCGAGCGCCGAGAAGGTGAAAGGCTTCCGACAGAACGGCGTCGCACGTCAACCATGGTAGGGGACAATTGGGAGATTCGGCCACCGCCCACGCGTGATGGGTATCTCGGCGGCTCAATAAAGCGATGAGAAAGCCGGCGTCAACGATTACGCTTGCGGCCATAGCCCGTGCTCTTTAAATACGCTTTCCTCCGCTCGCTCAAGTCCGCAGGCAATGCGGACACCGAACCGGCCAAGTCGGCTATCGAGTCGGGCAAACGTGTTGTTGACGAAGATTTCTCCGCGCGGATCAAGCGTTCGCGAACCACGTCGGACTTGGAGCGCTGGCGTTCGCGCGACTCCGCTTCAATCTCAGCCACCAACGCCTCGGGTAGTCGCACAGTAAGAGTTTTCATTTGATTATTGTATTACGCTCCCGCCAGCGATGCACGACAATCTTAACTTGTCATTCCGAGAAGCGCTTCGTTGTGCTCATGGGTAAACTCCGCGACGAAGAATCTGCTTTGCGCGAGTCGTTTGGGTTGCCTTCCCCGATCAGAGCGAGAACAGGCTCTGCGCGGCAACGACATCTCCATCCACTTGTCATTCTCGCTTTCGTGGGAATGACATCTAATTAAGGTCAATGGTTTTTCGCGCGCAACCGCTCCATCAACATTCCGTGTATCCCGGCAAACCCCCCGTTACTCATGATCAATACATGATTGCCGGGTTTGGTGGATTGCTCGATCAGCGCGATGAGCGTGTCGATGTCGTCGCTAACTTTAACTTTTTCTCCGAGCGGTTTTAGCGCGCTGGCTGCATCCCAACCTAAATTCGCCGTGTAGCAAAACACTTGCTCCGCATCCTGCAAGCTCGCGGCGAGCTCGTCTTTCCACACGCCTTGCTTCATGGTGTTGGAACGCGGTTCGAGGACGGCTAGGATGCGTGCGTTGCCTACGCGATGGCGTAGGCCCGCAATGGTGGTGGCGATCGCCGTGGGATGATGGGCAAAATCGTCGTATACGGTGATGCCATTAACGATGCCTCTGATTTCCATGCGTCGCTTCACGCCTTGGAATTTTTCCAGCGCGGCGATGCTGGTTTGAGGTGTGACGCCGGCATGGCGTGCGGCGGCGATGGCGGCTAGCGCGTTCATGCGATTGTGCTCACCGAGTTGATTCCAGTTGAGTTTGCCGATGAGTTCATGCTTAAAAAAAATCGAAAAACTACCGTCGACATCGGCTGGAGAGCCTCGCCAGTCGTGGCTCTCGCCGAAGCGTTCGAGCGGCGTCCAAGCGCCTTTTTGCAATACCCGTTCGAGATTTTGATCGTTGCCATTAGTGACGATGAGGCCGTTGCCGGAAATCGTTCGCACCAGGTGGTGGAATTGGGTTTCGATGGCGGCGAGGTCGGGAAAAATATCGGCGTGATCGAATTCGAGATTATTCAAGATCGCGGTGCGCGAGCGATAGTGAACGAACTTTGAGCGCTTATCGAAAAACGCCGTGTCGTATTCATCCGCTTCGATGACGAAATATTTGTTCCCGTTATGGGATCCGCCGAGCCGTGCAGAGAGATTGAAATCCTGCGGGATGCCGCCAATTAGAAATCCCGGTTGCAAGCCGGCGTATTCGAGTATCCAGGCCAGCATGGACGAAGTGGTCGTCTTGCCATGCGTTCCCGCTACAGACAATACCCAGCGCCCGGTCAGCACATGCTCCGCGAGCCACGCCGGGCCGGAGGCATAGGCTAGGCCGCGGTTAAGTATTTCTTCCATCAGTGGATTGCCGCGCGACACGACGTTGCCGATGACAAAAAGATCGGGCTTGAGAGAAATTTGCGTCGAGTCGAAACCTTCGACTAGCTCGATGCCGAGGGCTTCAAGCTGCGTGCTCATGGGCGGATAAACATTGGCGTCGCAGCCGGTGACCCGGTGACCGGCTTCCTTTGCGATCGCCGCGATGCCGCCCATGAAGGTGCCGCAAATGCCGAGAATATGGATATGCATTTAGACTAAGCTCTAAAGATGGATTACATCCGGCCGAATACACGTTGTCGAGCGTAGACGGATTGGAGCACGGTCATGAGGGAGAATGATGCGGTTGATGACCACACATATTACCGTAAGTTCCCTATGAACTTTGCGAAAACTTCCCAGTCTATTAGCTTGAAATTGCGTGAAATGACAGCATTTGCTAAAGCATGTCCGAATGACTCGTTCGGAATCGTAAGTTAGTCCCAATCGAAGGAAATTATTCTATGGAGAAAAATATGACTCGCGGAACGACATTGGCTGTTGCAGTCGCGTCAGCGCTGGCAGTAGGATGGTATGTGCATCAGCATACACCGATGAGTAGCGCGCATGCCAACACGGTACAAGAACAAGTGGTGAAATCGGAGACCGCGCCTGCGGCGCCTGTCGCGGTCGCGCGGCAGTTACCCGACTTCGTTTCGCTGGTGGATTCGCAAGGCCCGGCCGTGGTGAACATCAGCGTTACGGCAAAGATGGACAACATGGCGGGTCAGGATATGCCGCCGGAGGTCCCCGAGTTCTTTAAACGCTTCGGCATTCCGCAACCGGGAAATCCTGGCCCGATGCCAGAGCGTGGCGGCGTCGGTTCCGGGTTCATTATTACGGCTGATGGCTACGTTTTGACCAACGCTCACGTGGTCGCGCAAGCCAAGGAAGTAACGGTGAAGCTCACCGATAAGCGCGAGTTTAAAGCCAAGGTGATGGGTTACGATCGCAAGACCGACGTGGCATTGCTGAAAATCGAAGCGGGTAATTTGCCGGTCGTGAAACTCGGCAATCCGGCGGAAACGAAAGTAGGCGAGTGGGTAGTGGCCATCGGTTCGCCGTTCGGTTTCGAGAATACGGTGACCGCCGGTATCGTCAGCGCGAAATCGCGCGAATTGCCGGACGAGGCCTATGTGCCGTTCTTGCAGACCGACGTCGCGGTGAATCCGGGTAATTCGGGCGGTCCGCTGTTCAACATGAAGGGCGAAGTCATCGGCATCAATTCGCAGATCTACAGCCGTAGCGGCGGGTATCAAGGTGTGTCTTTCGCTATCCCGATCGATGTCGCACTCAATGTGAAAGACCAACTGCAAAAGAGCGGTAAGGTCACGCGCGGCAAGATCGGCGTCGGCATTCAGCCGGTCACGAAAGAATTAGCGGAATCCTTCGGTCTTAAAAATACTCAAGGGGCGTTAATCGGTAACGTCGAGAAAGATTCCCCCGGCGAAAAAGCGGGCTTGCAGGCAGGTGATGTAGTGCTCGCGCTAAATGGCAAACCCGTGGAGCGGTCCATAGACCTTCCGCGTATGGTAGGCCTGCTAAAGCCAAATGAAAAAGCGATGCTCAAAGTGTGGCACGACGGTAAAGAGAAAGAAGTGGACATTACCCTGGGCGAAATGCCGGGCGACAATGTTGCCGTCATCGATACACCGCAAACTGCGCCAATGAAATTAGGGGTTGCAGTGCGCTCCCTGACTGGTGAGGAACGTAAGAAGTTGGACATCGCAGGCGGCGTGTTGGTCGAGCAAGTCTCGGGCGCCGCGGCGAAGGCCGGTATTCAAATGGGTGATGTAATTCTGGGTGTGAATAATAAAGCCGTGAGTGACCCGGAGCAGTTGAAGCAACTGGTTGATGCGGCTAAAGGTAAGGTCGCTGTTCTAGTTCAACGCCAGAATGCTCGGATATTCGTGCCGGTGCCGCTTGGCTAATAGTTTTCCGATGTGAATAAAAAAGGCCGCGATCGCGGCCTTTTTTTTGCTTGTCTTACCGGACGTATCCTGGAGAACCTTGCTGATATTGCCTTTCAGGCCGATGCCAGACGTGTGAGGTCTTTGACATACCAATCCATCGCCGTCCTTAGGCCATCGTTGATACGATGGCTAGGCGCATAGCCCAAGAGGCTCTGTGCTTTGCTGATGTCCGCTTGCGAGTGACGGACATCGCCGACACGGAAGTCTTGGTAGGTGGGCTGGTAGTTTTGAAGATGGGGGAAGCGTTTAACCAGCAATTCCCGCTGCATGTTGAACAACTGATTGAGTGTAGTCCGCTCGTTCACGGCAACGTTGTAGACTTCGTTGATCGCGTCTTTGTTGGTCGTGGTGGCGGAAAGAATGTTCGCTTGGACCACATTTTCAACGTAACAAAAATCCCGGCTCGTTTCGCCGTCGCCGTTGACTAATAGCGTTTCGTTCTTGATCATGGCCGAGATCCATTTTGGAATCACGGCGGCGTAGGCGCCTTCGGGATCTTGGCGCGGGCCGAAGATGTTGAAATAGCGCAGCCCGACGGTTTCCATGCCGTAGCAGCGGGCGAATACATCGGCATAAAGTTCGTTGATGTATTTCGTCACGGCGTAAGGCGACAGCGGTTTGCCGATCTGGTCTTCGACTTTCGGTAAAGCGGGATGATCGCCGTAGGTGGAACTGGACGCGGCGTAGACAAAGCGTTTTACCTTCGCGTCCCGCGCTGCGACCAGCATGTTAACGAAGCCCGTGACATTGCTGTGATTGCTCAAGAGCGGATCTTCGATTGAGCGCGGCACCGAACCCAGCGCCGCATGGTGCAGCACGAAATCGACGTTATTACACGCTTCTGCGCATGTTTTGAGATCGCAGATATCCCCGCGAATAAATTGAAAGTTATGCCACGCTTCGCGGCCAACCAACGCTTGCACTTGATCGAGATTGCGCTGATGACCGGTGGCGAAATTATCCAGTCCGATGACGGATTGATTGAGCCGCAGCAGCGCTTCAACCAAGTTGGAACCGATGAATCCGGCAGCGCCCGTCACCAGCCAACGTCGGCGGTTGGACAATAGGTTTTTGACGACTTTATCGTATTGACTCATGCTCAAATAAATTGACTTGTAAGACTAGAGGCGCCAAAGACTCAGGCCGGACTGTTTAATTGCCGCCGGATCGAATTGACATTTGACGTCGATGAAACAGCCGCCGCCCTTGACCTTGGTGAGGTAGTCCCCCATCGGACGCGCTAAAAATTCCTTATGGGCGACGGCGGCGACGATCGCGTCCGCCTGAGGCAGTTCATCCCAGGCCCGCAAAGTCACGCCGTACTCATGTTTCGCTTCCGCAGCTTCCGCCATCGGGTCGTGGACCTGAACATCGATGCCGTAGGATTGCAATTCGTGGATGATGTCGATGACTTTTGAATTGCGCAAATCGGGGCAGTTTTCCTTGAACGTAAGGCCCAACACGTTGACCTTCGCACCTTTGACCTGAGAACCGGCATTAATCATGTTCTTAACCGTTTGTTCGGCGATATGTTTGCCCATGCTATCGTTAATGCGCCGTCCCGCTAATATCACTTGTGGAATATAACCGAGCATTTCCGCTTTATGGGTAAGATAATACGGATCTACACCGATGCAGTGACCACCGACTAACCCCGGACGGAACGGTAGAAAATTCCACTTGGTGCCCGCCGCCTTGAGCACTTCGAGCGTGTCGATGCCGATCCGCTCGAATATCAGCGCGAGTTCGTTCATAAGCGCGATGTTGAGATCGCGCTGAGTATTCTCGATGACTTTTGCGGCTTCCGCAACCTTGATGCTCGATGCGCGATGGACGCCGGCGGTGATGATGCTCTCATACAGTTGCGCGACTTTCTCCAAGGTTTCTGCATCGTCGCCGGATACGATCTTAAGAATTTTGGTGAGCGTGTGTTCTTTATCGCCGGGGTTGATGCGTTCTGGCGAGTAGCCGACGTGGAAGTCCTGCTTCCACTTCATGCCGGAGTGTTTTTCCAGGACGGGAATGCAGACCTCTTCCGTGGCGCCGGGATACACCGTGGATTCGTACACCACGATCGCACCTTTTTTCATGTTCTTGCCGACGCTGGTGCTTGAGCCGACCAAGGGCGAAAAGTCCGGTTTGTGGGCGATATCGACGGGCGTGGGGACCGCGACGATAATATAGTCGGCCTTGGCAAGCGCCGTTGGATCGGTGGTGACGGTTAGATGTTTGGCCGCTTCGAGATCGGCGGAAGACAGCTCGCCGGTGGGGTCCACAAAGCGGCGATAACTGGCGACTTTTTCTTCGGATAAATCGAAGCCGATGGTCTCGCGTCGTTTGCCGAATTCGACAGCGAGGGGCAAACCAACATATCCTAGCCCGACGACTGCAACAATACTCATGCACAATTCCTCTTAAGAATATGGGAAAATTTTTTGCCGCTGGATGGCTCGACACATTCGATAACGCTGCAAACTAGGATAAAAATTTAGTTTACCTGTCGAAGTGTGAGATGTTAGCCTGTCATCCGGTAGCGAGCGGAACTTGAGATTACTTTAGTTTGGTAATTTATGCACTTAATGATAGAACGAAATTCATAAAAGGATAACCATGACGGAAAGAGCGAGCAAAGCCTTGCCTCAAATCATTGTTCTTAAAAGAGTTATTTTGGGATTTTTGCTCGCAGCAGGGGTTCACTCTGCCGCCCGAGCAGAATTGCCGCAAACCATAGAAAAAATCCGTCCGTCCGTCGTAGGGGTCGGTACTTATCAGAGGGCTAGAAGTCCCGCGATTAGCGTCCTCGGCACCGGGTTCGCCGTCGGAGATGGTCAATATGTCATCACCAATGCCCACGTAACGCCGCCATTTCTAGATACGGAAAACAAGGAAACGTTGATCATTCTAACGGGTCGCGGTAAGGACGTTCAGCCGCGCGAGGCGATAGAAGTCGCGCAGGATGCGGACCACGACATTGCCTTGCTGAAGATCAAAGGGGCGCCGCTTCAGCCCATGGTGCTGGCTACGGGCGCGGATGTCCGCGAAGGCCAACACTACGCCTTTACCGGATTCCCTATCGGTGCGATTTTGGGGCTCTATCACGTTACCCATCGCGCAATCATTTCTTCGCTCACGCCGATCGCCATTCCCGGGCGCACGTCACGGGATCTCAATCAACAATCGGTGAATCGATTACGCAAGACCTTCGACGTGTTTCAACTTGACGCCACGGCCTATCCCGGCAACAGCGGCAGCCCGCTCTACCATCCCGATAGCGGAGAAGTCATCGGCGTGTTGAATATGGTGTTCGTGAAACAAACCAAGGAAAATGTCTTGTCTGATCCCAGCGGAATCGCCTATGCGATACCGATCAGCTATGTGACCGATCTTTTGAAGCGTGCGGGCATTAAAAATTAGGTTTTAGCTTCCTTAGTTCACTCGACCATAAATATCGCCAAAACGCACGATGTCGTCTTCTTCCAAATAGGCGCCGGTTTGAATCTCGATAATTTGTAGCGGGATCTTACCGGGATTCTCCAGCCGATGCCGGTTGGTTTTTGGAATATAAGTCGACTGGTTCTCTTCCAGGAATATTTCTTGATCGCCGTTGGTGATTTTTGCGGTACCTGCTATGACTACCCAGTGCTCCGATCGATGATAATGCATTTGCATCGATAACTTTTGGCCGGGTTTCACTAAAATGCGTTTGATTTTGTAGTAAGCGCCTTCTTCTAAAATCGTGTAACTTCCCCATGGGCGCGCGACCGTTAAATGGGTTTCGGTCAAATGCGGGTGGCGCGCTTTGACCTCGGCGACCAAATGCTTGAGATCGGCGACTTTGTCGCGAGGACATACCAGCGTCGCATCCCGGGTTTGCACGACGGCTAAGTTGTCGACGCCTAAGGCCGCAATAGTCCCGCCGTCGGTCCAGAATAAATTGTTGTTGGACTGGATGGCCAGCACGTCGCCTTCGACCATGTTGCCGTCGCTATCTTTGTCCCGTTGTTGATAGATCGCTTCCCAACTGCCGAGGTCGCTCCAGCCCATGGTGACGGGCACCACGGCGATTTTGTCGCTGTGCTCGAGTATGCCGTAGTCCACCGATAAATCCGGCAGCGATTTGTAAAGTTCCGCCTGAGCCAACGCTACGCCGCTTTCACGCAAGTTTAGCGCCGCCTCGTGGATGGCCGGTTGCAGTTGGCGTAGCATGTTCATAAACGTATCGGCGCGAAACACAAACATGCCGCCATTCCAGTAGTGATTGCCTTGGGCAAGCAGCTTAACGGCGGTTGCGGCGTCGGGCTTCTCGACGAATCGCAAGACTTTGCGTATCGCGACATGCTTGCCGCCGCCGATATTGATTTCGTCTCCCGCTTGAATGTAGCCGAAGCCGGTCGCAGGTTCCGTCGGGTTCATGCCGAACAACGCGATATAACCTTGGCGCGCGGCTTGTTCGGCGGCGAGCCAGGCGGCGTGAAACGCGCTGGCATCGGCGACTGCGTGATCCGAAGAGAACACGCCGATAATGGCCGCCGGATGTTCCTTGGCGATGCGTGCCACCGCCCAGGCGATCGCGGGCAACGTATTGCGGCCGATGGGCTCCGCGAGCACGTTGTCCGCGAGGCCCGGATCGATGGCGTGCAACTGACCTGCAACTTCGAAGCGGTGGTCGGCGTGAGTCACAGTGGTCACATGCTGACTTCCGACCAGGGGAAGCAGACGGCGCATCGTGTCCTGCAGCAGGGATTCCGTGCCGTTTAGCGCGAGGAGTTGTTTCGGCATGGTCGCCCGCGATAGCGGCCACAGCCGCGTACCGGAGCCGCCGGCCAATACGATGGCGCGGCGATTTAAATCGACGCTGGGGGAAACTACGGTAATCGCATGGGCTGCCGGAGGGTTCATGGAGATGGATGTCGAAAATGGAAGTTTCTATTGTAGACCAAGCGGCAGAAACTCAACTATGGGCGTATCGATACTTTAGCGATTTTCCCAAACGGCGCGCCTTGGTCAGGCTTACTGATTGTGGTTCTACAAGCAACATGCTCTAACAGCCTTATCGGGTGCGGCTCTTGGGCATGGCATGGCTGCCAGCCAACCTGGGAGCGCCTTCTGGCAATGCTTGATTTGAGTTTTTATCGCTGCTGGTTCCGAACGATAGGCCACTGGATCGGGCTCGGGACGGCTCCGGCTCTTCGACTTTCCATCGCAGCAAAGAAAAAAACAGCAGGAGGTAAAACAGCAAAGCGATGCGCGGAAACTCGAACAAGCTATTAAACGTTCCGACGGTGACGAATCCAGTAAAGGATACCAAAATAACCAAGGCGAGGAACTGACCGCGACTCGCGAGCACGAACAAGCGACAGAACGCGTAAAAAATCAATGCGATAAACAAGATCAGGCCGACCCACCCCTGTTCGAACAGAAAATGAATCCAGATGTTTTCTATGTGCCATGGCCAGAAATCGCTGACGGAGAACAGCCAGCGATCGCCAGCTTGGGAGAAGTCACCGTTATTCAATAAGTTATTGCCGAATTGATCCATTAACCGGGCGTTATCGATATCCACGTGGGTGCCGCCGATAGGGTTGACGAACCACATCTGCACCGGTCGCTTGCCGAAATAATGCCAGCCGCCGAGGCGTCGAGTGTTAAGACTTACTTCTACGCGATTCCAAGAGCCGTCGGTTTTTGCAATGGCAGCCCCTTTAATCTCGCAATTTTGTGAATAAATCAGCAGGGATTCGCACATGCCTACATGCAAACGGGATTTCGGCGACGCCGCGCGCGCGTCGAACGACAGCTTCAACACCTGGTAAGGACTCACGTCGACGCGCTGGGCATAATAAAGGGTTGGACCCGCGGTAAATCCTTCGCGGTGCCCGCCGAGTTTGAGAAATTGGTTTCCTACCTCGTTTACGATCTGGTAAGTACCGCTCGGTGCGCGAAGCTGGCTGCGCCAAAAGAAAACTCCCGGAAAGCTGCCTATGCCCATACCAAAGGTTTTCGCCATAACCGTGGTATCGATCATACCCATGGCGTCACGCCAGTGGGTGACCCGAGCTTTTATCGCAGACGACCGGTCGGAAAAGCGTTCGCCGACGAAATAGGAGTTGCCCACAATCGGTATACTCGCAAAAAATATGGCGGCAATAAATGCGAGGGCAACCGCGTGTTTCAGGTTGGGCCGCCAAAGCGGATGTTTGAGCGATCGATTGACTATCAGCAGCGCCAAAATGAACAATACCGCTATAGATAACGGCCATCAGCGCGGACGTGCCGCCCCAATGCCTGCCGACGAATATGGCGGCCATGGCCGAGGCAATCAAACCACACCACGCTAAACGATGCTTGGATGTGCGCGGTTTAGCCACGATGATCACCATGCCCACTAGCCCGATCAGAATAGAAAGGCTATAAGCGGCGTAAGCGCCTTTGTCGAACAGCTTGATCAGAACGAAATTGATGGTCAGCAGCAGCATCGTCGCCAATAGCAGCGGAGCGATACTGCCGGATTTTTCTGCCTTGCTGCCGAGGAAAAATGCCAACCCCAAAACACCGAGGACGGCCGCCAGGGCGCGGTATCCGCCGGTGGCAAACACGCTGAAAACACAAAACCGAAAGCGCAAGCACGATGACGAGAACCACAACGGCGCGGCCAATGCTGAATATACCGGTGGCCTTCTGGCGCATCATCGTACCGATGGCGAACATTACGATCATCGCTAAATAGGCCAGGTACAGGCCGCGCGAAAACGTCGCGATTATCGTGTAGGTTCCGAGCACGAACAGTGCGCCCGCGAGCCGCTAGCTTGAACGGCGAACGGGTCCCCGCCATCCACGCCAGGGTAAAGGGAATCGCCAGCGCCAAATAGCCGTCGATCGCGGCGCCGCCCACGTGCATCGAGCCGAAAGTGGACGTGATGCGGTATTCCTCCGCGAAGTTCATCAATCCGGGAAAGGCAATCCGTTCCCACAGAGCAACGACCACCACCCCCGCTAAACCGACCAACATGCCGGGAACCCAATACCGGTTTAGTGCATCTTCGTGTCGCGCCAAGTCGGATCGCGCCAGATAAACCAGTACTACGCCCCAAAGCAATCCCTTGCCTACACGCAAGCCGTTGTATTTGCTGAAATAGCTGGCGAATGCGTTAGCGTCGACCGGGCCCAGCGGCAACAGGCCTAATGCCAGACTTGCGGCGAACGCGAAAACAAAAAGGGTAATCAGCGTTGCGGCGGCCGGTGCAAAGCGCAACGGGCGTTGCGAATCGCTACGCAACACCCAGATCGCAACCGTTGCCAGGAGAAATAGATCGAACTCGTCGAAAAAGAATCGCCCGGACCACGGCGCCAGGTTCAAGATCGGTAGTAAGGCAGGGACAAAAAACAACCACAATTGTGGTTGGCGCCAGAGCAAACCGGCGTAGAAAACAAGACTTAAGACTAGGGGTATCGATGCGACCGGGAAATGCAATCCACCGTAAATAGCCGTCGCGGCCAGCGTCAACGCTGCCGGCGCTGCCCAGATCAGCCTGGCGAGAGATATTTTTTGCGGCCGCGATTCGATCGTTGCGGAAGACGCCTCATCGGCTGTTCGCATTTTTGAGCCAGGTGAGGCTGAGCGGCGGTTTGCGCTGTAGCGGGACTGTAAGGCTACATTGCTTTTAAGCTAACTTTCCCATTTGCCGACTTTTACCAGCATATTCTTCAAGCCCGGCAGCGGAAAGCCGCCCCCGTAGGCTTTCTTCGCGTAATGTAGGGATTTGTCGTATTGCTTGGTATTAAAGTACAACAGGCCCATGTTGTAGTAGAGATTGCTATTGTTCTTCAGTAGCTCTTCCGCCTCCAGGTATTGCGGCAGCGCTTCTTTATAGCGCTTTACCTGGCTGAGATAGTTACCGAATATCATCCGCACCATACCGTCGCGCGGCCGCCACTCGATTGCGCGGTCAAACCAGCACTCTACTGAGTATTTGGATAATTTTGGCTTATTGGTTTTCTCGCGCACCGCGAGTTTCGCGATGGCGGCCAATGCCCGATGATGGTTGGGAAACGCACTCAAGGTATAGCTAAGGTCGCTGCCCGGCGCGTCGGCGGTACTGCCCGAGATTAGGCTTTCGACGTCCGATGTGAAGTGGTATTGCTCGACCACCGGAAGGCGTTTTTTAAAGTCCTCCGGATTGGTGTAATCGAAGGGACCATACCTTTTCGCATAAATATCGCCGCATAGCTTAAAGCCAGCGGCATGGACGTTGAGGCAGGAACTAAGTAAAAATACTAGCGCAACATGCTTCAGCTTCATCTACATCCCCAATTTGAAACGTACTCGCCATAATAAAGTTTTATCAAAAACTATTGCGTTGCAACATAATCGGTTGGAGCCATCCCCTTGATTTTGGATCGGCCGTTTTTCGCCAACCATTTCTTTTCCGCAACTCATATCAACTTAGGTCGGCTGTCGCTTAAAGGGTTCCCTTCGACCACTTGATCCAACAGCATCGCGAGTTCGCGGGTGCGAGATCGGCGCGAGTGCAGATTCGCGATTTCCCGTGGCACACCCTGCGAAACACCTTGCTTTAAACGCTCGATGAAGCGCTGCAGCCCTGCGGCGATATCATCGATGTCGGTAATATCGACAATATCCAGCGCGTTGGCGGCACGCAGCGAACTGGCAGTGTTTCCCTTGGGATCGGTCAGGGTAAAAATGGGCCGGCCCGCCCTCAAGTACTCGTAAAGCTTAGCGGGAATTTGATGGTTGCACATTCCCGCCTGAAATAACAGCAAGCCGTCTGCACGCAGCATTTCCCGTAGCGCGTCGCGGTAAGTCACGGTCGGCGCGAGCTTGACGATATCCCTAAGTCCGAAGTCGTTCAGCAGGGATAGGTACAGATCATCGCTTCCTGTTGCGCGCAGAACGACTTGCAACTGTGCGGCAGAAATCTTGCCGGCATCTTTTAGCTTCCGCAGCGCCGCGAAGAAAGGCTTGGGGTCGCGCTCTTGCGGGTAAAGAACACCGCTGTGTATAAGGGTAAGCTGATCGGGTTGACCGAGCGGGCTCGACTCAAATCCAGATTCGGCGTCGCGAAAGTTTTCATCGTCAAAACCATTCTCGATCACGGACCAATTGGAAGCAGATTTTTCTGGGTAACGGTCGGCATACATCTGAAGCGTGCCCTCGGTGGTGAAAACGGCACGGTCGCAGCGGCGGATAATCGCCTGTTCCAGGCGCCGGTGTATTCGCCACGTTGCCGGATCTCGCGGGTAGCCCGGTTCCGTCATGGAATCGCGGAAATCCGCGATCCAAGGTAGTCCGCTCAGGCGCTTCAGGCTCAGCCCGATAAGATGAGCCGTTGCAATGGGGTAGGTGGACATGATGACCGACGGACGATAGCGGCGTATCATCGCCATGCCGCGCCAGACCGCAGCCGGCAGCCAACTCACCCAACGATCGGGCTGGGCTAGCCAGCCCGGATAGCGATCGCCGATCGATAAGTGCCGCGCGGTGTCCAGACCAAACGCGCGTTCCATCACCATCCCAGAGGGGATCTCCGCCATCTGCTCATCGCTAACTTGCTCGTACGCGCGGGGCGAGATGGTCAATACCATCGGCTCCCAGCCGTTCTCGCGCAAATAAGCCGAAAACTTTAGCGTGCGCTGGATCCCACTGCTTACTTTCACTGGCGGGTAGTGGTATGCGATCAATAGCACGCGGCGGTTCATGGTTTTGGGCGGCTTAATCATCCAATCACTCAAAGATCGAGCGCCATCGTTTCCGAATACAAATAATCGATGTCTTTGTCGCTTAATGTGGGACTCAAATAGACCTTGGCGTTGAATCCGCTGCGAACGGCGGAAGGCCAGGGGCGGCGCGACAGGAAGCGATAATCCACGTGGGTGCTCGCGAGGCCGCACGCAAGAAAATGTCTCGCCAAGCGGAAATAGTGTTGTTCGAATACGGCTGGATTGCTTAGATACAGTACATGCGCCGACGGTAGCCATTTGAAGCGAGTGCGCTTATAGATTACGTGGCACCACTTCTCCCGGGTGCCGACCAGGACGTGACGCAGCCATGGGAAGGCTTTGTGATCGCGGTAAATACGGAGCGCATCTCCTAGTAGGACGTTCTCCATATCCGTTGGTTGAATTAGCAATTCGGATCCCAGTGCAGGCCAGGGTAAATTGATGATTACCGCTTGACGCTCGTCCAGAGGCCGGAATTTCAAAAATTGCAGCACACCGCCGACCACTTTGGTGGGCGAAAAATCTGTGAAATGGTAGTCCTTCTGCCCGATCAATGCGATGGCGAGACGCATGCTTTGTTTGCGGTAGGCATCGAGCACGCACCAACTGGTGATGTTACACACCCGCTGGGACTGCCCGTTTATGCTACGTTCCGCGTAATAAGCGCCGATGCCACCGACGATCTTTCCCTCGTCGCGCAGCATGAAGCCGTGGTTAGGTGCACTCATGCCCCAACTCTTACTCAATCCTTCTATCCAAGCTTCCGGGGAGCGCGATGCCTTCAGATTGGCGTGCAAAAACGCTGCAAATTCTGGTAACGATTCAGCCGTGATCGGTTCAATAGTGGGTTGAGCCAATGCTAGTTCCCAGTATTTTCTAAGTATTTGCTTACCATGAGCGTAGCCATTGTAAACCCCAGTTCACGACTTGACTGCGTTCCGCCGCGGAGGAAAAGGTATGGTCGGAATCGACGAAATCGTGACGGGTAACGGCTTTGTTGCGAAGTTGTTCTTGCCAGCCCGGCGATCCCCGTACCCATTCATCGAATTCTCGAGCGATCAAATCTCGGCCGCTCACAACCAGCATGATGGGACCGTTGAAGCGCGACAACCCCGCAAGCATGCGATCGGGCAACGACAGGTCCCGAGGGAGTTCGGCCGCCAGCGAAGTGGTCAAGCCTTTGGTTTCCTTAGAAGATTTTGTTTTCAGTCGACCGACGAGTTGGAGCGCGGATCCGAGGGACTTAACCGGATTAAAGTGCCCGCTCAATACTTTTTTCCAGAAGCTGGGTTCCATCAAGCGCGCAAGATAGTAGTGACGCAGGATTGCCTTCGCTTGTCCTTCGACGGTGCGTACCCAAGGATTGAGCAATACCAACCCTTTGATACGCGCATCGCGGTAAGCGTAAAACAAGATCGCGGAGGCCGCATTGCATTCACCCCACAGCACGATTTCTTCCAACTCCGGTACCTCGGCTTTAAAACGATCTAGTGCCGCCCGGATATCGTCGTCCACGGTATCGAAATCATGAAATTCACCGTGACTATCGCCCCAACCGCGGTAATCGAAACGGAACACCGCGTAACCCGCCTCTGCCATGCGCCTAGCCCATAGCACCAATTGGCGGTGACCGCCGACGCGATACTGGGGCCCTCCCGCGACCGCGATTAATACGCCACGCCGCGTTTGGCTCTTAGGCCGGTGGAGGATGCCGACGAGCGGATCGCCGTTACACTCAAAGCGGATCGCAGTCTCGTTCATCGAGATACCCATGTTTGTTTCGCCCATGCAGTGGTCGCGTCGATCGCCGTGACAGAGATCGCACGTTCCGCCACTTGCCAAAAGTTGGGGCCGTCGAAGAATCGAACGTCAATATTGGCGCCAACGGCAGCGCCAGGCTTCGATTACCTTTTGACTCGCCGGCGCAGCTTCACTAGCGTCCGGCGCCGCTTGTTCTAGCCACAGCACCGGGACGTTTGGCGACGGCGGAAATGCATCGAAGCGCGCCGCATCAAGGGCAGCGGCAAATTCTGGATGGATCTCATAGCCGGACACTTCCAATGGTTTTCCCGAAGCTAACTGTTCGCGCATGGAATTAGTGGTTTCTTTCGGCAGATGGGGCCGCTCCATTTGCGCCGCGATGCGCATGCGCAAAAACTGCGTGAAATGTTGTTTGCCATCGACCACCGGTTGCCAAGCAATGAATGCGAGATCGGGTAAATCGATAGCCTTGAGCATTTCCGCCGCGAGTATAGCGCCTAAACGAATTCCCCATAAACCGCGACACCTACCGGGTTGGCGATTTAACCAATCTACTGCCGCTCGGATATCCGCTCGCCAAATTTCCCAACGAGCGTCGCCATACTCCCCGGCGCTATCGCCCGTGCCGTGCAAGTCAAGCAGCAAGGTTCCAATGCCTAATTGTGCGAAGGCCTGGGCTTGTAGGGCAACCATGCTGCGGCAACGATTCATCTCTTCGTTGAACGGCGGCACGCACAAGATATGTCCGCGGATTGCGGCCGTATCGACGGGACGATGGTGCACAGCGAACAGTCGCCCGCTCGGCGCATCGAGAAAGAACGGGTCAAGCGTAGCGTAAGACATGCGCGCCGTATGGATTCAGAATCGAGGATCTATTCGCCGCTCAAACTTGGCTTTTGCGTCGCAGAACGAAGTCAGTCATGGACGAAAGCGTACCGAGGTTATCGATGGTGATTTCTGCTTGGGCGAGCCGGATCTGGTAGTGATCTTCGTACCAGGCTATGAGTTCGAGTAATCCAGCCGAATCGATCAGGCCAGTGGCCGGGATGATGTCATCGGTTTGCAATTCACTCGCATCGTCGCCCATGCGTGCGGCGATTTCGACGATTTTGTTTTTGATAGTGAGTTCTATCGATTTCTTATCAAGGTTCATCTCGGTTGGTTCCGATTAATTAGATTTATTGGGTTTGGAGAGTTTGCGCAGTGCGGTGACAACATGAAAACCGTTTAATACGCGGTGATCATAGCTCGCGCCGACTACCGACCGGCCATCCATCGATGCGGCGTGGGCGATCATGATGGCAGTGCGCGGCGGCAACACGGGAATATGGCGGCTCACTTTCCAGCGCGCCATGCTGGAAAAGGAAATCGTCGTGCCCTGAATTTCTTGGGGGCCGAGCTTGTGCGTTGCGGCGCGTCGCTGCAGTTCACCCATGGCATTGACGAAACCAAATTCGTCGAGCGCTTGAGCGTCGCGGGCGACGGTAAGGTACAGCGTGTCGCCCGCCTGCACAGTAAAGCCCAGATTTACCGCGGAATACTCGTAACGCTGATTGCCGACGATGGTGGAATTGAGTAACGGTGTTTCTTTGGCGAGTTCTACCAGGCGCCAACACATCAACGAAAGTAAGGGGCTGAGCAGCAGTTTGTGACGCTCGGCAAATGCCTTGGCGTAGGCTTCCCAAGGCGCGGGATCGTATTCGAGTTCTACGTAGCCGGGAACGGCAAAGTCGCGATGCCATGTTACCGTTGCGAGCATACCGCGCTCTTCGCTACGTAGGTCACGTAGTTCGCCGGCGATATCGGGCACGAGTTCCACCGCGCGAGTAGGCGCGATGGCCGAAACAGGTTTGCCACGGTTGGCGAGATAATGTTCGATATCGTCTACCGTCAGCCGCTCGCCGCTTGCGGGAACGTCGCTCGCGGTAAGCTTATGGTCGCGCAGCAGTTGGCGGGCTTTAGCCGTAGGTTGGCCGGCCGACGTGTTGCGCTCCGTTGTCGTAGCGGCAGCGGGAACGGGTTCATCGGCACTTTCGCCGAGCCACAACAACACGCTTCCGACCGCGATGACGTCGTCGATGTTCGCTAAAATGCTCAGCACGAAACCATCGGCGGACGCTTCGACTTCAACAACCGCTTTGTCGGTTTCCACTTCCGCCACCAATTGACCACGGCTGATTTTATCGCCAGCGGCCACGCGCAGGGAAACAAGTTTTACTTCGTCGTCGTTATTGTTGACGCGGGGGACATGAATCGGACTTGCCATGGTCGTGTTTCCTTTACTATCAGAGCATATCCAGCACGTTGCTGACGATAGTTTGTTCGTCGGGCAGTTGGTCCCGTTCCAGACTACGCGCCGAAGCGATGGGTGCAGGCGGCGTTCCGATGCGAATGACTTTGCCGCGATAGCCTGCTTCGGCGAGGCTTGCGAGTATTTCGGCGCTGACGCCAAATTCGTGATGTGATTCCTCCACCACAGCGATGTGCGGGCGTTGCAGCAAGGCTGACATCAAAGTCTGGCGCGGCAGCGGCGCCAACATCGACGGCGTGATGATTTCCACTTCGAGTTCTTCTTCGTCGATCAAGCGTTTCGCGGCGCGTTCGACCAGCGGTAACATGCCGCCGAAGCTGACCAGCGTGACATCAGGGGTGTTACTGCCACGACGCAACGTAGGAAATAGCTCAGCGCCCTGATCGGCAGAGTTTGCTGGAACAATGGTGTAATCGCTGGGGTCTTGCGCTTCGCCGTATAACAGTTTGTGTTCAAGAAATACCGTCGGATTAGGCCAACGACGCACGGCATCCGTTAAGAGCTGGCCGACGTTATGGCGATGGCTGCCGTAGATCACGGTCAAGCCGGGAACGGAAACGAACAGATTTTCCGGACTTTGGCTATGGGTCGGCCCGTAACCACGGCGGCCGCCACAAGGCGCGCGAATGACGAGGGGAACGTCAACTTCCGGAAACATACCCGGGAATTTCACCGCATGGTTGTAGATTTGATCCATGCAAAGCGACAGGAAATCCGCAAACATAATTTCGACTATCGGTCGCTTGCCGGCTAGCGCGAGGCCGATGCCCGCGCCGGTGATACCCGCTTCGCTGATGGGTGTGGAGATGACGCGTCCCGGAAATTCGGCGGACAACCCGGCCGTTACTTTGAATGCGCCCCCATAGGGTTCGTGCAAGTCTTCGCCGAGGATCACGACGTTTTCGTCTTTGCCGAGAAGGTCGCGCAGCGCGGTATTGATGGCTCCGCGAACATTCGCGGCTTTGGCGGGTTGAGGTGGGGTACTTGAGGATCGAACGTCGCGTAACGCATGCTTGGGTGCAGCCGCAAAGCGCGCTTCGGGCGATGCCAGTGCTTCGGCTTCAACTTCGCGCAGAAACCCCGCATTTCGCGTTTCGATCACTTCACGCTCGGCCGGCGCGAGACGCTTGCCGATCGCAGTTAGCGGGTCGCGCTCGGCGATGGCTAGACGTTCTTGCTCATCGCGCAAGTCGTCGCCCTTGCTATGGGGCCCCATGCGGCGGGTGTCGATCACCAGCATGCCCGGGCGGCGAGCGCTACGCATTTCTTCGACTATCTCGGCTACAGAGTTGGAAAAGTCACTCGCGCTATCGTCAAGATGCCAAGTTAACAAACCAAAAGCCTGTCCGCGAGCTTCTATAGACCCGCCTATGGTCTCTTGGGTGTAAGTTGTTTGAGCGATGCCATTATTTTCGACAACAAAAAGTACCGGCGCCTTCCAGATGGAAGCGAGATTCATGCTTTCGTACAGCAAACCTTCACCCAGCGTGCCGTCGCCGATCATGGTCGCGACCAAGCCGCGGCTTTTGCCCACCTTGCGGGCTAAGGCGAGGCCGGTGCCGATTCCGGTCATACCGGCCTGCACACCATTACTGTGAAAATGACGAAACGCCATATGCTGACTACCGCCATAACCACCGCAAATTCCGGCTTTACGGCCCATGATCTCCGCGACCAAACCGATGAAATGTCCGGAGTAGGTCATGAAATGGCCGTGATTGCGATGATTCGACAGAACTACGTCGTCCGGATCGCTCAATGCCCTCACCACGGCCATTTGGCAGAGCTCTTGGCCCAGGCAGGTGTGAGTGGTGCCGGATAATAAGCCGCGGCTGAAAAGATCGAGAATCAACTCTTCCGTACGTCGAATAAGGCTACCGTAGGCGTAAAGGCTCGCGTCGTCGAGTCCGATCTGCGGCTTGCCAAAATTGTCGCGTTCGAACCCTGGAATGTCTCTTATCATGAGTATTTAACTTGACTTACCGCCAACCGTATTTCGGTCGGAGACTATAACAGATTGATATTGAGAGATTTTCCCTTAATCCTGGCTTTTTGAGGGACGTTGCTTTGCCCATGCTGGATCTTTCGCCGGGAACCCGCAAAAAAGTATAAACGCAACGCTTAAAGGGAATAAAAGCTCGTCGAGTTTAGTTTACTGCAACCCGTTGGACTAACTGTTTAATTTTCCTTCGACAAACCCAACCAGACTGCCCAATGTTGCAAAGGTATCGGCGCTAATCTCATCGTCGCTAACGCTAATCCCAAACCGATCTTCCATCGCGGTGATGACATTTACTACGGCCATTGAATCGAGTTCCGGTATGCTACCTAACAGCGGAGTTGAGTCGTTGAGTTGCGATTTGCGCGCCCCAAGGCTCAACACATCGGCCAGCATGGTCTTGATGTCTTCTGCAACGTTCATGGTTAAGCTATTGATTAGGAATATGACGTTTATAGCATATCTTTTTGGCGACGTTCGCGTTTTGGGTTGGATAATACGCCGCCTCGTTCTAGAATTCGACAATTCCGTGATGTTAAATAATACGAACTCTTCTACACGCGGGCTAAGGCGGTTGAGGAATGTTACCAAACAATCGAGCTGCGATCCCATCGTGCGGTCGATAGATTTCTACGACATCTACAATAATGCTAAAACTGCTTACCGTACACAACCGGCGGCGAGTCGTGTTTGTATCGAACCTTATCTATATCTATTGGGATAAACATTGGCTTCAGAACCAAGGAATAAGACGTGACCGAACTGGTGCATCATTTACTGCTGCAAACCGCGACTCGTTCGCCCGAAACAGAAGCGTTGGTGTATCACGGACAACGCCTTTCATACCGCGATTTAGTGGCCCAGGTGATGGGCTGTGGCCAGGGGCTGTTGAAGCAAGGATTGAGGCGTGCGGAACGCGTGGCGGTATACCTTGAGAAGAGGATAGAAACCGTCGTGGGATTGTTTGGCGCCGCTAGCGCCGGAGGCGTATTTGTGCCGGTAAATCCATTGCTTAAGCCGGAACAGGTCGCCTATATCTTGGCTGACTGCAACGTTAGGGTTCTCATAACCTCGGCGGATCGCCTGAAGTTACTCATCCCCGCTCTTGACGCCCACTGTCCTGATCTACGCACTATCGTCGTGGTCGATCAAAATCACGCATCAACCTCATCCACAAAATGGACCCTAGTGAGCTGGAACGAAGTCTTGCAATCGGAATCTGGCCTTCAACCCCACGCCGTGATCGACGCCGACATGGCGGCCATCCTCTACACGTCCGGAAGCACGGGCAAACCCAAAGGTGTGGTGTTATCACATCGCAACATCGTCGCCGGCGCCCAAAGCGTGGCGCAATACCTTGAGTTAAGCTCGAGCGACCGTATACTTTCCGTGTTGCCGCTGTCGTTCGACTATGGCCTGAACCAGATCACTACCGCCTTCCTAAAGGGCGCAACCGCTGTATTGATGAATTACCTCTTCCCGCGCGATGTGATCAAGGCCGCCGCGGAGGAAAAGATCACTGGTCTTGCCGCCGTGCCGCCACTTTGGGTACAACTGGCACAACTGCCTTGGCCAAGTTCCGTTGTCGAGCATTTGCGTTACATCACCAATTCGGGCGGCCACATGCCGGAACCCACGCTGCAGGCTTTGCGCATGGCACTACCGCAAACTAAGCCATTCCTGATGTATGGTTTAACCGAGGCGTTTCGCTCGACCTTTTTGCCACCCGATCAAGTGGATAAGCGGCCGGATTCCATCGGCAAAGCGATCCCGAACGCGGAGATTCTGGTAGTACGTGAAGACGGCACGGAATGCGCACCTGACGAACCCGGCGAGTTAGTGCATCGGGGTGTACATGTATCATTGGGCTATTGGAATGACGTCGAAAAAACTGCAGAGCGATTCAAACCCGTTCCAGGCCAGGCCAGCGGCTTGGTAATGCCGGAGATGGCGGTGTGGTCCGGCGATACCGTGCGGAGAGATATCGAAGGCTTTCTGTATTTCATCGGCCGCCGCGACGAGATGATCAAGACCTCCGGCTATCGCGTCAGCCCGACGGAAGTAGAGGAAGTTATCTATGCGACCGGACTAGTAAGCGAAGTGGCTGCGTTCGGTGTCGCTCACCCTACACTTGGCCAAGCGATCGTCGTTGTGGCGATGGCCAATTTGGGAACCGAGCTTACGTCCGATGCTTTGTTGGTTGTTGCTAAGCGCGATCTCCCTGCCTTTATGGTTCCCCATAAAATTATTATTCATCGTGACAGTTTGCCCCGCAATCCAAATGGCAAGATCGATCGTAAGGCTTTGGCGCAAACCGTAGGCGACGTGTTTCAAGGGACGGTGGCATGAGCGTTACCAAACCCTCGCACGCTCCGTTGCCCCAATGGAAAGTTGTCGACGGATGTTTGCAAGTTAACGGCGTTTCACTGACGCGCTTAGCCGCTCGCGTCGGTCAAACGCCGTTTTTTGCCTACGATCGCCGGTTATTGCAAGAGCGCATCGAACTACTGCGTCGGCATATCCCTGTCGAGATTCATCTGCACTATGCAATAAAGGCGAATCCTATGCCGGTCGTGGTGCAGTTTATGGCCGGGCTGGTCGATGGCCTGGATGTCGCGTCCGGCAACGAACTTAGAGTCGCGCTTGATTCCGGAATGAATCCCGAGTTGATTAGTTTCGCTGGCCCGGGAAAGAGAGAATGGGAACTCAAATCCGCCATCGCAGCGGGCATCACGATTAATTTGGAATCGCCCCACGAAATGGAATCCGCGGCCAAGCTCGGCCACGATCTTGGTATCGTACCCAGGGTCGCGGTACGGGTGAATCCCGACTATGAACTCAAGTCCTCCGGCATGAAGATGGGCGGCGGCGCCAAACAATTCGGCGTCGATGCCGAAGCAGTGCCGGATATGTTGGCGCGGATGAAGATGCTTCGCGTGGATTTTCAGGGATTTCATATCTACAGCGGATCGCAAAATCTTCGCGCCGAATCCATCTTGGAAGCGCAAGAAAAGACCCTCGAGTTAGCCTATCGCCTTGCCGAATTTGCGCCGTCTCGCGTGCGGTCGCTAAACATCGGCGGTGGTTTCGGCATCCCCTATTTTCCTGGGGAAACGCCGTTGGATCTCGCGGCGGTGGGTGACAAGTTGCGCCGCCTAATACCAGAAACGAAACGTCGTCTCCCCGATGCCCAGTTGGTGATCGAACTGGGACGTTATCTGGTGGGTGAAGCCGGAATCTACGTAGCTAAGGTGGTCGATCGAAAGATATCCCGTGGCCAAGTGTTTCTGGTAACGGACGGTGGTTTGCACCATCAGCTCGCTGCTTCAGGAAATTTCGGTCAAGTGATACGCAAGAACTATCCGGTTGCAATCGGCAACAAGATGGGAAGTACAGAAACCGAAGTCGCGTCCGTGGTCGGCCCGCTGTGTACGCCGCTGGATTTACTCGGCGACAAAATGGAATTGTCGCAGGCTGACGTGGGCGATTTGGTGGTCGTGTTTCAATCCGGCGCTTATGGACTAACCGCGAGTCCCACCGCGTTTCTAAGTCATCCGGCGCCAGCTTGAAGTCCTAGTGTAAATAAAGGGAGATCGGTTTGGCGGGAATTTGTGGTTGGCTAAATGAGCGGACGGATGAGCCGCGTCCAGATCTGAATGCGATGGCGCGACGCGCTTAATCGTTTCGATGGTGCGAAAATCCAGTTGTACGATAGGCCCTGGTGTGGCATCGCCGCAGCGGATTTAGGGTCAGGGCCTTATCTTTCAGACGCCGCCCCTTATCTGGTCGCATTTTCCGGTACGCCGAATTTCACCGATCGAGAATTACAAGAATACTGCGTTCAAGAGGGGGCACGGTTGCCTTAGCCGAAGGTTATCGCCGTTTTCGCGACGAGTTGGCGAACCGTCTGTCGGGTCAATACTCGGTCGCGATAATCGATCAAAACGAAAAATCTCTCTACCTCGCGGTGGACCGGTTCGCCACGCATCCGTTGGCCTACGTCGGCGACGCCGATGGCATCCAGTTTGCCTCGAACTTGGACGCCTTAGTAGGAAGCGGGAGCCGCGGTTTTGAGTTAAATCCGCAGGCGATATTTCACTACATCTATTTCCACGTTATCCCAGGACCCGAAACGATTTACCAAGGGGTACGCCGATTGTCGGCGGGCGAATGCTTAAGTTTTCGCGCGGGCAAGCTCACGACAAGAACCTATTGGCATCCCGAATTTGTTGAGGATCGAACCGCACCCTTCGACGAGTTGAAGCAGGAATTTCTCTCGGTATTGCGCAATGCGGTGAAAACCACGTCGCAAGCACAGAACTGCGGCTCGTTCCTGAGCGGGGGAACCGACAGTTCGAGTATCGCGGGATTGCTCGGCGAAGTGTCCGGCAAACCGGCTCGCACCTATTCGATTGGGTTTGAATCGGCCGGGTACGATGAAATGGAGTATGCCCGTCTCGCCTCGAAACATTTTAAGACTGATCATCACGAATATTACGTCACCCCTGCCGATGTGGCGGAAGCCATCCCAAAAATTGCTCAGGTCTACGATCAGCCCTTTGGAAATTCGTCGGCAGTTCCCACTTACTTCTGCGCGCGGTTTGCGCAACAAGATGGAATCGAGTTGCTGCTCGGAGGCGACGGCGGCGACGAACTCTACGGCGGAAACGAACGCTACGCTAAGCAGCATATTTTTGCGCACTACGAGCGCGTGCCGGCTGCGTTGCGGCGGGGATTGATCGAACCCGCTCTTCTCGGATTACCCGGCATGGATAAGATCATGCCGCTGCGAAAAGCGAAAAGCTACGTGCAACAGGCGAAAGTTCCAATGCCTGCCCGCTTGGAAACTTACAACTTACTCGACCGCTTTGGCGTTGCTCAAGTGTTGTCTCCGGATTTCCTAAGTCAGATTACGAGCGATGGTCCGCTGCGTCATCTCTCAGCCGTTTACAACAGCGCGCACGCCTCATCCATGATTAATCGCATGCTGGCGCTGGACTTTAAGTTGACACTGACGGATAACGATATACCCAAAGTCTCGCGCATGTGTGAACTGGCGAAGGTGAATGTTGCCTATCCGATGCTCGATGACAACGTGTTGGATTTTTCGTTGCGGCTCGCGCCGGGTTTGAAACTCAAAGGGACTAAGTTGCGCTACTTTTTCAAAGAAGCACTACGCGGATTTTTGCCGGATGCAATTATCACCAAATCCAAACACGGTTTTGGTTTACCGTTCGGACCGTGGCTGCGAGAGTATCAGCCGCTTCAGCAGATTGCCTACGGTAGCCTCGAACAATTAGGCGACCGGGGCATTGTTCGAAAAGAGTTTACGCGGGAACTCATCGATATCCATCGCGCCGGCCACGCTGGTTATTATGGGACGATGGTATGGGTATTAATGATGCTGGAATTGTGGCTCACCCATCATCCGCAGGCTGCAAAGCGTTAGTTGAATCGGATTTAAGGATGCTCCAGAAGCCGCATGGATATTGGTTCTCATGGCATGCATACCGGAGAGGCGCGCTAGTATTGGTTCGTGGCGAGGTATGCTACGAATATGCTGGGTTCGGCGGCGGCCGCAAGAGGTTTTGCAGTAACCGCAATTGCAATCGCGATTTGAGTTTGTCCCACGGAGCATAGCGGGGCAGTTGAAATAAATCGCTGTCATGTTTCGCGGCGCCGCTCGCCGTCGAAACGGCGGCAACGAAACCCGCCTCCTTCACCATCGCCGCATGGCGAACCAGATAATCCTGATTGGGCCGACCGTTGGGATACGCAAACAGGGTGATTTTCTCGCGAAGAATCTGTTCGAGATGGGCTTTGCTATCGGCGATTTCGCTGCGCGCTTGACGATCGTCGATTTGCGTCAGTATTGGGTGATTTACCGTGTGACCGCCGATTTCGATATTCGCGTGCCGCGCGGCGCGAACTTCTTCGGTCGATAGCATCAGATCCGTCGGGAGAACGGCGCCTATGATGGCGCACAAGTCGTTTACTTTTTCCGAACGTTCCGCGATAGGCAAGTATTTCAATTGATCCAGCAGTTTGGCTATCGTCGCAGACCGCGCTGAGTCATCGCCGATAGCGTGGACGCCGAGACCGATATCCCGTGCATTGATAAGTGATCCCGACGCACCGCGCACCGCCTCGATTACGCTGTCATTCCACATTCGTCCACCGTCCAGAAAACCAGTGGAGACGAATATAGTTGCGGGTAGGCCATAGCGTTTAAGCACCGGGGCGGCTACGGTGTAGTTGTCGCGATAGCCGTCGTCAAAGGTTACGCACGCCGCTCGACGCGGCAACGAACTATTACGAAGGCGCTCGATTGCCTCGGAAAGCGGTAAAACTTTAAAACCATTTGCCAGGGTTTCCATATGACGATCGAAGACTTCGGCGGTTGGAGTATAGGGCGATAAAGGGTCAAGTTGTTCTACCACTCGGTGATACATCAAGATCGTGAGCCGCCCACGGTCGCCGCCTGGGGATACCATGCCGGTCACTAGAGGGAACACCGTACTTAGCATTGGGATTCAGGATTCAAAGTCGCAAACACTAAAATTCGAATGCGCCTAGATCCAAAGCGCTGCCGGGTTTTCTTGCTTCCGCTCGCATAGGGTGAAGGTATTGGAAGGTTGGGCGCAGGCTCAAACCATTGGCTTCACCGGGGTCGATGCCACCATTGATCGCTTTGGTTCCCGCCTTTAAATGATAGTCATAGCGTTCAGGCGCCGCGAAAATCGACTTGTCGGTCGATAAATTGTTCTCTAACTCTTCGCGTCCGTCGGGCAATTTTCCCGGGCCGACGAAAACATTATTAATGATTCTAGCTGAATCGCTACCCTGTTTGATGCGAATGAAACGGCCGCTACTCGGACCGTCGTTAATCACGGTATTGTTGACGAAATAAAACTGATGCGGGCCATGTTTAAGCCCCTCCTCACCAAAGGAAACGATGGTGTCGTTTTCCGTTTTGGGCGATTGCTGAATAACGTTGCCCACCAGATACGCGCGGCCACCGTTAGGGATATTTACTTCGTAACTGGCATTGCCATCCAACTCGTCGACAATGAAGTTATAGAGCAGGTAATTGGTCATAGCGCGGCTTTTGAAATTATGCCCAACGTTAGCGTGGTGTAAATGGCTAAATTTCACAGTTAAACTGCGTACCCGGCCAACATAGATATTGTGGGTTTGCCCATCGCCCGATCCGTTGTATGCGAACTCACTGTGTTCGATCAAGATATCGCTGTCTTCGTTAACACCGGTAAGAATACCGTTCTCGTTGTGATGGAAATAACAGTTCCGCAGCGTGAGATTCTTGCCTTCCAGCCGAATGCCTGCTCCGTTTCGATCAGCTACTTTTGCACCAGAGAATTCGATGTTCTCGACGACCATATCATTGCCCGTCACCAACCAGGTTCCTTTGCCGCCGATGTGAACGCCGTTCGCATTGATTCTGGGACGTCCCCCGACGCCGCGGACGGTAAGGTTATTTTTCGACCATAGCGCAGCGTCACCGACATAGTCGTCAGCTTCAATGTTGATCGTTTGTCCGTGTTTAGCGCTCAGGGCGGCTTCGCTCGGCTTGCTATATTTATGCCCAGGTCCAACACAAAGATCGACACTACATTTTTTCCCAGTAGCGACTTCCTTGAGATCTTGTTTAGGGAGTTTGTAGACCCAGACGTTATCGGCGGCATTGTTGTAAGCGATAAACACGTCGTGGTCGGGCACATACTGCCAGCGCCCATACACACCTGCTGACTTTGGATAGCCATTCGCCAATAGTGGAAATGGTGCGCGTCCGTTAGGGTTAGTAAACTTTCGCACCAGCCAATCGCTCGTCGAGAAGGACCACACCTCTCGCCCGCCGTCCCAAATGACCATGCGTTTGCTTGAGGGATGAAATGCAAGTCCGGGGCGTTTTCCCCAACCCGACTCGCCTTTGATGGGGGCTTTTTGCCGAACCGACGGTTTGTCGATTTCGTAGAAACTTATCGCCGCATCGGACGCCATAACTTGCACGAACACTCGATTATCGGAATCCAACGCGCCCACACTAGCCGGCGAGTTAGAATCTCGTTCAGGCTCTTTTTTCCAACTGTCGGCGATAGGGTCGTAGTACATAAGTCCGCCGCCGGTACCGATGATCACGCGGCCAGTTTTGGGATCCAGATCGGTGTTTACTTGCAAAACGTGAATGGGCGCTTCAGCCCCGCGCTTCCATTTTTTGGTGGCCAGATCAAAAAGATAAGCATGACGATCATAAACATCTCCACTGCTATAGTAACTCCCACCAAACTTAAACATCTGATTCGACTTCGGAAGGTGAACGAGCCCATCGTACGTGTGGCTCGAGACCGGCGCCTCAGAACCGACGACTGCGTAACGTCCTAGTACAGCGAGTGGCGTTAGTTGACTAGGCTCTGTCACTCGAGCCCAGCGGAGTGTGTTTAGGTGAAATTCGTATACTTCGTTTCCACCGTAATCCGTGTGTCCGCCGCCAGTTACCACTAATACATTGCGCTGGGTATCGAACATTCCTCCTCCCCAGGCGGCGACAACTGCCTGCGGACCCATGGTGCCCCACGCTGGATGGCCTCTTTTTTCGGGGAAGACATCTCGCAGTTTAGTATTCGCCAATTCTCGCCATTCGCCCGGCGCAAGGGATGAAAATGGATTCGCTTGCGCCGAGGCTGCGGCGGCGAAAGTCGTGAAGAACAGTATCGCGAGGACTTTAATCGGGGAACTCAAGAATTACCTTTGACTAGCGGTTCAAGGTGATCTCCGCATGATTGTACTTATTTGTAAGCCGCTAAAATGGACTTTATCGCACTTTAGCGGCCAAGGAGCGCAAATGAGCTTCGGCGGAACGCTTATGTTATGGGCTCAGACTTTTTTCTGGGCCCGAAAGAAAACTTACTCGGCGCTATATCCGAATGTTTACTCGGGTTGGTTTCTGTCTGTAGGGTCTCGTGAACGACAAGTTTTAATATGACGACGAAGGCAACCAGTAGGTAGGGTATATCGAAATAGGCAAGGCCGAGAAAAGCACCCCCAACCGCATAACCTATTAAGCTTACCTGTATCATCGCAGCAAGATCCTTTGCCCACCGCAATCGCTCGTTACTCCCACAAGTTTTTATGACTGACGAAGCGGCTCGCCACACCAGAACTCCCAGAACCACGAATATGATTAGACCAACGTAACCTTGCTGGCCTAAAACCTGGAAATAGATACTGTGGGCGTCACGTGCCGTATCCAATCGTGGCGCGTACTTTTGAAATTGTTCCGTCGTAAATACTTGAAAACCACCACCGTTGATCGGCCGATCATTTGCCAAATTGATGGCGAACCGCCACGAATCGAGTCGTCCTTGTGCTGACGCATCTTGCTCATAGGTTTTAATGGTCGCCATTTTTTCAAACCACTGATCCGGAATGAAGGCAAGCGTGGAGACCGCGGTAATTAACATGACCAAGGCCAATACGATCTTCTTACCACCGGTCGTTTTCAACCAAAGGAACCAACCCATGCAGATTAATGCTACGAAGGCGCCACGGGAATAAGATGCGATGATTGCAAGGGAGGTCAGCAACATGCCGACTATCATTCCCATCGAGATCCATTTGCTCGTTGTGTTAAGTTGAAGATAGCGCATCAACGGCAAGACCATGGTCAATACTAAGGAAATTTCGGTGTTACCGGTAATAAAACTGTCCGCAGGACCTTGCACCATGTAAGCTCCGCCGGTGCCGATGGCGAAGATTCCACCTTTGATCCCATAAAATGCGAGAGACATGGTGACAACCCAAATCAACATGTTCAGTTTGTCTTTATCGCGGATGACCATCAATGTTATGAGGATCATGACCTGAATTTTGACGACCCGCAGCCAGTAGGGCCAAGCCTCCGCTGGATTCAAAGCCCAAATATTGCTGACCGTCATCCATATTATCCAAATGATCAGTACGACCGTTATCGACGTGATCGGAAAACGCTTGGTGTCCTTGGAAAAAATGAAGGAGATGATCGTCGTAACACCTACGATCATGCTGAATGGGAAATCGTAGGCGAAACCGTAGGTCATTCGATGGGGATTCATAATGCCCAACCAAGACCACACCATGATCCCTATATGCGGCCGGACCAATATATAGGGAAGGCAGCCGAAAACCACTAACGCTACGAGTACGTCCCGCAAATTATCTCCGTCTCAATCGTGTGCCAAAAACTTAGACGACTGCCACTCGGGACGGGGCATTTATCCAGCCCTGCAGCACGGAAATCACTCGTTGTTCAATAGCTTTTATGTCGTAAATAAGGGTGGAATCGAGTTGTTGCGCCACATGCCGCAACCAATAAAGGTACGCAAACCCTGCATGATGACGACGATCTATGCCATACGACTCCGCTAACCCCGCAAGATACTGCTGCTCGTCGGGATGCGGCCACGTCAAGTTCGCGAGCAAAGGAACCGTATCGGCGATAGTCATTCCACGGTTCAATTGTCGTTCCGCGCTATCGAGATAATTAAATGCATCGAGAATGGGCAGACCGTTATGATCGGCACACTCCCAGTCCAGAAGCCCCGAAACTTTACCGTCGGATACGAAGATATTGCTCACGCTGAAATCCCCATGCTCCAAACCCGTTAAAACACGTGCACCCATAAGTTGGTCTCGAAAGAACTGCTTAGCGCCCGCTGCCAAGTCAGGTCGATCTATAACGGCGAGAACCTTTTGTAGCGGTTGTTCGACCACTCGCGAAAATGTCTCACCGACAAGTTCAATTGGATCCCTATCGCGCAAATTTGGATTCAAGATCGAGTGCATTTCCAAGATCGCTTGTAGGTAGGCCGAGCGATTCTCGGCGCTCAATTTTTCCCCTAACGGCTCACCGGCGACGCGCCGCTCCACATAGAAACACACGTTCTGAGTTTCACCGCTGGTTACCGGTGCGGGTACGATAGAAGAAAGTCTCGGGGTATCCATAAGATTTTTGACTAGTGCCGCGTGTCTCGACTCGCCTCTAGCGGCGTTATCGCTAAACGGGATCTTCACCACGACAGGTCGCCCATCCAGGTTGCCGAACAGCACGCCTTTTTCCTTGGCAGTCACTCGGCACGTAGACAGAGTCAAGCCAGTCTGCGCCTGAATCTGCGTTTGAATTTTTTCTGCGATACGCTCAATGAGAGATACCGACTTTGCGTCCGATTGTGTAGCGATAATTCCATAGGCCGGGACGAAAAATTTGTTGCGCTTAACAATATCTTTAAGGCTCTCGGATTTCCCGGTTGAATTGATCTGCCAAATCGATTTTTTTGTCTCCAACGGACGCGTTTCGGCTAGGTGGCTATAGCCGGGAAACAGGCCAAAAAACTGCTGGGAATCGAAGCCTGCTGCCTTGAATAGCCGGCGGTAACCAGCGACCGAATAAGTGTAGGTGCGATAGGGCTGCTTCGATGAAACGATGGAATACACATTTGCCACGAATCGCGGCAGTAACGAACCATAAAGCAAATTTGAATGATGATCAGGCCGGCCACCGAAGTATTCGGCGTTCAAGCGGTTTTCGATGGCGACGAATAGCTGCCCCGAAGGTTTCAAAATACGTTTAATTTCTTTAAGGAACTTTAGTTGTACCGTACGCGGATGTTTTTCTCCGAAGTAGGAAAAAAACATACGTGCGGCCTTGGCCAATTTCGGTTGCGAGGCATCGTCGGTATCGCCATCGGAGGCTACCCACTCGAGTACGCCCGACAACGCAACGCAATCGAAGCTTGCATCTGGGAATGGTAAATTCGCCCCGTCACCGCCCGCGAGCGTGACCACATCGTCCTCGGCATTGAATAACTCGAATCGGCGTTTAGCGAATGCCAGGCGTTCCCACGTGAGGTCCATTGCGTATAACTGGCCGGTGTGAGGCGCAAGATTCCGTGTCAGATTGCCAAGGCCGCAGCCCAGGTCAAGCATGCGCCCATTCGGTGGCATATCGAGCAGTAATTTCCAGGCATAACGCCCGTCAGCGGTCAAGTTATCGATCCAATCGGGGTTGTGTTTCACGTGCCCCATGAAGCGACGAATAGTCTTGTACCAAGGTTGTCCCTGGCGAGAATCCTCGATCATGTCCGTCATTTCTTTGCGCGGCACGGGATTGAAGTAGTAATCCCACCGAGCACAACGAAAATCGTGTATGCCATCACGAATCGGATAGTCGGTTTGACAACTATCGCAGTGCCATTGGGTCGCAGTTTGTTGTAGATTTCCCTGGCACTTTGGACAGCTAAACAGTAAATTAGATGATTTCATAGTGCCTTAATTGTGGTTCAAATGGCGAAACATGCAATACCCTAGCCCAGTTGGCAATGGTTCAAACTATCGGCCAGGGAGTTGCCTGGCTGGTTTGCCTCGAGTTCAAGGATAGACAGTGGCAGCGCAGCCTCGACTCGTAAGCACATATCCTGACACTTCACGGAGCGGCCGTCCAGCCAGCGCAGCTTTTGCACTCGGGAGTGGCGCGTCCTGATCCATAGCAAATCACCGTCGAAATCGATCCCCCAGCAATCCTTGGCGTCGGCCTTACCGAAAGGATGGAGGATGAGATAGTCGATACTCTCTCCGCAACTAATCCTAAATGCGTGACTACCGTTACTCGAACTTAAAACGTCTATCGATAGATTGTCGCCGGAAGCCGTTTGGTTTGCCACACGAATGACGAACGCTGTGGTGGGTTGCGACTTGTCGCTTCGAAATCGGGCTTGGGGTGCGGCAAGCAAGTTGCCGTAACTCGTCGACACCCATCCGCCGACGGGGTCGGTGCTGCCCTCTAGCACTGGCGCCAAGCTTAGTCCAGGGCTGGCTGTTATATCCCATAACGAACCTTGGGTATTCCCGGAAAGCGATGTAGCGCGAGTGGATACTTTTGAGCCAGGGCTGAGTTGGATACCATAGGAAAGATCACGGGTTAGCTCGGACTGCGGCAGGGTGTCGTAAACAAGAAAATACAGTCCGGGAATAAAGACCAATCCGCGACCAATACCGTCGTATTCATTCGAACTCTCAATCCGAGCTTGTACCCAACAGGCGGCCGATCGATTTAGATTTGTAACGATTTTCACCCGAGTTGACTGGTCCGGGGGACGAAAATCTCCAGCCAGGGTGCCGTAAGGATCCAACCTTTCTAAGGCGGGCCCGTTGTGAGCGGATGGTCCGGCGAAATATTGTCGCCAACTAAGGCGACTATTTGCGACCACCTCGGCTGAGTTCCGATAAGTGTAGGTGCCCGCATCCACGAGCACCGGCTTATCGGCTATCGTCAAGTAAACACTCAATAAATCCGCATGCATGTGGCCGCCGCTTATATTTGTTTTTACTGCTGGGCCCGTACGAAACATGAGGCGGCTCGCTTGGTCCGGATCACAAAAAACGAAAAACCCACCTTCAGGGTAAGCGTGAAGAAGTGATTCCGTTGACCATCCCTCGTCGCTCGCAACAGGCAGATCTTTACCGAGCAGCCAAATAGCACGTTCTACACACAACTGATCGATATCCGCAAGCGGTGCGCGTTTCGCATCGAACAACTCGCGGTGAATTAACCACCACGCCGCCGAGGCCCAACCTTCGCTTGCGTCCAGTGGGAACAATGGGTCCTCGGTAGTATTTCCAATCGCCGGCGCTAGTCCATAGGGCCCCACTATATCGGCCTGAAAACTAAGCATTTGCTCGAGTCGCCGCCTATACTCTGGCGAAATTTCCTGTTGATTTCGTATCGACAATAGGTAATAAGCAACGGCCATCTCGCACCCGAATTCGTGGTAGTGGATTGAATGTTCAAATCCAGTCCCATCTGCAAGGGTTTGCCGATTAAGTTCACCTAGCCAAATATTCTCGCTATTCGAGCGTTCGTCCGCGCTACAAAATTCGGGTAGCCACAGCGAGATATACCATCTAGAGAATTGGTCGACCAGCAGGTGATTGTTCGGATAGGAAGTCCCTAAGCGTGGGGTGAGGTACTCTACGTCAACACGTATTATTTTGATTAACGTCCATTCGAGCGCCATGGCATTGGGGTCATGGTTGATCGGCCGCGCCGCAAGAAATGCCCAAGTCCAGCACAGCGCTAGTAGACGTTGAATGACGACTAAGTTGCTTACATATGGAAGGTTCGATTCGCCCTTTTGCGCGAATGCCAGCCAATCTTCGACAATTAATCCAAGTCGCTCAACGGACGATTCGTCAAATAATCCAACCAACGCCATTCTGGGAGCAAATGCAAATCGATGGGGCCGCACTGGGTAGAGAAGATCGTTATCGGGGCCCTGTGCCGGTTGGTGCCATGGGAAGCCGGGCGCCAAGGGCGGCGCGATGGTCGAATAGATTGCCAAGCCATCGCGGCAACTGGTCTCCGTCTTTTCTCGTTGCGCGCTATACCACACAGCATGCTTTCGGCGTATTTCTTCCGCTAGCGTCGGGATGTCCGCAAGTTCTAAGAAAAATTTCGGATTTGTGCGGGAGCGAAAGTGGCGTACAACTTTAAGCCATGAATCCTGGCCCCTGCCAGACGAGAAATCTGAGATCGCGTGTCTTAGAACTTCCGGCTGTTCTTCACTCTGAGCGAGGGCCTGGAAAAACTTAGCGTCGCTAAAGTCAGGCTTATGCGGTTTAGTTGCCTTCCTTAAGAAGTAACTTCGCAATCGAGTTACAAGCGAGGATACCACTAGACGATCAACTGTGACAAAGGTCGATTAAGAAAAGCAGGTTTACCGCACGCGTAATCATTGCAGACGATATGCCAGGGCTTCGTCCAAATTGCTCGACTTCGGTAGTGAATTTCCCAATGTCAATTATATGATCTAACGAGGGTCCTACTTTTCGCAGTAGCGTTAGGATGTATTCTCGGTTTAGGGCGATGTTACGACCCTGATCGATGACCGGTGGGCGCGGCGCGGAATGGCCGCTTAGCAGATTTTTAGCTTTGCGCAGGGCGCGTAGGGTAATGCTTGGCGGCGCGCCCTCGTTGCGAGGAAATAATAACGGGAATCGATCTTGCGCATAGGACAAATAAAGTTTCTGTTGGGATAGATCGGCGAAAGCAACGTGGGCCCAGAAATTCATGAGCTCATAGTCGTAAAAAAAGAGCAGTGGTGTCATGAATCGGCCTACCAGATTGGGTTGCGTCGCTACCCAACGGCGCTGTCGGCCGTAAAGGTCGAGATGCAAGCCTTGCTGGTAGGGCGACGCAAAACTCGCGCCTTTAAGACAACCCTTAAATCGCTCGTCCATTGCTTCGGCAAGTTGACGCTTTGCAGCCGCCGTCAATAAATCGGATTCACCCCAACCGCCTTCCTTACTCCATTCGATCCAAAAATCCAGCCAATTACTAATGCCTTGCTCGCTCGCAGGGAGATGTTTTCCAGTTAAGGCATCGCCAATATAGCCAATGACCGAGAACTTTCCATATTGGCGTAAATAAGTTAACCACGACTCGGCCCAGCCAGACCATTGGACCATACCTGTATTGCCCAGAAAACCTATGCTGTCGCGCCATTGCTCCCAACGAGGGTCTGGAATCGCGAATACTTCTGTACTTACGTGCGCCCGCTCGGCGACAGAACGAGCCCCACGTATTTCTTCGCTACCGGGATTTCCGAATGTAAAGCAAGCGGGCTTAATATCGTGGCGGCCTAGAAAACCCAGCGCGTAGCGCGAGTCGAAACCAGCCGAAAGCGAAAGTACCAGTTCCGACTGACGCGTGCCCATTTCTGTCGACGCAATTCGGTCGAAGCACTCATCCAAAGCAGAGAATTTTTGCTGTTGATTTGCGCCGAAGAATCGATCCCCATAAGTTATCGACGCACGGTATCGTTCTCTGACGCCTTTTGCGCTGATCTCTACTATCGTTCCGGGTCGAATCAAAGAGATCTCGTTGAATACCGTACGCTCATCGGGTGTATAACCCAGAGCAAGTTCCATCAGGACACTGGAATAATCGATCGTCAGTGTGTCTCGAATCGTTTCGGCGAGCGCCGCGAAGTGGCTTGCAAATAGCAAACCACCTTTGAACGTCGCGAAATATAACCATTGGATACCTAGGCGATCGCTGGCGATACGCAGAGTTTTGCGATCAGGTGAAACCTGTAGTGCGATACAACGACCGTATTCTGTTTTGGTGCTGAAGTCTTGTAAAGAGCTGGGCGGCTCGATGTCTATTGATCCATATTTATAGCAAGCGTCGCCTACTAACCAAAGTTCACCATCGTCTCTCGACCAATGGGGCACGACCGGGTGATCGTCGGGCCGCTCGATTACATTTATCGCGATGTGTTCGTCACGAAAAAGCGAACGGCATTTTTCCATCGGAGAGCGTACCGCTCGGGAAACCAGAGTGTCCGCCCATGTCAGTGCGTTCATCGCGGGGTCAAAGCTGATCGCGCCTGCAAGCATGGATACCTAGATCGATCGTCGGTTAAGTAGGGATTCGAACAATGCCATCTGACCTTCGGACGTCTCTCGCCAATCGAAGCCTTCGGCATAGCGTCGAGTAGCATCACGATCAGGATAACTGGCGAAAAGTGTTTTTACACCGGATACGATCGCATCGGCTGTACGCTCCGCGATCAGAACACCTGCGTTGCGACTTCTGACGACTTCAGGCGTACCCCAAATACTGGTTGCAACCACCGGCGTGCCGCAGGCCATGGACTCCAACAATACGTTGGCCCAACCTTCTCTGCCCGATGCCAATACCAACGCGTCTGCGGCGCCGTAATATCGTGGTAGCTCTGTTTGCACGACATTGGGTACAAACTCGACCCGGTCGCCGACCCCGCTAGCATCGGCGAGCCTGCGCAGGTGGTCATCGTCTTCTCCGCTGCCAATAACTATTAAATGAAAATCCTGTAGGTTGCGCATTGCATCGATGATCAGGTGATGTCCTTTGTTTTCGGTGAGACGACCGACCGAAAGGAGTGTTTTTTTTGTCCAACCTAGTTCTTTCCTGGCCTTATCGCGATCGATGGGATGGAATAAAAGCAGATCCACGCCGTTTCGCAGCGGGAAGATTTTAGCTGATTCCGCTCCCAGCCGTGTCATTTCGGATTTTAATGCCTCGCAGACGGTGATCGACGCCGCAGCCTCGTGGGCCGATTGCAGTATCCTTGTCCGCGGTTTTGTGTATTGGGCAATCAAATGGATATCGCTGCCGCGGGCGGTAATCACCACCGGCTTTCCAAGTTGTTTCCCTACTGCGACAGCCGCAACGCCGTCGGGATAATAATAGTGAGCATCTATGATGTCAAAGTCGAAACCACTGGCGATTATATCTTTTAGCACCGGTAAGCTTGCCTTCGCCAAAAAACCGGGCGCCAAATTCATCCCGATTTTCGGTAGCTGCACATAACGCGGGTGTAGCACTTGTATGCCATGACGAACTTCCAATTGTGGTACCTGAGCCAGTTTTCCAAAACGGCCAAAGCGGCGATCCGAAAACGGGAACCATGGTACCGGCGCGACAACTCGGGTTGATACATCGTTGAAGTTTGCCAGCAGGTGACGCAAACGGGATTCGACAAATATTCCATGGGATGGAAACTGGGCGTTCGGGTATAGCGTCGAGAAGGTCAATATTTTCATCGCGGTAAACCGCCCATGTCACTCGGCCAAAGTCGATCGCATCATACATGCTCGCTAATTAAAGCGACCCGATGAGCTGGGATCGAGTCTGGAGTCAAGCCACCGCGGGTACGGGCTGATGTGAATTAACACCGCGCTCGGAGAGTTGTAGGAAGGAGTCGAACATCAGAACCGACCAAAGCGGGGAACTATAGTCGCGCAAGCCGGATTGATGTTGATCGACCATATGTTTCAAAAAGCCGGGATTAAAAAAACCGGTTTCGGTAAGCCGAGAACTAAGTACCATATTGCTTAACTTTACTTTTAACGGTCCGCGAAACCAACTTGCGAGGGGAACTGCAAATCCCATTTTTGGACGATAGAGAATCGAATCCGAAAGATAGGGCTCGAGGGATTTCTTGAGTATATATTTGCCCTCCTGTCCCTTCAGCTTGTAGTGTTCCGGTAACCCTGCCAACCACTCCATCATGGGATGATCCAACAGCGGTTCCCTTACTTCCAGCGCGTGGGCCATGCTGGCGCGGTCTACTTTTGTCAGAATGTCGCCCGGCAGGTAGGTCTTAATATCGAGATACTGTATCAACGAGAGCCCATTGGGAACCGGCGCTCGTTTGGCGTGATGTTGCAGGACTTCAACGGCCTGATAATTCTGTAACTCGCGACGAAAGCTATCGCTGAACAGTTTCCCACGCATTTCGTCGTCCATGATGGACACTGTATGGAAATAGGCTTCGACTGAACTACGCGCCAATGCTTGCAGGGTTGTTCGTGCCCTGAAAATTCGCGGTGCCCAATCAGCTTTCGGATAAAGTTTTCCTACCGCACTAAAGACGGGACGACGTACTCCAAGCGGCATCAAGGATCGTATTTTCTCCTCGTTCATATGCCAGCGATAACGGCGATATCCGCCGAAATTTTCGTCCCCCCCATCTCCCGATAAGGCCACTGTAACCGATTTGCGTGCGAGTTGGCAGACACGATATGTCGGCATTGCGGAGCTATCGGCGTAGGGCTCGTCGTAAAGCGAGGCGAGCGTATCCACCAGATCGAAGTCGTCGGAATCGACTTGTTCCACTCGGTGATTGGTTCGATAGCGCTCGGCAACTTCGCGGGCATACTCCGACTCATTGTATTTTTGATCACCGAAAGAAATCGAGCACGTGTTGACCGGATCGTCCGATATTCCTGCCATCATAGCGACGACGGCGCTGGAGTCTACCCCGCCAGAGAGGAAGGCGCCTAATGGAACTTCAGATATCAACCGGATTTTTACCGCCTCGCGCAGACGCTCGATCAACTCAGCCTGAGCATCTCGCTCGCTGATTCTATCGCCAGGTTGAAACAAGAGATCCCAGTATTCTTTGGTGGAAGGAACAGCTTTGCCCCTTTGAATAGTCAAGGAATGGCCGGGTGGAAGCTTAAAGGCGTGCTTGTAGATTGTTCGGGGTTCCGGCACATAACCGTAAGCGAAATAGTCCTCCACAGAACGTGGATCGATTTCAAGCGACAGTTTAGGATGACAGAGAAGCGCCTTTAACTCCGAGCCAAAAACTAGGGTATTGTCAGGTAAGACCGAATAGAACAACGGTTTTACACCGAGTCGATCACGCGCTAGGAAAAATGTCTGACGGTTGCGATCCCACAGCGCAAAGGCGAACATGCCGCGAAATCGATTCACGCAAGCTTCGCCCCACTGCTCCCAAGCGTGGACGATGACTTCCGTGTCGCTTCGGGTACGGAACTGATGCCCGAGCGCGATCAGTTCCGGCATCAAATCTTGAAAATTATAAATTTCGCCGTTGAACACTACAACGACGCTGTGGTCCTCGTTGAACAGCGGCTGTTGTCCGGACGAGAGATCGATGATGGACAAGCGCCGATGGCCAAAACCTAATCCAGGCTCAATGTGAACATCGCCTTCGTCTGGACCGCGATGAAATTGTGCTTGATTCATCCGTTCCAGTATTGAGCGTGCAATCTCTTTCGTGCCACCAACATCGAAAAGGCCAACTATTCCACACATAGGCTAGCTTTGCATCACGGTTTGACCAGTTTTCCGTTCTAGCACACGGTCGTAAACTCGCATATAGCTATTGACCATAGACTCCATGCTGAATCGGCTATCCGTTAAGGCCCTTCCGGCGCGTCCTTGATTTGCGACGAGCTCTGGATTTTTTAGATAACGTACTATCGCCTCGGTGAGGGCGTTTGGATCAGCGGGAGGTACTAAACTGCCTGTTACACCTTCTAGGACAAGTTCAGGGTTACCACCGACCCGCGTAGCGATCACTGGCAGCCCGCACGCCATGGCTTCAAGTATGGTGTTGGATATACCTTCGGCTAACGAGGGTAAAACAAATAGATCCATTCCGCACATCAAGTCAGCGACGTCATCCCGTGCGCCTGGAAGCCAGGCGAGATGACGAACTCCTGCCTCCTCCAATAACTTCTCACAATGTTCTCGTAGCGGCCCATCTCCTATCATCATCAATCTAAGTTGATTTCGTTTCTTGGGGAGCATGGACGCGAGCAGAATAAATGCTTTGGTAAGATTAACTTGATCTTTTACCGATTCCATTCGTCCAACGGTACCGATGACAAAGCTCGTATCATCAGCGAATCCTTTTTCTGGCAACGGGATACGTTCAGGCGAAGGACGACGAAATAGTTGGCCATCCACCCCGTTGTAGATTTGGGTGATGCATCTTTTTGGTACGCCGATCTTTCTTTCGAGATACGATTCTAGGTCCTTGGAAAGAGCGATATAGTGGCTAACCAGTGGTCGATGCAGCCGACGTACCCATTGGGCTTTACGATTGCTGCCGTCGAGATCGCCCATATCCCGGCCGTGTTCACCGTGTATTCGTGCCGTAACACCGTTTAGCAGCGCAGGTAACATACTATCTAGTCCCGACATTCCTCGACTATGGACGATTGCCGGTTTAAGTCTACGAATTAGGAAGAACAACCTACCGCGGGCCGACCAGTCACCACCTTCCTTACGATTGAGCGCAAACACTTCAACATCAGGATTTTCGATTCGTGAACGAAAATCCGAGTAACGCGTCATGCATATAATGGCATGACGGTAGCGATTAGCGGGCATACGGTTAATTAGGTTGACTACGCCGTTTTCCAGCCCGCCCATTGCTAGCCGATGGATAACGTGAGCGATGAGAGGAGTTTGGGACATAGCTGACGACCGCGGCAAGATCATCGCTTAGCTTGCGCCAACGTATTATCGATGGCTGGGAACATATCATTCAAGAAATCGCTTAAAAGAATTCGAGTGTCGTCGGGAGAATCGTCATAGCTTGAATAGATGAAGATGGCAGCGGCATCATCCCCTTTATTTAGCAGTTTAGCTTTTGCTTGATAGATCTTGGCGAGGTAGACGTTATCCGTATATTGTCCGCCGATCCAATACCAAGTCCAAACTAAGAGCTTGCTACGAGGTGATCGCAACTTAGCTTCACCGAAGCTAAGTGAACGGTCGCTTAAACGCAACTCACGCGACTCCGCGGAAATAAGGCCCCATGTCGCGTGACGAGTACTCGTCAATTGATTATTTGAATTGATCAGTTCGGCATCTTGATGTTGGTTACGATAATACTTTATCAACAGCTCGACACTCTTGCCGTTTTTACTATAAACCTGCTTTAATTGTCCTTGAGCCGTTAAGAACAAAGGCTGCCAATCTGTCGCAGCATAGTTACTAGTTAACCAAGGCGGGCTCGTGGTGGGGCTGGTCAGATGGATCGACGTCGGATTTGCAGGCAGCATATCCAGGTGTCGCGCGTAAGTCGGCCATACAGCGGCAATCAGCGCGCTTGCGCTCGCAAAAACGGCAATCTTACCTAAGGGCGTTTGAGCAGAGGCGTGTGCTTTACTGGATTTCGCTTCTGTGTCGGAAATCGATTCGTCAGGTTCTCGCCATCGGGAGCCTGCCCAGAACAACAACATCATCACAAAACCGAAAAAGACCCAACCGTAGATTACGTGGTCAACACCCGTGGCAAGTTTATTGTTACTAAGATGACCAATCATGACAATCATGTAGGCTCGAAAACCATTCGCAATAATCGGTACCACTATTGAGAAAGCGATAAACGCAATGCGACGCCAAATACTGCGATAGGTAAGGTACGCGAACAGGCATCCTAACGTTAGCGATGCAATCAGATAGCGCAACCCGCTACAGGCTTCGACTACCGACCAACTCCCACTCGGAACAGTAAAAAAATTACCTTCGCGAAAAACTGGTATGCCAGTGATTCTAAGAGCAGCTACGGTAAAGTCGGCGGTGAAATTCATCAACGGAAGCAGCAGAAATTCCCCAACGGGCACCGCAAAGAGGAGGAACAGGAGTGGAAAGAGCAACGCCATGCCCACGCGATAACCGAGTACTGCCCAAACTATGGTAGGCACCATCGCGACAAGCGCGTACTGCGAGGCGACAAGCACCTCGGCCGACTCCGCGAGCAACCAGACAAACCCTAAACCGATCAAAGCAGCTAGTCCGAAAACACTAGGCTGAGGTTGTATCTTCAACAGTTCATTGCGACGGGTCCAAATCAAGTAAGCGCTAATAGGAAATATCAAAAAACCGTGCGCGTAGGTATCGGATCGCTGCCAAATAGCTATGGTCGAGAGAGTCGTTTCCCCATACCACGTAAATAGCCATACCAGGGACGCCAGAATTAGCAGGCTGCAAAGTCGCCACGTGGACGTGTTTCTACTTACCCCCGTTGAATTCGGTTCTGGTCGCAGATGTATTTCATGTTCTGGCATCATGCCGATTTCCTTGTGGGAAAGGGCAAAACATTCGCTTTGGTAGTCGTCGATTCGTTGCGCTGATCGTTTGAAAACGCGGTGCTTGCGGGTCGCAATAATTGTCCGATATGGGCTAAATTAGCCTGCCAACTGTAATCTTTAACTACCCGCAGCCGTGCTCGGCTGCCAATCAGTTCGCTAGGTGCGCGTTGCAGTTGCATTACCACCTGTTCGGTAAATTCTGCTGCATTCTTGGCGACAATGAGTTCATAATTTGGCTCGGCGGATATACCTTGCGCGGCTTCGTGAGACGCGATGACGATCTTAGCCATAGCCATAGCTTCCAGGACTTTGTTTTGAGTACCGCGGGCGATTCGCAAGGGTGCGACAGCTAGTTTAGCGTGTGCGAGATAGGGCCGGATATCTGGCACCGATCCTGTCACGAACACACCCGGAAAATGGGCGAGTTTCTTCACGCGCGCATCGGGACGTGCGCCCACAACGTAGAAACTAGCGTGAGGACACCTAGCCCGTACTTTGTTAAAGACTTCATGGACGAACCATTCCGCGGCATCGATGTTGGGCCAGTAATCCATCGCGCCGGTGAATGCCAACACTAGATCGCTTGCTGAGTAAGGATTGTCGAGCGCATGTTCAGGAGAGAAGTAGTCCGTGTCGACACCGTTATTTGCGTAAGAGATGCGGTCGACAGATTCCGGTGCAAGGGTTTTGAACAGCTCCGCTTCTCGCTCATTGACGAATACCGTTGCGTTGAAGTCTTGCGCAATTCTCCTTTCGAACGTAAGTAGTCGTGCTGCTTCCCGTCGATAAACCCATGAAAAAGGCCATGATTTACTTTTAGCGTACTGGCCCCATTTGTCCGAATCGACGTCCACTAAGTCCGCAACTCGTGTCATGGAGCTAGTTCGTGGTAAGTATTGTGCCATCGCCGAGGAAAACACCACTGCGTGTTTCAGTGGCACGAACGCGAGTTTTTCGTTGACCCAATCCTGAAGACCACGATGGGAATAGTACGGCAATGTCAATGGATCGCCGGTTAGAAATCCCCTTAGGCTCTTGATTCGTGCCATTCGTCCATCAAGTCGCGCAAAATAACTATCGCGACAGAGTTTCCTGATTTCGTCCACGTACTGCCAGTCTTCGTCAGTATCGATAAAAGTGCCAAGGTGGATACGATATTCGTTCGCTAGAAACTTGAGCAAATTGAAAGACCGGACTTTATCGCCCTTATTTGGCGGGAAGGGTATACGATGAACCAGCAGAAGAAGATGTTTCATCGCGGCTAGCCTAAATATTTGACGATGTGTGGCCCGAGTCGGTTGGCCCACATCAATGGCATCGTTTGCCATGCTTTAATGAATAATCGATACTTCGGATTTAGTGGGTTTTGATCAGGTACGGATTTAGCTCCGTGCAATTGATATTCGTAGTTGAGTGGCGTGGGCTCAAAGCCCCAATTTTTTTTGAAGTGGTATGGACCTGTACCAATTTTACTGCGGCCATAGTCAAAGACTTTGCATCCTCGTTCCGTAGCTCGTTGCATCAGTGCCCAATATTTAAAGTCGTTTGCCGCCAAATCGCGCGCGGCAACATCGTCACCAGCGTAATAGGGTAAGACTTCGTCACGAAAATAGAAGGTTAAGACACTGCTCAAGGGCTTACCTTCTACGTCGACAACGGTTAGGACTTCGCAGTCGTCGCCGAAGACCTCGGTGAGTAATCGGAAATAGCGCTTTGATAGCGCCGGCGTTCCGTGGCGATGCACGTTATCGGAGAACTGTGAGAAAAAACGATCCACATTGTGATCTTGTTCACTTCGTAAACCGGCCTTGATTCCTTTTCGAACCATCGCGCGTTGCTTGCGAGGAATGGCGAGCATGTTTTGTTCGTGGTCAGAAAAAATTTCTTTGCGGAAAGTGACGTAGATATCTTTGTGCGCCCAATCCGGATGGGTCGCTTGAAAGGTTCGGTATTCCAGGTGCCCGACATTGAGTTCGCTGGCCAGTCGTTGAGCAGCTAAATCCAATTTCTGCCGCGCCGATTCGGATTTCGCCGCGATTCCCCCGTATACGCAAAACGGCAGAGATCCCAGCCAATGCCCGAATAGCCAGCTTTTTACTTCTGCAAGAGGAAGGACACCTTGAATAACGCCGTCAGACTCCGCATACAAAAAATGAGTTCGATGGCCGAACGCGCGCTCGAGAATCGTCCTCCACCCCGCACGATGAAAGAACGTGGCCTCGGGGCACGACATTACGAACTCGTCCCACCGACTGGAGTCTCGATCGGTCAGTGTTTGAATAGTGATTGTATCCGCGGTGCTCGAGTTCGCAAGCGGCGCAACAAGCGGATACTTAACGGCCAGACTGGTCAACTAGGTTTCCCGAGAAAGATATGATCCACGCGGCCCCAACGAAAGTCCTTCAGCAAACTCCGTAATCTAGATTCCGTTCTGGCCAGGTTTACATAGTGACGGAAACGAGTTTTTAGGGTCAAGCCGCTTGGCCGCGGTTGTTCCGGATCGATTTCCCATGGATGACAGTAAAAAATACAAGGCTGACCGTCCATCCGGTTCACGCGGTTAATAGACCAGCGAGAAAGTTGATACGGAAGGAGTCGAAAATATCCACCACCGGCGGCTGGTAGATTACGATTAAATAACCGTATCGTTGTGGCCGGAAGTTCCAACAACGACTTCGTGCTATTCGGTCGAAAAGCGAAACGCGGCGCATTCGGCATACCGTAGTGATCGTGGCGTATTGGATAGATGCTGGAACTATACTCATAGCCCGCTTCGGCTAACGTATCGAGGGCCCATAGATTGTTTTCGCCGATAGAGAAACTCGGCGCACGATATCCGATCACTGGTTGACCACCTAGGTCTTCCAGGAGTTTCTTCGCGTGGGTTACGTCGCGTAAGAACTCTTCGTGGCTAAGATCGGACGCGCGTTGGTGGCCGTAACCATGGCTGGCAAGCTCATGCCCGCCTGCCACGATACGTTTGACGAGTTCCGGATAGCGTTCCGCTACCCAGCCCAAGGTAAAAAATGTGGCAAGAGCTTGATGATCGTCGAGCATTGCCAACATGCGATCGACATTGCGTTCTACCCGGCACGGTTGACGCTCCCAAATTTTTCGGGGGAAATGGGGGGCGAGCGCGGAGACTTGAAAGTAGTCTTCAACGTCAATGGAAAAAGCATTCCGTATGGGCAGCGTGGACATAGGGTTGTGGATTATGCAACTCGACGGTTTTGGTTCTGATTAAGCATTTCGCATAACACAGCCGCGATACGAGGGGCGGCCGCACCATCCCAAAACTCTGGTGATCTACCGGACTTCCCGCCAGTTTCGAGCACATCTTTAACCACAGCCAGAATTTTATTCGGATCAGTACCCGCGATGGTATTGGTGCCCTCGGTGACGGTGATAGGTCGCTCGGTATTTTGTCGCAATGTGACGCACGGCACGCCCAAGGCGGTCGTTTCTTCCTGTATGCCACCAGAATCCGTCAGCACTACCCGCGCATCTTTCATGAGCCCTAACATTTCCAAATAACCTTGGGGCGGCAAGAGCGTAATATTCGCGTTTTTCATCGGGTCCAGCAAACCAAAGGCTTCAATTCTGCTTCGAGTACGTGGATGAACTGGGAAAACGATATGAAGGTACTTACTCACGTCAACGACGGCACGCAATAAGATCCGTAGAATCTTGGGGTCATCGACATTTGATGGTCGATGTAAAGTCAGTATCGCGTACATGCTCTTGTTCCCGATATGCTCCTCGGGAACGCCCGCCAGGCGCAGGGTTTCGGCCGCTGGTTTAGCGTGGGGCAACTGACTCCTCAGGGTATCGATCATTACATTGCCTACGAAATGTATACGTTCGCTTGCAATTCCCTCCCTAAGAAGATTTCTTTCCGCTTCCCTCTCGGTTGTAAAAAGAACATCGGAAATCTGATCGGTTAGTACTCGATTGATCTCCTCCGGCATAGCCCTGTCGAAGCTACGTAGCCCAGCCTCGACATGAATCACTTTCACTCCTCTTTTCGCAGCGACCAGCGCACAGGCAATCGTTGAGTTGACATCTCCCACAACTAAAATCGCATCTGGCATTTCTTGATCTAGGATTGGTTCAAAACGCTTCATGATCTCCGCGGTTTGTACCGCATGGGATGCTGAACCTACATCCAGATTGATATTGGGACGCGGAATTCCAAGAGCCATGAAAAACTGATCGTTCATGGCCGTATCGTAATGTTGGCCGGTATGCAGCAAGCAGATCTCAAACGGAACTGGCCCTGTTTTTAGCGCGCCAATAACCGGCGCGATCTTCATGAGATTGGGCCGTGCACCGACTACACAAAGTATTTTTTTACTCAAACCTATTCCTTAATCGAGACAACCTTATCATCCGTATGAGGGTCTGAGCGAAAGCGCTTGAGGCCAGCAACCGACAATACTTCCCGCATCAATTTGAGCATCGTGACCACGGATCTCTCAACCTGCCCCAAGCGTTTCTCAAGATTAGCCAAATTAGACTCTATTTCAAGCTGCTTAGCTTGAACTACCGGCGAACTTACCGCGTAATTCATAGAACTTAAGCCCGAAGGCTCGGTTAATGGGACCGCCATTTCATTCTTGATTTCGGTGACGACCTCACTTACCGCGGAAGTATCGATCTGATGCATTTCTTCCAAGTAGCCCATCAATAGCAAACGATCGCACAGTGTGTTGATCTTGCGAGGAATGCCGGCGGCATACTCGTGAATTGCAGCAAACGCGTCTGGAGTAAAGTTAGGATCATGGTTCCATCCCACGGTTCGCATCCGGTGCTCGATATATTCCCGGGTCTCTTGCTGATCCATGGGGCCTAGGTGGTACGACGCAGTTACCCGCTGCCGGAGCTGCTGCATACCTTCGCTCGCCATGGTGTAGCGAAATTCCGGTTGACCGAGCAAGAAACTCTGCAAAAGAGATTTTTCCTGAGATTGGAAATTAGAAAGCATGCGCAGCTCTTCGACGGCGCGTGGGCTGAGGTTCTGCGCTTCATCGACGATTAGCAATGCTCGCTTGCCAAGGTTTTGGCAGTTAACCAAGAAATTCTCAAGTCGCTTAAGCAAGGTGGCCTTATTGCTCTCGTCGTGGGGCAGACCAAAAGCTGCGGCAACCATACGCAGCATGTCATCAGCTTCAAGTTGAGTGCTAACTAGTTGCGCTGCGACTAGATTCTCTCCTTGCAGTTTCTTGAACAAGTGGCGAACCAAGGTGGTCTTTCCAGCACCGATTTCGCCTGTAATGACGATAAATCCTTCGCCTTGATGTAAGCCGTATTCGAGGTAAGACATGGCCCGCTTATGGCCTTTACTGCCGTAAAAGAAGCTAGGGTCTGGGCTGAGCTGAAATGGTTTTGCGCGGAGATGGTAGAAGGCTTCATACATATAGCGGCTTTCTAAAAAGTGGCGGTGATTGAGCCAAATATGGCGTTCTCGTCGTACTCACCGAAACCAAAATTTGAATCTCGCTGCAAATATCTATAGTTCAGCGAACCGCTGGCTTCTCGTGACAACTTCCGGGTGATACCTAAATTGAAAGCTGCTGTATTATCGGTTCGCTGTATATCCACGAATCTAAATCTGGAAAGATCTAATCCGATATTCGCTTGGTTGCGAGCAGTCAGACGGTAATTCCAGCGGGCTCCAACACCGGATTGCTTAATCACGCGACTTAAAGAAAAGTCCCCGGAATTGTTGAAGATGCTCACGCTTTGCGTAGTTTCCGAGTCCTTCACGGTGTCGTATGCACTCAGAAGAATGTCACTTTTTGCGAGATTGAAAGTAAAAAGTCCACGCCATTTTTTCTCAATGAAGACGACGTTGGTCTGCACATTGGTACCGAATTGACTGATGATGTCATCAGTTCGTTGTCGCAACTCATTATCACTTAGCCCGGGGTTACTTCTTTTCAAAGAATCCTCGATTTGCTGCCGATCGAGCCCGCCCGGCGGAACAATAAACTGCGAACGAGAGGTTTGGATGCCCTCGGTATAGGAAATGTCCCAAACCGTCCGCCTGGTTCGATGAAGAAACGCCAAATTGTACGTACTGCCGAAATAACGCCGTCCGGCACTAACAGTTAGCGAAGTTCGCTGAGATGGGCGCCAATCCACTCCCAGGCTATAAGTCGCGCCTTCGGGTTTATCACCGGTCGTGAAGTAGTCATTCTTATCGTAACCGAGAGAACCGATAGCAAAAACGCGATTGTTTATTCGATATCGCGCTGTTCCCGTTAAACTTTGAAACTTGGTATCTTCAAAATCTTCGTACTCAACCCGATCGTCGATGAAATTAACGCCCCAGCCCAGCTCTCGGAAGGCGGGACCACTTTCTATGTCTAAGGAAACGCGATTTCCAGTACTGTCGGAAATCGCTGATGTTTGGGAATTGCTACTGACCTGGCTAAATGTGTATCGGGCCTCGGCCGTTGCTTGGCGCCCAAAACGCTTCTTCACATAAGGACTTAGTGAGTATGACCGAAACGTCCGATTGTTGTCATTTGTGGAGGAATCGGCCCCGATCGGGCCCGAAATCGATACTGCTTGTTGACTGATCTGGGCTTGGGAATCAAGGAAGAATAGATTTTCCACCAACTCGAATTTACCAAGAGCTTGCAACTGGTGATTCAGCGTATTTCTATCGTCGTCCCGCGCGTAGAAAAGGTTATTTAGCGAGTAATCAATATCGAGTTCGGTTCGCGCGGTTTTGTCGGTGAGCCTGAAGCCTGGGGCGATCTCCGTGATGAAGTCGGATTTTTTTTGGTCTCCTGGCGCGAGCGCTACATTATCGGTGTAAGTCTCGCGCACAAAAAGCCTGGGCTTGAGATGTAAGCCCCCTCTTTCAGTTTGAGGGGCCGTAGCCGTCGGGTCTGCAGCCACACCCGTGATATCGTAAGGATCTGCCGCCAGCGTCGGCTGGACTCCAATGATGCCTAGCAACGTTACAACATGTCCTACCCCGAGCCGAAACCTATTTACTACGTTTGATGTTTGCGCTCGAATTCCACAATGACGCCGGCGGTTCTTGTTCCTATTGTTTGCCATAGGTGCCGTAGTAGGACCCATAGTAGCTGTTTCCAGGCAAATAGTTGCCTTTATTCAGCAACATCCCGACTACCTCGCAGTGCTCGAGATGCTTTAGGGCCTCACGCAGTGCTTCATGGGTTGTCTTCTGAGCTTCCACTACCACCACGATTTGTCCCATATAACCAGCGAGTACACGAGCTTCACTTGTCGCAAGTAAAGGCGGAGAATCAAAAATAATAATACGGTCGGAATAGCGTTGACCCATCTCTTCCGTGAGACGCCGCATGGCCACACTAGCAAGTAATTCCGTCGAGTACCGATGCCCTCGTCCCGCGGGCAACAACGTTAGTTTTTCTACGTTCGTTTTAATTAATACATCGGAAAGCTGTAGGGAATCATCGAGCAGCAGATCCATTAAACCTCGATCCGCTTTGAGGCCTAACAATCCGGGAACCGAGGGTTTCGCAACGTCAGCATCTACGAGCAGCACGGTATGGTCCATTTCCATTGCGATGCTCATCGCAAGATTTACAGAACTGAAACTCTTGCCTTCGCCTGGCAACGAACTCGTGACCATTATCAAGTTGCCGTTTTTCACTTGAGCGACGCCTTGATTAAACGCATTCATCAACAGCGGTCGTTTGATTTGACGGAACTCTTCAGCGATGGTGCTGCGCTCACCATCCGGCGTGATCATGCCTGCTTGCTTGAGACGCGCGAGGTTAATCATGCCCTGAGGGGAGACCTGCGCCATGGTCGGTTCGCGTCGGGTTTTTTGTAAGTCGAGCATAGATGGAGCGTTGTGGCTTGGGCCAGCGTTAGGGCTCGGGATCCCACGCCCACTATCAGATTGGCGCTCGTGTAGCTTTGCTGCCGCTCGCTCGATAGCAGTATCTTGAGCTGCCGCGATAGGCGGCATTATGTCAGCAGGATTCGATTTCGGAACCTCACGGCTAGTCTCTGCAATCCTTCCAGCGGCGCGTTCAATTAAGCTCAATGTAACTTCCTTCCGAGTTGAGTCACGGCGTTGTCCGTATTTAAAGGTTAGTTAGCGTTCGGACTTTGCTTATGATTCCATCTTCCTTGAGAAGATTCGCCGTCATAACCGCACCATAAACGCACAATAGTCCAAGACATGTCATTGCATACACCAAGGTACGCTGCCTTGACTTTCGTTTTTGCTCGGGTGTCCATATCATGGATACGCTTCCGAGCAAGGGTAAACCTGTAAATTCCCTAAGTGCCTCGCGATCGCTAAACATCGGGCGAATCTGGCTCATCGCGAACGCTAGGGCGACACCCAGCAGAAGTCCGGCAAGTAGAACAAGAGTATAGAGCAGGGGCCGATTTGGGCTGCTCGGTATAGGCGGCACTCGGGGCGGGTCGATTACGCGAAAATCTAGTCCACCGGTGCCTGCATCCATTTCGTTAGACATGGTTGCCGATTCACGCCGCGCAAGCAACTTTTCGTAGTTCGCCTTGTTTACTTCGTAGTCGCGATTTAACTGACTCAGTTCCGCCTCCACTTGCGGAACCATATTTGCTTGACTCTTTAGGTCTGCGAGGCGATTTTGGAATTCGTTTACTCGTGCGCGGATCGAAGCTACGCTAGCCTCAGCTTCACCTAAAGCAACTTTAAGCTGCTGAAAAACAGGGTTAAGATTTTGACGGCTCGCCCCCATTCCCGGACCGCCTTTCCCTGCGAAGGCTTTTGCCTCCTCCGCTCGCTTCGCTTGTTCTATCTCTTCAGTTACTTTCGCTTCTTGATTTTCCTTTTCTTTTTGCTCCTGAAGTTGGGCAAGAATGCGTTTCGTGGCGATAATATCCGGATGTTGTTCAGTATATTTCAGCCGATAGGCGTCGAGATTTTTTTCCAGTGACTGAATTCGTTCGTCTAGTTCGGGATTCCGTTTGAAAGAACCCTTGTTTCTCTCGGCCTCAGCGACTTCGGCAGGTGTCTCTTCGGGAAGCAATACCGGATCTTCGCCCGCGATTTGGTTCTTGATGGCATCGCGGGCGTTTTCAACTTCCTTTAATTCAAGCTGTGCCTGGTTTAGTTTCGTTGACGCTTCCGACAGGCGACTGTAATAGTTTTGCTTGTCGTCTGGCATCACACCCATGTGCTTCTGCTTGAATTCTTTCAGTGCGTTCTCAGCAACAACGAGTTTTTGCTCATAAGACTTTATTTGTTCGTCCAAGAAACGGCGCGCAGATTCACTGTCCTTACGTTTATCTCCTAGGCTACTTTCAACGAAAATATTAACCAAGGACTGGACCACCTTCTTCGCCTGATCCGGATGACTGTCCCAATAGGTAAGCGAAAACAAGTTATCCTTACCCGTACCGATTAGCTGTATTCGCGACTGCAATAGGTCAACTAGCTCTTCTTTCTCGGTGTTATTCTTAGCGCGGATATCCAGATCGGAATTGCGCAAAACCTTTTCTAGGTTTGGCCGAGTGATAAGCGTTCTCGCAATCATGCCGACTTGCTGATCCAGATTCGGCTGAACCGCTAGGCCCTGCATGAGTGGCCCCAGTATCGATTTCGTATCGACGTAAATCCGCGCGGAAGCTTCGTAGCGGCTTGGCATAGTAAACACCACCGCCCACCCCGCCAGGCAAACGAGCCAGGCGACCGCCAATGCGTACCAGCGATGTCTCCACATCGCTCGCAAATAGCCACTCAACTGCGCGATAATTTCGTGCATGAATTACCCTAAGACGTTGGTTGCAGAAACAAGTTACGGTTTAATTTTAAAACCAACTTTCGGGAATGACCAAAACATCCCCGGGTCTCATTTCAATATTGGCGGACACATCGCCTTCTTTGATAAGGTCCTCAAGACGCACAGAAAACTGTCGGCTCTTGCCGTTAACCGCCCTTAACACGCTTGCGCCATTGCCATCGGCGAATTCAGTGAGGCCGCCCACGGCGATAAGCACGTCGAGCAACGTCATTCGTTCTTTATACGGCAATGCCTGCGGCTTGGTTGCCTGACCAACTACCCGGATCTGCTCGCTAAACGGCCCAGAAAAATTGGTAACGATGACGGAAACGATCGGGTCCTGAATATACTTGGAAAGAGCCTTTTCGATATCGCGAGCCAACTGAGTGGTGGTTTTTCCGCTTGCCTGAATGTCTTCCACCAATGGTGTAGTGAATTTTCCATCGGGGCGAACCGGTACCTGGGTGGATACCTCGGGGTTGCGCCAAACAACAATATTGAGAACATCGCCGGGACCGACCAAATACTCGGTGGGCGCACTTGCGTCAGCTCTTGGGGGTGCTGTTGGGTAGGTTTGCTGCAACGCACAACCATGCAGTCCCAATACGGCGGTACAAGTTAGCATTAATTTAGATAAATTGCGGGACTTAAGCTTTTTCACCAGGGTTCTCCCGAGATTTTGATAGAAGGCCGCGGGCTTGAAAAAATCAAGCAAAAGCCAATTGTGGTTTAAGCCGACACATTGTTACGTTAGCGTAAAGATGGGCATTGTCAACCCATAAGCCATTTAGTCGCAAGTGTTTTTTGACATTCTGGGTGACTTACAAGAAGCGAAAGGTTCTCTTTACAACTGACTAACCGAGTTTTAGAATCTAGTTCTTAAGCTTGATTCATAAGATGCGGTTCGGCAAAGAATTTTCCCTAGCATTGCCAAGAAAAGTTCTGTCTGGAAAATTCGCGCTGCTTGCACGTGACCTTTTAATATTCGGGGCTGGGTCTAAAAATGGTCACTACGCCTAAAAAGAAAGGGTTGTCCGGAGACACCATTATAAAGGTGCCTATGGGATTTAAGGCATCTGCCGGACCGCTCAACCAGGAAACCCCCGATCTTCCCGAAATTCTTGAGCAAGTAGTGGATCGCAAAGAGTTCAAAATTCGCTTAGCGGATACCCAAGGGCAGCGCAGTTCCGCAAGTATGTTGATTAAGAAAATGTATTCCTGGCGGGGGTATCAATCTACCTTCACGGCGGAAGACCATCCCAACAGAATTACTTTAGTCGCATCGTCCGAGGATCGGACTATAGGTACAATTACCATAGGCTTCGACTCTCCCATCGGACTTTTAGCGGATGATTTGTATAAAGATGAGTTGACTACTCTCCGCCATCAAGGACGTCGTCTTTGCGAATTCACCAAGTTAGCCGTGGATGGCGAAATCAAATCTAAGCAAGTTTTGGCGGCGTTATTTCATATCGCGTTCATTTATTCCTTTGATATTCAAAAGTTTACCGATCTCCTCATTGAAGTAAATCCGCGTCACGTGAAATATTACGAACGGATGCTGGGATTTGTCAGTTGGGCCGAAACCCGAATCAATCGGCGAGTAAATGCGCCAGCAGTATTGTTGCGCTTGGAATTGGGATATGTCCGGAATCAAATTGCTCGATTTGGCGGTAAGCCCGAGTTGGCCGCTAGCGAGAAGTCCCTTTACCCCTATGCGTTTTCGCCGGGGGAAGAGTCGGGGATTGCCAATCGGCTCGCCAATTTAAGTTAAAACACGAACATCCCACAGTGGTAGAACGATATTCTGTATCACGGGTTGCGCCGGTGAGGGCAGATTAGGGTGGAGCATTGTAATGATCAGGTGTAAGCGCTGTCTATTGCCAGGGACCGCGCCTGGAGCGGATCTTGACGCTACCGGGGTATGTAATTATTGCCGGACCTATAAACCCGTCGATCGCGCATCGTCCGAGTCGCTTCGCAAAGCTCGCGAGGCAGATCTTGAGCAGGCGATTAAAGATTGCCGAGGTCAGGGCGAATACGATTGTTTGGCCTGCTTAAGCGGCGGCAAGGACAGTGTCTACTTGCTTTATAAGCTCAAGAAGGAGTACGGCTTAAAGGTTCTTGCCTATACGACGGATATCGATATCGGAGAGATTGCCTGGAAAAATATCCACCAATGCATCGACAAGCTCGATATCGAACATGTCGTGTACACGCCTGAAAAAGAATTCTATCGCCGGCTGTTTCGATTTCTCCTCAAGAACCAAGAGGAGCGAGGTGCAGTACACACGGTTTCCTATGTCTACGCCCCATTATTTGAGGGAAATGCGATCAAACTCGCCGTCCAGAAGGATATTCCTTTGATTTTGGCAGGTTATTCGCCCGGTCAGCCAGACCCAGAACGCATGGAATATGAGTTTCCCCCGCTGGCCATATCAAACGTCGACTGGACGCCACCCGAGCTGAAAGAAAGCGGCGAGTTTGATGAAGCGGATCTGAAGCGGTTTTGGAATCCAAAAGAGTACCCCACAGGAACTAAGTTTCCCCGCTACATCGCGCCCTATCACGCGTGGGAGTACAACCAAGATACGATCATGAAAAAGGTTGTTGAACTCGGATTGATCGTCAATAGCAAGTACGCTAGCCCAATCTACAGCAACTACCCCATCAATTGGTTGTTGATGTACTCCGACCTTAAAAATTTCGGCTACAACCCCTATGCCCCAGAGTTTTCTGCGCTTATTCGCGAGGGGAAAGCCAATCGCCTTTACTGGACAGCCATGGCCCCGATCGTTGATTTCATGATCCGCCGAAAAGTATATCTCGGTAGCCATGTGAAAACTCACATGAATTGGCTGGGGCTAAGCGACAGCGATCTCACTATCCGTCGTCCCATGCGGCCAGAATGGCCCGAATTTGTTCGGGCGAGCCGCGGCCCACTTCTCCGTAGCAGCCAAACCTAGGCGATCGCCGATTTTCTCGTGGAAACGGTGCTGGGGTTCCTAAAAGATCAGGCGCGTCGGACCCCCGATGCGCCGTCGATCTATTCTCGATCCTCTGCAGGCGATTGGAAGCCGGTAAGCTGGGCCACCCTCTGGTCTAAAGTCGTTCATCTCGCAAAGTGGCTCAGAAAGCGAGGTTTGGTTAGTGGCGATAGGCTGGGAATCATTTCGCCGAATTACCTGGAGTGGGAACTCACTCATCTTGCAGGCTTAGTCAGCGGCGCAATAGTAATAGGGCTCGATGGCCACGACACGGCCGAACGCTTACAAAAAATTGTAGAAAACGCTGCGATAGATGTTCTCGTGGTAAAAGATCGCGCGGTACTGGTCAAGATCGGCGAAATGTCCCAACGGGCGAAGCTTATCGTGCTCTTGTACGCTGACAAGGAAAAAATGCTCGGCAATGTGGTCCATTGGGATGAAATTTGGAAAGATGCCGAATCTCACGGCGATGATGAAGTCTCCTTGCCAAGCAGCGATCACCCGGCAACCATCATATATACCTCCGGAACAACGGGCGAACCTAAAGGGATCCTCTATACCCATGACCAGCTTCTCCTGGCTTGCCGCGCGATCGTTAGCGTTCTGCCTAAGCCGCTACCCGATGCCCGTTTTATCTGCTGGCTGCCGCTCTCCAATTTGTTTCAGCGCATCATGAACCAGTGCGCGTTGATGACCGGATCTTCGTTGTATATGGTTGACGACCCGCTCAAGGCGCTCGATTACGTCAAAGAAATTCAGCCCGATGTGTTCATCGGTGTGCCGAGATTCTTTGAGAAAGTCGCCAACGGCATTAAGAGTAAGCTCAGTCAGCAAAAAGGCTTAAAGCGCGCGATCGCCCGCTACGCGTTGGACGTGGGTGCCCAACACGCGATGGCCACTAGGGCGGGCAGATCGCCCTCACCCTCTCTCAAATTGCAACACGGACTGGCTGATCGGATTGTCCTTCGCCATCTGCGAGGCCTGTTCGGAGATCGGCTCCAGTACTTGATCTCCGGGTCAGCCCCGATGGCGCCGTGGGTACTAAAGTTTTTCCAGTCGCTCGATTTGCTGGTTTTGGAAGCCTACGGCCTGAGCGAAAACATTTTGCCGATGGCGATGAACACCCCAAATAGCTACCGCTTCGGAACCGTGGGGAAGGTCTTATCGGAAAACGAGATTAGACTCGATAGCGACGGCGAGGTCATGGTCAAAGGTCCGGGATTATTTAACGGCTATTATGGCGATCCCGGATCGTTTGCTCGAGTGTCCGAAAACGGTTTCTATAGGACAGGCGACTATGGGAGCTTCGACGATGCCGGATTTTTGCGGCTCACCGGGCGTAAATCGGAAATCATCAAGACTTCCGCCGGGCGACGAATTGCGCTGCCGCCGATAGAGTCCACCCTGCGAGAAATCCCGTGGGTTGACCATGCTCTAGTGCTCGGCGCGGGCCGAAAATGCCTTGCAGCATTAATAACAGTAGATCGAACCGCTCTCCCAGGATCGATCGCGGAACTCCGTACCGATGAGCCGAAATTGCGCGTGGAACTGCTTGCTAACATTAATCGTATTGCGCGGCACGAGCAGCCGGCTGCTGCAATTTTGCTGCGACGCTCGTTTACTGTCGATGGCGGGGAACTCACACCCAATCTCAAGCTTAGACGCATGGAAATCGAGCGGAAATATGATTTCGCAATCGAAAGCCTGTATGCCCAACTCGATGCGATTAGCAGGGGATCTACGACCGAACAATTCTTGATCCAGATGTATGAATAGCTATTTTATTACCGGGTCTACCGGCGTGGTCGGTAGCGCCGTAGTCAGCGAGTTATTGGCCCACGGCGGCGCTGATTTGCGGTTATTGATAAGGGCCAAGGACGTAGCAGACCTGGCCCGCCGTCTCAATGAAATGCTTCGTTTCTGGGAGATCGCGCCTGATTCGGATGCTGCCAAACTCATCCGGCCTTTTCGCGGCGATATCACTCTACCGCGCTTTGGCATGACTGAAGAAGAGTATGAGCACATAGCCAGCACAACTACCCACATCATACACAGCGCTGCGATCGTGAAAATGACATTGCCGCTGGAAGAGGCGCGGCACAGCGCAGTAACATCCGTAAAATCCGTGCTCGAGCTTGCCAATAAATGTCGCGAGCGTGGCGTCCTACAAAAAGCGGATATCGTAAGCACCGTCGGCGTCGCAGGCCTAACCCCGGGCCTGATCCCAGAAGAACCCATGCTGGACGTGCAAAAGTTTCACAACACCTACGAAGCGTCTAAATCGGAGGCGGAGCGATTCGTCTTTCAAAACCAAGGCGATTTGCCGGTTACGCTGCATCGTCCGAGCATGGTTGTGGGCAACTCCAAGACCGGAAAGATCATCCATTTCCAAGTCTTCTATCACCTCTGCGAGTTTTTGTCCGGGCAGCATACCCATGGACTCATACCGCAAACCGGCGGCGTTTTCTTAGATACCATTCCCGTAGACTATGTCGCGCGAGCAATAGTCCACTCCTCGTTAAATCCGAATCACACGACCGGCAAGCTATTTCATTTGTGCTCTGGGCCTAAGGGATCGGTTCCGATCCCAGACCTCGTAAATCGGGTTCAAGAGCGATTCAACAGCAACGGTGGGGTCAGAACGCACGCTATACCATCAACTCTATTTCGCCGCAGCCTGCCTGTCATGGCTTGGTTTGCAAATGAGCGAGGCAAAAAAGCGCTGCGAAATCTTCCGCTGTTCCTCGACTATCTGGATTTTCCGCAACAATTTTCGAACGAGAGAAGCGAGGCTTTTTTCAACCAACAGGGAATTGGATTGCCGTTTTTTCCCGATTACTTGCCCGCGGTCTTAGAGTTTTACTACAGGAACAGGTCTGTTCCTGCTTCTCAATAATCTTTTGTCAGACGAAAAAAAACGGCCTCACAAGGAGGCCGTTTCTAAGCTGTAAAACTTTTTTCTATTTGCGACGACGGATCTGGCCGAAACCGATACCAGCGAGGCCAAGGCCAAGCAGGGCTAAGATTCCAGGTTCCGGAACAACACCACCTTCGCTACGAATCCTGAACTGTATATTCAAGTTGCTGGTGCGGTTCTCTTGAGTAATAAAACCGAAACATGGGAACGCTTGACCCACCGCGGCGCACGATTCTGGACCAACTGCGCTAAGGCCGGAAATATCAAGATCTAGGAAATACGAAAACTCGTCGATCGTGCCCAACGCGATGTTCGTAAGCGGTGTTGATGCGGCTTGGTCAATTACGAAAATATCCGGACAAGGTCTCGCAGCTCCGTCGGCACATACTCCTGCAGTACCCGCGTTTGGCGTTTCTTTGAACAGAATCTTAAATACACCAACCAACGGCCCGACTTCGTCGCCGGTCGCCGGTACCAGCGCATTGAGCAGTAAAGCGCCGGTTAGCGTTGCACTCGTTAAAGTAACACCGGTAATAACAAAATTATCATGGAAGAGCGACAGATCGGGTACAAATGCGCCGTCAGTATTAGCTGTGCCAACAACCTTTCCATCTGTTGGTATACCGGTGGAATCGCTCAGGCGAAAGCGACTTTGCCCAGATGCTGTCGCGGGCGTACCCCACTGTAATGTCGTTGCGCCACCGAAAGCAGGATTCGCCGGCGCACTTCCCAAAGCAAAAGTCGGATGGGTATTGGTCGTAGTGGTCGAAATAGGACCAGTACCGGTGTTTGCGGTAAAACCAAACTGATTCTCGTAACTCCACTGCGTAATCTTCACTGCGTACGCGTTACCTCCAGCCAAAAGAGCCGCTGGAAGAGCCAACGCCAGCATTAATTTAGTGACCTTTTTCATAATTTTTTCTCCATTAATCTTGACTAAGTGATGCATTCGAAACCTACGTCAAGCATAAAGCAAGTGGTGTGCCAATTTATTTTTTATTAATTTAAACAATTAGTTATCAGAATTATTCAGATCGAACTTCAATCTGGTGTAAAAAAATCCGACACTTTGTGGGTGGTTCTCTAATTCTTCAGGCAACTCGCACACACCATCTGTTCTAATCGTACCAGGTTCGATCAAACTAACTTGTGTTGAGGGGATCTTACATAAAGCCGTTAAGTAACTGAGGGTCAGTAACTGACGGCCCGCTGGTTTTCTGGGAATTGCTTTGCGTGGCATGATCTGCTCGAGCAAAGGAAAGCTTTATTCCGCCGAATTTGAAACGAATTTTCGCGATACGGCATGAATCACGATAAGATCGCATTCAGTGTGTGTAAAATCTATCGACAGTTGCCCTATAACTGCCGCAGAAGCGTTTCGGCCTCTTTCCTTGAGGAAAAACTCTTCTGAACGCTAAGCAATTTCTCTAATTCTCTCTTCGCCTGGGTTGTGTCGCCGCTTTTTGCCATTGCAGTCGCGAGATGGTAGTGAATTTCGGCCGAATCGGGGGCGATTTCAAACGCTTTCTTCAATAATTCCAATGCTTTAGCAGTATTGCCGTTCTTTAATTGCAGCCACCCATAGGTATCGATCACATCCGGATCGGCCGGGGCGGCGGCATATGCCTGCTCGGCCAATTTGAGGCCTCGCTTTGGGTCGCTGTCCAATAGTAGATTCGCTAAGTTATTGAGCGCCATCATATTATTGGGCACCTTGCCGAGGATCTTATCGTACGCCGCTATAGCCTCCCCATCTTTCTTGAATGCCATCAAGGTCTCGGCGAGGAATAGGGACATTGGAATATTGTCGGGATGATTGGCAAGCCAGGATTTCAACGTCCTGAAAGCTAATTCATCCGCTTTAGAATTAAAGTGCAACTTCGCTTGCTCGATAACCGGTTGCGGTGAGTCGGGCACCGCCTTTTCAGCGCGACGCAGTACCGCAATTGCATCGGTATCTTGCTTAAGGCCTGCGTAGGCGGTGGATTGCAAAATATAGGCCTCCGTCGCTTGCGGAAAATCAGTTTCGACTTCCCGGGCGAGCTTAATCGCCTCGTTCCATTTCTTGTCTTTAATATCTAGGCCCGCCAGCGAGAGACGCGCGATCACATGCTTGGAATCCAGTCGTACCGTCCGCTGAAACGCGTCGCGGGCAGCGCCCCAGTCTTCGTTGGCCAGATGTACCAGGCCGAGCTTGGCATGCGCTTCGGCAAGATCGGGGCGCAATCTGGCAATGCGTTTGAAATTATTCAAAGCGTTCGCCATATCGCGGTTTTCAAAGAACGCGGTGCCGCGCGCGCTGAGCAACTCCACATTATCGGGATTGGCTTCCGCCGCGGTATTGGTGAGCTCGATGGCTTTAGCGGGCAATTGCATTCTGGTGTAAGCGGTCGCAATCACCGTCGCTGGCCATGCGGCATTCGGATATTTTTGCGCCGCGAACTCAACTAACTTACGAGCCGCCGATGGTTGTTTGGCGAGAACCTCCAAATCGTACTCGGCCATGAGGGTTTCGATGGGATCACGGTTCTTCGCCCGCACTTGTCGATAGTAGCGGCGAGCTTCGTCGAACTGGCTTTGCTTGATAGCGATGGCGGCGAGAGCATGGCTCGCAAGCGGATGCCCCGGTTGCAGCTTCAGCACCTGTTCTAGATCATTCTTCGCTGCGTCGAAGTCGTTTTTGCCGCTGTTGATCGCGGCGCGATAGATGTAAGGATAAGAGCTATCGGGCAATTTCTTTTGCAGGGTAGCGATTACTTCTAAAGCCTTGCCAGTTTGCTTAGTTTCGACCAAAGCGGAAATTAATATGGCCGCGGCACGCGGATCATCCGGACTTTGCTTAAATATTGCTTCCGCCTGATCAAGGGCGGCCGGCGCATCCCCTCTTTGCAATAAGGCCGCAACCAAGTTCACACGCGGATCGCTGGCACTAGGATTTTTTTCTATGGCTCGGGTGAGATAGCGGGAGCCGGCGTCGTTATCTCCGACTAAAAGGTGGGCTTGCCCGATTAAGGCCAGGCTTTGCGGATCGTTCACGTCAAGCTTGTCGAGGATGGCAAGCGTCTCGGCGGCTGCGCTTTTGCCACCCAGGCGCGCCTTTGCAACGGCCAACACCGCTTGCACTTGCGGGGTGTCCGGGACAGCGCTCACGTAACGCCCTAAACCTTGAACAGCCTGCTCTAAATTATTGAGGGCATAGTCGGTCAGGCCTAGCCAAAGTAAAGTGGGCGCGTAGTCGGGGTTGGTGCGCAGCACGTTTTCAAATGATGTTTTCGCCTCGGCATACTTTTTGTCTTTGTAGAGCATGATACCCTTCAAGTGAAACACCACTGGATGAGCTGGCGCTACCTTGCTGACCTCATCCAAATCTTCCGTCGCACCTTTGTGGTTGTTCAAATGCACTCTAACCGCCGCGCGGGCGATGAGAGATTCAAGATGATCCGGCCGATAACTGAGGCCTGTGGTGTAAGCCTTTTCCGCTTCCGCCAATTTTTTCTGATTGCGTAGTAAATCGCCTTGCAGGCGCCAGGACTCAGGATTTTGATCGTCTACCTTAATAGCCTTGGCGACTTCTTCCTCGGCTTCCAGCGGTTTGCCGAAGCCGAGAGAACACTTCGCGCTTTCCCAATAGGCGGGAATATAAGTCGCGTCGATGTCTTGCGCTTCACGGAACAGGGCGCATCCCGTTTCGTATTTTTTCAAGCCCAATTCGGCTTGGCCGTAAAGCGTTTTGATGGCAGCGATGTTTCGCGCCGAAGAATTGGACCCGGGACGGATTTCGTTAAGCACGCGTTTGAAATCACCTTGATCCAGGATGGACTTTCCTAGTGCTACTTTTGTCACCTCGGGGTCGATACCCAACTCCTGCGCACGCAGTAATTCCTTCTCAGCTTCTCTCCCATAGCCTTGGATTGAATAGGCCTCACCCAAAAGCCATCGACCTTCCGGATGATTCGGGTTTTTCTGCAATAGATTTTTGAGCTCGATAATCTGACTCTCGGTCTTGCCCTCTTTTTGGAACGTTTTGGCACGTTCGAGTAACTGTTTTTCCGATTGCTCGGACGTGCGGCTACAAGCCGACAGCGATAGTCCCAAAATAACAACCACATACCGGACAGCGCTTGCTTGATAAAAAAAATCGCTCATAGGGTTATCGTCATTTTTTCAATTGGGCCAACAGCTCTTTCGCTTCTGTCTCTTCGGAAAACTTTTTCCCGCTCGCGAGGACCCGTTCCAGCAGCGCTTTGGCTTTGTCGCGGTCACCGGATTTTTCAAATGCTTGAGCCAGGTGAAAGCTAATCTCGGGGCTGTCCGGTGCTTTGGCAGCGGCGGCCTGCAGCAACTCCGTGGCCCGCGCGGTTTTCCCCGATTCCAATAACAACATCGCCAGCGTATCTTCGATGGCGGGATTGCTAGGTTGAAGTCGATAAGCTTCTTCCGCGTATTTCATAGCCCGCGGGTCCTTGAGTTGCTGTAGACACCAGGCGATGTTGTTCAGCGCCAGCAAATTTTTAGGATCTCGCTCCAATATCAACTGATAGTGTTTGGTTGCCTCAAGATAGAGGCTCTTTTTCATCAACAAATCGGCGAGGTATATCCGGACTTGCAGGTCTTGCGGATTATCTTTGAGATGGTCCTCGATGATTCCGGTGGAAACATTTTTGCCGGCAGAATTCTCGGCATTGTGCAACTTGATTAGGATTGCACCGGATTTTGCGAGATCGAATGCCGCCTCGTAGGCGCTTGCGGCCTCATCGGGCTTATTCTGCGCCATGAAAATGTCCCCCGCCAGGACATGACCTGCCGGCGATTTCGGCGTGGATTTCATAGCGGCTTTCGCCACGGCGAGGGCCTCATCAAAGCGTTTCGCCTGCACGTGAATTCCCGCCAACGCGACTTGGGCATCGAGGAAATCGGGCTTCAACGTCAATGCCTTGCGCAACGAAGCCTCGGCTGCGCGGCCGTTGTTGGCCGCAAGTTCGGCTTGAGCCGTTCGATAATGCGCCAACGGTGAATCCGGTTGCAATTTGCTGAGTTTTTCGAAGGTTGTAACCGCCTCACTGTTTTGTTCGGCGGACAATTGCGCCATGCCTAATAAATCCAGTAACTCCGGATTATCCGGGCTCTGATTTTGCGCATCTTGCGCCGCGGCGACCGCCAATTTAGTGTCACCGACCTGCAGGTAGTAGCGCACTAGAGCCAGATTAGGTTGCGGCGCCTTGGGATTGGCGGCGCGCGCCTTTTGTATCCAATCCAGCGCATCTTTCGATTGTTTATTGAGGGTCGCGAGGCTCGCAAGCGCCAGCATAGCTTGCAAATTATTCTTGTCCTTTTCAAGTACCGTCAGAAAGCGTTGCTTTGCAGCATCAGGTTTTTTGTCCTGCAGCTCAAGTTGCGCGAGATTTGCGGTGGCGGGGAAATAGGTTGGGTTGAGTTCGAGAGCTCGCTCAAAACTCTTCCTGGCGTTAGCAAAATCGCGCTTGCCGACGTAGGCGGCGCCTTTAAAGTTGTATGTAAGCGGGTTGTTGGGTTGTTTCTTTTCGAGGTTACCCAGCGCGGCGAGCGCGGCATCGAACTCTCGGCGATTGAGATGAGACATCGCCAAAAGGATGTCGGCCTTGAACTGATCGGAGTCCATGGTCGCGGCTTTTTCGAGATCGGCCATGGCGGCACTTGCCTCACCGCCAGCCAGACGGGAAAGCCCGAGACCGGTCCGGATATTGGCGCTCTTGGGATCGATGCTCGCGGCTTTCTCCAAGTACTGGGTTGCCTTTTCATAGTCGCCGCTTTGCATATAGGCATCGCCCGCCAACGCGAGCATCTGCGGGTCGTCTATGCCGCGTGCCAGTACCGGTTCGATGATTTCAACCGCTCGTTGTGGTTGTTTGGCGCGTAGCAGCAAGGCGGTCAGTAAACGTCGTGCAAGAAGGTTATCCGGTGCGCTGTCCAAGACTTTTCTTAGATTGGTCTCGGCTTGCTCCTTCGAACCCAAGGCGCTGTAGACGGCGCCGGAAAGCAGCAGGCTAGGCAGATGGTTAGGCAACACTTTCAATACTTCTTGCAGCGAATCTCGCGCTGCTTCGTGCTTGCCGCCGCGGAAATGGACCAAGGCCTGCAAATAAGTCCCGATCAAGTTTTTGGGCTGAATTTTGAACGCGGCGTCGATATCCGCTTGAGCCTCCGCGTTCTTCCCGGCCGCAAGTAACGCCGCCGCCCGGCTTAACCGCGCTGGAATACTCTGCGGATTGCCTTCTACCGCCGCGCCATAAGCCGCAATAGCGTCATCGATTCGGCCTTGAAAGCGTTTGAAGTCACCCTTAGCGGTCAAGGCGTCTAGGTTTTTTGGATCCTTGCTAAGGGCTTGGTCGAGAATAGCGAGTGCGCCATCCAAGTCCTGCGCCGATGCCTTTAAACGCGCTTGACCCACCAGGGCATCGGTAAATCCGGGACGCGCTTCGAGCGCTAGAGCAAAATTTTCCTCGGCCTCCTTAATTTGTCGCAAAGCAGCATGGGCCTGTGCGCGAATGACCAGGATCTCCGCGCGATTTGATGTTTCCGTTGTCGGTGCTTTGACGTCCATCAGGACCCGATCGAATGCACCTTGCCGCAGCAGTGCTCCGCCTAATTCAACGGCGGCCATTGGATGGCTGGGATTGAGTTCCAATGCTTTTTTGAGTTCCTTTTCCGCCGATACGCCGTCTCCGGAGCGGTTATAAACGACACCTAGCCGATAGCGGATCTCGGGATTACTGGTGTCGTTTTGTAGCGCATTCTTGAGTTGTATGACGGCGGATTTGTAGTCGCCTTTTTCCTGGAAGCCCCGCGCATCCTGCAACAGTTGTTCGGTGGAGGCTTGCCGATTACACGCGGCGAGCGCAAAAAGTAGGGGCAGCACAAAAACGATGGAGAATCTTGCTGAGCGCGTGTGTGACAGCGCGACAGTGCGGTGCAGTGATCGCATGGGGAGATACCTATTAGTTGTAATCTGGCGATTCGATGAGTACTACGGCAGCTCTAAATACGTCCGATTTCGTCGTAGTGATGTTTCGCTCACAAAAATAACTCCTTACCTATCATAAATATGCGGCGTCGGTATTTTTTGTTCGCGCCTTGGCTTGCTTAGAACTTAATCTTCTTCAGAGCGTCCCTACGTTTTAATTATAACAACAGCACTGTTACTTGATGCCGTGACGGTTAAGCAAATCATAAAGAGTTGGGCGGCTTACGCCCAGCAATTCGGCGGCCTGCAGCATATTGCCGCCGACGCGACCCAAGGCTCGAACCAACGCTTTGCGTTCCGCCTCTTCGCGAACTTGCCGCAAATTTAGCGGAGCAATCTCGGCCTCCGACAGGTTCAGTCCCATATCTTGCTGGGTTACCTGTGGCCCATCCGCCATAATAACGGCGCGTTTAATGAAGTTTTCCATTTCGCGGGCATTCCCAGGCCAAGCGTAGGCTTCGATCGCTTGCAGCGCATCGGAAGAAAAACCTTGCAGCGACCGGCTCTGGCTCTTGGAGAACTTCTCCAAAAACGCGTGGGCAAGCAAAGTGGGATCGCCTTCGCGATCTCGCATCGGTGGAATGCTCACCACGATTTCGCTTAAGCGATAATACAGGTCTTCGCGGAACCGACCAGCCTTGATGAGTACCGGGAGATCTTGATGGGTCGCGCAGACCACGCGCACGTCTACAGCAATCTCTTCTCGCCCGCCGACGCGCTCAAATACTCGCTCTTGTAGAAAGCGCAGCAGCTTTGCTTGCAAGGCAAAAGGTAGGTCGCCCACTTCGTCGAGAAACAGCGTACCGCCGTCTGCGTACTCGACTTTGCCTTTAGTCTGCTTTGCGGCGCCGGTGAATGCGCCTTTTTCATAGCCGAACAATTCGCTTTCCAGAAGATTCTCCGGTATCGCGGCGCAGTTGATGGCGACGAATTTTTTAACCGCGCGGGGGCTTAACTGATGCAGCGCGCGAGCCAGCAGTTCCTTGCCTGTTCCGCTTTCACCGAGCAGCAAGACCGACACATCGGACGGCGCCACTTTTTCCACCGTCCGGCACACCTTCTGCATCGCAGGATCATTGGTGATGATGCCGCTGACGGGGGATTCGGTCTGGCGCAACTTAAGGCGGCGATTTTCCTGCTGTAAATCGTGCAGACGAAACGCACGCTCAACGATTAGGCCCAGGATCTCCGGATCGACCGGCTTTTGATAGAAATCATAGGCGCCCAGGCCAATAGCCTTGACCGCGTGCGCACGATCTTGATTTCCGGTAACCATGATGACTTTGGTATCCGGCGCCAAATTTAAGATATTTTCCAGGGTCGCAAGGCCCTCGCTGGCGCCATCGGGATCCGGCGGTAAACCTAGATCGACGGTAGCGACGGCGGGTTCATGGCGGCGCACCATTGCAATAGCGGTATCGCGATCACCAGCCACCAGCGCCTCGTAACCATCAAAACTCCATTTGAGCTGCTTTTGCAAGCCCGGATCGTCTTCGACGATGAGCAGAACGCCCTTGGTTTGACTCATTAAAAATCCTTGTTAGACCAACTCGGGATTCGTTACGTTGCCCGCGGTGACAAGCGGGAGAAAGATGCGAAATGTACTGCCCTTGCCTAGTTCGCTTTCGACCTCGATCTCGCCCCCCAGTTCGTTGACGTATTCCTTGGTTTCATAAGCGCCGATGCCCATGCCACCGGATTTGGTTGTCTCAAACGGCTGGAACAACGTTTCGCGAACAAAGACGGGCGACATGCCTCGCCCAGAATCGCTAACTTCGATAAGCGCCTTCCCCTGCTGTTCTTTGAGCTTAATTTTTACCATACCGTCCCCCGGCGTCGCTTCGATTGCGTTCTGCAACAGGTGGCCAACGATGCGTTCGAGACGCTCCCGGTCGCCCCGCAGCGTGAGCCCCGGGGATTGAACCTCTAGGCTCGGTTGCGGCTTATGGTTTTCCTTGGCAGCTACCACCCTACTAAGCATGCCCTCGAGGTCGATCACCGTTTGACCGCCCGGCGCCGGACTGCCGCTGCGCAACTGCGTCAACAGCCGTTGCATCTTCTCAACGGAATTTTCGACCGTTTCTATCATATCGTCGAGGAATGCAGGATTGTGTTTGTGCTTTTGTACATTGGATAACAACAACGACAATTGCGATACTAGGTTTTTGAGATCATGCACGACGAAGGCCGACATCCGGTTAAAGGATTCAAATTGCCTCGCCACCAATAATGCTTTGGCTGCTTCCAGTTGAGCGAGGTAGCTCGCGGCCTGGCAGCCGGCGGTTTTGAGTAGATCGCTCACTTCCCAATTCACCGGAATTCGCCCGTGGGTTTCCGCCAACACGACGAATCCCAGCAATTGTTCGTGCAGCACCAAGGGCACCACCATGCTCGCGCGCGGAATCGCGATCAACCAATCGGGTAATCTTAGGTTCTCGTATTTCTCCGGTGTCGCTTGATATTCTTTTAAGTCTATGACCCATTCTTTGGTTTGCAAGAAACTGACAAATTCGCTGTTCGCCGCTTCGGAACCCAGCGCTTGCGGCATATTCCAATGGCCGGCACGCTCATAGCCGCCATGCTCTTGCTTCCACCACAACGCACCGCCCGGGCTTTCGACCAACTGCGCGATCGCTTGGATCGAACGCTGGCGTAAATGAACACCGGGCTCGCCTTCGGACAGCGTACGCGTAAAGCGCAGCCATTCCTCGCGATAGTCGAATCGGTAAGTGAAAAAATGTTTGCTCAGGAATACCTTCAGGCGCGCTCGCAGCGTGCCGGACGAGAGCATGACCATGAGCAAAAGCAACGCGCCGAACATGAAAGTTGCTTGGAAAACCCCGCCCCAACTGCCGCCGAAGAAGCGGATGTAATAGCCCGCCGCCGCCATCAGGAGCAGATAAACGCCGGCGCTGAGGAGCGTCGCCGAATGGAAAATCATCCGGCGCGATACCGCCACTTCGAGCGACCATGTATTGTTTCGTGCCGCCGAGACCGCTATGAGGGGAACCACCAACGCATTAACGATGCCGCGTGCCGCGAAGGTTTCGGCATCGATGTGTTTGAACAACATCGCGTCGGAATAGAGGTAAAAGTCGTAGGCAAACATTCCGCCGGCGCCAAGGCAGAGAAATTTGATTCCCCAGCGCTGATCGGGCCGCGCATTGCGGTAAACGAACTCTACCAGCGCCATACCGGCGATCGCGAGAATGATGCGGCCTAGGATATCGGTGGCAAAACGCAACTCGGTCTGATATTGCGGGAACCAAGGCATCAGCACCGCGCCCGCCAGTAATGTGATGCAGATTAGCGCCAGCCCGCGGGGGAACCACTTGATCGCGGGGGAGTGAATTTCGTCGCGCGGTTGCGCCGAGGTCAGTAAGCTGGTCAAGAACAAAAACCACGCGGCATTGCGCAGTACTTCGAGTATGTTCCACCATTGACTACCCAGGCTGTCGGTGGCGAATTCGTAAGCCAACCGGCTTGCCCATACAGCGGAAATAACGGTTGCGCCGACCAGTAGCGCGCCGGTGGCCCGCCCGCGCCAGCTTATGACGAGCAATGCGGTGATGAGGACAAACGCGGCGGCGGCGAGACCGTAACTAACAGCGCCAATCAGCCCGACCATTTAGAAGTAGATACCCCTGAAAACACCGAGATGTGCTATGCGATGGTACATGTTTTTGCGACTTACGCAACAGCGGTGCGAGGGTCGTTTCATGGGTTGGAAAAGCGCTATTGCCGATCCATTCTTGCGGCAGATAGGCAAGATAATAAGCCTCAGCGCGCGCCCTTACCCCAAAGCACCACTTGTATCGTGTCGATCAAAATCATGATATCCAAAAATAAACTGTGATTCTTAACGTAATAAAGATCGTACTGCAGTTTTTCCCGTGCGTCCTCCACCGATGCGCCATAGGGGTAACGCACCTGCGCCCAACCCGTAATTCCCGGTTTGATGCTATGGCGTGCCTCGTAATATGGGATTTCTTGCGCCAGTTGTTGCACGAAGAATGGACGTTCCGGCCGCGGGCCGACGAAGCTCATGTCGCCGCGAAACACGTTGAAAATCTGCGGCAGTTCGTCGATGCGCAGTTTGCGGATAATGCGGCCGACCCGCGTCGTCCGGTCGTCGTTGGCGGTAGCCCAAATGGGTTTGCCGGCCTGTTCTGCGTCTGTCCTCATACTACGGAATTTACACACGGCGAACACGCGACCACCCTCACCGACGCGCTCTTGACGATAAAACAGCGGGCCGGTGGAATCGAGCTTGATCATTAAGGCGGTTAAGGCGATGATCGGCGAGGTCGCCGCTAATAAAATGCCGCTCGCAACGAGATCGAAGCCGCGTTTCACCACATCGCGAAGGGAGTTATTGTTAAATCCCTCGCCCAATATCAACCAACTTGCGTTGAGCGAATCTAGTCTCACCTGGCCGCGTTCTCGTTCGAAAAAAGTGGACAGTTCAGTGATGCGGACACCGCGCAGGCGGCACTCGAGCAATTCCTTCATCGGCAATACACCGCCGCGGCGTTCGCGAACCGCTAAAACGATTTCGTTGACACCGTATTTTTTTACCACCGAGTACAGCGAAGAGCTTTCATCCGGCAAAATGCGCGACGGCGTAACGTGGTTTTGCCCACCTTTTACCGGTAGGTAACCGATGATGTTCATATTACTGGAGGTTGCTTGGTTGTTGACCAGTGCTTCGACGTTGTCGGCCCGGGTCCCCGTGCCCAACACCAGGATACGAGATTGCAGCAGCCCCCAGTTAGCCCACTTAAAAAAAGCGATCCGGACTAGGACGATGGCGAAAAAACCGATAATCACCGACAGGCCGAATGCGCCGCGACCCAAGAATAACGTCGGGACGATGTAAAACAGTAAGCTCATGATCGCAAAGCCAACCATGAAGCTTGCGGTGACCCGCGACAGAACTGCGCGGAACGAATCCATGGAGTCGCGCTGGTACAGACCAAACGTGGTCATGGTTGCGATCATCAACGCGGAGAAAACCACGGCGACGCCGCCGAAATTAGTGGTTTCGCTGACTTGCGATAACGCGATTTGCCCGAAACGCAGCGACGAACCGAAGTAAATAGAAAGCGCGAGGATAAGCGCTTCTACCAGAATCAAAACCGCTATCTGAATGGGAACGTAATGATTAAAGACTCGAATCATGCTCGCCTAATTGTTTGGAACCCTCTTATCCAGTTGTTGTTATTGGCCTTATGGGGCTCCACAGGGGCCTAGTTCGATAAGTCCAAGTATAGGACAGACGTCCGCCAACGCCAGAGCGGCGACGCCTTTCCTTGCCAGCCAAGCAAGTTATTGTTTTTCGGAGACTATACGATGGGTGACTCTGAAAAAATCGCCCTTAGATGCCTTATTGCCGCTAGGCGCCGATGGACGTTTTCTTTGGTCACTTCTGGCGCGCCCAACAGGATTCGAACCTGTGACCTTTGGCTTCGGAAACCAACACTCTATCCAACTGAGCTATGGGCGCTAACCATATAGAATATCGAAAACGCGCCCGTGAGTCTACGCAATGCTACGGCAACGGCGAAAGAGGATTCTGTATAATTCTGATTTAAATTACTAATCTAACAGGAACTAACCATGTCGGCACACTCCGATGACCAAAAAATAGCTAATACAGTGAGAAATGCCGTGGCAATATTTGCCGCGTCCATCGGCCTGGTTTTGATTATTTTCATGCTCGCTCAATTCGCCGTCGGCGCATACTCCGGCCGCGCCCGTGAGGACGATCCGGCCATGTCCGCCGCCGCTATTGCCGAACGGCTTAAACCGGTCGGCGAGGTTACGGTGGATGCCGGGGCGTCCGCGCCGGTGGCAGTAACACCTGCTCCGGTCGCCGCGCCCGCGCCCGTCGAACCGACGGCTGTTGCTGCCGCCGCCCCCGCAGTCAGTTCTCCTGCTCCTGCGGCCGGTGGCTCGGCGGATCAAGGCAGGACCACCTACGAGGCGGCATGCGTCGCGTGCCATGCCGGTGGAGTGGCCGGCGCGCCCAAGACCGGCGACAAAGCTGCGTGGAGTGCGCGCTTAGCGCAGGGTACGGAGGTTCTATACGCCAGCGCTCTTAAGGGTAAAGGCGTGATGCCGGCTAAGGGCGGCAATCCCGCCATCGCCGACGATGCCATCAAGGCGGCGGTTGACTATATGGTCGCTCAAGCGCAATAGTCGATCATGACTTCCTCGCATAAAGGGGCGACCGCGTCGCCCCTTTATTTTTGAGTAACCATGGCAACCTATGTCATCGGCGATCTGCAAGGATGTCTTGCGCCGTTACAGCGTTTGCTCGATAAATTCCGGTTCAATCGATCCCGCGACCAACTTTGGTTCGTCGGCGATCTGGTGAATCGTGGGCCCGATTCCCTTGCGGTGCTGCGGCTCATCAAAAGCTTAGAGGATAGTGCGATCGTCGTGCTCGGCAATCACGATCTGCATTTGCTGACGGTTGCGGCCGGTTTTGTCAAACCCCATCGCGGCGATACCTTGAGCGAAATTTTGAATGCGCCCGACCGAACATCGCTGCTCGACTGGTTACGCCGCAGGCCGCTGCTGCATCAGGGCTTGGGCTACACGATGATTCATGCCGGTCTTTTACCCAACTGGACGATAGACCAGGCACGATCGCTGGCCCGCGAGGTCGAGGACGTGCTGCGCGGCGATCAATACTTGGATTATTTCGCCCACCTGTACGGCAATACGCCGAATCAGTGGCACGATGACCTTAAGGGTTGGGACCGGTTGCGCCTTATCACTAACGCCCTCACCCGGCTGCGTATCTGCACTGCGGAGGGTGTGATGGAGTTCAGCCACAAAGGCGAGTTGAAAGACATCCCCGCGGGATACACGCCTTGGTACGAGGCGCCCGGGCGATTGAGCGCGGACGCCACGATCGTTTGTGGCCACTGGTCGGCGTTGGGATTGAAGTTGGAAAGCAAGTTGTTGGCGCTCGACACCGGCTGTTTGTGGGGACGCTGCCTTAGCGCCGTGCGCCTGGAAGACCGCCAACTATTTCAAGTCGCGTGCTCTGAGTTCACATCGCAACCATGAGTTTTTCGATAGCATGCCCTAGGAGCCGCATGCAGCTTGCCTGTTAGGGCATGGGCCGCGGAGCGCCGCTGTAGTAGCGGTTCGTGGCAAGGTGCTACTTCAATTTCTACGCGTCACTCGGCTGGCGCCACCGCTGCCTAATATCTTAACCGCATCACCCACCACAAATGTTTCATCGGCTGCCTGCGTCACGGCGATGTATTGACCGTTATCCAGCCGAATGGTCAGTTCTAAACCTTTTTGCTTGGTGACCGCTTGCTCGGTTACGGCGCCGGCGATGCCGCCCGCGACGGCGCCGACCACCGCACCGACCACGGCGCCTCTGCCTTGGCCGATCGTATTGCCCGCCACGCCGCCGACTACGCCGCCGGCGGCGGCGCCGACGCCGGAGCGAGTGCCTTCGATGTTGACCTCGCGGATGCTGTCGATTACCCCGACGCGCACGCTTTGCTCGCCGCGCACTTGGTCGCGCTGGTAGTCCTTGCTACCCAAGCCTGCGACGGTGCCACAGGCGCTGAGCCCCGCCAGCAATATCAAACCTAGAATGGCTTTCGAATAGTTCATGATTCGACTCCTTTACCAAATGGCTGCTCCGAAATGCAGCCTTGTAACGTTGCCCGATCTCGTCGCGGTTCAACTGGTGGTTTTGCCCTCCGCGATGGGCGATCTTAATCGAACCCATTAGAGACGCTAAACGGCCGGTAGTTTCCCAATCCATGCCCGATTGGATGCCATGTAATAAACCCGCGCGATAAGCATCGCCGCAGCCGGTCGGATCGACCACCTCATTTGCTTTAACGCAGGGAATCTCGTGGCGTTTACCATCGGCATAGATGAGCGAACCTTGCGAACCTAAGGTCACGATCGCGGCCTTCACGTCGCGCGCCAGTCTTTCCATGGGTTCCCCAGTTTTTTCCTGCAACAGTTGCGCTTCGTAATCGTTGCAGGCAAGGTAGTCCGCTTGCTGCAAAAATGTTCGGATGTCGTCGCCGCCGAACATCGGCAAACCCTGGCCCGGATCGAAAATAAACGGAATACCGGCTTCCTGAAATTCCCGCGCGTGCTGCATCATGCCGTCGCGGCCGTCGGGCGCGACGATGCCCAGCGAAACATCTTTTGCGGCGGCGACGTGGTTCTGGTGGGAGAAATTCATCGCGCCGGGATGAAACGCGGTGATCTGGTTGTCGTCGAGGTCGGTGGTGATGAAGGCTTGGGCGGTGAAGGTATCGCGCACGTGGCGGATATGGTCCTGCGCGATGCCAAGCTTTTCCAAGCGCTCGCGATAGGACTGAAAATCATCGCCTACGCTCGCCATGATCAACGGCTTACCGCCGAGCATGCGCAAATTATAGGCGATGTTGCCGGCGCAACCGCCGAACTCGCGCCGCATGTCCGGCACCAGGAACGCCACGTTCAGCATGTGGATTTTGTCGGGCAGGATATGGTTTTTGAATTGATCTTTGAACACCATTATGGTGTCGTAGGCCATGGAACCACAGATGAGTGCGTGCATGCTTGATCCGATCTTCTAACAAAAATAAGTGGGGCGATTATCCTCGAAACGAAAGCCGGCCGCATCAATTCCTAAGCGCGCCGCGGTCCAAGAATCCTTGCCAGAGTTTCAGCCAGGTGCGCCAATCGTGCCCGCCGGGAATGACCTGTACCTGATCAACCGGCAAACGCGCGCCGATCAAACCGTTGGGTTTGGCGAAGCGATCGCTTGCGCCGTAGCCCAGGTGTAGTTTGAGCGGCGTTTCCGCTTGTTTGAAATCCGCTAACCACGCTAGCCCCAGGCGTTGGTCGTCTTCGGGATGGACGCTGGCAGGTCGCCATGCATTCAATCCGCCCGCCGCTCGAATTTCGTCGAAAACTTTGCGTTCGCCGAGAAACGGCGCGAGCAATAACATTCCGTTGATCGCATTCTGGTGTTGCTGCGCGTACAACACAGAACCCCAGCCGCCGAGGGAAATCCCCATCAGCCAAATGTTGCGATAGCCCTTCTCTCGCGCCGGCAAAATCACGTCTTGATGCAAACGTTCGACGATTTTGCGCTCTTGGTAGTAACCGTAATGGGCGCGCACCGCCACTAAGTCGGCGTTGATGTTGCGATCGCGAACCGCTTTGACAAAACCTTCTTGCTGAAAGGTTTCCGGCCTATCGCCGATGCCCGGCAGCAACACGACCAAAGTGGTGCTCGGCCGCTCGCCGGCATAAAAGAACTGGGTATCGATCGGCGTTTTTACCGGTAGTTTAGTTGCGCACGCGGCGAGAAAAAACGCGAGTATCGAAGTTAGGATTTTTGCATTAACCATCATGGGATCTTCTTTACTGAAACGCTTCGATCAGGAGTCAAAATCGCGGCGAACACTAAACTCAAAAATGCGCCGCAGGCGACGGTGGAACCGATGGCGGCCAGCACCGGCGCGCCGGAAAAACCGAGTATGCCGAAGCCGATCATGGTGGAAATATTGCACAGAACGAGAGATGCCAAGGTGCGTTCCGGCGTTCCGCGAGCAAAGTTCTCGTTATCGAAAAACAGCGAGTAATTCGAACCGACGCCGATCACCAGGAGCAAAGCAACCAGGTGAAAAATGCTGAGGGCATGTCCCGTGATTAGCAGCAAGGCAACGGTGACGACAACGGCCGCTGCCAGCGGCGCGAGCACGCGGAAGGCGCGACTGATGCTGCGTAAACTGACGATCAGTAAAACCGCAATCGCCAAGGAACCCAACAGCGCGTTCAGCAAAGCCTGGTGACGATAGCCGCCGTACAGTTGATCGGATTCGTATTTGAGATCGATCAACGACACGCCGGGCGCGTTAAGTCCGGCGATGGTTTGCCGCAAGACGCGCCGGATCCTTGAGACCGCGCACCGGCAGCAGCGCCAGCGCGGAATCCTTGCGCGTGACCAGCAAGCCGTCGACCTTGATGGCAAAGGCGGTGCCCGCCAAAGCGCTGCGATCCAAGAACGGCGCGGAACGGCTTTGCGCGATTTGCTCCAAGAAGGGTTGGAACAATCCGTTTTGAAAAGGCATGCCTTGAAGAGCCGCATCCAGATTGGCTCGCAGCACAGCTATGTCTGGGAGCGAAGCTATGCGCGCCTTCTGGCTTGCCTTGCTGGGGAAATATAACGACGGTGCATCGAAACCCGTGAGCACGCCTTGCTCGATGAGCGGGCGCAGCGCGACGGATAATTTTTCCGACAACTGCAATGCAGCTTCGTCGTCGGCCGCACGCGCCGCCAGCAACATGCCGACATCCGGTGCGCCGATATCGTTGCGTAGGGATTCATCGAGCTGTTTGTCCGCCACGGGAACCGGGCTCAAGTTGCCGAGATCGTCGTTCCACAATACCGCGCGATGCAAAAGCACAATGCCGAGCGCCACGGCAACGACCACCCAGACCAACGGTTTGAGTTTGGCTGCGTATGCCAACAAACCCATCAAGCTCCGTTGCAACCCGGGGCTGATCGTCGCGCTAAAACCCTGCGGGAGAAAATGCGGTAATACCCAGCGCGTCACCGCCAGCGCGGTCACGATCCCGGCGATGGAGAACAGTCCCAGTTGCCCGAGGCCGGGAAAGCCGGAAAACAACATCGCGCTGAATCCGGCCACCGACAACAGCACGCCAAGGCGCAAGGTCGGCCAAATGCGGTCCAGGGTCTGCGTCGGGTTGCGTTCGGGGGTCTGTTGCGTGAAGAGATAAATCGCGTAGTCGACCGCTTCGCCGATCAAAGTCACGCCGAAGCCCAAAGTGATGCCGTGCACCGAACCGTAGCCCAAGCTGACGGCAGCGATGCCGACCAACACGCCGCTGCCGACCGGCAGCACGCCGAGAAAAAGGATGCGCGGCGACCGATAAAACCACAGCAACAGCGTGGCGATGAGGACGGTCGCGATCATCGATAATCGTTGCGCGTCGCTGCGGATGGCGTCGCGGGTTTTGATGGCGAAAATGCCCGGGCCGGTGACCAGCAGATTCAATTCTTTGCTGTTCGGCGATTGGCGTGAAACGTTGTTTGATTTCACGCTGGATTTGTTCTTGTGCGTCGATATCGAATCCCGGCGCCTTGGTTTGGACGATCAACAACGCGCGTTTCCCGTCGCGGGAAAACCACACGCCGTCGCGCTGGGCGGGCCGGCTCTCGCCTTCGAATTGCTCGATGAGATGGACGAATTCGCCGGTGGGATCTTCCGGCAGGATGCGTTTGACCAGCATGCCCAGCGGCGAGCTCAACATGTCGAGATTTTTCTCCAACGAATCGCGTAGTGCGTCTTTAGAGAAATGCTGCGGCGTGACCGCATCGCTCAGCAAATAGCGGTTGCGCAGCAAATAATCGCGCTCCGGCCCCATGCGGGTTTCGTCGCCGTTGTGGACGTAGGCGAGGCTGGGCAGCGCTGCGAGTTGCTCGAGAAAACCGCGGCTCGCATTCGCCCGTTCGCTTTCGTTTCCGCCTTCGATCGCCAGCAACAGGATGCGCGACACCACACCGTCCTGCAATTGCTCGACCAGGATTTTTTGCGCGTCGCTGGGTTTACTCGGCAAGAAGGCGCTAATGTCGCCGCTGAAAGTAGTATTGCGCAGGATCCATACCGCGGCCGCCAGCACCAGTAGCCATATCGCGACCGCGCGCCATGCAGTGTTGTGCCTCAAGCCTTGCATCGCTGCGAGGCAGTATCCATGCGGCTCCTGGCGTGGCAATCGATATTTTCAAACATGCTTGTGGAGAGATCATCGGTCACCGTCATGACGGAACGGTCACCATCGGCCTCGACGATTTCAATGCCGTTAAGCCGATCCTTGCTGCCGTGGATAGCGATAGTCTGAATCAACGCCGCCATTTTTTTCTCCGTCGGCTGCAATTGGAGCTGCCATTCCTCGCGGGTGCCGTCGAGCTTTACTCGATAAAATTGTTGCAGCGCCGAGAGATCGCCTTTAAGCGTACCGCGGATACTTTCGACAAAGGCCCATAGCACGGGATAATCCTGGATTTGCAGCACCCGTTTACGGCCGCGCATTTCCAAGGTCAGCATATCGTGGTCGACCACCATGCTCTCGGGCTTGGGAGCTAGGGTATGTTTTTCCAGTAAATACGGCGCGGTATAGATCAGCTTGCCCGACGATTCCAGCGGCGCGTTCAGGACCTTCAGATACTTGCGTTCAACGAACGTAGCCTTGGCTTGCTTTACGCGGCCGAGTTCGATCATGAGTTGTGTGAGCCCCCAAACGGGCTCGGCCCCATGGCTCGGAAACGCTAGTGCCAACACAAAAAAAATCGCGCAGGCGCTACGATTGCGGCTTGTCGGTCGTGTTCCAAAAGTCATAGAAGTTAAACCAGTTATAGGGTGCAATACGGCAGTAATGTTCCAGCCGCTCGACGTAGCGCTTCTGCCAGGATTCGATAACGCTTTCGCGCTCCTTGCGGTCGACCGCCTCGCCGCTGGTGAGTTGCTCGAAATGCAGATCGTAGCGGTTACCGCCGCGATAAAGTCCTACCATCAGAAACACGGGTTTTTTCAACATCGCCGCGAGACGAAACGGCGCGATCGGAAATTCCGCCTGGCCGCCCAAAAAAGGCAAGGATACCTGCCGCGAATCGCTCAGGGCGCGGTCGCCGAGGATGCCGACCAGTTCGCCCGCTTCCAGATATTCGCTGATCTTCAACATGGAGTCGAATTGTCCCATGCCGATGATGCTCAAAGTGAAATTTGGATTAATAGCGCTTAGCACCGCGTTTAATTTGCGCGCATTCTCTTCGAACATCAGCATTCTAACTTTAACGCTGCGGCGGGTTTCGCCGGTGGCGCGCGGTATTTCGAAGCTGCCGAGGTGGGCGCCGAGCAAGAAAGCGCCTTGTTTTCTCGCAACTCGATCGAGCAGCGGTTCTTCACCGAAGGAATGAATATCGAATAAATCGTATTGGCCACGGAGCAAGAATATACGGTCTAAATTCACCGCCGCGAAGGTGAAGTAATGTTGAAAAATGTCGCGCCAAGTCGCGGGCCGGCCCAATACCCGGCGCAAATAAAGTTTCGATGCGCGTCGCGCGCGCAGAGAGAACGCCAGAAAATACAAACAAATCGGATACAACAACCACTGCGCGACGCGGCGTCCCAGCGTCGATGCGATCCACGCCAGCGACCGTATGGCCAGCACGTTGCTGCGTTCCGACTGGGCGAGCCATTGCGTGGTCATTTTTTATAGAAGCGTTGGGTAGGTTTGAGTTCTAAGCGCGCCAAATATAACTACAAGGAACTAGCCTTAATAACAGCTTGGTTAGGCGTAGATGAAGCGGCCAGACAACACCGTAGTGTCGTTGACGACGCACTCAAACTTGACGTCATCGACGCCCACGCGCTCGAATTGAATCGAGACACAATCACCGGGGCGGGTAGGGCTGAGAAACTTCGCCACTTTGACGTTACTAGATTGCAGCGGCCCGCCGAGCAAACCCTCCCAGGCGCCCATGACTTCGGACAGCAGCATCGCGCCGGGAACGATGGGGTTGCCGGGAAAGTGGCCGTCGGTCGAGGGATGATTGTTGGGAATGACGATATCGACTCGATGCATGGGCGGGACCGCGAATGTCAACGGGCTGCGTGTTGTTGACGCAATGTTAACACGAGGTTTGCGATGGTTTCTTGAGGCAATTTACCGGTGCTGTTACGTGGCAGGGAGTCGACGAAATAAATCGGGCGTGGGATGAAGGCGGCGTCGATACGGCTGCGTAAGGCGGCGATCAATTGCTCGGCCGGTAAGCCGGGCGCGACCACCAGCGCAATGAGTCGCGTGGTGCCGTGGTCTTGTTCCGCCGGCATGTAAAACACGCCGTCGTTGACGCCGGCTATGGCGTTGAGATGGTAGTTGAGATTGGCGAGCGAGGTGCGTTTGCCGGCGATATTGATAAGATCGGCGGTGCGGCCGTGCAGGGTGAAATGTTCATCGTCGATCGGCTCGATGACGTCAAGTAGTTGCGCTTCTTGTTCCACCGCGCCGCCGTGGGCGTAGACGTTTTCTCCGCGCTGGTAAACGCGCACATCGCGATAGGTTTGCCAGACCAAGCTCGCTACCGTGCGCCGTGTGGCGACTTGGCCCGCTTCGGTGCAGCCGTAGATTTCGTGAAGCGGCACGTCAAAGCGCGATTCGGCGAGTTCCGCCAGATCCATGGGCAAGGGGGCGGTGGCGCAGACCAAACACGACAAGCGCGGCAGCGGTTGATCCGTGCCGAGCAGCGCCCGCAGATGGAACGGCGTGGTAATTAGCACGCGCTCGCCGGGCAACTGGGCGAGCGCTGCGCGGATATCTTCCGGATAGAAGGGATGGCCGGCAAAAAAAGATAATCCGTTTTGCAGCGCCAGGATCAAACTCGATTCCAAACCGTACATGTGTTGCGGCGGGATGGTGCCGACCAAGGTAGTACTCGAGCCCATGGCAAGCGCAAAGCGTTCCGCTTGAGCACGCGCACCGTGGGCGAGGCCGCCCCAAGTCTTGCGATGAGCGGTCGGTTTGCCGGTCGAGCCGGAGGTGAATACGTGGGCGAGGACTTGCCCGGAGGGAATAGCGAGCATGTCGTAGGTATCGGCCAGCGTTTGCGGTAGCGATGGGAAAACGAATCGTTCCAGCTCGAGCTCCGCTAAAGGGCTATCGGTAAGTCCGTAAAGGCCTGGGTAGTCCACGCTCAGCGCGGCGACGATCGCGGGGGTGTAGTTGGGCGGCAGCAAACTAATTTGCTTGCGCACCAAAGCGGCGGCTAACCCAACCGCGAAACGGTAGCGGTCGCCGCATAAATTAATGACATAGGGCCGGTCGGGCAAAAGCGCAGCCAAACTGCGAACATCGTGGAGAAACTGCGCAGCGGATATTGCAACATCGGCGCGGTAGGCCACGGGCATTTCGCGGCGCTGATGCCGTAGCAGCGGAATGGTGGCCACGACTACTTTGCTTCCGATTTATCCGGGGGAAGCTCGAAATAAGTTCGAGTTCTAAGTGAGACAAGGCGCGAACAAAAAATATCGACGCCGCATATCGATAATATGCAAGGAGATATTTTTTGTGAGTAACGCAGTCATCACGACGAAATCGAACTTATTTCGAGCTTCCCTGGGTGTAGTCGATCATCGCTTTTACCCCCTTGAATATCGATACATGGGGGAAATTACGAATGTGATAGAGACGGAAGATATACTCGCCGACGAATACCAGTATCACCAGCGGGATGCTGAGCACGTTGGCGAATACGGACCACACCGGCAGCGGGGCAAATTGATAAAGCAGGAACGATAACAGCGCCGTTGCGGCGAAAAATAAAGTCCATAACCAAGTTACCTGTACGGTGTACGTGACGATTTCAGGAGGAACCGTTCCGTGTACGCGGCGGGCGAACAAGGTGATCAACGGCTCGCGGCCCGGCAACAACGTGTGGCCAAACAACACCATCAGCGCGAGATTGAACAACACGTGAGGCAAATAATACGCCGCGGAGAAATCGATCCATTCGGCGGTCCAGGCAGCCCACGCGATAAAAGCTATTAGGGCGACGACAGCAGCGACGATTAGCGGATGGCGCGATTGTTTCGCGCACCACAGGATAAATCCCACAACGGGCAGCAGCGCAAGCGCGATGCCTAACCATCCCGCCGCGTTTTTGACGACGAAGACATGTAATACCAGCGGGTAGGCTAAGATCAGGGAAGCCGTAATGATGGTGGCTAGCAACCCAGCTTTCGGCGCCATGCTACTTCGTGCGGTTGGTTTGAATATGCTGGCTGAGATTACGCAGCGAACTGAAAATCTTGATATTGTCGCTGTCGTCCGAACGCATTTGAAAGCCGTAGGTCTTAGAGATGGCGAGCGCGATTTCTAAAATATCGATGGAATCCAATCCTAGTCCGTCTTTGTAAAGCGGCGCTTCGGGCTCGATCTCGGCGGCGTCCATTTCCAGATTGAGGGAGGAAACGATCAGCGTAGCGAGATCGCGTTCCTCGGCGTTCATGGTGTCGGTGGTGCTCATGCTCGGCTTTTTTGGGGCTTAACGCCTTATGATTTCTAGACTTAGTATTATACTGTGCGAGCGGTATATCCCCCAAACGCGCCTAGGCGCTTAATGATTTTTTCTAAGTTTGCGGTGCCGCTTCTTTGCTGAGGATGCCCTGAATCATTTCGACCGGAACAACATGCAACCGCTTCGCATCACTCATTTCACTACCGCCAATTGTCTCGGCTTAGGTCGCGAGGCGTTGTTTGAAGCGCTACGGGATCGCCGCTCCGGCTTGACCCACTGCGATTTCGAGACCGTTAAACTCGATACTTATATCGGCCGAGTCCCTGACGACGAACTCACGCCGCTGCGCGCGGATATGGCGGAATTCGAGTGCCGCAACAACCGCCTCGCCCAATTGGGCTTGCGTCAAGATGGTTTTGAAGCGGCCGTGATGCGCGCCCGCGAACGCTTGGGGCCGACGAGGATCGGCGTATTTTTAGGCACCAGCACGTCGGGCATTCTGCAGACCGAGCTCGCATATCGTCAGCGCGATCCGGTCAGCGGTGCGCTGCCAAAAGATTTCCGTTACGCCGAAACACATAACACTTTTTCTCCCGCGAGTTTCGTGCAGCGCTACCTTGGGTTGACCGGTCCCGCCGTGGTGGTGTCGTCGGCCTGTTCGTCGAGCGCGAAAGTATTCGGCAACGCCCAGCGCATGATCGCCGCGGGGTTGTGCGACGCGGCCGTGGTCGGCGGCGTCGACAGCCTTTGCCTCACGACGTTGTATGGATTTAATTCCCTGCAATTAGTTTCCAGTCAACCTTGCCGCCCGTTCGATAGCGAGCGCGACGGCATCTCGATTGGCGAAGCGGCAGGCTTCGTGCTGTTGCAGAAAGCATCCGAGGTAACTTCCGAGCGGGGCTTAGGTGTGTTCGGCGTCGGCGAAAGCTGCGATGCGTATCACATGTCCACGCCCCATCCGGAGGGTTTGGGAGCGCGGCTCGCGATGCAAGGCGCGCTCACCATGGCCGGCTTGAACGCCGCGGACATCGATTACATCAATCTGCACGGCACCGCCACTCGCACCAACGACGGCACGGAAGATTTGGCAGTCCATGGATTATTTGGTGCAGATACCCCCGCGAGTTCCACCAAGGGCTGGACCGGCCACACCCTCGGCGCCGCCGGGATTATCGAGGCGATTATTTCGCTCATTGCCATCGAAGAAAGTTTCATGCCCGGGAGCCTGAATACGAAAAACATCGATCCCGCCATAAAAATTCGCTACTTACTCGAGAACCGCAAGGCGCCGGTACGTTATGTGATGAGTAATTCCTTCGGTTTCGGTGGCACCAACTGCAGTGTGATCTTCGGAAGCATCCATTAATGCGGGTCTACGTGGATGGCATCGGGCTTCTGGCCCCAGGGCTTAAGGGTTGGGCCGCGAGCGTTCCTATTCTGGCGGGAAATACGCCCTATGAAACCGCGCCGCTGGTGATCCCTCCGCTCAATTTGCTGCCGCCCGCTGAACGCCGCCGCACACCGACGGTCGTCAAGCTCGCCCTAACCGTGGGCGGTGAAGCGCTTGCCCACGCCGGCCGCCCGGCGATCGACATCGCGACGGTCTTCACCTCTTCCGGTGGCGATGGCGATGTCATCCATCAGATTTGCGAAGCGCTGGCCGAACCGGGACGCGAAGTATCGCCTACCCGCTTTCACAATTCCGTTCACAACGCGCCGGCCGGTTATTGGGGCATCGCCACCGGATGCCGCGAACCTTCCACCAGCCTGTGTGCTTACGACGCCAGTTTCGCGGCGGGGCTTATCGAGGCGGCGAGCCAGGCCCATGTGGAGCGGCGCACGGTGATGTTGATCGCCTACGATTCACCCTATCCCGAACCCCTCAACGCAGCGCGCCCCATCAGCGCCGGTTGCGGCATCGCGATGTTGTTGTCGCCCGAGCGCACGACCGGCAGCTTGAGCACGATGGACGTCACCATTGCGCCGGGTCAGCGTGGCGCCACCACCATGCCCCAGCCCGGCCTGGAAGACTTGCGCGCAGGCGTGCCAGCCGGCCGCGGCTTACCTTTGCTGGCGACGATCGCCGCGCGAGGTAGCGGTACGGTAGTTATCTCGTATCTCGGCGAGAGCGTTGTCGAAGTCGACGTGGAACCATGCTAGTCGGCAAAGCAGAAATCGAGCAACGCATTCCGCACGCTGGAAAAATGTGCTTGCTCGACGGTGTGCTCGAATGGAATGAGGATACTATCCGCTGTCGCGCCATGAGTCATCGCGACCCGAACAATCCATTGCGGGTGGGTGGCAAACTCTATGCGATCACCGGCGTCGAATATGCGTCCCAGGCCATGGCGATCCACGGCGCCTTATCGGGCACTGTTAGCGGTCGACCGCGCGCCGGCTACCTCGCGAGCTTGCGTGACGTTGTATGTCGTCGCGCCTGTCTCGACGACGGTATGGAGGATCTGATTATTTCCGCCGAACGCCTAATGGGCGATGAGAGCCGCGTGGTGTACGGGTTTTCCGTTGCTTCAGGCGGCGAGGAAATCATGTGCGGCCGCGCCACCGTAGTGCTGGACATCAGCAACTTATGAAACGTGCATTGGTCACCGGCGGCAGCGGCGCTTTGGGTGCGGCGATTTCGCGGGCACTGGCGGCGCAGGGTCTATCGCTAATCGTTCACGCAAACAGTAATGTCGCAGCCGCCGAGGCTGTTGCCGAGGAAATTAAAACAGCGGGTGGCAGCGCAACTGCCGTTGCCTTCGACGTCACCGATGGTCCGGCGAGCCGGCAAGCGCTGGAAAAAATTCTCGAACAAGGCCCGATTCAAGTGTTGATTAACAACGCGGGCATACATGACGACGCCATCATGCCCGGCATGCGACCGGAACAATGGTCGCGCGTGATCGATGTGTCGTTGAACGGATTTTTTAATGTTACGCAACCGTTGTTGATGCCGATGTTGCGCACTCGCTGGGGTCGCATCGTCAGCGTGTCCTCGGTGGCGGCGGTGATGGGCAATCGCGGCCAAACCAATTATGCCGCCGCCAAAGCCGGGCTGCACGGCGCGTCGAAATCCCTGGCGCTGGAAGTCGCGAGCCGCGGCGTCACCGTCAATGTCGTCGCGCCGGGCATCATCGCCTCGCCCATGGCGGATCAAGTGTTCAGCAAAGAGGCCATCGAGCAAATGGTGCCCATGAAACGCGCCGGCAGCGCTGAAGAAGTCGCGGCGCTAGTGAGTTTTCTCGCCTCCGAGCAAGCGGGGTACATTTCCGGGCAGGTGATTTCGATCAACGGCGCGATGGCATAGCCAGGGGGGCACGTCCTGTTTGCCTCGTGGCATGGCACGCTTAGAGAGCCAGTATCCATGCGGCTTCCAGGCCATGCTTCTCGCAAAGGGAAAGTAGGTAAGTCCTCGCGGCAGCAAAAAAAAGGGCGGGTGCAACCCGCCGAACAAACCACGATGGATCGCTCGATCCATTCATCATTGGTGTGTTTTTAATTGGCAGGAACGAGATTGGTCCCGTCGTCGATTTTTTGCGACGGCGGATAAACCGTTAGCGGGCGCGAGATGATGAAGGTTGCGTCCTTCTTAAACAATGGGCTTCCGTCGGATTTGTTCAGCCAAAGTTCGAAATTGCTATGCCGGATGTAGTGCTTGGGATAATTGAAGGATTCGAACGAGCGTGCATCGGCATTGGCAAGCCCCGTTACCACACAGAACGTGGCGTCCTCCTTAAAAAGCGGGTCATCGGCTTGCTGCGCCAACTTCAATCGATAGTTTTGATGCCGCAAAAAATGGCCGGGATAGTTGACCGATTCGAACGATCGGCATTTTCCCGCGAGCCCTGAAACAATTCGAAACGTCGCGTCTTTCCGTCCCAGGCTGTCGCTCGCCGCGATTGGATCGATGTGGCCCAAGGACATTCGATGGCGAATGTAGCGATCGGGGTAGTTGAACGATCTAAAGGAATTCGGTTCTTGCGCGAGGCTCGAAGTAGAAAGCAGCACCGATAATAAGGCTGCCATACCCAAGACCAGACTGTTTAGCGTGGAGTTCAAAGCCATAACGCCTCCCGTTTCGGAAAGTCATGTGCTCATTGCAACTCTAATTCTACGCCTAACGCGCCGGAGGGGTGAAACCAAACTAACGAAAAATTCAGCCGATTTCGCCGGTGGAAATATCCAGGCCACGCAGGGCGCTTGCGGTTTCCGCGAGGCCGCGCACCTGAAATGCGTTAATGCCTAGACTACGTGCGGCAGCTACGTTCACCGGGAGATCGTCGAAAAAATATACTTTGTTTGGCGCCACGCCGAGGCGCTGCAACGCGTGCTCGTAAGCCGTGACATCCGGTTTCATCTGGCCGATCAAATGCGAGGCGATACAGACATCGAACGCGTCCCGAACTCTAGCTAGTTGCGCCCAGTGGATCGCATTGGTGTTGCTCAGGCAGCCGATGGTATGCCGCGATTTGAGATGCATCAGCATACGTTCGGCGCCGGGAAAAAATCCTTGCACCCACGACGAAAACTCAGTTAGAAATTGAGCGGGCTCGAGTTGAAGTTGCCATTCTTCGAGGAACGCCCGTGCGAATTCCTCGGAAGCAATGTTGCCGCGCTCAAACTGCCCAACCGACTTTGAGGCAAGCCAACGCGTAACGATTTCTTTTTGCTCAAGATGCGGCAATAGCCGCTTAAGCGCCGCGTGGCCGGTCGATTCGACCAGTACGCCGCCGAGATCGAACAGCAATACGCGATCGTCACGCATTTATCTGATTGGATGGACGGACTCTTGCCTTCGGTATGAAAACAACAAAAAGGCAATCCGTGTTACCCAAATATTTAGCCATGGCATATTTTACCTGGTGGGCAGCCTTATATTTTTCGGTAATCTCGCAGGGCACAGCCTCATTGCCTCGCAGGCCATGCATCGCCACGAGGCAAGCTGGATGCGGCTTCTGGCTTGCCATCCCCGGCACACCGCGCGAGCGTTGCAAGAATGTTATTATTTTGCCTTGGAATCATTTGGTACGTCATGACAACTATTGAACAACACGATATCGCCATTCTTGGCGGAGGGCTCGCCGGCCTCACGCTTGCGCTGCAATTAAAGCAGCGCATGCCGGATCTCGACATCGTGGTGCTGGAGCGACGCTCCCATCCTGTGCCGGAAGCGGCGCACAAGGTCGGCGAATCGTCGGTGGAAATCGGCGCGCATTATTTCGCCAATGTGCTCGGCCTCAAGGAGTACTTGCAGAAGCATCAGCTCAAGAAATTCGGCTTTCGCTTTTTCTTTTCCGACGGCGAGCGCGACATCACGCGGGTAACGGAATTGGGTGCGAGTAGTTTTCTGTCGACGCCGGCGTATCAACTGGATCGCGGTCTGTTCGAGAATGCGCTCGCCGGCTTTGCTCGGGAACGCGGGGTAAAGTTTGTCGACAACGCGATGGTGCGCAAGTTTGAATTGAGCGATGGCGCCTCATCTCACTCGGTAAGCTATGAGTGCGCAGGCGTGAGTCATAACGTCCAGGCGCGCTGGCTGCTCGACGCATCGGGCCGCGCCGGAATGATCAAACGCCATCTCGATTTGGCCGAAAGCAACGCTCACGACGCCAACGCCATTTGGTTTCGCATTGCCGAGCGCATCGATATCAACGACTGGTCCGATGATCAGGCATGGCTGGCGCGCTGCAATCCGCCGAACCGTTGGCTTTCCACCAACCATTTAATGGGCGAAGGCTACTGGGCTTGGCTTATTCCGCTCGCGTCCGGCTCCCATTCCGTGGGCATCGTCGCCGATGCGAAATTGCATCCGATCGATACGATCAATACGTTCGACAAAGCGATGACGTGGTTTGAGAAGCATCAACCACGATTATTTGAAGCGCTCGATTCGAAGCGCGACAAGTTGCAAGACTTCGCTTTCTTCAAACGTTTTTCCTATGGCTGCAAGCAGGTTTTTTCCGGTAAGCAGCGCTGGGCGCTGACGGGTGAAGCGGGTTTATTTCTCGATCCGTTCTATTCGCCGGGCAGCGATTTTATCGCCATCGCCAACACCTATATCACCGAGCTGATCGCTCAGGATCGCGCCGGCGGGCCGCTGGAAATGTACGCCGATATTTACGAGCAAATTTATTTTTCGCTATACCAAAACATGCTGCCGTTATACGTCGATCAATACAAAATGTTCGGCGATCCGGAAGTGATGCCGGTTAAAGTAATTTGGGACTACACCTATTACTGGGGCGTGATGTGCCAGTTATTTTTCCAGAACCGTTTGACCGATGTGGTGGCGATGGGGCGCATGCAAAAAACCTTGGCCAACGTGCAGCAGCTCAATATCGCCATGCAAAAATTTTTGCGCGCTTGGAGCGCCGTGAGCCGGCAACACAACCCGCCACAAATGCTCGATCAGTCGCGGCTCGATTGGTTTGCGGAGTTAAATCGCGGTTTGACCGATGAACTCGACGGCGACGGTTTCAAACGGCGGATGGAGGCTATGTTGGCGCAACTCGATGCGCTCGCCGTTGAAATCGTCACGCGCGCAACCGTTGCCTATCCTATGCTCGATGGCTCTGCGGTTTTATCGTTCGTGAACCAAAGCGGAGAACAGCAAGCGGACCCTTTACTCTTCGAGAAAGCGGCTTAAGCTTTGCTTGCGGAAAAGTCTCGACTGGAGATTTTTCGCCACAAGCAACCACGGCAGCCGTACTACGAAGCCACAAAACAAGCGCGCGTGCATCCATGTAAGCAAGGCGTTGTCGCGCACGTAGTTGAAGTGCGAGACCCCGCCTTCGTCGGCGCTGAAATAGTGCACCGGCGCCGCGACGTTGATCGGCGTGATGCCACGCCAAACCAGGCGCACTGCGGCTTCCACGTCGAAATCGAAGCGCCGCATCCACGGGTTGTGCCGCATGATGTCGATCAACGGCGCGATCGGATACACGCGAAACCCGAACAAGGAATCGCCTATGCCCTGCCAGCAGGTTTCCAGATTAGCCCACCAGTTCGAGACCTTGCGGCCGCGCACTCGTAAACTCGGCGCGCTGGCATCGAATTGCGGTAAGCCCAGCACCAGCGCGTTTGGGTCAGCGATCGAGCGCGCCATGAATTCCGGAATCTTTTCTGCCGGATGTTGGCCGTCGGCATCCATGGTCAGGGCATGGGTGAAGTGCTGTTTCGCCGCTTCCTGCAAGCCTTGCAACACCGCCGCGCCTTTGCCTGAATTTTGCTTTAGCACAAAAACCCGCAACCCGGGGTCCTGCTCGGCCAGAGCGAGCAATTGCCGGTCCGTGCCATCGGTGCTGCCATCGACCACGACCCAAACCGGCGTCCAAAATCGCCGCGCTTGGCGTACCGTCTCCAACACTTTGGCGCCGGTGTTATAGCTCGGGATAATCACCAGATGAGAGCGGGACGCGGTGCTCATCGTTGCGTGGGCAACTCGGTGCGGAAATAATCTTCCAGTTCCGAGACGAAGGTTTTCACGTCGCCGGTTACGTCAAAACGTTTTCCCAAGCGCACGCGAAAGGTCACCGGCATGTCGGGTTTTTTGTACAAGCGGCCAGCCCTTGCTGAGGCAGGGATTGTCGGTCTCAATGAACACGGTCTGCACCGGCGCATGGGCTCTTTTCGCGATCAACGCGAAGCCGCCTTTGAACGAGTTGATCGGTTTCTTGCGGGTGCGCGTGCCTTCGGGAAACACCAACAAGTGCTCACCACGTTCAAGTTCTTCCGCGGCCAGGCGTATCATGTTCACCGGCGTGTCGTTGCGTATGTAGCCCGCCAGGCGCGAACCGCCGCCAAGGAAAATGTTGTCCCAAATTTCGGCTTTCATGATGCACGTCACGCGCGGCAAGCGGGAGATCACCAGTACGGCATCCAGCAAGCCCGGATGGTTGGCGGCGATAACCAAGCCTTTTTCGTTGCGCAAGCTGTCCAGAGCGCTGAGATCGACTTTCAGCGTGCCCATTTTGCTCGTGATCCAGACATAAAGCCGAAACAAACGATACATGGTGGTTTGCCCCAGCTTCGCGCCGAAGTCACGCGGAAGCAGCGGATAAAGTATCGCGCTAATTAAGGTGAACAGGATCCCACCGACGCCAAATATGAAAAATGCGCCGTAAATCTGCGCGTACTGCACCGGCAGCATCAGCCATTGCTTAATGTTACGAGCGGAAGTGAGCGGCACTGTTTGGTTCCCGGGTTCTGTGTTGCCGTGCATGCTATCGCCCCAACCCGCGCTTACTCTTTGGCCTCGACCATCGTCTTGGATTCGGAAAAGATCCATGAGATGGCAACACCCGCAGCGAAGCTGTTTTTGGTCTTGACCAATGGACTGTCTTGGTAAACAGCGCCGTTCAAATTGGTCCAAGAGGCAAAACCGCCGATCCAATATTTTGGATACCGCTTGCTTACTGCGGCTAGGAATTGCATGCCGGCATAACCGCCCTTTGATTGGTAAGCGGGCCGATTTGGCGTGGTGAACGCGCTGTCGACGCCATAAAAATACTGCAAATTTCGGCGGGTTGCGAAAAGCGGGCCGGCGGCGAAGCCTAAGTTCCAACCGGGACTTAACCATTTGTCCCGTAAATCGAGATTCAAGCGCGGTTCGAATACCCAACCTGTTTGACGAAAACTACGTAGGTCCGTCGCGAATACCGTGCGTAACGGCAAGCGTAGATCGAGTTCGATAGAGTTATCTTGGCTTTTCAAAAGATGAATATTAAAGGTCGGCCCAAACTCTAGGGTCGGATCGAGATCTTCCATGCCGCGGCGGGCATCGTTCTCGGAACTCTTGACCGGCACCGAGCCGCTGAGACTGAAATCGAGTTCCGCCCAATCGCGGGTAAAAAATAGCCCACGGATTTTCTGCCGATCGACTTTTAGAAAATCGCCCCGGTACACGAAATAAGGAATCGGCAGCAAATAAAATTGCCGCTCGTCGGAGCCGCGATAATCGGGAAACTGGATCAACGATACGCCCGCACCCGCTTCCCAAAGCGGAAACTGATCGGCGGCTGCGTCAAAAGGCAGAAGTGCCAAGAGAGGCGCCAAGCAAGCGGCGAATCGCGTGTAAATCAACACGGTAACTTTCTTATGCTGTCGTTGTTGCCGTATTGTAACTTAGGTTCACCGGGCTTCCTCTGGGCAATACCCTTGCCAGGAATCAATCAGGGTGCGGCGATCCGAGCATGCCATGCCAGCAGGCAAGCTGGGAGCGGCTCCTGGCGAGGCAGTATTGTAGAGTGCGCAACGCGCACGCGGGCGCGTGCTCACGCGTCAGTTAATCGACAATCCGCGTGCGCGTTGCACACCGAACGATTAGCTAGCGGCGGACTCCATCTGCGGATCGCGGATGATTTGTTTGCGGCGCCGCCAAGCGCCGAAGCTGCGGCGTAGGTGAACTAGATTGGTAGCGTAGTAAAAGAACTTGAACCCGAGTAGCTTGGGCCCAAGCCGTATTTCTCGGCGGAACACGTCGCCCGCGAGCAAGGACAACACCCCCTCCTGAACGCGAAAGACATTCTTCGGCGATATGAATAAATCCCGCAGCGAGGGTGTGGTCAAACGATAGATGAACCATTTGAACGATTCGAGTCCGCCGCGCACGTGTTCATCGAATTGGCGCAAAGCCTGGGCGGCTTGTTGCGGTTTATCCAGACAAGTGGCTACCGTTTCCGCGCCGATAAAAGCGCTGTTCATCGCTAAGTAAACACCGGTAGAGAAAACCGGGTCGATGAAAGCGTAGGCATCGCCCAATAAGATGTAGTTATCACCGGCCATGTGCTGGGCCTGGTAGGAATAGTTGCCGGTTGCCGTTGCTGGCGCGATTAAGTGCGCGTCTTTAAGCCGATCGGCCAAGGCGGGGGCCAAGGCGATAGTGTCGAGCAGAAATTGCGACGGACTGGTCTTGCGGGATTTCATGTAATAGGGCCAGCACACGGCGCCTACGCTGGTTGCGCCATCGTGCAAGGGGATGAACCAAAACCAGCCGTGGTCGAACCAAAAGATCGAAATGTTACCTTCGGCTTTGCCGCTCAAACGCTTCGCGCCTTCGAAATGGCCGTACAAAGCGGCGCTGTTATGCTTCGGATTACGTGTCTTAATTCCTAGTTTACTGGCGATGAAGGTGTCGCGGCCCGAGGCATCGATCAGAAAACGCGCTTGCCATGTTTGGGTCTCGTTCTTATCCGTTTGCGCGGTGACCGATACGCTCGCCGGATCGCTGGTGTCGACGGCGGTAACCCGATGGCCTTCCAGGATACGGGCGCCCCGTGCCGCCGCATTTTCGATCAAAACATGATCGAACTCCGAACGCCGCACTTGATAGGAATAAGGAAACGACTTGTCGAGCGCTTCAGCGAAATCAAAAGAGATGGATTTATCGTGGTAGGGAGAAATGAATTCGGCGCCGTATTTGAGTATGCCGATTTTTTCTACCGCTTCGCGCACACCGAGCTTATCCAGCAGGGGAACATTCAGCGGAAGCAGCGATTCGCCGATGTGAAAACGCGGATGATGATCTTTCTCCAGCAAGACCACGTCTCGACCCTGCTGCGCGAGCAGCGCCGCCGCGGTGGAACCGGCGGGGCCGCCGCCAATGATGAGCACATCGCATTGAGAAGGAGTAGCCGAATAGTTCATCGCGAAGAGAGGCGGGTAACAGCGACCCAGCCAGATCATAGTTACAGGTGATTGGAATTATCTCACCGGCTGCAGCCTATTGCGACATCAATCCGACTAGCAAAACCACGAACCACACGATCACGGCGTTGATAATCGCGAGGAACACGGCGGCGCTGCCCATGTCTTTTGCGCGTTTCGCCAGTTGATGGTTTTCCAGGGAAACGCGGTCGACCACCGCTTCCACGGCCGAATTCACCAACTCCACGATCAGCACCAGCATGACGCTGGCGATCATCACGGCTTTGCCGTAGCCCGGCACGTGGCAAAACCAGGCAACGGGAATCAATACGGCGGCGAGGATCAGTTCCTGGCGAAACGAATCCTCGTTTTTAAGCGCTGCCTTTAATCCTTCGGCCGAATAGCCGAAGGCCAGCCAGATGCGCTGGAGACCCACTTTCCCCTTATACGGGCTGCGCCCGCGCGGGTCATCCATCAACTAAGGAACCTCTGATTCGCGCAAAACTATCAGAGCGCGGCGAGAGCGGAATCGTAGTTGGGTTCCTGGGCGATTTCCGGCACCAATTCCGCATGCTTAACTTTGTTGTTTTCGTCCAGCACCACCACACCGCGGGCGGTGAGTCCGCGCAGCGGGCCATCGGCAATGTCAACGCCGTATTTGGCGTGGAAATCCTTGTTACGGAAGGTGGACAAGGTGACGACATCCTTCAAGCCCTCGGCGCCGCAAAACCGGCTCATCGCAAACGGCAAATCCGCGGCGATCACCAGCACTACGGTGTTCTTCATGCCGCTGGCTTTTTCGTTGAACACGCGGGTGGACTTCGCGCAGGTGGGCGTATCGAGGCTGGGGACGATGTTCAGAACCTTGCGTTTGCCGGCATAGCTGGCGAGGTCAACATCGCTTAAGTCGCCGGCGGTTAAGCTAAAGTCCGGCGCGCTGTCGCCGATTTTCGGAAAATTGCCGCCGACGTGAACGGGATTGCCTTTGAGTGTAACGGTTGCCACGAATAACTCCTTGTTAACTATGGTGTGGGAAAAGTACGAAGTTTAAGGGAAACTCAGCTTGCCTGCTCGTCGGTCAGCGCTTGGTAACGCTGGGTATCCAGCAAATCGTTCCACTTAAGGAAAAATAGAGCGACAAGTCGTGTGTCATGGATAAAAGATAAATAGCCGGTAGCCGACTGCGATAACGTCCTTGGTTTCCAGTCGTAGCCGTACATTGGCTTCGTCCAACGGCGCAATACCTTGTTCGATGCGACTCTTGTCAGCCAAATAATCCGCCGGTTGAATCGAGCGTTTCACGATAACCTGGTCGGCGGCGTCGGTCAAAGTGAGCTCTAAGGCAGGGAAGGCTTGTGCATACGCCGCTCGATTGCGTAATAGCGCCGCAACCACGATCTCGTTCGGTCGCTCGGGAAACTGCTTGAGATCGGACGCTTCGATGGTGATCAAGTCCGCGTTGCGCGGTAAATTGATGCGGCAACCCAGCACATTGCAATAGGCACTTAAGAACGGCTTAAACCCCGGCATGTCGCGGGCGATGGAATCGCGAAAATAAACCATTCCTTGCGCCAGCAAAAGCAATAATAGGAACGCCGATCCGCCCAACCACAACATGGGATTGCCAGCCTGTGCTGGGCTGAAATCCGGGTGATAGAGCACGGGTGCTTCGGCGTCGTCGTCAGCCCCGGGCGACGGCGTTTTCGTTTGCGAAGGGTTGTTGGATTTCGAGCGCTGGGTTGCCGAATCGTCCCACCTTTTCTCGTCTTCCGCCTGTGGCCCGCCTTTATCCCCCATGGCGAGGGTTTCCAGGCCATTAAATAACGTATTGCAGTGACCGCAACGCACTTCGCCCTGCCGCGCCGCGAGCTGTTGCGGCGTGACGCGGAAGCTGGTGCCGCAGGACGGGCACGTTGTCGTGACCTTTTTTACCATCTCTTTTGGCCGGCGAGGCAAACCCAATCGGAATCCTCGCCCGCTATTTTTAGATCGACCGCGTGGCCATAGCGATCCATAACGCCGAGGGCCTGGTTCTTTAATATGCCCGACAGAACAATCCAGCCGCCGGGCCGCGTCTTCTCGATAATGATCGCGGCGAGGACTTGCAACGGATTGGCCAGAATATTCGCTATCGTCACATCGGCGGGCCGGGCCGTGAGTTGGTCCGGCAGTTGAAAATCCGCCGCTACATCGTTGTCCTTCGCATTGGCGCGGGCGACCTCGATCGCGACCGGATCGATATCCGTACCGATGACCGTTGCCGCACCGAGCTTAGCCGCCGCGATGGCAAGTATGCCGGAGCCGCAGCCATAATCCAGCACAATTTCGCCGCCTTTAATTTCACGCTCCAGCCAACGTAAACATAAGAAAGTCGTCGGGTGGCTGCCGGTGCCGAACGCGCGGCCGGGATCGAGGATAAGGTTGATCGCGTTCGGATTGGGCGCTCGATGCCAGGTAGGGACAATCCACAGGCGCGGTGAAACTTCGATCGGCTCGAACTGGCTTTGCGTGAGTCGCACCCAATCCTGGTCGTCGACGATGGCCGTGTGATGAGAGGTAATCGCTGGGATATCGATTGTGGCGCAGGCGTTCTCGATTACTACTGGCACATCGGCATCGGCGGCAAACAACGCGGTGACCAAACATTGATTCCAATAGCCGACAAACTCGCCGGGCTCACCGAATATGGGCTGCTCTTGAAATGCACCGTCGGCAGCGTCCGTCACAGTCACGGAAAGCGCACCCTCGGCGAGCAACGCGTCGCTCAACGGTTCGGCAGTTTCAGCGGAGGTTTGGACGGCGATGGAAAGCCAGCTCAAGTCGGACAATCAAACAATGGAAAAGAAAGGAATTCTATCCTTTCTTGCGCAAAGCTAGCTTCTCTTCCAGATAATGGATGCTGGTTCCGCCCTTGATGAAGGCGCTGTCGAGCAGCAATTCTTGGTGCAATGGGATATTGGTTTTGATGCCCTCGACGATCATTTCGGACAGCGCGATACGCATGCGAGCGAGCGCTTGCTCACGCGTATCGCCATGTGCAATAACCTTTCCGATCAAGGAGTCGTAGTAGGGTGGCACAAAATAATTGTGGTAAACATGGGAATCGACCCGGATGCCGGGCCCGCCGGGCGTGTGGTATTGGTTGATGCGGCCCGGCGAGGGCACGAAGGTATAGGGATCCTCGGCGTTGATGCGGCACTCGATGGCGTGGCCGCGATATTCGATATCGCGCTGGCGTATTTTTAGCCGCTCGCCGGCGGCGACACGAATCTGTTCCTGGACGATGTCCATCCCGGTGATCAATTCCGTGACGGGATGCTCGACTTGCACCCGGGTATTCATTTCAATGAAATAGAATTCGTCATTTTCGTACAAAAACTCGAACGTGCCGGCGCCTCGATAGCCGATGCGCTTACATGCGTCGGTGCAGCGGGTGCCGATACGGTCCCGCAAGCGCTCTTTGATGCCTGGCGCCGGCGCCTCTTCGATGATTTTTTGGTGACGGCGCTGCATCGAGCAATCGCGATCACCCAGGTAAACGGCGTTCTTGAACTGATCGGCCATGATCTGAATCTCCACATGGCGCGGATTCTCGAGAAACTTTTCCATGTACACCATGGGATTGCCGAAGGCATTCTGCGCCTCGGCGCGGGTCATTTGCACGGCATTGATCAGTGCCGCTTCGGTATGCACCACGCGCATGCCGCGCCCGCCGCCGCCGCCGGCGGCTTTGATGATAATGGGATAGCCGACTTGGGCGGCGATGCGCTTGATTTCCTTCGGGTCTTCCGGCAACGCGCCTTCCGAGCCAGGTACGCACGGGACGCCGGCTTTTTTCATGGCGTCTTTAGCGCTGACCTTGTCGCCCATCAAGCGGATGGTGTCCGCCCGCGGGCCGATGAACACGAAACCGGAATTTTCCACCCGCTCGGCGAAGTCCGCGTTTTCCGACAAAAAACCGTAACCGGGATGGATCGCCTCGGCGTCCGTCACTTCCGCCGCGCTGATGATCGCCGGCACATTAAGATAACTCGCGCTCGACGGCGGCGGTCCGATGCACACGGATTCATCGGCGAGCATGACGTACTTAGCGTCGGCATCGGCCTCGGAATGCACGGCCACCGTCTTGATGCCCAGCTCCCGGCAAGCACGCTGGATACGCAGCGCGATTTCGCCGCGATTGGCGATTAGGATTTTTTCAAACATGTTTTAAAGGCAGGAGTTAGGAATGAGGATTTAGGATTGAGGGGGTTTTCGCTAAATCCTGAATCCTAGCTCCTAAATCCTGCTGTTAGCCGATCACAAATAAGGGCTGGCCGTATTCCACCGGCTGGCCGTTTTCCACCAATATTTTCTTCACCACGCCGGCGGCGTCGGACTCGATTTCGTTAAGTAGCTTCATCGCTTCGATAATGCATAGGGTTTGGCCGTCGCTGACGGTTTGGCCGACTTCTATAAAAGATGGCGATCCCGGCGAGGGGGAGCGATAAAACGTGCCCACCATCGGCGATTTGACGATGTGGCCTTCCTCGATCGGCTCGGCCACGGCTACCGGCGCGGCGATGGCCGCCGCCGTCGCTATTTGCTGCGGTACTTGCTGCATCATCATGGCGGGGCCGGCGCTGGGTGTACTGACACGGTTGATGCGTACCCGTTCTTCGCCTTCGGTGATTTCAAGTTCCGAGATTCCGGACGACTGCACCAATTCAATTAACGCTTTGAGCTTGCGCAAGTCCATAGGGCGTTCCTTATAACTGTTTCAAGGCGTGGTCGAGGGCGAGTTCGTAGCCCGCCACACCCAATCCCGCGATCACGCCGGCCGCCAGGGGCGAAAGAAACGAATGGTGACGGAACGGCTCGCGAGCGTAAACATTAGTGATGTGAACTTCGATGAATGGGATAGCAACGCCGGCGAACGCGTCACGAAGTGCCACACTCGTGTGGGTAAAGCCGCCGGGATTGATGATGATATAACCGGTGCCATCCAGGCGCGCGGCTTGCACGCGATCGACCAGGGCGCCCTCCCAGTTACTTTGGAAAGCGTCGAGTTCGACCTTCGATTTTTGCGCCAGCAGCCGCAGACGCTGGTTAACATCGTCCAATGTCTCTCGTCCGTAAACCTCCGGCTCCCTCGTACCGAGCAGGTTCAAATTGGGGCCGTGAAGCACCAAAACCTTCTTCATGGCGCGAAGTGTGCCTAAATGCAGTGATCTTGTCTAGTTTTTCTGGACGCGCCGCAAAACGCTACAGGTTTACACGCGGGAAAATGGCCTTATGTCAACGGATTAAAGATTCGAAACTAAGAATTCAGTACATACTAAAAACGAACGCGATCAGCGAAATTAGATGCTTGTTAGCGGAAATTAACAAACGATAACTATATATTAGTGACATGAACCGCCATTCGATGAGTTCTAAGGGCGATGCATCGGAATTAGGTAAATCCTGATATGACGAGTAGGCCAGGCTGGAAGCCGCGTCCAGCTTGCCTCCTGGCGATGCACACCCTGAGAGCCAATATCCACCACTGTTTTCAGCCCTTAAGTTGAAAACCTAAACTTCATCTAATGATTCGAGCAACGTCCGCGCGTGTTCTCGAATCGAAACCCGTATTTCCGGCGCGAGCTTGGCAAGGTTTTTCGTCATTAACGACGTGCGCGGATTGGCGGCGAACGTTGCTTCGTGTTTATCGAGAAAATTCCAATACAGTACGGTGACTGGACAGGCGTTTACGCCGGTTTTTTCATCCGGCCGGTAGCGGCACGCTTTGCAAAAGTTGCTCATGCGGTTGATGTACGCGCCGCTCGCGACATAGGGCTTGCTGGTAAAGCGGCCACCGTTGGCGTACAGCGCCATGCCTAGACGTGTTCGGCGCTTCGACCCATTCGACCGCATCCACATACATAGCCAAGTACCACTCGTGCAATTCCTGGGGTCGAATTTCCGCGAAGATGCCGAACATGCCCGTCACCATCAGCCGCTGTATATGGTGCGAATAGCCATGAGTTAAGGTCATGCCGACGACCTGGCGCATGCAGTTCATATGGGTGTCGCCGGTCCAATACCATTTCGGCAACAGCCGCTGATGATCGAAATGGTTGGCGCCTAGCAAAGTCGGCATGTCCAGCCAATACACGCCGCGAATGAATTCGCGCCAGCCTAGAATTTGGCGGATGAAGCCTTCCACCGATGCAAGTCCGACGTGATTTTCTTCGTAGGCCGCAAGCGCGGCAGCGATCACTTCGCGCGGATTTAACAGCTTGAGATTGAGCGCCGCCGACAGCAGCGAATGATATAGCGCCGGCTCGCCGCTCCACATGGCGTCTTGAAAGTCGCCGAAGTTACGCAGCCGATGCTGCACAAAATCGTCCAGGAGTTTAAGCGCGTTATCGCGCGTGACGGGCCAGGCGAAAGAGTCCAGAGAGCCGGGGTGATCAGCGAAGTTTTTTTCCACTTCAGCGATCACGCCGAGTGTGACATCATCGGGCGGAAAGCCAAGCGGGGTGGGGCGTTCCGGTGGACCCTTGGCGCCGAAACTGCGCCGGTTGTCGCTATCGTAATTCCACTGGCCGCCGATCGGCTGCTTACCCGCCATGAGCACACCGGTTTTGAGCCGCATGCTGCGGTAAAAAAATTCCATGCGCAATTGTTTGTAACCGCGCGCCCATTCCGTGAACGCGGCGCGAGACGCAAGAAAGTGTGTGTCGTCGCGAATCGCCAGCGGAACATCTGCAAACTTTACAGGTGTCCTTGATCGCTTGCTCGAGGCGATATTCCCCCGGCTCAACCAGGATCAATTTTTGCGGGCGATGCTTTAGCAATCGTTGCCGCAAAATATCGATGAGCGAACCGGCCTCGGCATCAAGCCGGACGTAGTCAACGGGGAATTTTTGCGCCGTGAGCCATGCAGCGAAATGCCGCATCGCCGTTAGAAACATTGCGATGCGTGCCTTGTGGCTCCACACGTGACGAGCTTCGCTGGCCGCTTCGATCATCAATACACGATCTTGCGCAGAATCGAAATCCGCAAGCGCCGCGCTTTCCATGTCGAGTTGGTCGCCGAGGACCAAGACAAGATGACGAATTTGGTTTTGCATTAACGTGCTTGTTGACGGCATTTATCGGAGCAGTATTTCACCTCCGACCAATTGCGCGCCCATTTCTTGCGCCAGGTCATAGTCTTGCCACAACGGGCACAGGCTTTGCTCGGCAGATTGCGCTTGTTTCCGCTAAATTCGGTCATTGAGGTCGGTCGCTAACTTTAGTCTGGCTGTTTTTGTCGCATGACGTCACTTGGAGTATCCGTTGCCACGATCCGTTCCCCGCTTGCCTCGCGGCAATGCCTAGCCTGAGAGCCAATATCCATGCGGCTCCTGGCCACCTAAAAAAATGTAGGGTGCGCACGGCGCAACGATCAGTCTCTCAGTCCGGAAGAAAGCGGCTAGACCCTCAGTCGCACGGCATCACAACCAGCCCGGACTGCGCAAGCGCTTCGGGCTTTTTGTTTTCAGGGGCTAGCGAACGACGAGTAAGTCGTTCAAGCCGCAGTCCAGGGCGGTCAATAAACCACCCACGACCTTGGCGTTGAAATGACTGGATTTACGGTCGATGATGCAGCCAAGCTGAGATTCGGAAATATCGATGCCTAGCTCGTCGAGCTTGCGACATAACGCGCAGACGGAACGTATGCCCCGCTGGCGGAATTGACATACGCGCCGGTCTTAGAAACCGGTTGTTCCGAGTTCGACCAGGCGCCCGACCACTGGGAGTGCGGTCTCGCGCGTTCCAGCGCGAGTGTGGGATCGGCGCAAGCCGAGACCATATGAAAAGGGCTTGCCACGCCGTGGCGTGAATGTCATAAACGCAATAAGGAGAATGTTATGGAAAACGTACGATTTTGGACCGAAGGGGTCCCGGTCGAATCCGAAGCGCTTAATCAAATCCGCAACATTGCGTCGCTACCGATTGTCGCGGGACACGTAGCGATCATGCCGGATGTGCATCTAGGTAAAGGCGCCACCGTCGGCAGCGTGATCCCGACGCGCGGCGCGATTATTCCGTCTGCCGTGGGTGTGGATATCGGTTGCGGTATGTGCGCGGTTAAAACCACGCTGAACGCAAACGATCTGCCGGATAGTTTATCGCGACTACGCGCCAAAATCGAATCGCTGGTGCCGGTCGGGTTTTCTAATCACGACAAACCGCTTCAGACCAGCGGCGAAGGCTTGCAAGGCATCACAATGCATCGCCGGATGGATCAATTGCATGAACGCTTCGAAAAAGTTCGCATTCTCGATCGAGTCGGCAAGTTTGATGCTCCGCGTGTCTGGAAGCAACTCGGAACCTTGGGTGGCGGTAATCACTTCGTCGAAGTATGTCTAGACGAGGATCAAAACGTCTGGGTGATGTTGCACTCCGGATCGCGCAATGTCGGCAAAACCATCGGCGACGTGGCGATCACCACCGCGCGTGGATTGGCGGCAAAGAACCAAATACATTTGCCCGACCGTGACTTGGCTTGGTTGGACGAAGGCTCGGCCGAGTTCGACGAATACGTCGAAGGTTTGCTGTGGGCGCAAGACTACGCGGCGTTGAATCGCGATCTCATGTTGTTCAACGTGATGAAAGCGTTGCGCGAGGAATTCGGTCGCGACATCGGCTCGACAGATCACGCAGTGAATTGCCACCACAACTATGCCAACATCGAGGAACACTTCGGCAACAAAGTGTGGATCACCCGCAAGGGCGCCGTATCGGCCCGCGCCGGTGAGATGGGCATCATCCCCGGCAGCATGGGGGCGAAGTCTTACATCGTGCGAGGTAAAGGAAATGCCGATGCCTATTGTTCGTGCAGCCACGGTGCAGGACGGCGTTTGTCACGCAATGCAGCGAAACGCGAATACAGCCTGGAAGATCTAGTTCAGCAAACCGCTGGGGTGGAGTGTCGTAAAGACGGCGGTGTGTTGGATGAGATTCCGGGGGCGTACAAAGATATCGACGCGGTGATGGCCGCGCAAGCCGATTTAGTGGAAGTTGTGGCAATCTTGAAACAGGTACTTTGCGTTAAGGGGTAGTCAAGCCGCGGTGCAACGCCGCCATGTCATTCCCGCGCAGGCGGGAATCCATAGTGCCTTTAAGGTGATGGATGGCCGTTCCTCGAAACTTCGGCCTGCAGCCTTGTTTCCCCGCCTGCGAGGGACTTAATCAGAGGTTCCTTACGTAGTTCTCAATAAACATTTTCGCCATCCCGCACAAACAATAGCGACGTCCGTTTGGCGGCCGGGAAGCCGGAACCATTTTTGATAGAAAGAAGAATAACCATGCTTCGTACGTTTTATGTGAAGAAAGATGCACACACTTTACTATTTCGCAAAGGCGATTTCGTTGAAATTTTGAAGGCCGGGCAACACCGCTATTTCGATCCACTGCATCGATTGATAGTTAAAACATAGCGATGCTCGATCTAAGGAAGCCCTGATTAATTCCGATTTCGTCGCGATACTGCGTTGCTCACAAAAAATATCTCCTTACATATCATACATACGCTGCGTCGATATTTTTTGTTCGTGCCTTGTCTCGCTTAGAACTCGAAATAAATCAGAGCTTCCCTAAATCACCAATCGTATCTTTCTATATGGGTAATTCATGCGATTTATAGCTCGCGTAACTCATTGCTGCGACGCACAATATTCCGCTATTGGCGGGATTGTCAGACGGATTCATTTTTCGGAAAAACATCCATAACGGATTTTGCCATTGTCATTCGAAAGTTCTGAAGCGTTAAAGCTGACTAAGCCAGCGACGGTTTAGTTGAACTTGGCAGTTTGCCTCAGTGGGTTATCGTCGCAAAATTCCGACGCATTTGTGTGATCTCTTATTCGATGCATGAGGTGATCGTGGCGTCACGATCGGCTTCCACTATATCGAAGCTAGAAATTTCACAAGGGCCTCGCGGTCACCTTTGCCCATGCGCGCGAATGCGTCGCGTGAAACGGCCGCTTCGCCACCGTGCCACAAGATAGCCTCGGTGGTGTTTCTTGCGCGGCCATCGTGCAGCATGGCGTTGCTCCCCGCGACCGTTTGAGATAAACCCAACCCCCAGAGTGGCGGCGTGCGCCAGTCGCGCGGGCCGGCCGCAAAATCGGGGCGGCCATCGGCGAGTTCGTCTCCCATGTCGTGCAACAATAGGTCGGTGTAGGCGTGAAATGTTTGCTGCGCTAATTGCGGTAGGCTTTCGAACTTGTCCGATGTCGTAAGCGTCGGTAGATGACAGACGGCACACTTCGCTGCTTCGAAAAGTTTTGCGCCGCGTTGCACATCTGGGTCTTCTTGATCGCGCGGCGCCGGAACTGCAAGGCCCAAAGTCCAAAGTTCTAAATCGTTCCAGTCCGGATCGATTAGCTCCGGGCGATTGCCCGGCACTTCGCGCACGCAGATGTCTTGTATCGGTGGACAGTTCTGATCCATATGCAGGCTGGACGTAACGCCCATGTCGCCCAAAGCCGCGGCAGCGATTTGCTGCCGTACACTCGGTTGATTTGCCTTCCAGCCGAAGCGGCCCAGGGCTGGCCGTTTTTTGATGGCGTCCCACACCGTGTTGATACGGCCATTAAATCCTTGTGCGCGCTGGCGTGCGGCAACATCGCGTAAGGTTTGCTCGGACACCGCCTCCAGCAAGCCCATGCCGAATACCGGCTGGGCGATACGCAGCGACGTTTGAACATCGTTAGGCAGTGGACCGAAATTGAGGTGTTCGATCCGAAGTTTGGGTTTGCGAAGCGGGACGACAGCACCATCGGCCAACGTTACGCTGGACTCCACCCAATCCAGATAGACATCGGCTTCGGTGGGAACCGGCTTCTCGGAATAGCTCCATTCGAAGCTTTGTCCTTGAAGGGCGCTATTCTGCAACTGATCGCCGTAGTGCGGCACTTCTTTAGGCGCGCCATGCTCGTCCAATCCTGGCAAGCTAATTCTGACCAGTATCGAAGTGAGTTGTTCCGAGGCATCGGTTGGCGGCGCGCCACGTCCCCCGCCGACGTGGCAGCCACTGCAGCGATCTGCAATAAATGTCGGCCCAAGCCCCCAATCGCCCGCCGCAACACCGAATATTACCCAACGCCGATTGAAGTGGCCGCGTCCAGCCATGAACACTTGCTGTTGTTTATAGTTAAGCGCGGGCAACGGCTGCGAGTAAGCCTCGCTGTCCGTGCGGCTCACCAGGAAGGCACTCACAGGATCGGTTTGTGCGAGGGCAATCGCGGCAGCAGAGAAAATCATTGCGCCAATAGTTCGAGCTAACATGAGACCACGCCGATTCGCGAAGGATTTAGGAGAGTCGTTGTTCATAGTCTACTTACAGTATAACGACTCTCGGCTGCGCGATCGTAGGCATCGCGGCGACGTTTTCTGATGTCAGCGCGCCGGCCTCGGCGAAGTGGAGCTACCCCATTCGCGACGCGTCATCATGCGGGGGCTCCTTTAGTCTGTTCCGTACCGAGTGCCCGCCGGCGCTGCGCGTAGCCGAGCCACACCCCGAGCGCCATCCATGCCGCGGCGAGCGGCACCGCGACGCAGCCGAGGGCCAACAATCCCATGCCCAACTGCTTCAGCAAGCCCTCGGTCTGCGCGCCCACGAGGTCCCCCACTCGATAGACAAACGTGTCGATGACCGCCTTCGACTTGTAGCGGTCAGCGCGCGGCACAATGGTAAAGAGCGTCTCCCGCGACGGCCGCATAATGCCGCGCTGCACCGCTTTGAACGTCGCCTCGAACGCGATCAGCGCCGCGATCGACCCAACGATCGCAAGGCCGATGAATCCCAGCATGGTGGTGAGCGGCAGCAGCGCCAGGGTCACCGGCACCCCGAGGCGTTTCATGATGTGCCCGGTGACGAACGCCTGCAGCACGAGCGTCGCGACCTGCGTGATCATGTCGATGCGGGCGAACATCGCCGTGCGCATGTCGATATCGACGCCGAGCGCCGCCACCATCTGCAGGCGCGTGAAATACAGAAAAGTTGCCATCACCGCGAGGATCAGCACGTAGCCGCAGATGGCGAGCAGGTACGGCGAGCCGACCACCGCCCGCAGGCCTTCCCACGCGCTGCCGCCGATCAGGGATTCCTCGGCGGGCGCATGGCCTTCCTCCGGACGCAGGCGCGCGAGCCACGCGGCCGCGCCTAGCGCCAGCACGAGGAATCCGGCGGCCACGACCAGCAGCGCCGGCGTGCCCAGGGGCTCTGCGAGCTGGCTCGCGAGCCAGGGGCCGAAGATCGCCCCAAGCGTCCCGCCCACCGCGATGGTCCCGAACAGACGCTTGGCCTGCTCGAGCGTGAAGCGGTCCGCCATCAGCGCCCAGAACAGCATCACCGCGAACAGGTTGAAGACGCTGAACCACACGTAGAACACCTGGCCGCTCGTTTGACCGGCGCTTTCGGGCGCGAGCACGAGCAGCAGGTAAAAGGCAACCAGGCCGAAAGCGAAGAAGAGATAGGTGGCGTTGACGAAGACGAGGCGGCGGAAGCGGCTCACTAGCCAGCCGAACACCGGGTTGACCAGCAGTGTCGCCAGCACCGTGCCCATGAACAGCCAGCGGATCGCCTCGATGCCGCGCTGCATGCCGAGCGCCTCGCGCGCCGGACGCACCACCATAAGCGCAGTGAGCACGCAGAAGAAAAATAGGCCCGCGGCGAGCGCAGGCTTGACCTCGTCGCGGCGGATGTTGGCGAAGCGCTGCAGCAGGGTGGCGGTCATGGCAGGGCGGCGCTAAGGTTGCCCTCCCCTTGCGCATAGCGCGGGGGAGGGTTGGGTGTGGGTAGCGGTGATGGGCCGCGCCACATTCTGCTGCCCGCGTAGCAACTTGCTATATGCCGAGCCCGCGCCGCAGCTCAGCGGCGGTCAGCGCCTGACCAAAGACGTTGGTCCCGCGATCGAATTTCTTCGCGCTCGCGAGCCCACCGACGACCACCGGCTCGAAACCAGCCTCCTTCACCAGACGCGCGGCGATTTCGACTGCTTCCTTGTCATCTCCTGCAAGCGGAACCGCAATGCGCTCGCCGGATCGATGGGCGCCGTTCGCCACATCCGCGGCAGGCACCGAAGTAAAAGCACGCACGAGTCGAGCGCCGGGCAAGAACTCCGCCGAAGCCAGCCCGGTTCCCTTCTCCAGTGCGGGTTCGGCCATCGCACCATCGCGCGTCGCTAAAGGATTGCCGGTTTCCAGCACGACTTTGCCGGCGATTTCCTTGGCGAAATCCCGGCCCACCTGAGGTACTGCCCCGTAAGGCACCGAAATCAACAGCACATCACCGAATGCTGCCGCCTCACGCGGGGTACCGGCGCGAGCTTTCGGGCCGGCACGCTTGACCAAGTCTGCAAGCTGCTCGGGGTGACGCGACGAAAAAAACACCTCGTGACCGGCTTTGGCCCAATGCGTCCCGACCGCACCGCCGATCTTGCCCGCCCCAATCACACCGATTTTCATGGGAAGGCCTTTATCGTTGGTTTGCGCCCGTCCTGCCAGCGGCAGCGCGCCAAGCACCAAGCTCGCTCCGGATGCTGAAAACCCCGCAAGCAATGCGCGCCGGTTACGGTTTACGTATCGAGTGTCGCTCATGTCCATCCTTCATGAAGTGGGATTCTGTATTCAGGCGTTGTTTTGATGTCTGGAACAATAGGTTTGCAGCCTATGCACGGCACCATCCTCATGGCGCCTGAATCGAACCAATGTTCAATCGTAGCGCGCTAGAGCATTACAATCCCGATAAGCCTGCATTCAACTAACGCAAGCACGCAGTTCTCGGAGCAGTGGCAATCCTAGCGTGTCCCGGGGAAGCGTAACATACGGATTTCTCGAGCGCCATGAATGTTCGAATGCGTAGGCAGATGTTTCTCTAACTAAGGAGCCGCGATGACCAGGTCGACATTTATCGTGTTGTTATCCGCTATGGTCGCGGGATACGCGCATCAAACGTATGCAGCCGACACGGCGGCAGCGGATCAGAGTGTCCGCGAACGCTACCAACTCGAAGAGGCGCGATCGCCGGTGCGTGAAAGCCCGGGCTGGCGTGAGCCCAAGCGTATTTTGGTCGTCGGATCGTCCCCTGAATTGATGCAACAGCTCGAAGCGATCGCTCCCGGTGTCGAGTTCGTTACGGCGACGAGTCCCGCCGCAGCCGCGAGCAAGGCGGCAGACGTTGATGCGGTGATCGGCGCCTGCACGCCAGAGGTACTGGCGGCCGGAAAGGCGATTCGTTGGATCCAGGTGTACTCAGCCGGCGTCGAGAACTGCGTCGCGATCCCGGCGGTTCGCGAGCGATCGATTGTTGTGACGAACATGCAGCGAATCAGCGGCCCGGTCATGGCGGAACATGTATTCGCGATCTTGTTCGCGTTCACGCGCGGACTCGATGTGTTCATACCCGCGCAAAGCAAACGCGCTTGGCGACGCGATGCGGCCGAAGGACGCATGACGCTCGTCCGCGGCAAGACGATGTTGGTGGTCGGGTTGGGTGGCATTGGCAGCGAAGTTGCGAAGCTAGCGCATGCGGCGGGGATGCGGGTGATTGCGACTCGAGCGAGCGGCCGTACCGGTCCAGACTACGTGAGTTATGTCGGCTTGCCGCACGAATTGCTGAAGCTTGCGGGCGAAGCGGACGTCGTGGTTAACACCGCGCCATTGACGCCGCAAACGACAGGTGTCTTCGACGCCGAATTTTTCGCCAAAATGAAACCGACCGCGTATTTCATCAACGTTGGGCGCGGCAAGAGCGTAGTTACTTCGGCGCTCGTCGAGGCACTGTCCAGCGGCACGATCGCGGGCGCGGGTCTGGACGTAACGGATCCCGAGCCGTTGCCCGCGGAACATCCATTGTGGCGCGCGCCGAACCTCATTGTCACGCCGCATGTTGCCAACGATTCCGATCTTGGGTTCGGCGCGCAAGCCGACGTCATCAAAGAGAACACGCGGCGCTATGTCGCGGGGGAGCGCATGTTGTCGGTCGTGGATGTGGCGCGTGGATACTGAGAAAGCGCGCAGGCACGGTTTCCCGGGGGCATGTCCAGAGTCTTTGACATGGCTCCCGTTCTCGAACTCCTCGAACAGCGAGCGCGCGTTGGAATATTTGGAGCACAAGGACGAGGGACGTTGAGATGCCCGATAGCCGACGTCCGGAAACTACCGATAGTCGGCGAAAGATATTCGCGCGAGATTCGATGCTTTGGCAGGCAAACGTTTTTAAATACGCATTGCCACGATGCCCATGGATACTGCCTCTTAAGATAGGCATCGCCACGAGCCAAGCTGGGTGCGGCTCGTGGCGATGGTCTATTCGAATGCGGATCGCCAACATGCGCGACCGCTGTTTTCCGTAGAACTCGAAATCGTCCTTGTTTACGCGCGCTTCGCAGCGCGCTTGTTCCGGCGGCGGCAATTTAGCCGCATCTTGCATCGCGATTAAATGCTTGTTGGTGGTCTAGGAAGAGGCGATTGAAAACTACTTGGCGCCTTGAAAGTTGTATTCACCCAAGGACCCGCCGCCTAATGCCGTGCTGACGGAAGTGAACGTGCCGCCCATGCGATCGACCACACCATCTTGCGAAACGTTGCCGGTCCACACTTGTAGTGTGTCGTTATTCGCCGGTAGTTTGCGCACGAACTGAAGGCGGCCGCTGAAGGGGCAATAGAAGCCTTCGATCGGATGGGACACGGCGGTTCCCGGATAGATGGTGCCGGTGATGCGCCGGCAGTGTCCAACGGCGGACTGGGTTGCGATAACCAGACTGCCGGCGTGTTGATTGCCGATGATGCTCCAATTGCCGACGATGCTGAGGGGCCAACCATCGGCCATCGCGACGTTAGCCGAAGCAGCCGAAACAGCGAACAAGGTTGCGAGTAGTAATTTTTTCATGATGTCTCCTAGCGTTGTGGGTCAAGTTTGGTTAGGCAACAGTCCGTGACCCGTTCGGGCTATTGCAAAAAATCATTGCCGCGATGTCGCTCGCGCCCTATTGCACCGTGTCTTCCGGCTGCAGTTGCGTGAACTCGTCGTTGGATCGCGCCGCTTGATCGAGCAGCATCAGCATGTCGCGGGCGTGATCGCTTACGGTCGTGTTGCCGTCGCGTAGCCCTGCCTCCGCAACCGCTCTCACCATCGCGGGATCGATGCTCGGATCTTGCGAAAATTTGATCATCGCCATTACGCGTACCGTGGGATCGCGGTCGCTGGTCGCCATCTGTTGCAAGGTGGGGGCCGGCAAAGCGATGCCTTGCGCGTCGCTTTCCGCTAGCGCGTGGTAGCGAATTTTTGGGTCCACATCGTGCAACGCTTGCTGAATGGTGGCTTCGGTCATTGGCGGTGAGTAGGCTGCCGGTGATGCCGGGGCGGCGCGTCGATCGATTTCGGGTGTGCGTTGCCCATGCTCAACGACCGATGTCCCGATTGCGGCCGTTGCATCCGCCACCATCGATGGGAGGTCCGTGGAAGCTAGAGAACGTTCGCGTTCGCCGTGGTGCGCTATGATCGAGCTGCGCGCAGGCTGCGGTTCCGACGTATGCGGGACGAAATCCCGGGGCGGCTCGACGGAAAGCTCGCTTGCGCCGTGCCAAATCGTCCAATAAAGCGCGAAGATTGCGGAACCAAAAATCAACCAAGGCAAACCAAAACGTATGAATAGCCGGTCCATGATCTTGTGATTCCCCAGGTGAATTACGATGGTGCACAGCGTAAATTGAGACTTAAGTCGCGTCGATATGTCGAATGGTGCAACTGCCATCGGTCAGAAGTGATAGCTCAAAAGTGATAGCGCTGTTTAAACAGCGTCGTGCCGGATTTCGGTTTTCACGCGATAATGGCGCACACCAAACTTGCCGGGGGGAATCTTCGTGACCGCTGAAACGTTCGACTACACCGATTTGCTGCGCCCCGATCTGCCACCGCCCGCCGCGAAATGGAACGGCTTTCCGCAATATAATTTCGTCGGCGGTCACAACGATGCCGACAGCGTGCCCATCGAAAGTCTGATCGCGGCGGCTACCCGAGTGCTAAGGCGCGAGGGCAAGACCTTGGCGACTTACGGTCTTAACAGCGGCCCGCTGGGCTATCGGCCGCTGCGCGAGTTCATCGCGCGCAAGCTCGCCCGCGATGCCGGCGTCGTTTGTTCGCCCGATGAGATCTTGATCACCTCGGGATCGTTGCAGGGTTTGGATCTGGTCAATCAGGTGCTGCTCGCGCCGGGTGACACGGTCATCGTCGAGCGCGAGACTTACGGCGGCGCGATTACGCGGTTGCAGCGCTTGGACGTGAATATCGTCGGCGTCGCCGTGGATCACGATGGACTGAGCAGCGTGGAACTCGGCAAATCACTCGATGACCTCAAGCGCCGCGGCGTCCGGCCAAAGTTTATCTACACCATTCCGACCGTGCAAAATCCGACGGCGACGGTGATGAGCGAAGCACGCCGCGCCGAGATCCTGGAACTTTCCATCGCCCACGGCGTGCCGATTTTCGAAGACGAATGCTACTCGGATCTGGTTTGGAATGGCGAGCGCCCACGTGCGTTGCGCGCCATGGCCGGCGACGATCGGGTAATCCACATCGGTTCGTTTTCGAAATCGATCGCACCGGCGTTGCGTTTGGGCTATCTGGTCGCGAGTTGGCCGATCATGAGCCGCATCCTCGCCATCAAAAACGATGGTGGCTCGGGCGCGCTGGAACAGATGGTCCTCGCCGAGTATTGCAACGAACACTTCGATTCCCACGTGCGTGAACTGCGGAAAAACTTGCGGCGCAAGAGCGAGGTGCTGATGGAATCGTTGCGCACGCAATTCGGTGTGGAGGCGGAGTTCGACGATCCGGTTGGTGGGATATTTTTGTGGGTGAAGCTGCCCGACGCCGTCGACACCACGCGTCTCACACAAGTTGCCGCGCAAGCGGGTGTGGCCGTCAATCCCGGCGCGGAATGGATGACCGATGGCGCCGCGGGCCAAAAGCGTGTCCGCCTGTGTTTTGCTCATCCGTCGGAACAGACCATACGCGAAGGTGTGGCTACACTGGCAACCGTGTGTCAGCGCGAGTTCGGTGTTCCGAATCCCGTCGCGAACGCCCATCGATAATCTACGCATTGAGGAGCTTCTTATGAAATTCAACGTGAATATTTTCGTGTGGTTACTTTTCATCACTGTGTCATCGGCTAGTGTCTTTTCCGCGGAGCGCGAATACTTGAAACCAAAAGGCCTGTGGAACGTGCCGAGCTTTTCGCAAGCCACCACCGCTCGCGGCGGCAAGCTGGTTTTCATCAGCGGTCAGGTTTCTTGGGACGAAAATGGGAAAGTCGTGCACGCGGGCGACCTTCGCAAACAAACCGAACAAACCTTCGAGAATCTTAAGTTGGCGCTGGAAGAAGCAGGAGCGAGTTTCGATAACTTGGTGAAGCTGACGATCTTCGTAAAAAATATCGACGAGACCAAATGGCGCACGATCTCCGAAGTTCGCAAGGGTTATTTGTCGAAAGAAAAACCGCCTGCCAGCACCATGATCGGCGTGCCGGGACTCGTCCTCGAAGATTTGCTTATTGAGATCGAAGGTGTCGCGGTCGTGGACTGATCAGACCACGGCTTGATTACCGATTTAACTAAGCGCATGATCTTCGAAACATAGACCACTACGTCACGGAGGCTGGCTATGCGTCTTTTGAAACGACCGTCGATCGTTCCACTACAGATCGACCGCGAAACCTTCGTTGCATGTCGGTTGCCGAGAGGCATAGGTGCTGCGCGGACAACAAGTCCGCTTACACAAGGAAGCTCTGATTTATTTCGAGTTCTAAGCAAGACAAGGCGCGAAGCAAAAATTGTGACGCAGCCTATGTATGATAGGTAAGGAACAATTTTTCCTGAGCTAAACATAGCCGCGACGAAATCGGAATAAATCAGAGCTTCCATAAACAAACACCCTTTAGACCGCTGGGAGTAAGGGGCAAATTAACAATGCATGACGTCTTGACGTCGCAACCCTACGGCAAAGCGCTGTTGCTTGCCTTGGGTTACATCCTGCTGGCCCAAGCCGGCGCCTTGCTTTACATAAGCGCGATCAGTGCCCCCTATTTCTGGCCGGCCAGCGCCTTGGCCCTGGTCATCTTGTCCTACAGTCCAACACGCCATTGGCCTTTGTTGCTGCTCGCGACCGCGATCGCCGAAATTCTGGTCGACCGTTACATTGCGTTACCCTGGGTGGCGAGCATCGGGCTGGGCTTGGCGAATGCGCTGGAGGCCGGGTTCGGTGCTTGGCTCGCGCGGCGATTCATCGGCCAGCCCATCGATTTATATTCGCTCAAAAATCTATTCCGCTTTGTTGCATTCGTTGCGCTGCTCAGTCCGCTACTCAGCGCCGGGCTGGGTGCGGCCGCGCTGTTTTCCGCCGGTTTGGGGACGAGCTACTTAAGTGGATGGGTCGTCTGGTGGCGGGGAGACGCGCTGGGGTTGTTATTGGTCGCGCCGGTATTGCTCACGCTGCCCGAGTGGCGAGCAGTTAACTTCACGCGTATCCCGCTGCGGCGAATCGCCGAAGCGCTGGTGATGATTGCAGGGCTTGCTTTCGCGGCGACGACGGCGCTGGGCACTAAAGTGGTAGCCGGCAGCGAAGTGGTGAGCTTGCCCTACACAGTATTTCCGTTCTTGGTTTGGGCGGGGTTGCGCTTCGGTCTCGCAGCGGTCGCCTGGGCCGCGTTGGCTGTAGCGGTTGCGGCGGTGTGGAGTGTCGAACGTGGCGCCGGGCCCTATGTGGGGTTGGCTAACTCGACCTACGATCATGCCCTTGCGCTACAGGCTTTCTTGGCGGTTGCCGCGGTGACCGGTTTGGCGTTAGCCGTCGCAGTTTCCGAAAGTGCTCGCGCCCAGGCATCGCTGCGCTTGAGCGAGGAAAGGCTGCGTACCATAGGCGACAACCTACCGGTGCTCATCGGTTACTTCGACCGGGATCTGCGCTTCCGCCTAGGCAACAAGACTTACGAGGATTGGTGGGGCAAGCCGCGGGAATTCCGCTTCGGCAAAACCGTGCGTGAGACCGAGGGTGAGCGGGTTTGGGAGCAAATCCGAAGCTATGTGCAGCAGGTACGCAGCGGAGATAAAGTGACCTTCGAGCGGGATATGCGGCCCTCGGGAGTCGACAAAGATGTCGAGGTCACTTACATACCCCATTTCAACACCGACGGGCGGGTGATCGGCCACTACGTTTTGGGGGTCGATATTACCGAACGTAAACGTGTCTCCCAGGTGATGAAGGAGCTAAACGACGATCTCGAGCGCCGCGTGGATGAGCGAACCCGAGAACTCACCACCGCCAACCAAGAACTGGAAGCTTTCGCCTACACGGTTGCCCACGATTTGCGTGCGCCGACTCGCCACATCTTGGGCTTTTCCGAATTACTCAAGCATCACGCCGGCAGGACGCTAGATGAAGAATCGCTGCGCTTGCTGGACACCATCGTTCGCGCCGCGACACGCCAGGCGAAGTTAGTGGACGATCTGCTCGATTACACCCGCATCGGTCAACAAGAAGTGCGCTTACAACCGCTCGATGTTGCGGAGTTGATTCAAGAAGTGCGCGCCCAACTCGCCACGGAAGACGTTGCCGCGACACGGGCAGATTGGGAGATCGAAGACATTCCAATGCTGTGGGGCGACCGGGTGTTGTTGCGGCAGGCGTTGATGAATTTGTTGCAAAACGCAGTCAAGTTTTCGCGCGATGTGGAGCGGCCACGGATCGAAGTGAGGTGCTCGGAGCCGGAACCGGGCACTGTCGCGATCTCGATTCGCGACAACGGCGCCGGATTTGACGCACGCTATCAAGACAAACTGTTTCAAGTGTTCCAGCGCTTGCACGCTGAGCGCGAGTTTCCGGGTACGGGCATCGGCTTGGCCATCGTCAGACGTGCGCTCGAGAAACAGCACGGTGTGGTCTGGGCGGAAGGACGTCCCGGCAAGGGCGCTACTTTTTCATTTTTATTAAAGCAGGCGAAGGCAAGTCTATGACACCATCGGACAAGGTGATTTTACTCGTCGACGACAGTTTGGAAGACCTGGAGATGGCCACCCGCGCCTTGCGTCATGCGGCGGTCGAGAATCTGATCGCGACCGCGAGCGACGGTTCTGTTGCGCTCGATTACCTAAATCGCCGCGGCCCCTATGCCGATCGCGAACCGCAACAACCGGGCTTGATTTTGTTGGACATCAAGATGCCTAAACTCGACGGCTTCGGCGTACTGCGAGCACTGAAGAGTGATCCGGAACTCGTGATCATTCCGGTGGTAGTGTTCACCTCATCGACCAACGACGGGGACATTGCGAACAGTTATCTACTCGGTGCGAGCGCCTATGTAAAGAAGCCGGTGGAATTCAATGAATTTTTCGCGACCATTGCGCGTATCGGAAAATTCTGGCTCGAAACCAACTCGACCGTAAGCCTTCGAAAAAAATAGTTGTCGCGGTGGTCCCTGCTTGTGGAATGATTTCCTGCAGCATCGCCACCAGCCGCACCCAGCTTGGCTCCTGGCAATGCCTATCCGCTCAGGCAATCTCCATGCGGCTCCTGGCGATGTATCAATCGCCCAAAATGACCCAGCCGGAATCAGGTGATATCGCGACGCTCTTGATGGTCTTGTCGGCTGCGTGATATTCGCCGAGCTTGTCCGCCATTTTTTTGGGGATATTTTGCTGCCAGTAGCCGGTGGTGCCCGCCAACAAAGCCCAACTTGCGTTGGGGCCGAATGCCACTTGCTTGAGCTCGTAATGAAGGTCGGCCCACTCGTGCAATTTCTCGTACAGTTCGACAGGAATGTTCTCCGACCAGAAACCATTTTTACCGTACAGCACGACCCAGCCGCCGATCGCGGAAAACGCGACGCATTTCAATTTCTTATCCGCGCGGTATAGTTCCATGAGTTTTTCGAGAAGGCTAGGAGGAATATCACGGTCCTTAAACATCAAATGTGGGTGATCCTGCAGAATGACCCAACCGTCATTGGGCGCCAAGGCGACGTGGGCGATGCCTTTGTTATTGTTGAATTGGTCCCACAGTTGTTTATTCATTTCCTTCGGGTACGCTTTGTTGCCAAAAGCTGCACTGGTTGCGGATAAATACCCAACTGCCTTTCGGTCCGAACGCTATTTGTTTGATGGTTTCGCCGGCGGCGAGTAACTCTGTCAATTTCTCCAGCATTTCCGTTGGAATTCCGGCGGCGTTGAGCTGAAAGTTTCCAGGCTTCAGATATTCGCTGACGGCAGCTTTGCTTGGCACCGACGGGGGTGTTGTGATTCCCACTCCGAAGGTTGGGAAAGGAGATTCGCCGCGATGGATCCGTTGAAGTATCAGCTCCTCAAAATAGGATTTGGATTTTTCTTGTTTTTTTGTGTCAGGTTGGCTGCTGGGAGTGGGAGGATCTTTCGCTATGCTCGCCCCAAGTGTTAGCCAATCGATCGGCTTTAACTTAGGATCGAACGCGCCGATTTCGCGGTTGCTCGCGTTAAGTAATTCTAGGAACTTCGGCCGATCCGCTTTCGGCGTCGATTTAATCACCCCGACCACCGGCTGTTTCAAAAATCGATCGCGCAGCTTATCCATGCCCTGATCGAAATAGTCGTGGTAAATCGCGAGCGCGTTGTATTTCGTCAATGGCACGAGTGCAGAGGGAAGTTTCTGGGCGTGAGTTGCGAAGCTAAACTGTTCCAACGTCAGCGGCACGACGTTGCGTTGGAGTTGAATGGCATGTTGGATTTCGCGCCTGAGCCAATCTTCGGGTTCGTTACAGCGATCCAGGGAGCCGGGCGTGAGGAGCAGCAGAAAATGCGCCCGCGCCTCGATCTGATTCAGGATCACCCGCTCGAACGAACCGCTATCGATGCTCTCGACATCGACGAACACGTCGTAGCCGTGCGCCTTGAGATCTTGCAGGATAGCGCGCGCCCAACCGGCGCCGTGTTTGCGCCGATAGCTGATAAAAACGCTTTTGTCGCTTTCGCTCATACGCGCCACTCGAGGGAACGATTCGATCCGATACGATAAATCGATCGATGCGGCGAGTAAAGCGTTATAGCCGGAAAACCAATACCCCCCGATCAGGGGGCGCGCTTCCTTCAACAGTATCGTAAAGTTCAACCGTCGTGAGCACCACAGCCCCTAAAGCGAGAAACGGCTCTCGACGAAGCAAGACCAATTCACTTTCTCAAAAGGAGCGATACCATGATGGAAAAATTCGATGAACAACAAACGCTAGTCGTTTTGGATGCCGAGGAAATAAACGCCATCGCCGGCGGAATGATCAATCAACAAGAGGAAGGCCGGCCCAAGCCACGCCATAAACCGGAGACTCATTTCTGGTACGGCGGCACCATCGCCGACGCTGGGCTTTAATAGCCTTAAGGAAGCTCTGATTTATTTCGAGTTCTAAGCGAGACAAGGCGCGAACAAAAAATATCGACGCAGCATATAGATAATATGTAAGGAGATATTTTTTGTGAGCCGAACATAGAGCCGCGACGAAATCGGAATTAATCAGAGCTTCCTTCATATTTGCATCGCCACGAGCCGCTTCCAGCTTGGCTCGTGGCGATGCATTGTCTAGGAGGTGCGCTGGTATTGCCTCTCGACCTAGGTCGCTGAGTCATCTTGCCGCTCCGCGCACCGGCGTGTGAGCGAGCGTTGATAGCCGCTGATCTAAAAATATCTTTCTTGAAACAATCACTCCGATAGGATTGCCTGAAAATCTGTCGCCAGCTCGTATTTGCGGCTTTTCTTCGCCGGGTCAGCGATCATCACAAATCCATTTTCCACCCATGCACTCAGCAAATTTCGAGCGGCGCGTTCCGAGATTCCAAATAGGCTGGCGATGTCGCGGCTGGTGATGGTGTTGCTATCGCGGAATAATTCCAGCCCTTTGCGTTGGCGCGGATCGAGGCGGCGCAGCGCCGGAGAGCGATCGAGCGCGCCGCGACCGGCGGCCATTTGCGCGCGGCGCTTGACGGTCTCGAAACTATCCGCCATCCCGCCGCAAAAATATTCTATCCACGTGGTGATGTCCGCCTTGGCGCGGCCCTCATGGTAATTGTGCGATGGGCCGATAGCGAGCGCCTCGTAATAGGCGCCAAGATTGCGGGCGTAGTATTCTTCCAACGAATATAAGCCTTTCAGATCATAACCGCCTAAATGCAGAATGAGGGTGGTGAGTAGCCGCGCGGTGCGGCCATTGCCGTCGTAATACGGGTGAACGGTGGCAAATTCATAATGCGCGATACCGGCGCGGATGGGGCAGGGCAATTCTTTGCGCTCTGACGTGGCTACCCACGCAACCATTTCTTTCATCAACCGCGGCACGTCTTTGGCTTCAGGCGGCAGATAGACAATGCCGCGGCTGCGGCTATCGCGGATGACGTTCTGGCCGTCACGATAGGGGGTTGGCTTGACTTTTTTGCGGCCCCCAGCCATTACCAGCGCATGAAGTGTTTGGATGTGGGTTTCTGTGACGACACTCGGCGAAGCGGTAAGCCGCTCTAATTTTTCCAGCGCGGCGTAATAGCCCAGCACTTCTTTTTCATCGCGCTCACGACCTGGAAAATGCTGCTTGTCTTCGATCACTTTCGACACCTGCTCCTGTGTTAGTCGATTGCCTTCGATCACAGTGGAATAATGGGTGGAGAAAAGTCGTGCCGTTTCGCGCAATGTCGCTAGCACAGACGGCGTGATCGGTAAATCTTGCACCGCTTGCTTCGCCGCTTCGATGCGCATCAAGCAACCGGCGATTTTCGCGGTAATGGTGAATCTCGGCGTAAATGCCATCGTTTCTCGGCTGTTTCTCGGAAGTGATCACTTCCGTTATTAAGCCGTTAAACTGCCGTTAAAGCAAGCGAGATGGTGAGGTAAACCCACTTGGATGCCAGCGTCTGGCCACTGCTTAATGCGCCGTGGATTTTAGATGTCGATGTCACCATCAAGCCGCTGTATGGCAAGCAAGAAGGGGCCGTGCTCGGGTACAACCCAAAGAAGCCCGGACGACCGTCGCATGCATACCATACCTATCAGATGGCGGGGTTACGCTTGATGCTGGGTATAGCAGTGGCAGCGGGCAACCAAAGTCACAGCAATACGACATTGCCGGGCTTGATCGAATTAATGGAACGGCTACCGATTGAGAAACGTCCGCACTTAGTCAGAGGCGACGCGGGCGCGGGCGGTGAACCCACGATGGCGGCGCTGGAGGCGCAGGGGCAACCCTATCTATTCAAGCAACGACTCACTAACAACGTCAAACGTCATATTGAGCGCGCCTTTGCCCGCGGCGACTGGTCCGATGCCGGACAAGGCTGGCAAGGCCAAGACGGCGAAATCCAATTATCGGGCTGGAGCCGAAGCCGACGCATCGTGGTGTTGCGCCGGCCCTTGATCGGCGAGACGTTATTGTGTGAGAACGAAGAACAGTTACAACTGGCCTTCGTAGAAAAGGAACGTCCGATCAAAGGTTACGAGTATGCGGTGCTGGTGACGGACCTGAGCCACGAGCTGCACATGATTGCGCAACTGTATCGGGATCGCGGCGATGCCGAAAACACCTTCGATGAAATCAAAAACCAATGGGGCTGGACCGGGTTCACCACGCACGATCTGAAACGGTGTCAGTTGAGCGCGATGGCGGTGGCGTTAGTCTACAACTGGTGGAGTACATTCGTGCGGTTAGCGCACCCCGAGGCCAGACTGGAGGCGATTACGGCGCGCCCGCTGCTGCTCTCGGGTATTGGGGAACTCACTCATCATGGCGGACAAACCCATTTGGCGATCACGCCGATGCACGCCAAGGCGGGATTCGCGAAAGATTTACTGACTCAAGTCAGTCGGCGATTGAACGAGTGGAAACACACTGCGGAGCAATTGAAAACGATAAGCGTGTGGCAGCGCGTGTGCGAGTTCATCGCCACCGCCGTGACCGGATTTAACTGGCTTGCACCGCGAAAATCAACTCAATTGATGCACTGCGCAACGGGGTAATCGCCGTTTTTAGGATTAATCGGCTTGGATCACAAGACCGATACGAAGTAGATTGGTGCAAACGTTGGACAATCATTCAGGGGGGAAAAAGATTCGATCGCTGATGACAAATCGATCGATGCGGCGAGCCAAGCGCCGACCCATGTGTGGAAAATAGCAGCGCTAATTAATTGCCTGCCTTGAGCGTGATGTTCGCCTTGTAAAGAAAACTACCCCGCCGATGCCAAGCGCTAGCAGTGCAAGTATGTTTGGCTCTGGCACAGGTTGGGTCGGGCCGGTTACGGTCAGCACATTCGTGGTCGTGGAGAAGGAAAAGAGCATGGATGCGTTAGTAAACGGCACGGTGAAGGGAATGTTCGCGCCATCGCGAACGCCCCCCAGTCCGTAGTTTTCGTCGAACGATTCGTTGATCGCGGCCTTGGTCGAATAGTTTCCCGCCGGCAATACGCTTGTCACGAATTGGTAAATTCCATCGCCATCGGCATCTTGTAACCAAGCCCGAAGGCAACCCGGATCAAAATCACCCGCGCAACCCAATTCACTCTGGAAGTCCCCCGGAGCGACGACTATCCTCGAATTCTGGTTGTCGGTGACCCAGTGTGATTTGTCGTCGTAGTAGAACTTTACCGATGTGTTCGCGCCAAGGCTTAAATTAATGTTCGGTCCGCCTAGTGTTGCACCGGCTCCATAGACTTCCGCAACGCTGTCGTTCAACGCAGCGAGATAGACATGGGATCCGGCCGGAAGGTCGAAGGCGCGCTGCCACACATCATCACCAGCATCGTAGACAAGATGAGTATTCGCGCAATCTGCGGCAAAATCGGAGGCACAACCCACTTCGGTTTGCAGGCTGCCAAAGATGGTGACGCTGGTCGGAACGGCCTGAGCTTGCTGGGTCCCAATAGCGATTAATACGATCGTCGCGGACAAGAGAACCGTTAAGCGATGCGTTGCTTGAGTTGAAATCGAGTAGTTGTGCATAAACCCTCCAGAATGCCGGTTTTATTAGTTTGAAATGCGAAACCAGGTCGTTATTCCATTTCCAAATCAAAAATTACTTTGTCGGCTTCGCCTTGCCATGCTGCAGCACTGTCTTCGGCTTGCCTTCGCGTTCTTTTTGATTTGGAAACGGAATTACTATTTCAGCAAGCAAGGCCCATATCGAGAGGCTTAACCGTATCTCGATTTCGCAATGAAATCCATCGGATATTTATCGTTTATCAATCGTGGTTAAGGTTTGGATTTCAAACTGAGCCGAGAGTTGTAAGATTTTCCGACACTCGCGGGGGATTTGATAAGCACCATTTTTTGCATCGCCACCAGCCGCTTCCAGCTTGGCTGGTGGCGATGCATTGCCTAGGCGCCGCGCTGGTATTGCCTCTTCAGGGAGCGAGCCCTAGCGTCTACGCCGGTTGTAGCGCAGCGCCTCTTCCGGTTTGCCCATTTTTTCCATGAGTTGGGCGTACGCGGCGTGCGCCGCGCGGGAGGGTTCGACCGATAGGCTGGCTTCGATGTAGCTTTGCGCCTTGCCCCAGAGTTTTTCCGCGGCGCAAAGTTTGCCCAGCGCCAACAACAGCGAAGCATCGCCGGGGTGTTCGCGCAGCCAAGCCTCGGCCCGTTCGATTTGCGCTAAAGGCTTCTCGCTGGGCACCTCCGCATACAACAGCGCGAGATCGGAATCCCATTGATGCTCCAACGCCCGTTCTAGAATCGCCTGGGCATCGTCGTTCATATCGACGGCGATGAACGCGCGCGCGGCGCTGGCGGCGATGCCGGGATCGAGCCGATCCACGGACGGAATCTTGCGCCACGATTCCTGTAATGACGCGCTATCTTTGATGGTGGCGTTCAGGCTTTCGCGCAAGGCGTTCAGCCGGATCGGCTCCAGTTGCTTACGGTCAAAATCCTTGAACTTGTATAGTTGCGTCACGCCCGTCAGCACATTTTCCCAATTGCGCGCTAGGGTGTGGGCACGGATTTCCAGCCGCAGCAAGGCCGGATTGCGCGGTGCGATCACTTTCGCCGCGTCGAGCACTTCCAGTGCTTCGCGCGGGCGGCGCTCTTCGACGAGGAACTCGGCTTGGGCGATCAGGTTAAGGAGTTTGCCTTCCGGCGCCACAATTTCCGCCGCTTTGAGATAATTATCGCGCGCTTCAAAATTACGCTGCTCGTGGGCGGAACGCGCCGCCACGACTGCCGATAGGGCGGGGGTCTCGTGCAGCTTCAGCGCCACCGCAGCGAATTTTTCCGCGCGGCGGTAGTGGCCTTCGAAGAATGCCGTCAGCGCTTGATCCATGGCGTTGCGCGCGCGATTGCGAGAGCGGCGCAAACGATAGTCGTGCACTTGGCGCGGTAAGCCGAGGGTGTGCGATGCTAAGCGAATGAAGCCGTACAACGCAGCGCCACCGAAAATCAGTGCGACAATCAAAAACGATAACGCCATTTCGAACTTGTACGGCGGATAAACCAGCAGCACGTAACCTTTGCTAAAACCCGCCGCCAGCGCGGCGGTCACCGCCAGCGCCAACAGAATGAGAAAGGTCAGCAGCCACCTCATTGCGGGGAAATGTCGCGGGTCGAGAGTTTGTAATTGCGAACCGCGTCCATGCTGCCGGAAATGTCGGGCAACTTGATGCTGATGGAGCTGTCGATGAGTTGGCGCATGACGGCATCGCCGTTGCGGACATTGCGGTTTTGCGTATCGAAGTAGCGGCCCAGCCATTCGCGCGCGGACTTAAGATCGTTTTTATAAGTGTTCTCATCGTGGCTCAGCAAAGCGATGCGCGCAGTCATCAATCGTAGGCGCAGATTTTCTCGAAGAAAAAAATTCTGATTCGGGCTGAGGAGCGGCACGTCGGCGCGCTCCATGTTTTGCACTCGCACCAGTTGGCGTATTTCCTGCCAAACGCCCGATGTCCAGCGGCTGAAGGAGCCGCGCGAGGGTTGTGCCGGTGCGGTGTTATCGGCTTCCTGGCCGATGCGGCTTTCGCTTAAAAGCGGCAGATTGTCGATGCCGGCAATCAAGTTATCAAGCTTTACGCTCATACCGACCAGATCGATGAAAGGCAGCGCTTTCAGTTCTTGGATGTCTTGATCGATCACCTTGCGCAGGCTCGCCAATTGCGGCTTATCGAGCCGTTGCAGCCGGCTGTCCGCGGATTGCAGCGCCGTCAGCGCGCCGGGCACGTTGCCCGCGAGTTGCAATTGCTGGTTGGCGATACTCAGTATTTGCTCGATTTCCGTCAGCGACCATTCGTCGCGATTGCGCGATAACTCCTGATACATGGCTTCGAGCGCGACTTGCTGATTTTGCGATTCCGCTAGCTTGGTTTCGAGAATCGTGGTCTTGCTCTGGGCTTCGCGCGCGGTGTCGTTCGCTTGCTCGGCCACCACGGCGTTTTGCTTGAGCGTGCCGTCGGCTTCCGATAGCCGTCGTGCGAGTTCCTGTTGCAGCGATAGATATTGCTGACGGTTATCCCACCATTGCCATAGCGACAGTGCAAGGGCGATGAGAGCAATAACGCTCACCCAATTAAACGGCGATCTGCGCACTTTTATCGCCACGGGCTCGGTCGACACTGCCGGTATTTTTTCTGGCTCTTCACTCATAGATTTATTGTTGACCGAGGCGTTGTTCTAAAGCCGCAAGCAAGCCGGCGTCTCCGAATTCCGTCAGGATGCCTTCGCTGAAACCCAATATCCGCGCGCCTTCCAGGATAGCGGCGTGCGGTGCGAATAGCGGTGTGTGGCGCAGCAACGCGACTCCCTTGTCGCCTATCATGGTGCAGAAATTCTCCATAGTCTCGCGGCTTAACGCTTGAATCGCGGCGATGTCGTCGCGCGCCAATAGGCGGGAAACGACATCGGGCGCCACGTCTGGCCGCCGGCGTGTGTAGCACTCAATATACTCGACTTTGGCGCCGCGTTGGCGAAGTGTGTCGCGCAAGGTCTCGCGCCCGCCGACGCCGCGAAAGATGGCGATGCGCTTGCCGGCGACATCCTGCATGGCCGGTGTGGCGAGCAGCGCTTCGCTGTCGGCGCCTTGCAGTCGGGACGATGACGTTTGGATAACCCGCCTGTCGTAAAGCAGTTGCGGTTGCGGCGCCGATGGCAGCTACAGGTGTTTCGCGCGGTACGACGGCGTACTGCAACCCATATTTCACTGCGTTGGCGCTGATGAAAATCGCCATGTCGGCCGCGTTTACCTTGGCTTGATCCGCTGGATCCGGCGCTCGTGGAATGATTTCCAAAGCTGGGAAAATGATGGCGCGCGCACCGGCTGCTTCGATCGAGCGGGCTAGTGCTTGCGCTTGCTGAACCGGGCGCGTGAGAATAATTCCGATTGCCGGTAACACTAGTGTTCGCGTGATGGGGCCGGTGTTGGCGTCAAGGCTGCGAGAATTTCCGCCGCGCCGTCGGCCAGCAATGTTTGCGCGAGCTGCGTGCCGAGTTCTTCGGCCTGGCTGGAGTTACCTTGCAGGCCGTGGCGAACCATGCGCTTGCCGTCGGGGGAAGCAACGAAACCGGTTAGCGACAGCGTTTCGCCCTCGCGGGTGGCGTAGCAGCCCAGGGGAACTTCGCAACTACCGCCTAAGCGTTTAGAGAATGCCCGTTCGGCGAGTACCGCCAGCATCGTGGCCGGCGTCCGCGAGCGGCAGCAAACATTGGGCGATGTCGTCGCGATCGGCGCGGTATTCGATGCCCAGCGCGCCCTGGCCTACGGCGGGTATGCTCTCGCTCGCGGGCAAAGCCATACGGATGCGATGGCCGAGTTCGAGACGTTTCAAGCCGGCGGCGGCGAGAATCACGGCGGCATATTGCTTTTCGTCCAGCTTGCGTAGGCGTGTTTCGACATTGCCGCGCAGCGGCTCGACTTCGAGATGGGGAAAGCGCGCGCGCAATTGGCTTTCGCGGCGCAGGCTGGAAGTGCCGACGATGGCGCCGGGCGGGAGTTCGGCCAACGATGCGTACTCGTTGGAAACAAAGGCATCGCGTGGATCTTCGCGCTCGCCCGCGACCATGAGGGAAAATCCCGCCGGTAATTCGGCCGGCACGTCTTTCATGGAATGCACGGCGATGTCCGCTTCACCCCGTTCTAAAGCTTGTTCGAGTTCTTTGACGAAGAGTCCCTTGCCGCCGACTTTGTTCAGAGTTCGATCGAGTATCTGATCGCCGCGGGTGGTCATCCCCAGTATCGACACCGCGCATGCGGGATACAGTGCGCGTAAGCGATCTTGGACGTGACGGGCTTGCCACAGCGCGAGTTTGCTCTCGCGGGAAGCGATGACTATTTTAGTCGGAACAGGGGTGGGCACGGGGCGATCGACGAGTAAATTCATTCAATCTTATCACGGGGGTCGGTGGGCTAGAAACGGGGCTGGTATCACCCAGGTCAAGGTTCTTCCGCAGCGGTTCACAAAATTTGATCGCCATCGCTGCAATCTAATATTGGTGCGGCTTCCCCGGCATGCTAGCCGTAGAGGCAAGCTGGGCGCGGCCTCTGGCGCGCCCTAATCTTGAAAACCTCAGGCTAAAACTCGGTCCACTCTTCGTCGACTTTTTCCGCTAACGGCCGTTGTTTCGCGCTGGGCGGAACTGCGCGTATGGGCGGGCGCATGGGCGCCGACACGGATGGCGGCGTTGTGGGGCTAGAACGAGCGTAGTGTTGTTCGTGCGCATCGAGCTTATATGACTTAAACAACTGCACCAATTCGTGGGCTCGATGTTCGAGGGATTCAGCCGCGGCGGAGGCTTGTTCCACCAAAGCGGCGTTTTGTTGCGATATATCGTCGATTTGTTGAATCGCTTGGCCGAGCTGATCGATGCCGTCGGCCTGTTCATTGGCCGATTGGGTGATATCGAATACCAGCGCGCTGACGCCGCGCACGGCATCGAGGATCTTGGTCATGGTTTCGCCGGCATCTTTTACTAGGGCGCTGCCGTGATTGACCTTTTCCGAGGAGTCTTCTACCAAATGTTTGATCTCTTTTGCCGCACTGGCTACCCGCTGGGCGAGGTTGCGCACTTCAGTTGCGACCACGGCGAATCCGCGGCCTTGATCGCCGGCGCGCGCTGCTTCGACGGCGGCGTTTAAGGCGAGGATATTGGTCTGGAAAGCGATGCCGTCGATGACGCTGGTGATTTCGGAAATGCGAATAGAACTTTCGCGTATCGTTCCCATGGTCTGAACCACTTGCGAGACGATGGCGCCGCCTTTGGCGGCGATATTCGAGGCGTTTTCGGTGTGTTGCTTGACCTCCAACGCACGCTGGGCCGTGCCGCGAACGGTGCTCGCCAATTCCTCGACCGTGGCCGATGCTTGTTCTACCGTCGAGGCCTGGTGCTCGGTGCGGCTCGATAGATTTTGATTACCGCTGACCAATTGGCGGGTCGAGTCGAACACATATTCGCTATGGGCGCGCACTTGACTAGTCAGGCGGGCGATCGTTTCCTGCATCTCCTTGAGGCCGCCGTGCAACTGACCCATTTCGTCGCGCGAGGTGACGTCTATCTTCTGAGTGAGGTCGCCGGAACGGATCGTGTTTACAACTTTCAGCGCGTATTGAACCGGTGGCAACGTACTACGCCGCAGCACAATGATGGTGCTCAACAACAAGGCGATGGAAAGCAGCGCTAGGAACAGAAAAATCAGCTTCATCGATTCCACCCCACGAGCCATGGTGGGTCCAAACTCGTTGGAGTTTGCGACGACCTTATCGAGATAGGGATCGAGTTTTTTTACGAACTCAGGCGTAAAACCCGTGCCCGGTTCAGCATCGATCACCGCCTTCAGGCGCGCGAGATCTGCGCGATCTTTTTCGGGTAAGTCGATGACAAAGCCGAAGCCCATTAGGCGAAACACCAGCCGCTCAGCCGCGTTGAGTTCTATCCACGGCGTTTCCGCCAAGCGATCGGCTTTGGCGATATGTTCGTATACATAACTGCGCGGCAAGGATTCCGCGCCGCGCGCGCCGTCAGCGATGGCGCGGAGCTTCGTTTCCAGTTGATTGACGAGTACGTAGTGCTCCCGCTCCAGAAACTGAAATCGTGCGCCTTTTCCCAAATAACGCACGCAACTGAAAAAAATCAGTGACACGACAATGATAACGCCTATGCCCAGTCCGAACTTTTGCCTCAAGGTGGCGACACCCATTTATGTTTGCTCCAAAAAACCTATCACTTATTCAATTTGTAAAAGATGGTAGTGCCGTTGAGACGTCACATTCGAAAATAATGGTAATGACTATTGCCGACTAAATCTGTGCGCGCCTACAGGCGCACATGAATGGGGTTTAACACGGCGATGATTCGGTCTGCTAACGGGGGGTATCAAGAAAATTTTCTATTCAAATCATCTAATAAAAGCTGTATCTTAATATACTTTAGAGCTAAAAAACCAGTGATGGTTCGGTGAGTCGAAAACAAAAAAGGCGGCCCTTAACAACAAGGATCGCCTCAGGAGACAACCGGCGCCGGCGGTGGTCACCGGCGCCAAGATCGCCTACGCAGCCCGTTTACGCTCCCAATTTTCCGTCAATTCGGCGGGGGTAAATCTTGGATTGGTGTTGGCTGCCTTTGATTCAATGCACAAATCCTGAATCAGCGCCATGTACTCATAGCTCTTGCGTATGCAAGTGCTGAGCAAGTTAATGCCGCGCATGGACGGGTTGCTGCCCATGATGGTGCAGATAATTTCCAGCGCTTCCCACGGATGGGTGTCATCGTACTCAGCGTGCAGCTTCAGCCACTTCATGGCTTTTTTGCGATCTTTCGGATCGAACAGGTTCTCGTAAGTGTCTTTGGAGCAAACCACGCTCGACCACTGACCGGTTGCGCCTTCGATGGCATAGTTAGTGGCCGCCATCGCCGCGGGTAGCGAATCGCGCTCGCAGGTATGCCAGCACCAGTGGGCCAGCGCGTGGGCGGTGAGCGGAACGGGACCGTAAATCAAATCCTCTTTAGTGACGCCGCTCGCCATGGCCCATTCAACCCAATAATCCGCATGGCTTTGTTCCACGCGGATATTACGGATCAAATATTTGCGTGCCATGTCATGACCGCGGCTGCGGCCGTACTGAACCTTGACCAGGTTCATAGCCATATATTGAGGAAACTGTTCAATGACGGGAAACGTACCAACTAAAAAATCCCGGGTTTGACGGGGGGTAAGTTCCGCATCGCGCATTTTTTTGTAGAACTCGTGTTCGACGACACGCTTTTTGGTTTCATCACAATCCAATACCATATCTTGCGCCCACGTCGGATAGCTGGTCATATCCATTAGCGGGCCAAACCGAACAAATTCATCACTCATAAAAAAACTCCTGAAAAGGGGTAAGAGGCAATGTATAGGAGGCTTTTTTTATGTATTGTTATGCCGGCAATCATATTAGCAATATTTCCGCGAAACTGGATGAAGTACACAATGTTTAACAATTGATTCTTAACAAAATTTGACAAGTATTTTCACACGAATTTAAAAATTTGTGCTATGCAACAGGCGCTGCGGATTAAGGTATTTTGGCCGACAATCCTTAACATTCAGGGATTTGCTTTGCGGGAAGTAATCTCCCGCAAACTAACTTTTTGCCAGCAACTCGTCGCGAGACCTGTAAGAGTTTTCAGTGACAACAATCAATGAAAGGTAATCGATGAAACGTCAATTAATGGTCATCAGACACGCTTTTTGCGCTTTTTCGCTGGTTGGTTTTGCGGCATTGGCCGTCGCCGACGAGCTTAAGCCCTATAAACACGCCAAAGTCTTCAAAGGCGCGGAAGGCGAGATAGTGACCCTCGTGCCGCTTGAGCCGCGCAGCGAGAATCAATTTCTGATTAAGTTTCATCGCGTGGAAGGCGAATGGGACGATAAAATCCTCCTGCACGAGCGCAAAGTCTACGACGGCAAAGACGACTACGCCGTAAAAGGCCAGAGCTACATTAGCGTGGTGGTGCGCCGCGGCAGTTACAGCGTTTATCCCAAGGGCTCGCGCAAGGAGCTTAACGTGTATTACGCCGAGCAGGAATCGAACGCCGTCGACGTGGCCGGCATTGTCGACGAATACAAAAAACAGCATTAATCACAAGTTAAAGAGGAAAAAAATGCGTAATTGGAAATCATATTCCGCGGGGTTGCTGCTGGCATGTTGCTACCAGACGAGCAGCGCGGCGGACCCAGCTTACTCGATGAAGGATTTGCGTGCGCTCGCCGATCAGGGCGCGTGGAGCGAATTGGCCGCCCATCTCGAAGATATTCGGCCGGGCGAGCGCGGCGCCGATTGGAATGCGGTGCTGGAGCAAACGGCGATGGGTTTGCTCGAACAAGGCGGGCAGGCGAGCGATAGCTACAGTGCGATATCGACCACCGAGGGATTGATCGGCCGCTATCCTAAGTTAAAAGCCGTTAAGCCGTTCATGGCCAAGCGTGCGGAAGTCGGGTTAAAGGCTTACGGCGTTTGCTTTCAGGACAACTATGGCGCCGATCAATGCCTGCAGGATCTAACGAAATTCGTCGCTGCCGATGGGAAAAATCTCGACCTCGCATTCAAGGCCGGCAAATTGGCGCGGCTCAATCTCAAGCATTGGGCCGCCGCACCGTTTTTCGCTAGCGCCCTGGCCGAGCCGAATCAAGACCGGCGCTGCGACGACGAGGACGTTGCTCTCTCGGTAATGTCGGGATTGGGTTTACCGAATAAGGGCTACGAACCCCAGTACGGCGCCAGCGTTAAGCTGGCGTCACAACTTTGCTGGCAGGAACTGAAGGGTCCGTTGGCGGAACAAATCGCGTCGAATGGCGAATACTTCCGCGAAAATACTTGCGCCGTGTTCAAAAGCAAAAACGCCTTAGAAGGCGAAGTGGCGAATGTTTGCCGCAAGTATCAAAAGTAACCTTATGGAAATCCGCATCCAGCTTGCTTCTCCAAGATGCATGCCTGGAGAGGCAGTATCAGCGGCCTTTCCAGGCCAGTCAATTTATAGGTTCTTTAACAGCCAGGCGTTGATGAAGTCGCCGTAGTTGGCGGCGTCCCAATCGATAATCATTTTCAAGGCGCCGCTGTTCAACGACAGCGCGCGCTTGTCTTTACCGCCGTAGGCACATTCGATTTTGTTGATCTTTTCCTGCACCGCGGCTTTGCCGTCCGCATCGGAACACAGGCTGCGTAGCGCGCTATAAAGCTCGGCGCAATAACCGTAAATGCTGTAATTGGTTTCGAGTTGCCCTTTATAAGAGGGCTTGTCGAAAGCGCCGGGAATGTCCTTGCCGCAGGCGGTGATCATGTCCTTGCCTTCGCCGGAAAGATATTGCTCCTGCTCCCGCCATAGTTTCTTTTCGCCCAGTGATTCCTGGGCGACGGCCGGGGCGGCAAAACAAGCGACTGTCAGCGCAAACCACACTGCGGACGCGAATTTGTAATGCATTGGTAGGTCCTCCAATTGTTTGAGATTAGAGCGCTATTTTACCAGCCGCTGATAGCGCCCGCCCGGCAAACTTTGCACCAGCCCAGCCAGCTCCAGTTCCAAAAGCTTCGCGCTGATTTGCTCGGGGCTTAAGCCGCTGCGGCTGACCAAGGCGTCGATCGGCTCCGGGTCGAAGCCCAAATGCCGTAGCAACGGATCGTCGTTGCCATCGGGTGAGGTGGCTTCTGTAGAAGAACCGGTGCGACTCGCCCACTGAATTTCCTCCAGGATATCGTCGGCCCGTTCCACCAGCTTCGCGCCCTGTTTAATCAGTTGATGGCAGCCTTTCGCCAGCGCAGAATGGATCGAGCCGGGGATGGCGAACACCTCCCGGCCCTGTTCCAAGGCCAGCCGCGCGGTAATGAGCGAGCCGCTGGAGACCGCTGCTTCGACCACTAAGCAACCGAGGCTCAAGCCGCTAATAATGCGATTGCGGCGCGGGAAATTGTTGGCCAGCGCCGGCGTGCCCAAGGGAAATTCCGAGATCAACGCGCCGTGTTGCGCGAGCTGGTGGGCCAGCTCTTTATTGCGGGCGGGATAAACGCGGTCCAAGCCCGTCCCGACCACGGCAACGCTTTTTCCCGCGCCTGCAAGGCCGCCGGCATGGGCCGCCGCATCGATGCCCAGCGCCAAACCGCTGACGATGCATAAGCCGCTGTCGCTTAAGCTTTTGGCGAAACTCTCGGCGTTGTTTACCCCTTGAACCGTGGCGTTGCGGCTGCCGACTACGGCAATAGCGGGCATGGATAGAAGATCGGTATTGCCCTTAACGTAGATCAGCGGCGGCGGATCGGCCGTTTGCAGCAATAGTGATGGATAATTGGAATCCGCCAAAGTGACCATGGCGTGACCGGTTTCCTCCAGCCACGCCAAGGTTTTGCTGACAATTTCCGCGCTATCGTGGGATTTGATGCGTTCGGCGAGCTTGTTGCCGACGATTTGGCTGAGCGCCGATTCGCTCGCCGCCAGGATTTGATCCGGCGGGCCGAACTGTTTAAGGAGTTTTCTAAGGCTTATCTCGCCCAGTCCCGGCACGACACTGAGGGCGATCCAACTGCTGAGGTCTTCCGTCGGCGTCATGGGGAACGAGGGCGGCAATACGCCGCCCTCTATGGGACAACTCTAAGGGGTTTGTACTACGTCACCCAGGTTAAACTGTCGTGTGCTCTGCAACACCAAGGCATAAGACACGTTCTCGAAAATGCGGAACACGAAAATCAATCCTACCCGTTCGTCCGGCAACTTGATTTTTTTGCGCGGTTCCAACTCAGAGTTTACCCAGATACCGTCGCGGTAAGCGGCAAGCACATGACCGACTTCCATGCCGTCCTTTTTGCCGCGGTTGATGGTGATAATGGAATTTTGCGCCACTTCGTTAACGGAACCATACGCCGAAACGATGCGCGCCTTGATCATCTTGTCCGGGGCGTGTGGTACGTAGGCGGCGAAGGGTTCCTCATCGGCGTTGATCAGCCGGTCGCCGCGGTTCACCTCGAATTTGGACCGCACGATGTCGGCGGTGGCTGGATTGCCGAAACGCTTTACGTAGGCGTCGCCGACATACACCGCTTCGTAGCCCAACACCACGCGTTCGTTTTCCGGGTCCCGCAGCATGCGTCCCGGACGGTAAATTTGCCAGTCGCGGCCCTTGCTGCCATCCAAACCCTCGATGTAGGCAATATTACCTTTGCCGACGATGACGCGATTGTCTTCCGAGGCGATCACGGCGGGCGCTTTTTCCAACGCGCCTTCCTGGATGAACAGCGGTTTGGAAAGGAACGGTTCGATGTCCGACGCCCGTATGCTGGGAATGGCCCCTGCTTCCAGCGCTTCCGCGCGCACCCGAGGCCCGTATTTTTCGGTGCCGTTGGCGCCACCGGCGCCGCCGTTGGTCACTTCGACCCCGTCGCGCAGCAAGCGCAGGCGCGGACTGGCGCCGCTTTTATCCAACGCGATCACGTCGCCGGGATAAATCCAATGGGGATCCTTGATCTGTTCGCGGTTTAAGTTCCAGATTTCCGGCCAGCGCCATGGGCTCTCGAGGAATTTGCCGGAGATGTCCCACAGGGTATCGCCGCGCTGCACGGTATAGGTGTCGGGCGCGTTTTCCTTGAGCTGTAATTCATCGGCTTTGACGGGCAGCGCCAAGCTACAAGCAAGGAGGACAAGGGATATAATACGTTGCATAGTTAGTCCTATGTTCATGTCGGGTTAAAACCCTAAAGTGTTTTACTAGATTGTGTACCTAATTTGTTAAATTTGCAAGATTTTATGGCGATTCTAAACATACTTAAATATCCGGATTCGAGGTTGCATACGGTGGCAAAAGCGGTTGCGGAGGTGGATGACGAGGTGCGTCAGTTGGTCGCGGATATGGCCGAGACCATGTACACAGCGCCGGGCATCGGTTTGGCGGCGACGCAAGTGGACGTGCATCGCCAAATCATCGTGATCGATGTCAGCGACGAGCGGAACGACCTCAAGGTTTTCATCAATCCGCGCCTGATCCGCGCAGAGGGCGAGGCGGACCGCGAAGAAGGCTGCCTGTCGGTTCCCGGCATCTACGATACCGTCAGCCGTGCCGCCGAAATTACCGTCGAAGCACTGGATCGCGAAGGTAAACCCTACACTCTGGAAGCGAAAGATCTCCTCGCGGTGTGCATTCAACACGAAATGGATCACCTCAAAGGTAAGGTATTCGTCGAATATTTGTCGTCCCTGAAGCAGAACCGGATCCGCACCAAGCTGAAAAAGGCGCAACGCAAAGCGGCCTAACCGATGCGCCACGAGGCTTATGCATAGTGCCTGTTGGCGTGGTATGCCGTGAGCGCCGCTCTGGTATTGGTTCTCCAGCCACCTACATTTGAGTAACTAATCGATGCGACTTATCTTTGCCGGCACCCCGGATTTCGCGGTCGCGGCTCTCAGTGCATTGATCGCCGCCAAGCACGAGGTAGCGCTGGTGCTCACCCAACCCGATCGTCCCGCCGGCCGCGGCATGCGCGAATTGCCGAGCCCGGTCAAACGCTGGGCGCAGCAGCACGGCATCGAGGTGTTTCAACCGGTTTCCCTTAAGTCTCCCGAAGCACAAAGCCAAAATCGCGGATGTGAAAGCGAACGTCATGGTCGTCGCGGCCTACGGTTTGATTTTGCCGCAAGCGGTGCTCGACATGCCGCGCTTAGGCTGCATCAATGTGCATGCGTCGCTGCTGCCGCGCTGGCGCGGCGCCGCGCCTATCCAGCGCGCGATTCTCGCGGGCGACCAGGAGACCGGCATCACCATCATGCAAATGGCCGCGGGGCTCGATACCGGGCCGATGCTGCTGGTCGGTAAAACGCCCATCGCCGCGGACGACACCACCGCGACGCTGCACGACAAACTCGCCGCACATTGGCGCGAAGCTCATCGTCGAGGCCCTGGCGAAACTGGAAAAAAACCAATTGCCCGCGACGCCGCAACCCACCGCGGGCGTGACATACGCCGAAAAAATTCTCAAAAAAGAAGCCGTCATCGACTGGAACTTACCGGCGCTAGAAATCGAGCGGCGCATCCGCGCGCTGCAACCGTTTCCCGTCACGCAAACCCCGTGGCGCGGAGAAGCGCTGAAAATTTGGCGGGCGAAAAGCGTCGCCGATGAAGGTGGCGCAGCGGGCACGCTGCGCGTCACCGATGCCAACCGTTTGATTGTCGGGTGCGGCGTTGGCGCGCTGGAAATTCTCGAACTCCAACGCGCAGGCGGCAAACGCCTCAGCACCAAGGAATTTCTCACCGGGAACAAGTTTGTCATTGGCGAGCGATTTGGTACTTGATCTTTTCCGAAACCAGAATCCAAAGGTCGGGCGGATCCGAGATCGCTTGATCTAGCCTTTCTCAATCACCGAAGCCCAACCGGTGAAGGATCCATGCGTTCAAAAAGAAATAAACTAACACGGCGATGGCGAAAAGGACGGGATGCTGGAGCAAAAGGTTCCCGAGTTGCTGACGGTGAGACTCATCGATTAGCGCACGTAGCAGTCCTAGAATGGCTGCTGAAAACGATGCGACACCGCCCCAAAAAAATCCGGATTGCGACCAAAGGCTAGATCGACTTTTCATGTGGTGAATCTGAAATGACGGAATTGAATCACTAATTAACTTTAATCGATACCGCGAAATTAATGTACGCGGAACCAAAGTTTATCATTCCCGCGTAGGCGAGAATCCATGCTTAGTTGGTTCTGGCCACCGTCAAATAGATTCCCGCTTTCGCGGGAATGACATAATGGGTGGCTCGCCGCTTTGCTAGGAGCCGCATCAATACTGGCTCTTCAGGCATAGGTCTTCCAGAAGCGCGCTACGATTACCTCTTGGCAAACTTAGGTTGTCACCCAACCATACCAGCGATGGCTCGGCCGCGCGCCTTCTTCGAGATACGCCATTTTCATCTTGCTTAGAAAATCCTTCGGCATTTCGTTGCGTTTTGCGGCGACGTCGACGTTGAAAATCTTTGCGCTGTTGAGGCCGAAAATTTTTTCTTTCACCGCGCGTGTGAGCGGCGCGTAACCGTGCTTCTCGATCAATTCATCGGGAATTTGGAAACGGCGCATGGCTTCGATTTGCCATTGCGGTGTGCCGTACCAAATGGAATCGGTGCCCCAGAGCAGATGATCGTCGCCGAACGCATTGATGATTTGCCCGAGCAAGTGCGCGCACGCGCTGGGGTTGGTGGAAACCAATTGCGCGAAGGTGGAGCCGAGTTCCATGTAGATATTTTTGATGCCGGGTTCTTTCTTTTTCATCTCGCAAAATTCTGTGGTCCACGGCACTTCGCCGTTGGGCTTGGGCGCGTTGACGTTGAGGAGTCCGGAGTGATAGACCATGAAATCGATATCGGGAAAATCCTTCGCCGCTTTAATGAGATCGCGTGGATGGTTATAGTCCGCCACCGTGCCGAGCGGGAGGCCCTTGTGCACGCAAAAGCGCTTCACGCCGAGCTTCTGTGCCTGTTCGAGCGCGGGATAGGCAATTTTTTCGTCGTCGAGAAACCAGCCATGCTCGAAACCTTTCGGGCACGAGCCGGTGTAGGCTTTCCACGCGTCGATTTTCAATTCTTGCGCCTGCATCGCCATGAAATCCAGATCGCTTTTGCCCAATTGTGGTGTGACCAGGCCGTGGGAGAACATGCGCTGCGATTGCGTGACGCGATTGATTTCATCTCGGACAAGGGTCATTTCCTTTGGCGGCACGACGGCTTCGTGCGGATAGGGACCGGGAGGCGTTGAAATCAAACCGATGGCGGTTTCGCTATCGAAGAAGACTTCCTTGATGAAGTTTTGCCACGATAAATCTCGCAGCGTGCCGCTGTCGGATTTGAGCGCCGGATTGAAGTTCTGGGCGCGTTTGCGCAGGCCCATGAGCCCGCCTTTGCTGACGGCCCCCTTGCGCTGTGCTTCTTCATTTTGCGGATCGAAACTATCGCCGACGTAGTGCAACTGCACATCGAAAATAAAATAAGGATCGCCGGTCGCGGCGCGCACCGCTTCAACCTCCGCGGCTTCGGCTTCGCTGACGTTGAAAAATTTCCCGAACACCGTGTTCATCGCCAGGAACGCCGTCGCCATGCCACTGCCGGTGCGCAAAAATTCCCGGCGGCTTAAGCCTAAGCGCGGCGCCAACTCATCGGCGTGCGCCAGAACACGTTGCTCCACTTCGCGCTGCGCCGGCGTTTGCGGTTGCGGCTGAAATTCTTCGTTGGAAACGAGTTTGGTGGGAATGGGCGATTCGGTTTCATAGCCTTGGCGCATACCATGCTCGATGTGAAATCCATTGGGATTTTGTTTCATAAGGGCTCCTCGAAAAAGAATTGTCACACGCTACGACGCGGCAACAGGTAAATAATTGTCACATCTTTCGCTATGCGACGATAGGCTCTACGGAACGTTTGCGCTGTTTAGTTGCCTTACTGAATTCCCTATAATTCAGTAGGATAGATTTTTTCTCAAGTCATAAGTAGTTATTGAAATTCCGCGCGGTTGGCCGCATTTTCAGGTTAAGCGAATAATCGCTCGATTGCTTGGAAAGGAAACGTAATGTTGGGTAATTGGTTCAAGACCGGGATCCTGATGGCGGGCATCGTTGCCCTCTTCGGCGTGGTGGGTGCGGCTTTAGGTGGCGCAAACGGCATGATGATCGCGCTCCTGATCGCGGTTGCCATGAATTTTTATGCCTACTGGTTTTCCGACAAAATGGTGCTGCGCATGTATAACGCGCAGGAAGTCGATGAAGCCAGCGGCGGCGGGTATTATCGGATGGTGAAGGAACTGGCGGCGAAGGCGGAGTTGCCGATGCCGCGGGTATACCTAATCAACGAAGACCAGCCTAATGCTTTCGCGACGGGACGCAATCCGGAAAACGCGGCGGTTGCCGCCACCACCGGCATCATGCGCATTCTGTCGGAGCGCGAACTGCGCGGCGTCATGGCGCACGAATTAGCCCATGTGAAGCATCGCGATATTCTTACCTCGACGATTTCCGCCACGGTGGCGGGCGCGATTTCTTCCATCGCCCAATTCGGCATGTTCTTCGGCGGCCATCGCTCTAACGACGGCCATAGCGGTGGCGGGCTAGGCGGAATTTTGGTCATGATACTGGCGCCGATCGCCGCGATGCTGATCCAGTTTGCCATCTCCCGCGCTCGCGAGTTCGAAGCCGACCGCGGCGGCGCGGAGATTTCCGGCGACCCGCAGGCGTTGGCGTCGGCGCTCGACAAAATCCATCGCTACGCCAAGGGCATACCCATGCCGACGGCGGAAGCACATCCGGAAACCGGGCAAATGATGATCATGAATCCGTTGCATGGCGGTGGCTTGGCGGGACTCTTCAGTACCCATCCGGACACGGGTGAGCGCGTAGCCCGGCTTGAGGCGATGGCGCGCGCTTGATCCTGATCCAGCGGCTGGCCAGTGGCGCTGTCAGCGAAGTTCTGGCCGGCCGCAATCTCGATCAAGTGTTAAGAAAAATTTGGTCGCAACAAGGCGCCGCGCTCACCGCCAGTGAGCGCGGCGCCATTCAAGATATCAGTTTCGGCTCATTGCGCTGGTACGGTGAGCTAAAAGCTATCCTCGATCGTTTGGTGACACGGCCGCTTAAAGAAGCCGACATCCAAGCGCTGCTGATCGCCGCACTTTTTCAACTGCGCTACACCGGGGCCGCTGCTCATGCCGTGGTCGATCATGCCGTCGAAACTGCAGCGGCGCTGGGCAAGCCACAGTTAAAAAGGCTGGTCAACGGCGTGCTTCGGTCTTTCTTACGCGACAGTGTAGCGTTGGTCGCTGCGGTTCAAGCGGACTTCGAAGCCCGTTACTCCTACCCGAGGTGGTGGATCGCAAAAACTCAGTCCCAATACCCGGAAGATTGGGAAAGTATCTTAATGGCCGGCAACCGCCATCCGCCCATGACATTAAGAATCAATCGGCGCAAAACCAATGTCGATACTTATTTACAACAGCTTACGCAAACCGGCATCGAAGCCAGCGTTTTGTACGATACGGCCATCACCTTGAACCACCCTATTTCGGTGGATAAGCTCCCAGGATTTGCGGAAGGTCTTGTTTCGGTGCAGGATTTCTCTGCCCAATATGCCGCGCGTCTATTGGATCTTGAGACAGGTTTGCGCGTGTTGGACGCCTGCGCCGCGCCGGGCGGCAAGACCGGACACATCCTGGAAACGGCGGATGTTGAACTCACCGCAGTCGATCAAGACACCGAGCGCATGAAGCAACTCCATGCAAATCTACGACGTTTAGAGCTAAATGCCGTCACGAAAGCCGCAGATGTCAGCAAATTAGACGATTGGTGGGACGGCGAGCCGTTTGACCGAATTTTGTGCGACGCCCCTTGCACGGCCTCCGGCGTGGTGAAACGCCACCCCGACATCAAATGGCTACGGCGGGAGTCCGATGTTGCAAGATTCGCACAACGCCAGGCGCAACTGTTAGCGGTGCTATGGCAGACACTGACCCGAGGCGGCAAATTGCTGTACGCTACTTGCTCTATCTTCGCTGAAGAGAACCACCGGCAGGTCGTTGATTTTTGCCGAAACCATCCCGATGCTATGGTGCTCCCTATTCCCAAAGGCAATAACCACGGTCTGCAGCTCCTGCCGAGCGCAAGCGCCGACGGGTTCTTTTACGGATTGTTGCGGAAGCAATAGAGCGCTGAGGCGGGTTGGAGGCACGGGAGGCGCGTATCTATCTGCCGTGCAGAAATCGATCGCAACTCTACTGCTTTTCTCGTCGCTGTCATTGTCGCTGGCGTTCGCGGCTGGCTTAAGTGTCAGCAGCGCCGCCATTGCGCCCAATAATGAGGGATACTTCCTCGATGCGGATTTCAATCTTCGGCTAAACGGTACCTTGGAAGAGGCGTTGGGTCGCGGGGTGGTGCTTTATTTCGTGGTCGAGGGCCGGCTCTGGCGGCCGCGTTGGTGGTGGTTCAACAACACCGTGGCGATCGTGCAAGAAACCCGCAAGCTTTCTTATAATTCGTTAACGCGTCAATATCGTTTGAGCAATGGCCTCCAATATCAGAACTTCTCCGCGCTAGATGATGCCGAAACCGCCTTAAGCCAAGTGCGAAACTGGAAAATCAGCGATATTCAGGATTTGGAGAAAAACAATCGATACGGCGCATCGGTCCGCATGTGGCTGGATGTGACACAGTTACCCAAGCCCTTTCAGGTGAAAGCGGTCACTACCGCGGACTGGAATCTGGATTCCGATGAGTTTGTATTCGATGTCAATCTCTGAGCAGGGCCAAGCCCGCGGCTTGCGCTGGCTGATCGCGGTTTGCGCCGGGCTCGGCATCGGCTTGGTGTATTTGATATCGCAAGCGAGTTCCAACACCTCGTTGTTTGCCCGAAGTTACCCCTGGCTGTTGGCGACCGGCGGCCTGCTCGCCCTCGGCTTGATCCTGATCATTTCCTACCAACTGTGGCTGTTGCGGCGCAAAGTCAAAGGCCACGTGTTCGGATCGCGCTTGACGCAGCGGCTGCTGCTGATTCTGGCGTTGATGGCGCTCATTCCCGGCATTTTGGTTTATGTGTTGTCGGTGCAGTTCCTGTCGAAAAGCATCGAGTCGTGGTTCAACGTCAAGGTGGAAAAGGGATTGGAGAGCGGCCTGAACCTCGGCCGGACCACCTTTGATCGGCTGCTCAGCGAACTCGAAGCCAAGGCCGCGTATATGGGCGGCCAACTCGCGGAAGTGGCGCCCGGCGACGAAGTATTCGCGGTGAATCAGTTACGCGAAGAGAGCGGCGTCGAGGAAGTCACATTAATCAGTTCACGAGGAAAACTGATCGCCTTTGCCGGTAGCGAGCGCGCCGGTTTGGCGCCCGACCTCCCGAGTACGAAGATATTGCGCCAAGTGAGGAGCACCCATACCTATCGCTCGGTCGATGCCGGCGATACGCCGGGCCGCTACGTCTTGCGGGTGGTGGTGCCTGTGGTCCACGTCGAGCTGGACGACGGCGTGCGGGCCTTGCAGGTGCTCGATGTCGCGCCCGCGAGTTTGGCGCAAGATGCGGAGACTGTTCGAACCGTGGCGCGCGACTATCAGGAAATCGCCCTGGCTCGATCCGGCTTGCGCTCCCTGTTCGGCTTGGCGCTGACCTTGTCGCTGCTGCTGACTTTGCTGGTGGCCGTCGCCTTGGCGATTTTGCTCAGTGAGCGTTTGAGTGCGCCGCTGAATATGTTGGCGGAAAGCGCCCGCGCCGTTGGCAAAGGCGATTTCAGTAAGGTCAATCCGGTGAAGAGCCGCGACGAGTTGGGTGTGCTCACGCAATCGTTTAACACCATGATGCGGCGCTTGGCCGAGGCGTCAGACCAAGTGGCGCGTAATCAGCAACAACTGGAGAACGCCAAGTCTTATCTGGAAAGCATACTGGGGCGATTGTCCGCGGGTGTGCTGGCATTCGATGAACGCTTTATGTTGCGCACCGTGAATCAGAGTGCGACAGACACCTTGCAGATCAAACTCAATCAGTTACGCGGCATTCGTCTGCAGGACTGGGGGACGGCGCTGCCGGAGTTGAAGGCGCTGGTCGCAGAGATCGTCGGCGAGTTCAGCGCGACCGGCGGGAAGACTTGGGAAAAGCAAATTGAGTTCCTGAGCAAATCCGGCGCGCGGACTTTGCTGGTACGCGGCACGCGGCTACCGGCCAATATCGATAGTGGTTACATCGTGGTGTTCGACGATATCACCCAGCTCATGCAGGTTCAGCGCGACGCCGCCTGGGGTGAAGTGGCGCGGCGACTCGCCCACGAGATCAAGAATCCGCTGACGCCCATCCAACTCGCCGCCGAGCGCTTGCGCCATAAGCTCGCCGACCGCCTCGATGCCGCCGACAGCGCGATGTTGACGCGCGCCACCGACACCATCGTCAACCAGGTCGGCGCGCTGAAGAGCATGGTGGACGATTTTGGCGAGTATGCGCGCACTTCGCGCATGAGCCCGCAGATTTTGGATTTGAATGGATTGATACGCGAAGTATTGGTGTTGTACGAAACCATAGGCGCACGCATCGCCTTGGAACTCGACCCCGATTTACCGAAGATCAACGGCGACGTAAAGTTGCTGCGCCAGGTTTTGCACAATCTGATACAGAACGCGCTCGATGCCTTGGCGGAGGTGAGTAATCCTAGCGTATTGATCAAAACCGAGTTGAGCGACAGCGGAATACGCTTATCTATTTCCGATAACGGCAGCGGTTTTTCCGAGGCGTTGTTATCGCGGGTGTTCGAGCCCTATGTCACCACCAAGCCCAAGGGCACCGGTCTCGGGTTGGCGATTGTAAAACGCATCGTCGAAGAACATCAGGGACGAATTCAAGTCGCCAATGTCGAGCCCCACGGCGCCAATGTGAGCATACATTTACCCTTGGCAGAAGCTGCATAGGGTCTGTCGCAAAACTACTGCGGTGCCCGTCTGCGTCGTTGCGCGGTGCTCGGAATCCTCATGTACCTGGGAACCTCTGATTAAGTCTATCGCGGCTCGCGTTGGGCCCTGAAGGGGTCGATCGCTAGGCGTCGGCGCGAAGCCAAGGGTCACTCCCTTGGCGAGCGGCGCAACGACGCGAGCGGCCCCTTCAGGACCCAACCCGCATGGGCTGAAGTTTGCCGGGCAGCAGGCTTTGTTGCGACTCGCTTGTGTGGAATGACCACACCGCGCTCGCCGCGTCGCGCCTGCCACCCGGCAAACTTCAGCGCGAACGCGAGGGACTTAATCAGAGGTTCCCTTGGTACATTCCGGTTCCTGCGCGCCGCGCGCCTCGCATCCAGGCATCCTCGCTACGTTTTTCAACAGACCTCAATCACAGTGAAAATTAGTCGCCTATTAAAAGTCCGCTCGCTTCTACGACTCATTCCAGTGTACTATTTCGCCGCATATGTACTTAATTAAAGACGGCGGGGCTTCCTCGCAACCTTATTCGCTCATTCGCTAGCCATGGGTAACCAGATTCTGGTCGTCGACGACGAAGTCGGCATACGCGAATTGCTTTCGGAGATCCTGATCGACGAGGGCTACGAAGTTAAGCTCGCGGAAAACGCAACGGCCGCTCGCGCCATGCGCCGCGATGCCCGCCCCGACTTAGTGTTGCTCGATATCTGGATGCCGGACACCGATGGCATCAGCCTGCTTAAGGAATGGTCCACCGGCGGTTTGCTGACCATGCCGGTGGTCATGATGTCGGGCCACGGCACCATCGACACGGCGGTGGAAGCAACCCGGGTCGGCGCCTTCGATTTCCTCGAAAAGCCCATCACCTTGCCGAAGTTGCTTGCGACCGTCGAGCGCGCGTTGTCCCGCGGCCAGGGGTTCGCGCGCACGGGATTGGAGCTCAGCAATTTGGGCAAATCCCAAGTGGTAATGGATTTGAAAAAGCGGCTGGAGCAAATCGCCAATCGCAAGTTTCCGGTGTTGCTGGTCGGCGAGAAGGGCTGCGGCGTCGAAATTTGCGCCCGCTATCTCAAGCAGCCGAACGCGGCTTGGGCGGCGCCGGAGGATACCGTTTGGCTGACGGACAATCCGTTCGCGATCCTGAATGACGTGCGTGACGGCATCTTGTTTTTATCGGAAATCGCGCAGTTGTCCCGCACCGAGCAGCGCGGGTTGCAGCACCTGATCGGAAAAATCGATAAAAATAATACGCGGCTGGTGTGCGCCACGTCGAAGCCATTACCGGGTTTGGTGCAGCAGGATAAGTTCGACGCCGATCTGGCCGGCAAACTGAGTTTGATCACGGTTCCCATCCCGTCGTTGCGGGAACATCCCGACGACATCATCGACATCGCCAACATGATGCTGGCGCAACTGGTGGAAACCAAAGACGTGCCGCTGTGCCATTTTTCCAGCGGCGCGCTCAATGCCTTGCGCAATCTGGAATGGCCTGGCAATTTGCCGGCGCTCGCGAATGCAGTAAAGACCCTCGCGATGACCGGCCTCGCCGTGGAGATTTCCGCGGAAGACGTGGCGCGAATCGCGCCGCAGTTCTCGCCGATGGAAACCCCTGAGCAAATGCTCGCGCAGGCCTTACCGCTGGATTTACCGTTGCGCGATGCCCGCGATGTATTCGAGAAAATTTATTTCGAACACCACATTCGGCTGGAGAACGGCAACATGTCGCGGGTCGCGGACAAAGTCGGATTGGAACGCACGCATCTTTACCGCAAACTAAAACAACTTGGCATCCGGCCCAGTCACCTGCAGCGCGTTGAAGAAGTCTAGATTGTTGGCCGTGCCAGAAGGCGCATGGATCGTGCCTCACAGCCGTGCATGACCTGCGCGCCGCACCGCTGTTGGCTCACAGGCCGATGATCGTGTAAATCTCAAACCATGTCTAGCCCGCAATCCACTTCGATCCGCCGGCGTGCCCGCGATATTTTAGTCGGGCCGCCGCGGGATCCGATGAATCCGGAAACGCGGCGCCATATCGCGCTGATCGCGTTCTTTGCGTGGATTGGCTTGGGCGCCGACGGCTTGTCGTCCGCGGCCTACGGCCCGGAGCTGGGCTACCTCGCGCTCGGTACACACGCCCGTTTCGGCTTATATCTCGCGCTCGCGACCGCCATCACCGTGTTCATTATTTCGCTCGCCTACAACCAGGTCATCGAGTTATTTCCGAGCGGCGGCGGCGGTTACAAAGTCGCGAGCCAGTTGATCGGACCGAAGGCGGGTCTATTATCGGGCGCGGCGCTGATCGTCGACTATGTGCTTACCATTTCCATTTCCATCGCCAGCGCCACCGATCAGTTGTTTAGCTTGCTTCCACTTGGCGCACAAAATTTCAAAATCATCGTCGGTGTGGCGCTGATCATGCTGTTGATCTTTCTCAATCTGCGCGGTTTGAAAGAAGCGATTAAAGTCTTGCTGCCGATCTTTCTCGGCTTCGTCGTCATCCACATCGTTCTCATCTTCTACGGCATTATCGCCCACGCCGATCAGTTGCCGGATCTGTTTCCCGATACGTGGAATGAAACCCTGGAGATGAAAGCGGAAACCGGATGGTTCTTCGTCGTTGCGACTTTGATGCTCGCCTATTCCCAAGGCGGCGGCACGTACACCGGCCTCGAGGCCGTATCCAATAACGTCAACACTTTGGCCGAACCCCGTGTGCGGACCGGCAAGTGGACGATGTTTTACATGGCTTGTTCGCTGGCTTTCACCGCCGGCGGAATTCTACTGTTGTACCTGCTGTGGGATGCCAAGCCTGTCGCAGGCGAAACGTTGAACGCCGTGGTGTTCAAATCCATACTCGATACTTGGACTTTCGGTGGCATCCCTTGGACCAGCTTCTTGCTGCCAATCGCCATGATATTTACTGCGGGGCTGCTGTTCGTCGCAGCGAATACCGGCTTTCTCGGCGGCCCGGCGGTGTTGGCCAACATGTCCATGGATCAATGGGTGCCGAACCAGTTCGGTTCATTGTCCAGCCGGCTGGTGACGAAGAACGGCGTTCTGCTGATGGGCGGGGCGGCGCTCGGGGTGTTGATCTGGAGCCGCGGCGAAGTCGAACTACTTGCGGTGCTGTATAGCATCAACGTGTTTTTGACATTCTCGCTCTCGCTATTTGGCCTGTGCATTTACTGGTTGCGGGAACGGCGGCAGGAAAGAAAATGGCTGCAGCGATTTACCTTGTCGGCCATCGGCTTTTCCGTGACCGCCAGCATCTTGGTGGTATTGTTGGTGGAAAAATTTAGTCACGGCGCCTGGGAAACCGTGTTGATCACCGGCACGGTGGTAGCGGTGTGTCTGTTCATACGCAAACACTACGACGAGACCCGTGACCAACTGCGAAAAGTCGAAGAAATTTTCACCGGGCAAAGTTACGACAAACTCGACAATCCGCCGGAAATCGATCGCGATGCGCCGACGGCAGTCTTCATGATCAGCCGCAACCGCGGCGCCGGCATGCACACCTTGCTGTGGGTACAGCGCCTGTTCCCCGGTAATTTCAAGAATTTCGTTTTCTTAAGCGTCGGCGCAGTGGATACGGCAAGTTACTCGGCGGAAGGCGAGATCGAAAAAATGCAAACGGAAGTGAAATCGACCATGGATTATTTTGTCAATTTTTGTCACCACCACGGCATCGCCGCCAAGTCCTACGAAAGCTATGGCACCGATCGGGTCGATGAATTAACCAAGCTAGTCGATCAAGCCACGGTGGAATTTCCCAACTCGGTGTTCTTCGCCAGCAAACTCATTTTCGTGCACGATAATTGGCTCACGCGCTGGCTGCACAATCAAACCTCGCTCACCATGCAACGCATCCTCCATCTACGCGGACAGCAGATGGTGATTTTGCCTATGAAGATAGGCTAGATAATTACTAAGGAAGCTCTGAATAAGTCCGATTTCGTCGTGATCCTGCGTTGCTCACAAAAAATATCTCCTTACATATCATCCATATGCTGCGTCGATATTTTTTGCTCGCGCCTTGTCTCACTTAGAACTCGAACTTATTCAGAGCTTCCCTAAGGATGAAGGCGGACGGATGAGGGATGAAAACTTAACGTCGCCAGAAGCGTTGCCCAGATTGCCTCTCAGGCTATGCACTGCCACGAGCAAGTATTCACGGGCCTCCTGGCGATGCTTAATTTTAATCTTGCAAGCACGCGCTGACTTGAGCGTTGGCGTCGAACAATGGAGCTAGGCTCGGCATCAAGTTTTTCAGGATCTGGGTCGCGAGGCCGCTGGTGAAATGGTATTTGGCGGCTTCTTCGCCGGGGACATAGGCCACCAAGGTGCCGAAGAAGCGATCGCCCAGCAGGAACATAAAGGTCGCTGAGCGGTTGACTACTCGCGAGGAAATGAGCTGGCCGGATTTGCCGTAGGTGTCGAAGCGATGGTCACCCGTGCCGGTCTTGCCGCCGATGTCGATGGCTTCACCCTGGGCGTCGACCAATGCGCCGCGTAGTCGTCTTGCCGTTCCACTTTCCACCACGTCGATTAAAGCGCGACGGGCTACGTCTGTCACTTCTTTTCGCAATACCCGCTCCCCCACTTGATTGCGCCGCGCGAAACGCGTTTCGTAGGGCGTGGCTTCGGCGAAGTGTAAAACTTCCAACCGCACCGATGGCCGGCGTATGCCTTCGTTGACGATGATGCCCATGAGTTCCGCTAGGGCAGCGGGCCGATCCGCCGAACTTCCGAGCGCGCTGGCGTAGGAGGGGACGAGGGAATCGAATGGATAGCCCAAGCGTTTCCACGCGCGATGGACTTCAAGAAAACCTTCCACTTCCAACAAACTTAATATGCGACGGTCTTGCGTGTTCTTACGACGCGTGTTGAATAGCCAGCGATACACAGCTTGGCGTTCGTCGCTGCTCGCTTCCAGCGCTTGGGCATCGGTGGCGCCGGGATGGGCGCGCAAAAAGCCGACTACCCACAGCTCGAGCGGATGCACGCCGACGACGTAGCCCCGATCGGCGAGGCTGAATTTGTCCGGCGCATATTTATCGTATAGGGATTGGGTCTCGGCTTCCTTGGGTTGGTCTTCTTCGAGGTATTTGCCGAGGAATGAGGTAAAGCTGCCGACACCGGCTTCCGGATCGATGATGCGATAGATCGCCGCCAACTTAGGCGCGTTTTCGCGTATGCCCTGCACGAGTAACTCTTCCGCCTCGGTGGCGCTTTTGCCACGATACTTTTGCAGGAATCGGCGGACAAAAATTCGGCCTTCGCGATCGGCGAAGCGCGCCAAATATTCCTTGCGGCGCGGATCGTTGGCGTCCGTCAGCAAGCGCGCCGACGAGCCGGGCGTTTGAAACATATAGTGCCGCACGACATCGCGCATCAAACGCACGAACACCAGGTTCACGGAATTACGAAACCCCTCGCGCAGCGGCATGATGTGGCCGTCGTCGTCGGAATTGAAGTTATCGAAGCGATGCACGCCGCCGCCGGTGAAAAACTCCTCACCGGGGCTGGCGGAATAGTTACGATCCATGGCGGATTCGAGCATGGTCGGCAGATCGCCGGAGCCGTTTATTTTGAGATACTCGATCGCCCAGCGGGTTAACACGTCGCGCGGATCGATCTCGACTTTCGCCAGTTCTTGCTTCGAGGTTTCCGCATAGCGCTCGTGCAGGGCGGTGATAATTTCCAGGTAAGTCACGAGGGTGCGAAACTTAGCGGTGGAGCCGAGATCGAGCTTGGTGCCTTGATTGATATCAAACGGCTGATCGAAGTTGTCCGTTTGCACGCGCAGCAAGTTACCGCGTTGGGTGCGTTCGAATAAGGTAAAGCTATAAATCACTTTCGATGGATCGGCATTCTCCAGCAATTGCTTTTGGTTCAAACCCGCTTCGGCCGTTACGGCGGGGTCTTTCAATTGATACAGCACGTCGGTCACGGATTTTTGCAGTTTGCTATTCAGTGTGCTGGTAACCGTTAGGTCCAAGCGATCTAGATCGTATAAGCGCGCGGTGTTCACCACGCTGCTGAGGTGAGTGCGCACCGTGGTGGCGACCTTACGGGTCGCAAAGGATGCGGGTGGCGTTACCACCTTGGTTGTGCTGAGTGCCAACTCTACGCTGAGGGCCGCGTCGCGAAACGCCGGCGTAATCACACCGGCTTCGGCCAGCATGCGCAAATGGCTATTCGCCAGTTCATTTAATACCGATGCCTTGCTATTGAGTAGATCGGAGGGCCGGCGCTCGGCGATCATCAGCGACAGCGCTTGCTTATACGCTTGGGCTTGTTTGCCCACGTCGGCTTGCCCGACGGCCTGCTGCAGCAGTTGATTGACTTCGGCGAAGTCGCGCCCGTACCACGCCCACAGTCCATCGCCGATACCGTTAACTTCGCCGTAGCCGAGCTGAGCCGCCAAGGGCACGGTGTTGAGATAGTCCATGACGATACGCCGCCGCGCCAAGGTCGTGTCTTCTCCATCCAGATAAGCGCGCAGCGACGCCGACGCCATTTGGCGCAGCTTCTCCTTGCCCGAACTGGTGCGGCCTTCCGGCGAGTGACGATACTTTTCTATTTGGGTCGCGAGCGTACTGCCGCCCTGGGTATCGTGCTCGGGCAATAGAACGCTGATGAACTGATCGAGCAGCGCTTTGCCGAAGCGATCCCATTCGACCGCGGGATTACGTTTCGGATGAGTCGGATCGAGCAATTCCCGGTTTTCGATGAACAATAGCGAGTCGACCAATAGCTTGGGGATCGCTTCGAAATTCGGGTAAGTGCGCTCGGGGTAGCGGGCGGAGAACATCGCGGTGTTGCGGCAATCGTAAATGCGCAACCCGGCTTGCGTTTTCTCGCGGTAGGGCGGATTAACGCCGCGCCCGACCAGGTTGATGAGCGGTGGCGACATACGTGCCTGGCTGGCGATATCGAAATCGCGAGCCGTTAAGTTTTTGCTCACGCCCGCGAGACCAGCGTAACCGAAGCGCTCGTCGAACGGCCCGGTGGTGGGAAAACGTGCAACCGGATTAGGACCGGGTTCGACCCGGAACGTATATTGTTTGACTCGTTTCGCCAGAAAATCCGCTTGCCATTCGGAGGATACTAATTCGTGGACCGCGAGCCCAAAAGCGAACGCGAGCCCAATCCACAGAATAGACGTTAATAAACCCCGCAGGACTTGCCAGGCGGTATAAAGCGCAGCGACGATCATCGCACCATTATAGATTTTGTTTTTGAAATTACCGCCGCCGCATTTCGCGTCCCATAGTTGGTAGAATTAAGGTCTTGAAAATAGTGGCCAGCCGGTTCGGAGGCGTAATGAGCAAGATATCAGAGACCTTAAAAGTAGCGCAGCAGCGGGCAAAGGACATGAGTTTACCCTATGAGGGCGCGTTGTTGCCCGCCGAGGCTCACCTCATCCTCCAGGAAGCGCCTTCCGCCAAGCTAGTGGACGTGCGCACGCGGGCGGAGTGGGAGTGGGTCGGGTACATTCCCAGTTCGGTGCAGATCGAATGGCAGACCTATCCCGGCGGCCAACCCAACCCGCACTTTATGGATGCCCTGACTCAGCAAGTGGACAAGGAATCGCTGGTGATGTTTTTATGCCGCTCCGGCGCGCGATCCCACGCGGCGGCGGCCATGGCCACGCAAGCGGGTTACTTGGATTGTTACAATGTGTTGCAGGGATTCGAAGGCGATAAAGACCCGAACGGGCATCGCAACACCGTCGGTGGCTGGCGCGCGGCCGGGTTGCCGTGGAAGCAGGGTTGACGGGCCGATGACCGACCGTTATGCCGTCATCGGCAATCCCATTTCTCACAGTAAATCGCCGCTGATCCAAGCCGAGTTCGCCAAGCAGATGGGTCACGACATGAGCTATGAGGCCATGCTTGCGCCTATCGATGGCTTCGCCGAGGCGGTGACGGCATTTCGCAATCAAGGCGGACGCGGCATGAATGTTACCTTGCCGTTTAAGTTAAAAGCATTCGAACTCGCGACGGAAAAGAGCTCGCGCGCGCTCGATGCCGGCGCCGTAAACATGCTGAAATTCAGCGCCGACAGTGTGTTTGGCGACAACACCGACGGCGTCGGTTTGACCCGCGACATCACGCAGAATTTGGGAATTTCCATACGCGACAAGCGCGTGTTGCTCATCGGCGCCGGCGGCGCGGCGCGCGGCGTCATCTATCCCGTGCTACAGGAAGGGCCGCTAAGCCTCGCGATCGTGAACCGGACGTTTGACAAGGCCAAAGATCTGATCACGCGCTATTTTCAAATATCGTTTTTCAAACGCACCCATCTCGCTGCGCTGACTTTCGCGGAGCTGGCCGGGCAAAGTTTCGATATTGTCATCAACGCCAGTTCCGCAAGCGTGACCGGCGACGTGTTGCCGCTGCCGGCGAACTTGTTTGCGCGTGGCTCGCTGGCGTATGAAATGATGTACGGCAAAGGCAAAACGCCGTTCTTAAAATTCGCCCGCGAAGACGGGGCGGCAAAAGCGTGCGACGGATTGGGTATGTTGGTGGAACAGGCTGCGGAATCGTTTTATCTCTGGCGAGGAGTAAGACCGGACACGCAATTCGTTTTAAATAGACTAAAAAATACTGTCGCTTGATTCTCAATAATCGCTGGGTTTGGGTTGGCGTGGGATTTATCCTCCTGCTGCTAATCCTGTATCAATTTTGGGTGTTGGCCCACGTCGTGTGGTGGGTCAACCATAACCCTTCCGCCAGCGCCTTCATGGAAGAGCGGCTGGAAATTCTGCAAGAAAAAAATCCCGACGCGGAGCTGCACCATCGTTGGGTGCCCTATGACCGTATTTCCGGTCAACTAAAGCGCGCCATCATCGCCGCCGAGGATGCGAATTTCGTCGACCACGAAGGCTTCGACTGGCAAGGCATCCAACGGGCGATGGTCAAAAATGCCAAGCGCGGCAAGATCGTCGCGGGCGGCTCCACCATCTCACAACAACTCGCGAAGAATTTGTTCCTGTCGGGCCGCCGCACGCCGTGGCGCAAGGTAGAAGAAGCGCTGATCACCATGATGCTGGAAAATCTCATGACCAAACAACGCATCCTAGAGATTTATCTCAACGTCATCGAATGGGGCAACGGCGTATTCGGCGCCGAAGCCGCGTCACGCCACTATTTCAACGTCAGCGCATCGCAACTTTCCGGCAACCAAGCCGCCAAGCTCGCCGCCATGGTGCCTAATCCGCGCTTTTACGACAAGAATCGCAATGCGCGCGGTTTGCTGCGTAAGACTCGGATTATTCAGCGGCAGTTGGCTTATGTGGATTTGCCTTAACTTAGACTGACCCATCGACGCGATGTGGCGAACTTGGTTGGTAAACTTCGCGGTCTAAGATGCCGAGTTCGGCGAGGAGCGGTCATTGAAATGAGGCTCTCGAGCCTCCCGACAAGCCGACCTTTAACTTTCGAGCTGGGCGGGCGCCACAGTCGGAAGCCCGGAATTAGTGAAAACATAATGTGGAGCGAGGCGGACTGATGTTACTACGCTTGAGAGAGGGGCTAGGCAGCAGATTCGGCACCCGGATTGTCGCACTTTTCAGTAGCTATTAACGTGACAAAATAGTCAATTAAGGACAACGCCTTTAGACTATTGACATGAGTAGCGTAGTCTAAGGCTATGCCATGTAATATTTCGTGGCGGTTCGGTGCGTCTGGCCAATTCTGTCGTGTTCCCTCGCTCGCAGTCAACCCGTGTTGCTCTCGCAGCGGAAGGAAGATAACTTCCGAGATTGCGCTATTGATGAGTGAGTCGGTTGCGGCCTTAGTCTTAGGAACACCGTTTTTCGTAGCGAACATCTTCTTACCGAGGACTTCGATGCACATACCCTCTACTTGAATCAGTAAAACAGGAATTGCGAGCTCAAACTGCCCATCTGCGTGTGCTTTGAACGCTGCCTCTAGTATTGTTTGACGATTCGGAAAGCTTTTGATTGCGGATTCACGGATTCGCTCAGTTTGCGATTCCACCCACTTGGTCATTAAGGCATCGACGGCTGCCACGTCTGCAGTTTCGCTCGCTTGTTGAAATTCTCTAACGTCCGACATATCCATCTCACCGGATATGAACCAACCGCGCGCCGTGAGCGTGCTAACCACTAGCTTTAATTCATCTGGAAGCCTTAGGACTCCCTTGGCAATAGACTCCAGCGACGGTAGGACCTTTACCGACACATCCTTCGCAGCACGGACAATGGCTTCTGGGATCGAGAGGAACACCCGGGCAAGAACTTCATCAAGCCGGGGTGGCTGTGTTGAAGCTGGGGTCGGCATAGTCATGGCTGGTTTTTCTGTCACCTAAAGCTACTCACCAGACCCGTCGGCCTGCGTTATTGAGATTCTGAATACTTGTTGTTGCACCATAACCGATTGATTCATTTTGGTTGCGTCTAGCAGTGGATCACCTATGTAATGATTATACGGGTCGGGTATATTGTTGCGTGTCATCCGGCGGTGTGGAGCAACGTTAAAATAAGCGATGCTTGCGAATCTAGATGGTGGCAATGCACCATGGGAGGAGGTCTGTTTTTCATAAAGGCCCACAGTCGGTTTGGGGTCAATTTTTCTAATCTGTCAAACGTCCGCCCGAGATCTTGATCATTACCAAAACCCCAGATTTTGAATCGGCCCGTGCTGGCCGATTGTTTAGTTATTTCGTTCCTCCGCCTAAGTCGAGATTTTTAGCCGCGACTGTGTTGCCGGATCGGTGAATCAATTCGAGTTTGAGTAGGTACTTAAATCAGAATTAAATGCACACATCGTGCCACGAGGCCGATGGGATGCGGTCTCTGGCGAGGCATGGCCTGGGAGCCACACCCTGCTTGCCTTCTGGCTTACTCCATTTTCCACGCCCGCAGCACAAGCACAATCACCCGCACGGGAATCATCTCGACGAGCCCAAGGATATTCCTTTCACAGCGTCTCTAACTCGCGGGTGGGTGACGACTTTGGATGGCGCGTTCCTCGGCGTGGATCGGCTCCCGATTCACAGCCGTTATTTCCGGCGACGGCACATCGCGGTAGCTCGTCTTGAGCATTAACCATGTCCCGTACGCCGCCAGAAACAGGAGAAATCCGGCGAGATCGAACCACGAAAAAAACCGGTTGCCATCGAGCAGCACATAAGCCGCGGTGGTTTTGATGGCTAGAAAAATCAGTGCGCCCATAACAAGCGGACGGAACAGATCGCGCGCGAAGACCAAGGAAGGATGCAGCGGTTGCGCCGCAGCGTTGCCGGTTTGCACATCGCGCATTTGCGCCATGACCCGATTGCGTTGCCGCATCCCGACGTACAGCAGCCACGCGGCGACGAGCAACGATGCTAGACCAATCCAGTTTCTCATGGGAGTCCTCCGTTTGTGAGGTGTCCGACTGCTACTTGAACGATTGTAGCAGGGCGATTCTTGCTACGGCAATGCGGGCAAGGTATGAGCTACACTCGCGATGGTTAGTCTAGCGATTACATAGCGTCGGATTGGTAAAGCATTCATGCTGTTCAGCGACGTCGAGCATTCCGCCGATCGGCTCGGAAATTCGGACAGAAATGCTCGGCTCTCCGGGCAAGCCAACGTAGCGAACACTGATTTCCTGCCCCGCGCGAGCGGGAATCGGTGCGAAGAATGGACCTACGCTGAGCCGGTCGCCGGGCTGAATGCGCTGCGCGTTGTATTCGAGGTCGCGTCCAAGCCAATGCAGTGTGTGTAGCGGATGGCCGAGTAATTCCGAACCGTGGCCCGCGCCGAGTTCGTTGCCGTCACCATCGGTCATAACCACGCGCATCGTAGCCAGTTTTTCGTAGAACGCTTGCGTATGCTCCACCGGGATAGGCGTGCCCACCACACCGAAACGCGTACCCAAGTTCGTTGCGATTAGCGTTAGCGCGCTTTGGCTATCGCCTGGGCTCGCATCGCTTAGTTGAATGAATGGCAGCAAGTAGTCGATATGTTCAAGCAGTTCCAACGGGCTTTTCGCGCGTTGAAAATTTTCGTCTTTGACCACCGCGATGAGATCGGCTGAAACGACCGGCGCCGCGGAATAGTCCGCGGGGATAGACGCGCCGCTGTTTAAGAACATGTGCTTGAATAAAAAACCGCGGACTGGGTGCGGCAGCCCATGTCGTTGCTGCGCTTCGCTGCTTCCCAGCGCAACGCGGTAGCCCGCCGGCGTCCCCATGCGCCGGCCGATTTCCGCGGCGACGATGCCCTGCGCACAATAGGCTTCGCCTAGTGTGTTCAAACCCGAAAATCCCACGGCGGGCCGCCGATCCCAATAAGCTTGAACGTAGTTGAGCGCTTCGTCGTAGTTCGGACAGCCCGCGGATGCCTCAAGCGCTGCGAACAGCGCGAGCGTCGCCAACACATAGCGAAATCCGATCGTCGAATCAGTTACTGCGCCGTTTTACTCCGCGTTCCCAAGCCATGTGTTTCATAGCAAACCCTTTCCCGAAGTGATGTTCGTCGCAAAAACTCGTAGCGAGGCGGACACTGCGCTAAATTGGTAAGCCAAGCGTAACAAAAGCGAACAATAAAAAACCCACCTGGAGGGATAGGAGTTGACGCGACGGGGTCGAAACATAACGAGCCCATACGCGCTTGGGGTGCGGCCCCTGGCAAGGCATGCCCTGGAAGCCGCATCCTGCTTGCCTCCTGGCTCGATGTTAAACGAGAATAATCGGGTACTGGCGCCTCATCGAACTTGGCTCACAGCCCGGGGGTTAAGGCTCGGCTTAACGAGTACTTTTGTCTTTGGCGAACGTAACGGCTAGGTCGTAGGGGATGGTTTGTTGCTGGGTGTCGGCGCTGACTTGAGAGCGGTCATCATAGGCGAGACCGTTGATGAAATAGTTACGGCTGGTTCGTTGGACGGGAGCTTTGCGTAAGAGTTGCCGTTCGACGTAGGGTTGGATTAGCGCCGCTGTTTTTACCCGGTGTCCCGGCCGATGCGCTGGCTAACTGGATTCTGCAAATCCGCATGCGGCGAGCAGCGCTTGACGCACCTCCGGCCATCTGTCCTCCGATAACGTGCAAAGAAGCGCACCAATACGAGTGCGCTGTGCCAACGCCACGTGATCGAAGTTCAGGGCGCACGCCATCGGCATGCCATCATCCGGCGTCAGAATGACTTCACTTGATAGGCCGCGAATTGTTCTTGTTGCCGGCACAACGATGATCTCGTTAAGCCGCTCTACGATCTCATTGCGCGTTAGGATCAATGCAGGGCGACGCTTATCGGGTAGTCGAAACGTGTACCACCAGATTTCGCCACGTTTCAATCAATGTTCTCCCAACCCTCCGCCTCCCACGCAAGAGGCTCTTCATCGGATGAAAACTCGTCTTGCCCAGGAGGTACGGCGCGATACACCGCCCCCGCCTCAGCGCTAGGCCGTGATGTAATCAAGCGAAATAGACGAACGCGTTCCTGCGGTGTCAGGTTAGCGACAAGAGGAAGAATATCGTCTGCAGTCATCGTTTTTGCCATAGCAGAATGTTACCACTATCTGACAATTGCCGAAGCTGGCGACATGGCCCCTGGCAAGGCATGCCCTGGAAGCCGCATCCTGCTTGCCTCCTGGCTCGATGTTAAACGAGAATAATCGGGCGCTGGCGCGTAAAATGGCGGCATGAACCAGCCTGCAGACCCAACCCTCGACCAGAGCGAACCGCGTCAGGCCGAGGATATCGAGCGCACCTTCAGCGACATTACGGCGCTGTTGGATAAGCACGAGCTGGTCGAGCACGTGGTGCATCAACAGGCGATGCCGAACCACGAGCTGGTGGAATCGCTGGTGCATCGCCAAAGCTTAGCGGAACTGAAGAATCGCTTGCAGGCCAAGCTCGAAGGTTTACACCCGGCCGACGTGGCGCGGATTTTAGAGGCCTTGCCACCGGCGCGGCGTTTATTGGTTTGGGACATGGTCAAGGCGGAGCGGGATGGCGAGATCCTGCTCGAAGTTTCCGATTCGGTGCGCGAGACCTTGATCGCGAGCATGGATACGCGGGAACTGGTCGCCGCCGCCGAACAACTCGATGCCGACGAGCTCGCCGATCTCGCGCCCGACTTGCCGCGGGACGTTATCAACGATGTGCTGGAAAGTCTCGACGCTCAGGATCGCGCGCGCTTGCAGTCGGCGTTGTCTTATCCCGAGGAATCGGTGGGCGCGGCGATGGACTTCGAGATCGTGTCCGTCCGTCCGGACATCGACATCGAGACGGCGCTGCGTTATCTACGCCGCCTCGGCGAATTGCCCGATCACACCGATCAGCTTTTCGTCGTCGATCGCGACGATCATTTGCTCGGCGGCTTGCCGCTGAACCGCATGCTGGTGCGCGATCCCGGCACCAACGTCGGCGACATCATGGAAAAGGAAATCACCCGCTTCAAGCCGACGGACGATGCGGCGGACGCGGCCTCGGCATTCGAGCGCTACGATTTTATTTCCGCGCCGGTGGTGGATAGCTCCAATCGCCTGGTGGGCCGCTTGACCGTCGATTCCATGGTGGACGTGATCCGCGAGGAATCCGATAGCCAAATGCTGGGCCTCGCCGGTTTGCGCGACGAAGAAGATTTGTTCTCCTCGGTGTGGAAAAGCGCGCAGAATCGCTGGTTGTGGCTGGCGATCAATTTGGTCACCGCGTTAATCGCCTCGCGGGTGATCGGCGTGTTCGAAGGCAGCATCGAGAAACTCGCGGCCTTGGCGGCGTTGATGCCCATCGTCGCCGGCATCGGCGGCAACTCCGGCAATCAGACCACGACCTTGATTGTGCGCGGCCTGGCGCTGGGCCACATTAACTTCGCGAACGCAAAAAAATTGCTGGTGAAAGAGCTAGCCGTGAGCCTGCTCAACGGTGTATTTTGGGGCAGCATACTCGGCATCATCGCCTATTTGCTCTACCACAGCGTGCCCCTCGGCCTGGTCATGACCAGTGCAATGACCCTTAACTTGCTGGTCGCGGCGTTAATGGGTACTCTGTTACCGTTGACCATGCACCGGCTGGGCAGAGACCCGGCCGTCGGCTCCAGCGTGCTGCTGACGGCTATCACCGATAGCATGGGATTTTTCATTTTTCTGGGTCTAGCAACGCTATTTCTGCTCTGAGGTATTAAAGGGAGGCAAGTTTGTTGGTACATGTTAAGCGAGCTTACGGCCGTGGCTGACGATCCCGACTCGATCGATCGCCGCAAAGGTCGATTCGATCGCCGCAGCGCGCACCGGCGCCTAACGGATACGTGGTCCGGGTCGGTGCGGTTTGCCGGCTGGAACGAACAGCTCGTGCAGTTTCTGACGCGCTATCTGTTCATCGTGCTCGCGGTCGTTTTCTTTGGGAGCTCGGAGGAACCGAGCCCGATGGACATGCCGCGCTGGCAGATTTACGGTTTTTACCTGGCTTATTCAATTATCAACACTTTTAACATGTGGCATGCGTGGCGCTATCCGCGCTCGATCCCGCGCTACCGCTTCGCCATGTGGCTGGATATTCTCGCCGTATCGATCGGCGTGTTGAACGATCCGTACGATATTCCACCCACCTTGATCGTATTCATACTCGTCGTCCTCGGGAACGGCATGCGTTACGGCATGCCGTTTTTCGCCGAGGGCTTAATCGGTTCTTTTGTCGGCGGCTTGGCGGCGCTGGGTTTTCGGCAAATGAATTCCACCCTCAGCATGGCGCCGGGCATGATCTTCCTTACCCTTTTTTCCGGCATCGTGCTGATCTATGCCTATATCCTGATGGGGCGCATCGAATCGAGCCGGCGTCAGTTGGAGCATTCCAGCGCGACGGACACGCTCACCGGGTTGTTGAATCGCCGCGGTCTGTACGAAACCGCCGAGCGGCTGTTCGACCGCGCCTTGGGCCAAGGCGAAAAACTGGTGGTGATGTTCGCGGATATGGATAAGTTCAAGAGCATCAACGACACCTTTGGCCACCCGGTCGGCGACCAAGTGCTGCGCGAACTGGGCACGATATTGCGGGAATCGTTGCGTTCCCACGATGTGGCGGCGCGCTACGGCGGCGATGAGTTCGTGCTGATTTTATCCAACACTACGGTGGACGAAGCGGAGTATGTCGGCCGCCGCATCCAGGAAAAAGTTAAGGCGTCGGCCCAGTCCCGTGGCCATGACATCAGCATTTCCATTGGCTTTGGCGAGGTGCCGACTAACGGCGCCAGCTTGGACGCGGTGCTCGAATGTGTCGACCAAGTGCTTTACCAGTGCAAGCAGCGCTACGGCGCGGGCGGGCTGATGCGGGCGGGTCGCGTGGAATCGCCTGAAGTAGTCTAGGCACCTATGCCAGCAGCCGCATGGATATTGCTCGCCGGCAATGCATGGCCTGGGAGCCGCGCTGGTATTACCTCTTCAAGCATCGCTTGTGGAATTGTGGCCCCTTCAAACGCCGCGTTGTTATCAAAAAGTAATCTTTTCGTGACCATTCTGTCTAAAAGCTAGTCCGACAATCGCCCATTGCATCCAATGGCAGTTGGCGATCGTATTAGGTTTTGTATCTTTACTAGGAGATAGCATTGATCATTAAAAGAACATCGGAATTAGTCCCATCGGAAATAACCGCTAAGCAGGTCTACTTGAATCGGCGGTCGTTTTTGCAAACCGCGGCTTTTGCCGGCATCGCCGGCATCGGTGGTTCGCTGTTGTCGACTCGCGATGCATTAGCGCTGACCAAACTCAACCTCGCCAAGAAGGGCGCTGTGACGGCGGACGATCCGTTAACGCCGCTGCGCGACGTATCGGGCTACAACAATTTCTACGAGTTCGGCACCGATAAGGCCGATCCGGCGGCGTATGCCTCGACCTTGAAAACCCGCCCGTGGACGATAGCGGTCGAAGGTGAGATCAAGCGGCCCAAGGTGTACGACATCGAGGAATTCCTCAAGCTCGCGCCGCTGGAAGAGCGCATCTACCGCATGCGTTGTGTGGAAGGCTGGTCCATGGTCATCCCTTGGGTCGGTTACTCGCTCAATGAATTGATCAAGCGCGTCGAGCCCACCGGTAAAGCAAAGTATGTCGAGTTCACGACACTATTGGCGCCGGACCAAATGCCCGGACAGAAATCGACGGTGCTGAATTGGCCCTATATCGAAGGCTTGCGTCTCGATGAAGCGGTGCACCCGCTCACGTTGCTGTGCGTCGGACTGTATGGCGAGGTGCTGCCGAACCAGAACGGCGCGCCGGTACGCATCGTGGTGCCGTGGAAATATGGCTTCAAAAGCGCTAAGTCCATCGTCAAGATTCGCTTTGTCGAAAAGGAGCCGTTAACCGCTTGGAACCGTGCCGGGCCGAGCGAGTACGGCTTTTATTCCAACGTCAACCCGGATGTCGACCATCCGCGCTGGAGCCAGGCCAAGGAACGCCGCATCGGCGAATTCGGTAAGCGCAAAACCCTGATGTTCAACGGTTACGCCGATCAGGTCGCGCAACTCTACGCCGGGATGAATCTGCAGAAGCAGTTTTAGGCGTTCAATGAATTCGCTGGATGCGCGCTTAAGCAGCTTTCTGCGACGCATTTTTCCTGGCTCAAAGCGCTGGTATTCACGGCCTCGCTGACGCCGTTTTTGCTGTTGGCAGTCCGCGGGCTCAACTCCTGGCAGGGGCGATCGTTCAATTTGGGGGCGAATCCGATCGAGTTCATCACCCGCGATCTTGGGGATTGGACGTTAATTTTTTTGATGATCACCTTAGCGGTTACGCCGGTACGCCGGCTTGCCGGCTTGCCATGGCTGATCAAGTTGCGCCGCATGCTGGGACTGTTCGCGTTCTTTTATGCCAGTCTGCACTTCATAACCTATATTTGGCTCGATCAATTCTTCGATTTGCAGGATATCGTCAAAGACGTGATCAAGCGGCCGTTCATCACCGTGGGATTTTTGGCTTTCGTCTGCCTCATTCCGCTGGCGGTGACGTCGACCAACGGCATGGTGCGCCGGCTCGGCGGCAAGCGCTGGCAACTTCTACACCGGCTGGTTTACGCTCATCGGCATTTTGGGCGTGGTGCATTATTGGTGGCTGGTCAAACGCGACATCCGCGAGCCGCTGCTCTACGCGGGCATACTCGCGGTGTTGTTGGGCGTGCGCATCTACTGGAAATGGCAAAAGCGCGATAAAGCCTCGGCGACGGCAACCATGCCGCAGCGTATCTAATTCCATTTCCAAATCAAAAATTACTTTGTCGGCTTCGCCTTGCCGTGCTACAGCACTGTCTGCGGCTCGCCTTCGCGTCCTTTTTGATTTGGAAATGGAATAATCTCACATCGGGAAAACTAAAGAGAACGCCGCCATTTGGCTGCGCGGTACCTCCGCGCAACTAAATGGCGGCGTTTCGCTGGTAAGCCTTAGGAAAAAATAGGCTTGATCAGCGGTGCGGGGGCCATCGGCGCGGCCATGGGCTTTTTCGCCGCAGGCTTCTTGGCAGCGGGTTTTTTCGTCGCTGCTTTTTTTGCCGGTGCTTTCTTCTTGGCCGTTGCCTTCTTCGCTGCGGGTTTCTTGGCCGCAGGCTTCTTCACCGCAGCTTTTTTCGCCGCAGGCTTCTTCTTGGCTACCGCTTTTTTCTTGGCTGCAGGTTTCTTGGCTGCAGGTTTCTTTGCCGCTGCTTTCTTAGCGGCGGGTTTTTTCGCCGCGGGCTTCTTCTTCGCGACGGGTTTTTTTGCAGCCGGTTTCTTAGCTGCCGCTTTCTTGGCGGCGGGCTTCTTGGCTGCGGGTTTCTTCGCGACGGGCTTCTTCTTCGCCGCGGGTTTCTTTGCTGCTGTTGCCATGTATAAACTCCTTAATAAAGTTTTTTTACCGTATGGTCTGTGAAGACTCGTGTGATGCTGCCTACACGACCAAGCGCATCGGTGAGCGAATCGGTATTGCGACGACTGCAATTACAACTACCATCGCGACTACCGATATTTATCTTGGTGCTTGAATTCTATTGCATGCATTTTAGAAATGCACAGAAAATCAATGTTTTTGCGCATCTTTTTTGCATGATTTCTATTTGATTAGTATCGAGTCGATACTAATTGATGCAAGTGTTCAAGTTTTGTATCAGACGTGCCGCTGCGATCTCAGGTGGGTTTGAATTTGCATCAATGTCACGACCCTAGGGCAGCAATTTTTCGTGCGCGTAGAGATCCTGAACGCTTTCTCGGGCGCGAATAAGGTGCGCGGTCGCGCCGTCTATCATCACCTCGGCGGGGCGCGGGCGGGTGTTGTAGTTGGAGCTCATGACGCTGCCATAGGCTCCGGTTGAGAGTATCGCGAGAAGATCGCCGGGCGCCAGAGCAAGAGTGCGCGCGCGGGCGAGAAAGTCGCCGCTCTCGCATACCGGTCCGACGACATCGTAGCGGGCAGGCTCGGTATCGGGTCGAGATTTGACCGCCACAACCTCGTGATAAGCGTCGTATAGCGCGGGGCGGATGAGGTCGTTCATCGCGGCATCGACGATGGCGAAGCGTCGCTCGCCGCCTTGCTTCAGGTATTCGACTTTGGTCAAAAGCAGGCCGGCATTGCCGACGAACGATCGTCCCGGTTCGAAGATGAGTTGATGCTTGCGTCCTTGAAGACGGGTAGATAGCGTCGCGGCGTAGTCCTGCAATGCGATGGGTTGCTCGTCTTTGTAGCGTATGCCGATGCCGCCGCCGAGGTCGATGTGATGCAGGGAAATCCCATCGCTCGCCAACTCGTCCACGAGCCTAAGCACCCGATCCAACGCGTCGGCAAAGGGAGCAATATCCGTAATCTGCGATCCGATATGGCAATCGATGCCGACGATTTCGACGCCTGGAAGCGAGCGCGCTTCGCGATACAGCGGGCGCGCTTCCTCGAAGGCGATGCCAAATTTATTCTCTTTCAGGCCCGTCGCAATATAAGGATGAGTCTTAGGATCGACATCGGGATTCACGCGCAGCGATACCCGCGCTGTTGTACCCAACTCCTGGGCGACTCCGGCAAGACGCATCAGCTCAGGTCGCGACTCGACATTGAAGCAAAGAATATTCTGTCGCAGGGCGGCGCGCATCTCGTCGACGCGCTTGCCCACGCCGGAGAAAACCACCTTACGCGGATCGCCACCCGCGGCGAGGACGCGCATCAATTCGCCCTCCGAGACAATATCGAAGCCGGCGCCCAGCTTGGCGAATAGTCCCAGGATGGCGAGGTTGGAGTTAGCCTTCACGGCATAACATACCAGCGTATCGCGTCCAGCGAAGGCGCTTGTAAAGTCTAGATAGGCTTGAGTCAGCGCCGCCTTCGAGTAAACGTAGCAAGGCGTTCCGAACATCGCGGCGATTTGTGCGAGCGGCAGATCCTCGACACAAAGCTCGTTACGATCGAAGCGAACCATGGCAGGTAGGTTCATTTTTTCTGTTCTTTTTGCGGCGTGTTGTCAGGTTCCGGGAAAGTTAGCGGCCCTTTAAGACCGCAGCCGGCGAGCACCACGGCGATAATCGCTAGCCTAATTACATGGGCCATAGTATGCTCATCAAAGAAATCGAAGTTTCATGGTATCACAGCGCAGGAGCGCGTTTCGCCGTGTGTAGGCCTGCTAAATCATCACTGGAATTTATTTAGTATGCTGGAGAACCGCATGGATATTGGCCCTCAAGGCGATGAGTGGTTTTGATCGAAATCGTCGCCAGCAGTCTTGCAAAGGCAAAAAATAGGATCGAAACTGATAAATTCATAATATTCAGTAAGATAGAATTATGATTGTATCGACTCGACACTAAATTTTTGATAAAATTCATGTTTGATAAATTAGTATCGAGTCGATACTAATAATAGACCATCCAGGAATGCTGAAAAATCCGGTAGCGATGTTGCAGTTGGTGGAGCGATTGGGGAACCTGATCCGCGCCGAGATGCGCCGAGTGATCGGCCAAGAAGGGCTCCAGCCCGTGCATTTAGAGGCGATGCTGTTCCTCAATCAGGCCAATCGCTTCAGCAACACGCCCCAGGCGCTGGCCGAATTTCTCGGCGTGACCAAGGGCACCGTGTCGCAAAGTTTACTACTGTTGGATCGCCGTGGGTTGATTGAGCGTTATGAAGATGAGGTTGATCGGCGCGTGGTGCGCCTGCGCTTGAGCCAGCAAGGGGAACAAATGCTGGAAGAGATGCAGCCGGCATCGATGTGGCAGTCGGCCACCCGCAATATCAGCGCCAACCGTATCCGCAATGGGGTATCGGCGCTGCGCGAGACTCTCTACATGCTGCAAAGTTACAACGGCGCCCGCACCTTCGGCGTCTGCAATACCTGCATCTACTGCCAACGCAAGAGCCAGCGCACCCACCATTGCGCGCTATTTGCCGAGAGGCTGTCGGGGCCGGAGACTCGGTTGGTGTGCCGGGAGCACGTCCCCAAGTCTGCCTCTTAGGGGTTAATCGAGTTTGGCTTTAGCCCGCTGAATCGCGGCGCGAACTTGATTCGGCGCCGTGCCGCCGATGTGGTTGCGGGAGGCGAGGGAGCCTTCCGGCGTCAGCAACGCCAGCGCGTCTTGCTCGATCAAGTTCGAAAAACCGCGCAACGTCGCCAGCGGCAAGGCGCTTAAATCGCAGCGTTGCTCCTCCGCCGCGCGCACGGCGCGGGCGACGACTTCATGGGCGTCGCGGAACGGGACGCCTTTTTTCACCAGATAATCCGCCAGATCCGTCGCCGTCGCATGGCCTTCCAGCACCGCTTTTCGCATGGCCTCGGGATAGACGGTGACCTCTTTCAGCATGTCGGCGAAGATCGTCAGGGTCATGAGCAAGGTATCAACTGTATCGAACAGCGGTTCTTTGTCCTCTTGATTGTCCTTGTTGTAAGCTAACGGCTGACCCTTCATCAGGGTCAGGAGCGCCACCAAATGGCCGTTGACTCGGCCGGTCTTGCCGCGCGCGAGTTCGGCCACATCGGGATTTTTCTTCTGCGGCATGATGCTGGAGCCGGTACAAAATCGATCCGCCAGCTCGATAAAGCGAAAGCGTGGGCTCATCCACAAGATCAATTCTTCGGCCAGTCTCGATAGGTGAGCCATGGCGATGGCGGCCGTGGCGCAGAATTCGATGGCGAAGTCGCGGTCGGACACCGCATCGAGGGAGTTTTCGCTAACGCTGTCGAACCCCAGTTCCTTGGCGACAGATTCCCGGTCGATGGGAAAGCTCGTTCCAGCCAACGCCGCGGCGCCCAGCGGCAGGCGATTTATCCGCTTGCGGCCATCGGCGAGCCGCTCGCGATCCCGCTCCAACATCTCGAAATAAGCCATCAGATGGTGGCCAAAGGTCACCGGCTGAGCCACTTGCAGGTGGGTAAAGCCCGGCATGAGCGTCGCGGCGTGGATCTCGGCCAGCGTGACAATGGAGCGCTGCAGGTCTTTAATCGCTACGACGATCCGGTCGGTAGCATCGCGCATGAACAGCCGAATATCCGTCGCGACTTGGTCGTTGCGCGAGCGGCCGGTATGCAAACGCTTGCCGGCATCGCCGATTAGTTCCGTCAGCCGCTTCTCGATGTTCAAATGAACGTCTTCCTCGTCGATGGACCAGACAAATTTTCCGGCGCGGATGTCGGCGAGAATTTCCGCCATGCCGCGTTCGATCGCCGCGAGATCCGCTTGGCTGATGATCGCTTGTTTGGCCAACATACGCGCGTGCGCGAGGGAGCCTTCAATGTCGAATTCGGCCAAGCGTTGATCGAATTCCACCGAAGCGGTGTAGCGCTTGACCAATTCCGCAACAGGCTGCGAAAAGCGCCCAGACCAGGCTTTCGGGGAATCGTCTTGTTGACCGGACATGAAAAAAGCTGCTTAGAATAGGAGGATGGCCAGTATAAATCAAAATACGCCGCCTCCGACGCTGCCGGATTTTTGCAACCTGGGCGTGATGCTAAGGGTGATTTTGATCGTCAACGGGCTGGGCGTTTTGGCGGGTATCGCGCGCAATCCCACTTGGCCGGGCTGGTGGCAAGAGTTTTTGCCGATCGCCGCCTTTATCCAGCCGGGGTTGCTGGCCAGCCTGTTACTTCTTTGCGGCTTACGTCAATTGTTCACGCACCGGCGCTACCGCGAATGGATACTCGCGGTGTTCGTGGTCGAAATTCTGATCGGGATCGCGATGTTTTTTGGCATGCGGGCGTTGATCCCGAGCGATGACTTTTTGTCCATTTCCGCGGTGTTGGCGTTTGTTATCTTTACGACTGGAATCGTTCTGTTCTATCTTGATTTACGCAGCCGCGCCCTGTCGCCGGCCATCACGGAGGCCCGGCTGCAGGCATTGCAAGCCCGCATTCGGCCGCATTTTCTATTTAATAGTCTGACCGCGGTGCTGAGTTTGATGCGGGCGGATCCGCGCCGGGCCGAGCGGGTATTGGAAGACTTAGCCGACCTGTTTCGCGTGCTGATGGGCGACAACCGCCAACTCGTCCCCTTGCAATCGGAATTCGTTCTCTGCCGCCAATATCTCGAGCTCGAGCAACTCCGGTTGGGGGACCGTTTGAAAGTCGCTTGGCACATCGACAAAATGCCGGACGACGCGCTGGTCCCACCGCTGATACTGCAACCGCTGTTGGAAAATGCCGTTTATCACGGCATCGAGCCATCGACGGAGCCGGGCGAGATCAACATCAACATTTATCGCAACCGCGACCACGTTTATATGGTGTTGCGCAATCCGTACCGCGGCGACAGCGGCACTCACCACCAGGGCAATAAAATGGCATTGAACAATATCCGCGAACGGCTGGCGCTGCATTTCGACGTCGAAGCCAGCATGAAAAGCCAGATCGTCAGTTCCCAATACCAGGTGACTATCACCATTCCGTATACCAAAAAGCGCTGATGGAAAGCTTGCTTAAAATCCTAGTGGTCGACGACGAATTACCGGCGCGCAACCGGTTAAAAGAGATCTTGCAGGACGTCAGCGACAGCGTCAGTTTGTCCGTGGTGGCTGAAGCTAGCGATGGTTTGAAGGCCATTACCCTGTTGAACGACACGGCAATCGACATTGTGCTTTTGGACATCCGCATGCCGGGCATGGACGGCATCGAAGTGGCGCGTCATGCGCAGAATCTGGCGCATCCGCCCGCCGTGATTTTCACCACGGCATTCGATGCCTATGCGGTGAAGGCGTTCGAACTGAACGCCGTCGATTACTTGCTCAAACCTATTCGGCGTGAAAGGCTTCAGGCAGCGCTGGAAAAAGCGCGCGGTCGCATGGGCGCGGCGCAAACCGGTTTGGAGCAACTGCAGCATAAGGCGCGCGGCCATTTGAGCGTGTCCGAGCGCGGCAAAATCCTATTGGTGCCGTTGGCCGACATTCTGTTCCTGCGCGCCGAACTGAAATACATCACCATCAAAACCGCGCAGCGCGAGTACCTGTTGGAAGAATCCCTCACCAACCTGGAAGAAGAGTTCGGCGACATTTTTGTCCGCATTCATCGCTCCTGCTTGGTCGCGCGCGGCGCGATACGAGGTTTTGAGCGGTTGACGGAAGACGTGGCCGACGGCCACTGGGTGGTGACGCTGAACGGCTTGAATGAAAAACTCGCCGTCAGCCGCCGGCAGCAACACATCATCCGTGAGTTTAAGGGCGGCTAGGAAAAAATTTCAGGGCATGCCATGAGAGGCGCGTCCAGCTTTGCTCTCCAAGGCGCATGCCGTGAGAGGCAGTATCCACGGGCTTCCTGGCATAGGCCCATAGAAAATGCCGTCTAGTTATCAAACTTGCGCCAATCCCTGGACTCCAAAGTAGGGAAAATGCCGCCCTTCTTTTTATCCCACGCGGCATCTTGCACAAGCTGCCCATCTATTTTTACCCGGCTTTCCGCATAACCGTAGACTAGCGCGGTATCGCACAGCAGATTAATGAGGCGCGGCGTGCCTCTGGTGTGCTGATATACGGCTGCGCACGCATCGGGTTCGAAAAGCTTAGGATCCTTACCGCCTGCGAAAGTCACGCGATGCTCGATATATTGAGCCGTTTCATCGCGATCAAGCGGCTCTAGGTGGTAATCCACCGCGACCCGTTGTGCGAACTGCGTCAAGTCCGGCCGCCGCAAGGTTTCGCGCAGCAACGGCTGGCCGACGAGGATGAGTTGTAGAATTTGATCTTTGTCCGCGTTCACATTCGAGAGCATTCGCAGCTCTTCCAGCGTATCGACATTCATGTTTTGCGCTTCATCGACAATCAGCACGACGCGCTTATTTTGGCTTTGGTGAGCGCGCAGAAATTCGAGAAAGGTCTGGAACATCTCGACTTTGCTCTGTGCCCTAAACTCGAGTTTGAAAGCGAGCAAGATCCATTGCATGAGCTCGCCGAAATGGCTGTGGGTATTCGAGATTAGACCGACCGTCACATCGTGAGCGACTTGGCGCAGCAAGTATCGTATGAGGGTCGTCTTGCCCGTACCCACTTCTCCGGTAATGACATTGAATCCCGCTTGGTTCGTCAGTCCGTATTCCAAGAGATCTAACGCCATCGTGTGCTTGAAACTCAGAAACAGGAAATCCGGATCGGGAAGGATGGTAAACGGCTTTTCCTTGAAACCGTAATAGGATTCGTACATGGGTCAAATCGGTTCGGTTGCGAACGCCGTGGAATTGCGCGGTGGTGGACTGGACGCGGATTTACCAGCGTAGCCGGCTGCGGATTTATTCAGCACGGTTCCGATTAGATTTGCATTGGCCAGGAGTCCACCGGCCCGGGTTATGCTTTCCACCTGAGTCTTGCCTTCCTCCACCACCAAGAGAACCGCTTCGACCAGCGGGGCAAAGGAAAGCATGTCGGCAAATGGGAGCACCGCCGGGAGATCGAATATCACGAACCGGCCGCGTTCCTCGTTCTTGAGTATGCGCAGCAGCGTACGCATTTTCTGCGAAGCCAGCATTTCGGCGGAATTATGAATAGGTCGGCCCGCAGGCAGGAAAGCTAGCCTATGACCTGGCGCCGAAACGACTAAGCGGCTTAACGACATACCGTAGTTCAAATAGTCGCTGAGGCCCGGCCCGGCGTCGACACCCAACAAGTTATGTAACTGCGGCCGCCGCAAGTTACAGTCCACCAGCAGCACGCGATTTTCCGGATTTAGGATCAGCGACATAGCGAGATTGATCGCGGTCAGGCTCTTCCCCTCGCCTATGCCCGGGCTCGTCACCGCCAGCAGGGTGTGGCCGCTTTCCCGTAAATGGCGTAATACTTGGGTACGAAGAATGCGATAGGCATCGGTTATGTCGTCGGGGTAACTCGGATTCAACACGCGATGCTGGACCAGCCGTTGCATTTGTGTGGGCGTCAATTCAGGCTCACCCTCAGGACCTTCGCTCGTCGGGTCCAATTCGACCGTATTCTGTATCGAATGGCCGAGCCAGGTGCTGCCGAAGCTACCGCCCTGTCTAGCGCGTCCGAGTGCGGTGATAATTCTATTCATCAAGAATCTCTTTAATTATTTTTATCGATAGGCTCTAACTAAATCCCATCACCGTTGCCTGCGGACGCCAGGAATGTTTGGGATCGTTGCCAGCACCGGTGCGCCTATCGCCGCACTTAAAGCGTCTACTCCGCGTATCGAGCGATCCAGTGCTTCCCTTAGACCGGCGTAGCCGAGGCCACTGCCCAACGCGAGTATCGAACCGAGGGCCATAAGGGCCAGTCTGTTCGGGCGAAACGGTGTTTCTGGAAGATCAGGAGGCTCGATCAAGGCGAAGCGTTCACCCTTGCTGTCTCGTTCGAGCTCCTGCGCTACTTGTGCCTCCATTAACTTTGCTCTCACTTCCTGGTAACGGCGGCTCGCGTTTTCGTATTCTCGGGAGATGTCGAGATAGGCGCGTTCCGTTTGCGGCGTGCCGCGTAGGCGCCTATCGTATTCACTCAACTTGTCGCGAAGGGATACTTGTTTGTTACGCAGGCTGCGAATTTCATCGTTCGCCGCATCGAGCTGGGCTTTGAGGGCGAGGAAAGCAGGATTGTCCGCGGGCTTCGCCCGGACCGAAAGCACGGCCGTCGCAGGAGACGGAAGCCGCGTCTGTTTTTCCAGCACAACTATCCGGTCTTTGAGCTTGAGCACGTCGGGATGCTCATCGGAATAGCGCTGCCGTAGCGCTACTAGTTCGGTTCGCAGGCGCTCGATTTCCCGCACATTATCCGGTTGTGTTTTACCGCCGCCCAACTCCCGTTCCAGTCCGTCGATTTCGCGGCGCAGGCGCTGCACATCGGGGTGATCGGCAGAGTAAATACTCGACAGCGCGGCGAATTGTGTTTGCGCCAGCCGCAAGCGCTCGTCGGGTTCGAGCAACCGTTCACCCGCGCCTGAGATAATCGGAGCGTAGGGTTTGACCTGCGCGATTTGCGATTCGAGCACCGCTTTGCGCTGTATGAGCGAACTGATCATGCGGTCGGCTTCGGCGATCTCCGCTTCGGTTCGATCCCTGGTGGATAGATTGACTTGAGCCAGTTCGGGGAGTTGTCCCGCGTTCTTTTCCTTGAACATCGCCAAGTTACTCTCGATCTCGGCCACCTGAGTTGCCAACCGCTTAGCCTCTTCGCCCAAAAACTTCGCCGTCTCCGCGGTTTGTTGCTGGCGATTTTTTAGATTCTCGTTGAGATAAAGCGAGACCAGTTCGTTGGTCACCCGTTGTGCAAGCTCCGGTGATTCGCCGTCGTAGGAAAGCACGAAGGCGATCGTCACCGTCGTTTTGTTTCCGCTACGCTTATCGATCACATCCGCACTCAATATATCCATGGAGATATCCCTGCGCAGCTTGCGGATAACCCCTTCCGATATGCGCTGCTCCGGCAACTGCTTGTACAAATCGAACTTCTTGATGATCTGCTGCAGGTTGGCGCGCGTCATTACTTGCTGGCTGATTACCTGCAAGCGCTGATCCGCATAGCTGGTAATGGTCGAACGCACTAACTCCGAGGGGATTTCTTGCTCTTCGATTAGAATTGTTGCCGTCGAGCGATACGAAGCAGGGAGGACAAGTACGATCGCGGCGCTCGCAGCCATGACGATGGCCGCGGGCAGGATGATTTGCCATTTTCGCCGCTGCAAAAACGACAGAAAATGAAAGAAGTCTGTTTTCTGCGAGCTCATGGAGCCTGATACGCCCTTATCGATTGATTGTTGTTGTTTTACTCACACGACTTTAGCCGAGCCGTACCGGTAAGAGCAGCGCTTTTTGTAGTGTAACAAACCGCGACGCTATCGTCACGAACTCAAGGCCGTTCACAACGTTAGGGAAGCAGCCTAGACCATTCGTATCGAGCGCTGAAAAAGACCGATCGGGACCGCGCCGAGTTCCCGAGATCGGGATCGATCCGAGCGTAACCGAGGCCACCATCGATGATCCAGTCTTCGCTAAGCGCGTAACTGACTCGGGCATCGATGCGATAAAAGCGCTCGTTATTGTTTTCACTATTGGCGGACACGAAGGCGTTGCGGAATGCAGCCGCATCGATACCGTAGCTTAACTCCGGGCCGATACGGTCCGACCAACTTAAGGATATCTTGTCCGTTTGGGTAAGCAATCCGAGTCCCGTGGGATTGAGTTCGCGTGCTGCGGCCGCGCGCAGCAATCCGGTCTCAAACCGTCGCTCCAAGCTGCCCTGTCCCAACCAGCCCGATTCGTTACGGTCGGCGTCCGAGCCTTGGATACGAACGCGGCGCAACCCGAAACTGATTTCACTGCGCCACACTTCCGAAAAATTATGCTCTATCCCCGCCAGGGCAAATAGCGTGCGGGTTTTATCGCCCGACTGGTCAAACTTGAGCGTGCTAATGCCTCCGGTGACGAAGGTTTTAGTCCGCTCCATCCATCGATAGCCATAGGTCGTGTAAGCTTTTTGAAACCGATAGTCGGTTAGTTCGGCATCACCGGATTCTTGGTAGGTAACGTTTGCGAAGTCATAGCCCACCGTCCAGGTTGCCCGTGGCGAAATCGTTCCGATCCATTCCGGGTTTAGGCTTAAGCGAGTACGTTGGCGATTGACCTGCACCACGCCGGTTTGCGCCAATTCCGACGCCAGGGTGGAATCGCGTACGTAGCTGGTCAACAGCGTTACTTGGTCCAGCGCAAAATTCTTTTTGATCGATCCATCCAGCAATACATCATTGCCATTAAGCGCGGAGTCGCCGCGATAACGATTGAAATTGAGTTGGGCTTTGCCGCTCGCTAAGAGCGTATCTGTCGCGTAGGCGAAGCGTACGGCCGGCGACACCGTGGTCGCGAGCACGCTGGAATGGGGCGCCGACGTCAGGCGAAAATTGTCGTTGTACTCTTCTCTTAACGAGACCGATAGCGTGACCGTATTTTGTGCCGCCGTGGCGGTTAACGCCAACCAGGCAATAGGCAAAATGGCATAACTATTTCGTATTCGTTGCAAGATCAGCGGGCTCGAGGGCGTGCGCGTATTTGCATTTATGGAACAACGACGGTATCGCCGCTTTTTAATTCGATATTTTTGCTGAGATCTTGACCTTTTTGTGCGGCGTTGTAATCGAATCTGAAGGAGACATCCTTGCCGTTGGTCTTACGGATAACGCGGATATCGCTCGCCGCGGCGAAGGGCGTAAGGCCGCCCGCCATACTGAGCGCTTGCAACACATCGATGCGGCGGCCGAGGGTGAATTCTCCCGGTTTGTTCACTCGGCCCATGACATAAACCTTATAGCTAGCGGTCTTTAATAGAGCTACGTTGACCGATGGCCGTGGGATGAATTTCGATAACCGTTGCGTGATTTCCTTTTGAATTTCACCGGTGGTTTTTCCCACCGCTTGAACCTCGCCGATCAGTGGGAAGGAGATTCCACCATCGGGCCGGACCAGCACTTCTTTTTTTAGCCCGTCTTCTTTCCAGACGGTGATATCGAGCACGTCCTCCGGCCCCACTTGGTAGTCGGCAGATGTCGATTGTGATTCGGGCTCAAGGTACGCTTTTGCGGTGCTCGGCCGCACTAAGGCACAACCCAAGACTTGGCTGATTAGCAACATCAATAACAATACGAGCTTGGATTTCATTACGTTTCTTAGAATTATAAGGAAAGTTTTAAAGCGTTATTCTTGGTGCAAGTATAGATCATTGGGAACGCTGAAAACAGACATGACTGATCTGGAATCGATCAAACTGTAGTGCGGTTAGGGCCCGTTCTAGAAACGGACGCCACAAAGACAAAGCCCCTTATCGGCTGTCAGGGACTCTGATTCTTGAGCGGTGACGATTGCCGTGTATCTGCGAGTACGGGATTGGCATACTTGGTGATTGCCTTGAAGATCGGGACATAAATCAATGCCGCAATCAAACAGCCGGCCATGATGGGGCTTGCAGCAAATCGTATCGGACAGGCTGCCGAACACTCACGTTGACGAACCGATAAAGGTCGCGTAACGTGTCACGCATCGTCGCCGGGTGCAACTATCGGTGGGGCATCGCCCAAACAGGGCGCAAAAGCTCGCGGCTACCTGAGGACCAACTAAGCCGTTGCCGCCTTCACCATCGCTTTCACACAACAGGAAGCGAACACTTCGCCTGGCCTTCGGATACTTTCACAAGGGGAAATACTGATGTCGGCACGCATGGACACCATGAACGTCAAAGAATCGTCCTCGGATTTCAAACCCGAGGAAAAGAAAGTCATATTCGCGTCTTCACTCGGAACGGTCTTCGAGTGGTACGACTTCTATCTCTACGCGACACTGGCGCCGTTCTTCGCCGCGCTGTTCTTCCCCAAAGGCAATGAAACCGCGGCGCTGCTATCGGCCTTCGCGACGTACGCGGCTGGGTTTCTGGTTCGCCCATTTGGGGCCTTGCTGTTCGGCCGCATCGGCGATATGGTGGGCCGCAAGTACACCTTTCTAGTGACTATCGTGGTCATGGGCAGCGCGACCTTTGCCGTCGGGTTGCTGCCGACCTTCGAGTCCATTGGCTGGGCGGCGCCATTCCTTCTGGTGAGCCTGCGCCTGTTGCAAGGACTGGCGCTCGGCGGCGAATACGGTGGCGCGGCGACCTATGTGGCCGAGCATGCACCCAACCATCGCCGCGGCTACGACACCAGTTGGATCCAGACCACCGCGACACTCGGTTTCTTCATGGCGCTGGCCATCATCGGCGGTGCGCGCGTTCTGATGGACGCCAAGGACTTCGCCGATTGGGGCTGGCGCGTTCCGTTCCTCTTTTCGGTGATCCTGCTCGCGTTCTCGGTCTACATCCGGCTTAAGCTGAACGAGTCACCGGTGTTCCAGAAGATGAAGTCGGAGGGCAAAGGTTCCAAGTCACCGCTGACCGACAGCTTCTTAAAATATCCGAACAACAAGTTCGTGCTGCTGGCTTTGCTCGGCGCGACGGCCGGCCAGGGGGTGGTTTGGTATACGGGGCAGTTCTACGCTCTGTTCTTCCTGACGATCACGCTGAAGCTCGACTTCCTGACCACCTACATGCTGATCGGCGCTTCACTGCTGCTGGGTACGCCTTTCTTCATCTTCTTTGGCTGGCTGTCCGACAAGATTGGGCGCCTGAAGATCATTCTGGCCGGCTGTCTGATTGCCGCGCTGACCTATTTCCCGCTGTTCGGCGCGCTCACTCACTACGTCAATCCCGCGCTGGAGGCCTATGCGGCGGCGACGCCGATCAGCGTGGCGGCGGCGCCTGCGGACTGCAATTTCCACATGTTCATCGGTCCGTGGAGCAAGTTCACCGATTGCGACAAGGCCAAGGATTTCCTCACCAAGCAGGGCCTGTCGTTCAAGTCCACGCCCAGCGTTGCGGGCGAGACGCTGGTGGTGAAAATCGGCGACCAGGAGCTGAAGGGCGCCTGGGACGTGACGAAGGCCGAGGCGGCGCTGAAGACGACCGGTTATCCCGGACCGGCCGACAAGAACAAGGTCAACTACGGCATGACGCTGTTGATCCTTTTCATCATGCTGATTTATGTCACCATGGTGTACGGGCCGATCGCGGCCTTCCTGGTTGAGCTGTTCCCAACGCGAATCCGCTACACGTCGATGTCGCTGCCTTATCACATCGGCAACGGCTGGTTCGGCGGCATGCTGCCGCTGCTCGCGACCGCCATGGTCGCGGCGACGGGCGATATCTATTATGGCCTCTGGTACCCGATCATCGTCGCCTTGATCACGCTCGTGATCGGCGCGCTGTTCCTCAAGGAAACCAAGGACCGCGATATTCATCAGGATTGACCGTCGCGGCGTGGAAGTTACTGGAACGCCCGCCTTCGCGGGCGTTCCAGCTTTTTGGTAGGGCGCCTCAACAGCACCTGGGTAATCCCTGCTAAAGTCTCTCGTAACCGAGGTTGGTGCAAAGCGCGATGACTATACATACTTTCCTAAGACATATCCGATGACAATTCCTACGATCAATGCCACCGTCAGTCCGCGATAGGTCATGACGTCTCGTGAGTAACCGCGTCTGATCGCAACGAATGAAACTAGGTAGCCAAGGGCGTTCAAAATCCAAACGATCGAGAGTGACAACACCTTGACTAGCAATGGCCCGATAATTGGAACTAGGGCGACTATACCCAGTAGCCAGGCAAACGCATTCGACAGTAAGCCTAGCAAGAAGATGACGCCGGCGATAGCGCGCTTATCGATGCCCAGGTAAACGCCCAACCAGACTAGGCCTAGCAGGCCGAGCCAGATCGGTATCATGACTTTGTAATTCTTCCAGATCGGTTGGGCCCGTGGATCCACCGACGTCTCGAGTGCGGCGGCGATGTTCTCCGACAGATGCTTAGTGGCGGGTTTTTGGGTGGCGGGCATTCAGCGGGGCATGGGGATTATGCGGGCAAACAAGGCCCTGGCGATGATTACAGATTGCCAAAACACTCCTTAACGCTCACGTTCGCATTCAATGGGTAGTTTCCTTCTTTAGCCGACGTTTCTTGACCTTGCTTGGAGCAAATGAAACCGAGAAAGTGTCCCGTAACCGCATTCAAGGTGGTACCCGGTTTCTTGTTTACGTAGACATAAAGAAAACGCGCCAACGGATATTTCCCTGCCAAGCAATTCTGTTGCGTCGGCAAAAAATAAGGACCGCCGTTGGTTCCCGACAGCGCTAGAGGGCGCGTACGGCGGCTGGAAAAGAAATAGCTGGCAAAGCCGATGGCGGATTTTTCCGCGCCGACATTCTGCACTATGGAAGTTGAGACGGGCTCGGATTTAAGGTCATAACGATATTCGCCATTGCCCATGACCATCTCTTTAAAAACGGTATACATGCCGTGGGTTTTCGCCGGGCCTTTCGGTTGGATATCCAGATCGGCCCATTCGCCGCTTAATCCGAGCTGTCCCCAAGTTTTAATGCTCTCGCCACCGCGTTTGTGGGACGCGGAAAAGACACTGTCGAGTTGCGTTAAGGTCAGTGCTTCCAACGGATTGGACTTGTTCACATAGATCGCGATCGCATCGAGCGCGACCGTGATGCGCGTGGGCGGATAGCCGAATTTCGCTTCAAAATCGCTTAGTTCTTTAGCATTCATCGGCCGGCTCATGGGCGCCAGATCGGCGCGGTTTTCCAGCAAAGCGGCCACTGCGATGCTCGATCCACCGCCGGTAATGTCGACCTCGACGGTTGGATAAAGCAGCTTGAACGCCTCCGACCAGCGATTTATGAGATTGCTGAGGGTCGACGATCCGACGCTGCGTATCTTCCCATCCAGCTTGTCGACGCGTCTATAGTCAGCGAGCCGCGCATCGACGGTGATCGGCGCTGCCTCGGTTTCGATCGTCTGCTTCGCCTTGGGCCAGCCTGGCGGCGTCTCATTCGTCACCCGCGCGCTCGCCGCCAGAGGCAGCAGCAGTGACGCAGCCAGAATCAGTCGCGCGTTACGCACGGGTTGAGCCCCCAGCTTTTGGCAACAACCGCGATGTGAATACTTTATATAGAGTAAGCATCACGAAGAATAGCACGATCAGCGCGGCGCCGCGCCAGAAGGCGACATCGATAATGCGCGTTCCGGTGATACGGGCATGCTCCACTCGCTCCGTCGCAATGGCATTTACCTGCTTAATCGGTTGTTCCAAGCGCTGCGAGCCCAATAGATCTCCGGTGGTGGACAAAAGCTGATTAGCTTCTTTCAACGCAGTGGCGAGAGCAAGCGCCGAGGCGGTGTAGCTTTCGATCTCGAACGGTTTCTGATTTTTCGGCTTAGGTTCATCGCGACCGGGCGCGAGAAAAATCTTGTCGACGGATTCCATCGTCGTGTTTAACGACAAGCTGGTGTCGCGCAAGGTTTTCAGTAACGTATCGGCGGTGACAGTTGCCTCGTTGACGGAGCCGACCAATTGATCGGTATCGCTGACGGCATTGCGATATTGCCCGATACCCGTGAGTAACAGCGGATGCAAGCGCTGCACGTCATTCACCACCCGCATCTGAGTTTTTTCGATCTCCTCGGGAATTCTCTCGGTCATAGCGGTAATGCGATCGACACTCTTGGTCACGGTCGCAACCGATTGCGTCATGCCTTCGATCTGGCTGTTACCGAGTATGTTGTCGACGGCCGCTTCCGCTTGCCAATTCATCAGGAACGGCATGCGTTTGCCGTAATAAAACGCCCGCTCGGTGAGGAGGCGGACTTCATCCACCGATTTGAGCGCTTCGTTAATAGGCGCCAGAAATCCCGTCCCGCTTTTCACATCCGCGACAATGGACTTGCCGCGCGATTCGGCGAAATCGTCGAAACGCACGAACGAGACAACCTGCACGTCGGGATTCTTACGGCGCCAGCTCCAGATCAGATAATCCATCACTTCCAGTTGTTCGGGCTTCATCACTCGGCCGGCGATTTTCCAGATGTCCGCCCGCGCCTTTTGCGAAGCGTCGATCAGCGGTTGCGCGCGATCGCCGAACCATTCTTCCGCCAAGTCCTCATCGATCCATTTTTGGCTCTGCAAGGTGACCACCAAAGTGAGATCGAGCAATTGAGTGAAAGGATCGGCGTTGGTGACGATGTCGTATATCGAACTCACCTGTACCAATTTCACCTGATGCGCGAGGCGCCGCTGCTGCGGGGTCGCGCCGTTTTTTTCGATTTCGTCGCACGCGCTGACGATGTAGGCCAAGTAGCGGTCGGCGAAGCCATAGGTCAACTGATCGAGTTCGTCCATGGTGATCCTCTCACCTTCTTTGGATACCTTGCTCTTTTGCCCAGTGCGGCCCGAGCCGCGATCTTTTTCCGGCGCCGAGGCGCAGCCGGTGGACATGAGAAAAGCCACGCTGGTGAAGGCGATAAGAAAAACACGCGCGAAAAATGAGTACGACGAAGCACGATCGAATTTCATAGCTCTTACCTCTTACCTAGAAGTGTGGAACCTATTATGCCCAGTGAGCGAACGATGTCAACTACACTTGAGACATGCTCCAAGAGGCAAGCGGGGTGCGGCTCTCCGGCATGGCATGTCGGAGAGCCGCACCCCTATTGGTTGCTGGCGAGGTGCTTTTTGGATTTAAAGTCTACTAGACCCATCGATACTGTTCCGATAGGAAGCGATGGCGAACGCGAGAGCTACTTTTGCCTCATGCGCGATCGCGGCGATAGAAATTCAACTTGTCGTCATCCAGTTCGATGCCGAAACCCGGGCCAGCGGGGATTTGTATCGCGCCTTCGCCGAAGCCTAATCCCGTTCGCGTGATGTCATCCTTCAGTAATAGCGGTCCAAACAGCTCGCAGCCGAAACTGAGATCGGTAAGCGTGGCAAAGACGTGAGCGTATGCGGCCGTCCCGACGGATGTTTCCAGCATGCAGCCGCCGTAACAGGGAATGCCAGCGCCGTCGGCGATGGCCGCGACTTTTCGAGTGTTGAGCAAGCCGCCGGCTTTGGTGACTTTCAGGGCAAACACGTCCGCGGCGCCCGCTTTCGCTAGCGCTATCGCATCGTGCGTCGAACACAGGCTTTCGTCCGCCATAATGGGAATGCGATGCGCGGCGCACAAGCGCGCCATGCCATCGATATTCCAGCGTGGAATGGGTTGCTCCACCAGCGCAACGCCGGCCTCTTCCAGCGCCGGCAGCCACTGCGCCGCGGTGATCTCGTTCCACGCTTGATTGACGTCGACCCGTATGCTGGCGCGCGCGCCGACTGCGGCCGAGATCGCTGCTACACGATTCACATCCTCACGCGGATCCATTGCGCCTATTTTTATTTTGAAGATGTGGTGCATGCGGGTCGCGAGTTTTTCTTCCGCTTCCTCGATATCGCGGGCCGTATCGCCGGTCGCCAAGGTCCAGGCCAACGCTATGCGATCCCTGACTTTACCGCCGAACAGTTGATATACCGGAATAGCTAGAGACCGGGCGGTGATGTCGAATAGGGCCATTTCAATGGCCGCTTTAGCAAAACTATTACCTTTAACGGCGCGATCCATTTGCGCCACCAGCCATTCGATGCGCCGCGGATCCTGCCCTAATATATGGGGTGCCAAATATCGATCGATCGTTGCTTTTATCCCCTCGGGACTCTCCTCGCTCCACGACGGGCCGCCGATGGTCGATGCTTCGCCGATGCCTTCTATGCCGTCCGTCGTCCGCGCGCGAACGATGACGTAGCTTTGGTGGTGGATGTCGCCGAAGGAAAGTTTGTGGACCCGCTTGGTCGGGATATCGACGATGATCGTTTCCAGGCTAGTGATTTTCATTTCTTCTTCCTAAGGCTGTGGTAGGGTGATAATTCGGCGAGTTTATAAATATAGAATACCGAGTTAACCCTTAATCGGTCTAGTGTAATGTTCTTGGTGCTGATCCGAAAACGCTTGCCTTGACGCTTCTCTGGTGCGCCACCTGGAAAGCCGCTACCATAGCCATTCTTGGGGCCTTTCCTAGTCTATGAATCTACTTAAAGCGCTCGCTCAGGTGAGCAGCATGACGTTGCTGTCGCGGGTGCTGGGCTTCGTGCGCGATACGGTGATCGCTCGCGCGTTCGGCGCAGGCATGGAATCAGATGCGTTCTTCGTCGCGTTTCGCATCCCCAATTTGCTGCGGCGCTTATTTGCGGAAGGGGCGTTTTCCCAGGCTTTCGTGCCGGTGCTGTCGGAGTACAAAAATCAGCAAGGCTTCGATGCCACTAAAGATTTAGTCGATCACGTCGCCAGCGTTTTAGCGCTCGCACTTTTCATCGTGACCCTGATCGGAATTGTCGCCGCGCCGTTGATCATCTATGTCAGCGCGCCGGGGTTTGTAGCGAATCCCGGCAAGTTTCAGTTGACGGTAGATCTATTGCGCATCACGTTTCCTTATATCTTGTTCATCTCTTTGGTCGCGTTCGCCGGCGGCATACTCAATACCTACAGCAGATTCGCCGTGCCGGCCTTCACGCCGGTGCTGTTGAATCTGTCGTTTATTTTTTTCGCGTTGATCGTCGCGCCCCATCTCGACGCACCGGTGACGGCGCTGGCTTGGGGGGCGCTATTCGGTGGCGTACTGCAGTTGGCTTTTCAGTTGCCGTATCTGGCGAAGCTCAAGCTCATACCACGCTGGCGTTTGAACCTACGCGACGCAGGCGTGTGGCGCATCTTAAAACTGATGGGCCCGGCGGTATTCGGCGTTTCCATCGGTCAAATCAGTTTACTGATCAGCACGATCTTTGCGTCGTTTTTGGTGACCGGCAGCGTTTCGTGGTTGTTCTACGCTGATCGCCTCATGGAATTCCCGACCGGGCTCCTCGGCGTAGGGCTCGGCACTATTTTGCTTCCTAGCCTCGCCAAACAATTTCAGACCAAGAATTTTGTCGAATATTCCAGGCTGCTCGATTGGGGGCTGCGCCTGACATTTTTGTTGGCCTTGCCCGCGGCGCTCGCTCTGGCCTTGCTCGCGGTGCCGTTGGTGACGACCTTGTTTCACTACGGCCAGTTCAGCGAGCACGATGTTTGGATGACGCGCAATGCAGTCATCGCCTACAGCGTCGGATTAACCGGATTGATCCTGGTGAAAATTCTCGCGCCTGGTTTTTATGCGCAGCAAAACATCAAGACGCCGGTCAAGATTGGCCTCATGACCCTGGGGGTGACGCAGGCGCTGAATGTTATTTTTCTGGTGCCGCTGCAACACGTCGGCTTAGCGTTGGCGACGGGACTGGGCGCTTGTTTTAACGCGGCGTTTCTATTCTATAAATTGCGTCAGTACGACATGTATCGCCCGCAAGCCGGTTGGCTTGTGTTTTACGGCAAGCTCGCCGCCTCGCTCCTGGCGATGGGGTTGGTCTTGTGGTGGATGGCGGGTGATCCGCAAAGTTGGCTTAAGGCCAGCGCGTCGGTCAAGGTCGCGCGCCTTGCTTTGATCGTGGCACTCGGCATAACCGTTTATTTCGCAAGCCTAATGCTGCTTGGTTTTCGCCTAAAACATTTCGCGCGTAGAGGCGCTGGTTAGATTCGCTAGCCATTCGATTGAATACAATATTGCCTTCAATTTCGGCGCCGAGGCCGGCCCTTGTGGGTTACCATTCGGTTTGCTACCTCATCCGGACGCAGAATGCTAAGTAAGTTGCGCCATTTATCCGTCGCTGCCAGGTTATCTCTTATCGGCCTCACGTTCATCGTGCTCGTGTTGTCTGTCCTTACGCTTTATGTCGTACAAACCTCAAAGAACACCTTGCTTGGCTTGCAAATCGACGCTCTGGCCAAAAATACCAAGCTCGTCGAGGACATAATCGATGTCTACGCTCAAGGTCTGCGTCGGCCGACATTGAACTTGCTGAGCGTGTTTCGCGCCACGTTGCCGGAAAACTACATCATTGGAACGAACACCGTTCGTGTCGGCGATAAAGATCTCCCGGTGCTGATTGCCCGCGACGAACATCTAAATAACGATACGTTTCATGTAGACCGTTTCCAAGCCCTCACGTCGGCAATTGGGACCGTGTTCGTCAAAAGCGGCGATGATTTTTTTCGTATCAGCACCTCCTTAACCGATGCGAAAAATGAGCGCGCGATCGGCACGCCACTGGGCAAAGAAAGTCCCGCGTACGCTGCTTTGCTGCGAGGCGAGAGCTTTGTCGGGCAGGTGACGCTATTCGGTAAGAGCTATATGAGCGCCTACGAGCCCATCCGCGACGACAAACAGGAGATCGTCGGCGCACTTTTTGTCGGTATGGATTTCGACAAAGAAATGACGGCGCTGAAGCAGAAGATCCGAAGTATCAAGATCGGCGAAACCGGGTATTTCGTCGTCGTCGACGCAACGCCCGGTGAGAGTTACGGCAAAATCCTGATTCATCCCACGTTGGAAGGAAAAAGTAGTCTAGGCGTTCGCGATGCCGGCGGTGAGCTGTTGATTAAGGATTTGTTAGAAAAGAAATCCGGAATCAAGAATTATTTATGGATTAATAAAGACATCGGCGAATCTTCGCCGCGAGAGAAAGTGGGCGCCTTCACCACTTACGAGGCTTGGCATTGGCTGATCTTGGGCACGAGTTACTTGGAGGAATTCACGCGCGGCGCAACCCTGTTGGCGCGTAACCTGATGGTTGCCACCCTATTAAGCGGCTTGTTGTTGGCGGGTTTACTCTACTACTTATTGTCCCGTCAGATCGGCGCGCCGCTGACCCGCGCCGTCCAAATTGCCGAGGGCGTCGCTGCCGGCGATCTGACGCAAAAAATTGAAGCCGGTCGCGATGACGAAACCGGCAAGCTGCTTGGGTCTCTCCAAATCATGAGCGACAGATTGGCGCAAATCGCGCGTACCGTCCACCAGCGGTCGCGCATCATCAGCGACGCCGCTCGCCAAATAGCGATGGGTAATCTGGATATTTCGCAGCGAACGGAAGAACAAGCATCGACCTTGGAAGAAACCGCTGCCAGCGTGGAATCTGTCAGCGATGCGGCACGGGGAAATGCGCGCACGGCCGAGCAGGTGAGTAAACTCGCCGGTCAAGCAGCGCAGGTTGCAGCCGAGAACGCCGGCGCCATGGCGCGATTGGGCGAGACGATGAGAACAATACAAGCGAGCTCCAAGAGAATCAGCGATATCGTCGGCGTGATCGATGGCCTGGCTTTTCAAACCAACATACTTGCGTTGAATGCGGCGGTCGAGGCTGCGCGCGCGGGCGAACAAGGTCGTGGCTTCGCGGTTGTCGCCGGCGAAGTTCGCAACCTTGCCCAACGCAGCGGCCAATCGGCCAAAGACATACGCGCGATCATCGCGCAATCGACGGCGAGCGTGGAAAGTGGCACGCGGCTAGCGCAAGAAGTCGCGCAATCCAGCGAACAAACCCAAGTAAGTATTCAGGCCGTGACGCAGCTTATGAGTCAGATCACCGATGGTTCGCACGAGCAAAGCACGAGCATCGAACAAATCAATCAGGCCATGGGCCAACTCGATAACGTAACCCAGCAAAATGCCGCCTTGGTCGAACAGGCCGGCGCCGCCGCGCAGTCGTTAGAAGAGCAGTCCTATCACCTGTTCGAGGCGGTAAAGTTGCTAAAGATCGACGATAGGGAAACCGCTGCGAACTTCGACGTTGAGTCGCTGACCACGGATTCCGCTGGAACGCAACGTTACAGCGACGTGCCGCCGTTGATCGAAGCGCGGCGACTGCAACGTAGCTAGTTTAGAACACCTTGCCAGAAGCCGCGTGGATATTGGCCGCTGGCGATGCATTGCCTGGGGACAAGACTGGTATTGGCTCTCAGGGCGATGGCTAATAAATTGTCAAATTCAAAATCGACGCCACTATCGCTCCGGCGCCCACCGTGCACGGCGCTTTGAAATAAGCTAGCATACGAACTTTATCCGGCCTTCATGCAGGTCTTCCGCGGCACGCGGGGCGCGTTCGGCGTACCCGTCGCACTCACCATCGGCAATTTCGACGGCGTTCATCTCGGCCATCAGGCGATGCTTGCGCGGATGCGCGAGGCAGCACAGAAGCTTGCGCTGCCGGCAGCCGTGTTGACCTTCGAGCCCCATCCGCGCGAATTTTTCGCGCCCGACGCAGCGCCGGCGCGCCTGACGACCTTGCGCGAAAAAATCGAATGCCTCGCACACCATGGCGTAGACCGCGCTCATGTCGTGCGCTTCAATCGCGAATTCGCGGCGATGTCCCCGGATAACTTCGTCGCGCAGTTGCTGGTGAAGAATCTGAATGCGCGCTGGCTCTTGGTCGGCGATGATTTTCGCTACGGCGCTCAACGCAGTGGCGACTATGCCCAGTTAGCGCAGGCCGCCGAGCGATTCGGATTCCGGCTTGAAGCGATGGATAGCGTGAGCGTAGCGGGGGAGCGCGTTTCTAGCACAGCGGTGCGCGAAGCGTTGGCGCGCGCCGATTTCCGCCTTGCGGAACGTTTGTTGGGCCGCCGCTACACGATCACCGGCCGCGTTGCCCATGGCGAAAAACTAGGACGCCGCCTCGGGTTTCCAACGGCGAATATTCGGTTAGAAAGAAAACGCGTGCCGTTCGCGGGAATCTATGCGGTAAAATTGTATGGTGTCGATTCGGTTCCCCTGCCCGCCGTGGCGAGCCTAGGCGTGCGGCCGACGGTAATGATCGATGCTGCGCCGGTGCTGGAAGTTCATGTACTCGATTTTGACGCCGATATTTACGGCCGCCGCGTCGGCGTCGAGTTCCTACACAAACTCCGCGACGAGGAAAAATATCCCGACCTCGAAACCTTGCGCCGGCAAATCCAGCGCGACGTGGAAAACGCAAGACGATATCTCAACAGCAACGTATGACTGACTATAAAAAAACATTGAATTTGCCCGACACGTCTTTCCCGATGAAGGGCGATCTTGCCAAGCGCGAGCCCGGTTGGGTCGACGGTTGGCAAAAAAATAAACTCTATCAACGCATCCGCGAAGCGAGCAAAGGCCGGCCGAAGTTCATTTTGCACGACGGTCCGCCCTACGCGAACGGCGATCTTCACCTCGGCCACGCGATCAACAAAATCTTGAAAGACATTGTCGTCAAGAGTAAAACCCTGGCGGGTTTCGACGCGCCTTACGTGCCGGGCTGGGACTGCCACGGCATGCCGATTGAAATTCAAATTGAAAAAAAATACGGCAAGAATATTCCGGTTGAGGAAACGCAGCGCCTCGCGCGTGCCTACGCGGCGGAACAAATCGAGCGGCAGAAAAAGGATTTTATTCGCCTGGGCGTATTGGGTGATTGGGATCATCCCTACACCACCATGGCGTTTAAGAACGAAGCCGATGAGATACGCGTGCTCGCAAAGATCATGGAGAAAGGCTATGTTTACCGCGGCTTAAAACCAGTCAACTGGTGTTTCGATTGCGGCTCGGCCTTGGCGGAAGCAGAGGTCGAGTACGCGGATAAAAAAGATATTGCCATCGACGTGGGGTTCAAGCTCGCCGATGAGGATAGAGGAAAACTCGCGGAAGCATTCGACGCCGTTGTACCGCCGGGCGTACCGGTGTTCGCGGTGATTTGGACTACGACCCCCTGGACGATTCCATCCAACCAAGCGTTGAATTTTCATCCGGATTTTGCCTATGCGTTGGTCAAAGCCCAGCGTAATGACGGCCAAGAAATCATGCTGGTGCTCGCGCAAGAACGCGTCCAAGAATGTCTCACGGCGTACGGTTTGAGTGGACCCATAGTGGCAAACGCCATCGGGCGAAAGCTCGAGAACATTCGCTTCCGACATCCGTTCTACGATCGATACTCGCCGATCTATCTCGGCGATTACGTTACGCTGGAAACGGGCACGGGCATCGTCCATAGCGCGCCGGCATACGGCATCGAAGACTTCGAATCCTGCCGCCGTTACGGCATGAAAGACGACGCGATGCTCACGCCGGTGTTAGGAAACAGTAAATTCGCCGATAGCCTGCCGTTTTTTGGCGGGCTGTCGATCTGGAAAGCGAATCCGTTGATCGTCGACAAACTGCGCGAAGTCGGCGCGTTGTTTGCCAGCGTTGATTATGCTCACAGTTACATGCATTGCTGGCGTCACAAGACGCCGATTATTTATCGTGCGACTACCCAGTGGTTTGCCAGTATGGATAAGTTGCCTCTTGGCGACGGCGCATCGAGCTTACGCACGTCCGCTTTGCGGGCAATCGAAGCGACGCGGTTTTTCCCCGAATGGGGCAAGCCACGCTTACACAATATGATCGCCAACCGGCCGGACTGGACCCTCTCGCGTCAGCGCCAGTGGGGCACGCCCATGCCTTTTTTTCTGCACAAGGAAACCGGCGCATTACATCCGCGCACGCCGGAACTGTTGGAGCAAATCGCCAAGCGTATCCAAGAAAGCGGCATCGAGGCATGGCAGCGGATTAGCGCGGCAGAACTCTTGGGCGATGATGCCGAACATTACGAAAAGAACAAGGACACGTTGGACGTGTGGTTCGATTCCGGCTCGACCCATCAAACCGTGATGGGCGGGCCTAACGCAGAAAAAGTCGGTCCGGGCTCGCACGCCGCAAGCTCACGCTTTCCCGCCGATCTTTATCTCGAAGGATCAGACCAACATCGCGGTTGGTTCCACGCTTCGTTGTTGGTGAGTTGCATGCTTAACGGAGTCGCGCCATACAAAGCCTTGTTGACCCATGGTTTCTTCGTTGACGGCCAAGGCCGCAAGATGTCGAAGTCTCTGGGTAATACGGTCGCGCCGCAAAAAATCTCCGATACCTTGGGTGCGGAAATATTGCGCCTTTGGATTGCGAGCACCGACTATTCGGGTGAGTTGTCTATTTCCGACGAAATCCTGAAGCGGGTGGTTGAAAGCTATCGCCGCATACGCAACACGCTGCGTTTCCTGCTCGCAAACATCGCCGACTTCGACAGCGATCGCGATAAGCTTGCGCCGGAGACGTGGCTGGAAATCGATCGTTACGCACTGGCGCTTACAGCCAAGCTACAAGCTGATGTCAGCGACGACTACGCGCGCTATCAGTTTCATTCGGCCGTGCAAAAAATCCAAGGCTTCTGCTCGGAGGATTTGGGCGGTTTTTATTTGGACGTATTGAAAGATCGGCTTTATACCGCTGGTGAGAAGTCCACCGCACGGCGTTCGGCGCAGAACGCTTTGTATCATATGACTCACGCGTTGGTGCGATTGATGGCGCCGATTTTGAGCTTTACCGCGGAAGAGGTGTGGAGCACGCTAACGGGAAAGCCAGATGAGAGCGTGTTCTTGCACACGTGGTACGAACTACCCGCGATTAACGATACAGAACGGCTTCTGCAGCGATGGACGAGAATGCGTGACCTGCGTGCAGCGGTGACCAAGCAACTCGAGGAACTTCGTGCGGCCGGCAAAATCGGCTCGTCGCTGGCGGCGGAACTGGAACTCTATGCAGAGAACGAACCGGGAAGTTTTCTCGCATCGTTTGAGGACGATGTCCGATTTATTTTTATCACGTCCCAAGCGCATTTACACAGCGGTCAAAACCCAGAGGCGCAAGCAAGCGGGATCGACGGGGTTTCGCTTTATGCGCATGCCAGTGCGCATCCTAAGTGCGAACGCTGCTGGCACTATCGCGCCGATGTCGGTGCGAACAAGGACCATCCGACAATTTGCGCGCGCTGTGTGCAAAATTTATTCGGCGCTGGGGAGCCGCGACGTTATGCGTAACGGGCTACGCTGGCTTGGTCTCAGCGCGGTGGTAATCGTGCTAGATCAGCTTACGAAAAGTTGGGTGACTGCTGCATTTCAGTTGGGGGACAGTCTTACCGTCACGTCATTTTTTAATTTGGTGTTAGCCTACAATACCGGCGCGGCGTTTAGTTTTCTTGCCGATGCCGGCGGTTGGCAGCGCGTGTTTTTCATCGCCATCGCGGTGATCGCCTCGGTCGTCATTGTCTACTATTACTTCGCAAACCGCAGAACCCTAGGTTGATGAATGTGGCATTGGCTTTGATTTTGGGCGGGGCGATAGGCAACGTGATAGATCGCGTTCGTCTCGGCCACGTGGTGGATTTTGTTCAAGTGCATGCGGGAGGATATTATTGGCCGGCATTTAACGTCGCCGATTCGGCGATTACTATTGGTGCGGTTTTGCTGATCTGGGATAGCTTTCGCAAACCCGTGTTGGCAAATTCGACAGGAAAATCATAGCCATGCCAGGAGGCACGCGCAGATTGCTTTGTGGCGATGCATGCCTTGAGAGCTGCTCTGGTATTGCCTCTCAGGCATGGTGGATATGAAAGGTTAATGCTATGGAAGTAATGCTCGCCAATCCCCGAGGTTTTTGCGCCGGTGTCGATCGCGCCATAGAAATCGTCGAGCGGGCGTTGGAACGCTACGGCGCGCCTATCTATGTGCGCCATGAAGTCGTCCACAATAAATTTGTGGTCGATGCTTTGAAAATAAAAGGCGCGATATTCATCGAAGACCTCAGCGAAGTTCCGGCGGGCAGCACGTTGGTATTCAGCGCCCACGGCGTGTCGCAAGCAGTACGCGCGGAGGCGGAATCACGCGGTTTCAACGTGTTCGACGCCACCTGTCCGCTGGTTACCAAAGTTCATGCTGAGGTCGCGAGCATGCGCTCACGTGGTTTGGAAATCATCATGATAGGGCACGCGGGCCATCCCGAAGTCGAGGGCACCATGGGCCAATCCGGTGCGGGAATGTACTTGGTGGAAACGGAAGACGATGTGGCGCAGCTCAACGTAAGCGATGAAAATAAGCTTGCGTATGTAACTCAAACCACACTGTCCGTTGACGACGCAAGCAAAGTCGTCGCCGCGCTGCAAGCGCGCTTTCCGACAATACGCGGCCCGAAGCGAGGCGACATTTGTTACGCCACGCAGAATCGCCAAGACGCGGTGAAATTCATGGCGCCACAATGCGATCTCGTCATCGTTGTCGGCTCGCCTACGAGCTCGAACTCCAATCGTTTGCGAGAAGTTGCCGATAATCTCGGTGTCGAAGCCTACATGATCGACAACGCTGGTGAGCTGCAGAGCGATTGGCTCAAAGGTAAACAACGAATCGGCGTAACTGCGGGAGCATCTGCGCCGGAAGTATTAGTAGAAGAAGTCATCGCGCAGTTGAAAAAACTCGGCGCAAAAAATGTTCGCGAACTTTCCGGAAGTTTAGAGACGATCGTGTTTCCGGTTCCGAAGGAATTGATGGTGGAAAAGAGGTAAAAAAAGAGCGGCCCGCGGGCCGCTCTCTGATCTGGAAGGTGAGAGATCAGTCGCCCTGTGGGAAGTCGATAATTTCTCGCCATCCAGTGCGATCGACCCTGAACGCTGTCCGGCTTGTTCAATGGATCAGATGACCACGCTGTCTGTTGAGTACCTGAGAACCCGTGGCTGTCAGACCACGTCACCGCGTATTGATTTGGGTAATCGTCACCGATCTCGCCATTCGGCAACTGAACAATGACGGGTCGGGTTGCAAATTCGTTTGCCAAAAATTTCGCAGTCATTGAGTCGCCGATTGCGGTTTTATCCGCGCCCAGTGATCGCACCGCCCGCTTGCCAGTTAAGATCATAGATCCAACTGATACCACCCCCTGAGCACGGATCAGCGATGGTGGGAATGTTGGTCGTGAATGTAACGATGCCCAATACTAAGCGGGATCGGTAAATACGCGCTCGCCGACTGTTGGGAAAGTCAACGATACCAGCCGGATCTTCGCGGTCCAATCAACGGCGAAGATTACTATTTTTGAAGATATTTTGCCCGTTTGTTGAAGTACCAAAGCGTAAGCGTTTGTTAATAAGCCCCATTAGTTCTGAACCGAGCCTAAATCCGTTGCCGACAAATTGTCCTTGATTCCGTAGAACGAGTTGAACGTTGAATCATCTTTATCGCTGACTCCCAAGAAGCGGCCGGTGCCAATGAAAACAACGGTCATGACCTCCACTTCGCCAAACTCCGGTTTAGTGGTGATGGATTGGACCAGCGGACGGCGGATTGCCAAATTGTGCCAATTTAACGCGTCCCGCCCGGCGGGCGCAATGATGTTGTTGACGTCGAAGCGCCACAAATTACCCGCTAAATCGCCACCGTAAACACGTAGAACAGTGGAATTGTTCTCATAACGATTCAATCCATGGGCGCAATCTTGGCAAATCCCGCAGTTAGCGCCTGTGCAACAAGTCGACGATCGGTGCAAACTTTTTCACGCCGGTTATCGCGTCCACTGCATATAGATAACCTTTCCCATCGGCGTTATTGTAGCCAGAGGTAAAGAACACAACCCACTCCCAGCCTAGTTTAGTGATTACCGGATTACCGTAACTAAAGCCCATATTGGCATCAGTCTGCGTGCAAAGCGAAGCCGGTCATTGCAGAATTCCCAGAGTGCTTTCGGCGCGAGTCGGATTCGTGATGTCCAAAGCGTAAAAGCCTTTGCCGCCTTTGTTCAAGCCACCCACCAACAATCGTACGCCAACGAGGATCCATCGATATACATCGCCGATTGTCGGGTGTTCCATCGACAAAAAATTCATGGACATAGTTTTTATCAGCGAGTTCGTAAAGTCTGGGCAGTACTATGGACGGGATATAGGCCCACAGTTCACGCCCAGTATCGGCATTAATCGCATGCAACATGCCGTCGTTAGCCGCAGCGAACAATACACCTTGGCGGGTCGCTGTAGCGGTTGCGAAATGCGAGGTGGCCGGCATCGGCGTAATCAAAATTGTGATTTTTTTGACATAAACCGTTTCCGCCGAGACGATATCACCCAGCACGTTTTCGCGGCCACGAAATGGAATGTCGGCGTTGCCGTTGTCGTCCTCCAGGCCAGTTTGTCCGCGGATGAACTCCGACCAACGCGTCCGGCGCTCTAGCCGGCTGTCTGTCCGATAGCCGAGAGCCCGGCCCACTTGAGAGTTTCAGAGCCGGATCAGCCCAACTGTTTACATCAAGGTGAGCTTTTTCCGCAGCGGTTAGATTCGACCAGTGAAATAGTTTAAGCTTGTTGGCGCCGCGTGCCATGAACGTATAAATGGTGCGCACATCGGCACTTGCGCTGACCATGGTATTAAGAATGGAAGCCCGCTTCCCAATCGACGTTTCTGCTAACGCACCAGTTATTACGTCGATGGCGCGACGTCGGATCACGCTATCCCAAAACGCGGTGCGATAGTTCGCACTAAACACGAAGTTGTCGGTCGTGGTGACCTGCGGATTACTGGTAGATGCCGCTGCTGCCGAACCACCGCGGCTGCCCACCTCGCGCAAGGCATCGCCCAAGCCGTCGGATAGCGCTTGCGGGTTTTTTGCGCTGTAATATGTGCCGCCGCCATTAACCGCGGCGTGCCACAGATCATCCATGGCGGTATCGTCGTCATTTTTTGGCGAAGGCCAGTTTTTTGTGCCTGCGCTAATCTGAGCGAAGTCGCCGGTCAGTGGCTGTGTCATAGTCCGGGCGGAAGGCGAGTACGACCGTCGACACCCAGACCGATGGTGAACACCGTCATATGTTGATGGGACGCCGGATCTTTTTTCGTTGGGGCGACGTTGTTTTGGCACACGTCGATCCCGTGCCCAGTGCGCCGGTACAGTTGGACAAACCTGAAGTGCGAAGATCGGTGTTGTAGTAATAGAGCGCAACATCCGCAAGCGTTTCCGCGCCGCCTTTCGTGCCGCTAGGGGAACCGGCCGTCGTCGAGGGAAGCTGGTTGCCGTCGTACTTGGGGCGGGGTGCATTGGCGAGGACGTTATCCTGGTTGCCTATGGCAGCTATTGTTGATTTTGAAGCCCGCGCCGCCGTTCCAGAAACCATCCGTAGAGAAAATCGTAAAGTTTTTCTGGCAAGAGTACTGCACCGGGTCTACCAAAGCCTTGCCCGCGTACATCTGCCCTGCCGTTGACAACGCCGGGCGCAGCGGTGTGCTACCGGTGGTGCTGATTGAATAAAGTTTGTCGTACCAGGCATTTTTTTGCGTTGCGTCGTTTGTCTTGATCTGTATAAAGCGACTGGTATCGGTCGGTGTGGTATGGATGGTCATGAACCCAACCCGATAATTATCATCCAAGCCGCCAAAAGCACGGCCTACGCCGGTTTTCATCATGCTTAAGCGGTCGCGGTAGTAGGCATACCAGTTGGCGAAATTGGTCATTTCCGCCGCATATGAACGCCCGCTTGGGCAACCGGTAGACACGGGGCAATTCGCCGGCGTAATGTCGACGCGGGTAAACTCGCCGAAACGTGTTTTTGTTTTGTTCGTGAGCGGGTCGCGGCGCGCGCCGCAGTTTCCACCCGTATGTGCATCACACCATTGCATACTGGCCAAATTGTAGTAAAAGGGCGGGCTGACATTCGTCGTGAATGTAGTGCCATCGCCGTCGTCGCCGTACTTAAATGTAGCATCGGGGTAGTTCATACGGTTGGTAGCGGCCGGCAGAGCGGAACCTCCGGCTGGGTTGGCAATCGACGCGTAAACCCGGCCATTCACGCGGCAATAGGCGCCATTGGTCAACGCGCGCTGCGCTGCTGACCAGGTGGTCCTGGTGCACCATAGCTGATCTTGATATTGCTCTTGAATGTTGTCTTTCGCACCGGGATTGAGGTAGGGATTATTTTGTACCTGCTTCCACTCTTTGGTTGAGCCATTCGTATTGAACTGATCGGGCTTCAGTGATCCGTCTGCATTGACGGGTGGCACGTAAACAAACGTTGGATTGTAGTACATGCCGTTAAAGCCGGCGGAATAATACGGGGGGTCCCCGGGTACGCATCGTTTGGTATAGGTTGTGGAGGCGTCTTTTTTGCACAGGCTGTCATCGACATAGTCCGGCATATAACGCGACGCCATACTGCCGGAATCGTCCAGCACAAACATAATGTTGGGCCGCATGGCCGTAGCTGTCGAGGTGGTCAACGGGTTATTGCTCAGATCCGCGGCATGTGCAACCACGCTCGCAAACAGCATCGAGCAAACTGCAAGCTTTATGGGGTCAGTTAATTTGAAACGCAGCGCTTGTGTGTTCATGTGCAGCTCCTAATGTTTACTTAAACTGTTAGTCGTTCTTGAATTCGATGTAGGTGACCAAGCCTTTGGGATCGGTGATCCTGGCTATGGTCCTAAAATGTTGGTAGGCAGGCTTAAATGGGGTGAGTCCAACACCGCGCCCAACGGCCCTTTGCGGGTCGCCTAACGTCAATTCACATACAGTTCCCGAGCATAGTCGATCGATCAATATTTCAACGTGATTGCCGGTTTTCGGATCGATGCCCATGTCTTGCGCCAAGGTCCAGTCGCGTGCCTCTACTGGGGCACTGAGCGCAACCGTAGAAAAGCCGACCGCACCGCCGCTTCGAGATGTTCCATTTGCAACCATGGCACTAATTTGGCCTAGCGCGGTTTCAAAATGGGTATCGGCGGCGTTGGCCGCGCTTTGCCGGCCGGCGATGTTTCCGGCGACCTGCGTGCCCGTGTCGACAGCGCGCATCATGCTGACACCGGCGAGGGACATCGCGACCAGTACGATCAAAGCGACGAACAACACCACGCCGCGTTGTTTGTGGGTCAGCATGTTCATTCGCCGGTGGACTGGTCTATGGGTTTGGAAAGCTGTTTTCATAGTTATGCTCAGTGTCGATATTTGAGAAAAAGGGATCACCAAATCATGTTACGAAACGGTACGATGGTTTCGAACACGCGATAGCGGTAGTGCGCACCCTCGCCGCTCGGGATGTTGTACCTCGGTGCCGGATCCCCAGTCGGATTCGTCCACAGCGGGATCGTGCCACGGGTTTCAACGATTTCTTTTTCCATGTTGTCGCCACGTGCTACAACGGCGACCCGGGCGGCAACGACCATTCGCCAACTCGCCGCGATTTGCGCATTGTTTCCGATCAGAAAGAGATTATGATTGGGAGTAAAAGATGCATTGGGGTTGGTTTGCGCACCAATTGGATCGACCCACGCATCGACTGCCCTATCGCCGTTAGTATCCAATCCATATTGAGCGCGCAATCCGACAATGCCGCTGGCGAATTCCGTGGTCGTCGCACCGTCATTCAAGGTCAACACACCGTTTTGAACGGAGTAACTCCGAGTCACTAATTGTCCCAAATTGTGAACCGTCGCAGAGCTAGGGGTCGTGGAAGGTCCGCTTCCAGGAACGTATACGGGTATTGTGCCGTCTCCGGTGTACATCGGCGGGATGATCAAATTATCCGAATTGACCCGGGGGCCGACCGCCACGGCATAGCCCGCGGCAGGGTTGAATCTGGGGATAATATTTTCGTTGTTTACTACATAGGGTGTGGGACCCGGCGCTAGCGCCAGTGTGTTATTGACCGTGTTAACATTGGTCACTTCGCCTCGTAAGCATACGCCATTGGGGTTCACGGCCGGGTCGGCACAAATGGCGATTTGGTCACCCAGTTGAAAACCGTTTACGTTTATAACACCAACGGGTGAGTTGGGTACGTTTGCGGGGTTCCAATTCGCCATCAAGGCCACCGGCATGGAAAGCCCCTCGGCGGTTGAATAGGTTACGTCGATGGAATCAAAATTGGCGCCGGGCGTGATCAGGATCGGGCGAAATATCGTCGGATCCAATACCCTGCTGTTGACCTCACTCCAGGTGTATAAGGGTAGTCCGAGGTCGATCAACGGCCGCATGCCATGGGCCGTGTTACGCAGGTCTCTTTCTATCGTGTAAAGTGCAACCGAGCCGTTCTGTTGCGCATCACCACCGCTGGTGGTGCCGCGCTTCTGGGCCTCGGACACGGCAAACACTTGAAACATTACCACGGTGCCGATCAGGCCGATTACTACAGCTACCATTAGCTCAACCAAGCTAAAACCACGCTGCAGGTTTACTTTTCGATTGGAGATATTCATAGTTTTATCGCGTCAAATAATATCGGTGGTGGTGACGTAGGTGTGGAGCGGCGCAGAGTCCGGCTCGTTTGGACCCCGCCATTGGATTTGCACCGTCACGCGATGCCCCATTATGGGTGGTGGCGTTGGGTTAGTCAGCAGTGTTGGTGTGGCGGTGAATTGGACGACGGTCACGGTGGCGCTGCTCAGGCCGGGTGGCAAATAGGCTTCGAGCTCCTGAGTTTTCCAGTCGTTGAACCTTTGCCCTCCCGTTGCGTAATTCGTCCGGTTGGCGGGGGCATCAGCCCACATCTGGGCGATAATTTTGTTGGCGAGAAATGCCGCATCCGCGCGGTATTTTGCCTGGCTGGTATGGTTGATGGCCTGGGCTTGCATTCCCACCATCGCCAAAATACCGAGGGAAAATATCAGGATCGCAATCAGGCCTTCAATCAACATGACCCCGCGTTGCTTTTTGGACGAACTGGTAGGCTTAGTTTGAATCGCATTCATGATCTGTTCCTTTAGCTGCAGTGCGGCGCGGCCGTAAGGCAGCGGCGTGGGTCGGTTGTGCTTGTCACCGACGGGTCGCACATTTTTATTTGCCCGCTGACGCTGACGCCGATTTCGAGCAGCCGCGCGCCATTGGCCGCGCTTAGTTGTGATGACCCGACACAGATTTTGGCGATCTGATTACTAGCATCAATGTTTTGCACAACTCCGTTTGCCGCGAAACGCTGTCTGCCGAAGCCATCGAATGTCACCGCGTATAGATTCCCGCCAATGTTGGCATCGCCCGCTTGAACGGTTGCATGTTGTGACCCCTCGGCACCATCACGAGCCGTTATGTAGTCATAGGTTGTTGGCGAGCCAACCGGCAGCACGGCACGCACCATCCAGTTCCGTCCGCTATCGTCGCCTATCTCGAGCAAGGGTGTGTCGCGATTAGCTGGGACAACATTTGTACTCATCAGGACAAATTCCACAGGTCCGTTACGCGCGATGGCTTCGGAGCGGGCAACCTGTAGCCCCGATACGATAGATTCCGCCATGTTGCGTATCTGCAGGTTTTGCATCCACACCGAATAGCTCGGCACCCCCCAGGCCATACCTATGCCGAGGATAGCGAGGCCAATCAGAATCTCGATCAGCGAAACGCCGCGCGCCCGACGATGCATTAACATTTGCCGCCTGTTTTCGTTGCCCAGCAGGTATTTGGACTGTGGCTGGTCCAGCCATTGGCCGATGCGGTGCCAGAGAAGTTCGAGGCCTTGCCGTTGAAGTTGTCTATCGTGTATTGAAAGCCGTCCATCGTGTTTTTTCCGGTAGCCGTGACCGTGAAGGTCGTAGCCGTTGTGGCGCAACTGAAATCAAACGAGTCGCCCAAAGGAACTTGTAAGGTGGTGGCGGTGGCCGCGGTTGGCGCCACCACGCATCCCCCGGTGGGATAGGTATGATTGTCTTGAAAGAACTGTTCCATGCGCACGCGAAGATTGCCTAACTCCGAAGTCGCCTCGGGAACCCGGCTACGCGTGACGTAATCTCTATAGTTTGGTATAGCGACCGCTGAAATGATTCCGATGATCACCACTGCGATCATCAGCTCAATCAGCGAAAACCCTTGTTGTTTCATGCAACGCCCCTAATTCGTAGATGATCCGAATGGTAGGAGCGGTGCTTATGTTCGCCAACGATATTCCGATGGGCGGTGGAAACGGTGGAATAAGCGGGAAATTTGTGTCAGGATTGTGTCGAAACGCCAGGAATGGGACTGTTAAAACTCCACATGTCCCTCAGATTAGACAACGTTACGGGGATTTTCTAGAATCTTGTCATGCGCGCAGGAATGAAAAAGGCTGAAGTGATTGATCCGTTAGCAGAATTCCTCGAATCCCGAGGAGTGAAAGCGACTCGGCAGCGATTGGATATTGGCCAGGTCCTATTCGCTTGCCACCAGCATTTATCCGCAGAGCAGATTTTGGCGTTAGTCAATGCCGAAGGTCGTGAGCTGTCCAAAGCTACTGTCTATAATACGCTCAAGCTTTTTGTCGAGAAGCGCCTGGTTCGCGAGGTGATCGTCGATCCGGAGAAAGTTTTTTACGATTCCAACACGGATCCCCACCACCACTTATACGACACCGAGACCGGTAAAATCATCGATATCGACGCCATGGGCATTAATGTGGTGGGCTTACCGGATCTTCCCGATGGTATGGTGAGCGAAGGCGTGGACGTAATCGTCCGTATGCGCCGGGGTTAGCCTTCTGATATCCCCAAAGCCAATAGAACATACGTCGCCAGGATCCGCATGGATACTGGCCGCCAGCGGATGCATGCCTTGAAAGCCGCACTAATATTGCCTCCTGGCGAGGTGCCTAACGCCGTTTCGCGCGAGGGTGGGCGCTGTCGTAGGCCTTCAGTAAGTGCTGAAAATCCAAATGGGTATAAACCTGAGTAGACGCGATGCTGGCGTGGCCGAGCATTTCTTGCACACCGCGTAAATCGCTAGACGACTGCAACATATGGGAAGCAAAGGAATGGCGCAGCACATGGGGGTGAACGCTAAAGCGCATACCCTGCTTCACAGACCAAGTCTTGAGCCGCTGTTGAATTGCCCGCGCGCCGAGGCGGTGCCCGTTGCGGCCAACGAATAAAGCCGGCTCGTTCTCCTTTGCTAAGGTTGCCCGCAGTGGCAACCAGGCGTCCAATGCCGCCAGTGCCTTGCGCCCGACGGGAACGATGCGGGTCTTTTCGCCTTTGCCTGTTACGAGGACCTGGGCCTCGGCGCGGCTAACCGACGAAAGCACGAGGCCGATAATTTCGGACAGGCGCAGGCCGGAAGAATAGGCTAATTCAAGAATGGCTTTATCGCGCGTGGCGAGCACGTCGTCCGTCGGAATCTCCATCAGTCGCGCCGCCTCGTCCGGCGACAGCGCTTGCGGTAGCCGCTTTGCGCTTTTAGGCGAACGCAATCCCGAACAGGGGTTATTGATGAAGCCGTGGTTGTTGGCGAGGTAATTAAAGAAGCCACGCCATGACGAGAGCATGCGCGCCAAGCTTCGTCCACCGAGCCCTTTGCTGTGTAGCCTAGCGACGTAGCGGCGGATGTCGTGGACTCGTAATTTGGCTAAATCTTGGCCTTTAGCGAGGTCAAACAAAACGTCGATATCGCGGCTATAGTGCTGGCAGGTAAGCGCCGCCAGGCGCCGCTCGTGGGCGAGATACGCTAAATACCCATCGCGCCAGTCGCTTCGTTTCTCCATCGACTAGGATTTTTTCAAGGCGCGCAAAATTGCCACGCTCGCCAGTTCCGATAGACGATGCAAATAAACCGTTCCCATTTCCGGATAAAATCTCGTCGCATCTTCCGAGGCCAGCACCAACATGCCGAATACTTGATCGCGTTTCAGCGGGATCAGAGCGAAGGATCGCAAATGCGCGGCGGCCTCGCCGAACCAGTGATCGACCTCATATACTGCGTGTTGACCGCAATAGGGCGCCGTCATCGCCGCGGTGAATTCTTTTATCTCGTGGCTCACGGCGGTGAATTCTGGGCGGCCGTCGAATTGGCCGTCTTGTCCCCACAGGCGCAGGGTCACATGAGGGACGCCGAACTGTTCTTCCAAACTGGCGCAGATCATATCGACGACGGATTCGAGTTGATATTCGCCCAGTAACGCTACCGCGAGGTGGTGAATTTTTTCGCTAAGTTTGTCGTTCTCTTCGCCGAATTGAATTAACTCGTTAAGTTTGCCTTCGAGGATTTTGTTCTTTTCGCGCAAGGTCAGAATTTGCCGCTCGCTGATCGAAATCGCGCGCCCGCCGTGAGGATGCGGCAGTTGGATCTCCGCCAATATCGGCGCGTAGTCTTCGAAGAACGTGGGATTGTCGCGCAGATAGCTTGCGACTTGATCGGGGCTAATTAGCATGGAACTCCCTAGAATTTTATAGTTCAATCTCGCCTCTGAACACGGTGGCCGCAGGCCCTGTCATCATAACCGCGGCGCCGGCGCCTGGCCACTCGATGGTCAATATTCCGCCGTGAGTTTCGACGCTGACTCTTTGATCCAACAGTCCGCGCCGGATGCCGGCAACAGTGGCGGCGCAGGCGCCGGTACCACAAGCAAAAGTTTCACCCGCGCCCCGTTCCCACACGCGAAGTTTGATGCGGCTTCGATCGACGATTTGCATATAACCCGCATTCACCTGAGCGGGAAAATCCGCGTGACGCTCGATCATGGGGCCCTGCGTCAATACTGGCGCGGCCTCCACATCCTCGACAATCTGAACCGCATGCGGATTACCCATGGACAGGGCGCTTACGATGACGACGGCGTCGCCTACCTTCAAATCGTAAAGCAAGGCCTCGTGGTCGCGATTGAACGGAATATCGGCTGGCTTGAACCGCGGCGCACCCATGTCGACGGTCACGTCGCCGTTTTCCAGCAACTGCGGAACGATAATGCCGTTTTTTGTTTCGACGCGAATTTCGGTCTTGTTCGTCAGCCCCTCGGCGCGAACGAAATGCACAAAGCAGCGCGCGCCGTTGCCGCAGTGTTCCACCTCGCCGCCGTCGCGATTAAAGATGCGGTAACGAAAGTCCACCTCTGGCTTAGACGAAGGCTCGACCAACAGAACTTGATCGCAACCGATACCGCGCTGGCGATCGGCGATAAAGCGAATTTGCTTCAGGAGTAAGACGAATGGTCTGCTTAACGCCGTTTAGCATCACGAAATCGTTACCCAGACCGTGCATTTTAGAGAAAGTTAGGCGCACGCGATCCTACGAAATAAAAACCTTTGACATCAAAAGATTATATCCAATAACCGAGATTGACCCAGGTACTAATCGTAAACCCTAGGTTCACCGGGTGGTCTGGTCTTGAAACGCTTATGGGTCCAGAGATATTGTTCCGGCATTTCTGCGATTCGCTCCTCTATAAACTGGTTCATTCGGCGACTATCGGCAGTGATGTCCTCGGTCGGGAAGTTGTCAAATGCTGGGTAGATCTTCACCTCATAGCCTCCGCCGTAGGCGAGCTGGCGTGCGATCACCGGCAACACCACTGCGTCCGCGAGCCTCGCAAGCCGAGATAAACCTGTTACCGTGGCCGCGGATACACCAAAAAACGGCACAAACACGGCGTTGCGCCGGCCGAAATCGAGATCGGGCAAATAGTAGAAAGGAATATTTCTCCGCAACGCTTTAACCACGCCGCGCAACCCAGCTTGGCGGGAAAACAAAAGCGACCGATTAAATCGACTTCGCCCTTGTAACAACATGCGATCGAGTAACGTATTTTTCTGCCGGCTGTAGACGGACGCCAACACCTTGAATTCCGCGAGCCGAACGCCGGCCCAATCCAATCCAACGAAATGAGGGGCGAGAAAAATAACTGGTCGATGTTCCGCGGCTTGCCAATGTTCCAAACCCGTCAACCTCGCTATGCGCAGAAAACGTCGATTGCTGGCCCACCAAAATACGCCTTGCTCCAACATGACTTGGGCAAACGCCTGAAAATGAGCCCGCGCGATGCGATGCCGTTCTTCTAACGGCAATGCTGGGAAACACAGGCTGAGATTTTTGAGCGCGACGCGGCGGCGAGCGGCGCCGGCCCGAAACAGCAGGGCTCCCAAACCCCTAGCCAGCCAAGCGAGCGCCGGGAGCGGTAAGAAGTGCAGCAGCCAAGCCAACACTAACGCAAAGTACCCGCCAAGCTGCTTCATCCGGCGAAGGCCGACAATAGGCTTTCATACCTCTGCTCTGTGAGGCAATATTGGTGCGGCTCTTCAGGCATGCCAGCTTGTAAGCCAGTATTAGAGCGGCTTCTGGCACGGTCGATATGAGCCATTATTGCGGCACACGAGGCACTAAACATTGGCCGAAACCGCGCTCGAAGACGTCGGTTCCCGTGCACCTGATGGCACCTTGTAGCGGTTGTAACTCCACAGATATTGGCTCGGGCATTCGCGAATAAGCTGCTCCATCGCAGCGTTAACCTGACGTGCAGCTTCCAAATCATCTTCCGCTAAAAGCTCTGAAATTCTCCTAAAATGCAGATTAAAGCCATTATCTTTGGCTAATCGCTCGGCATACATCACGATGATAGGCGCGCCGGTGCGTTGCTGCAGACGTTGGATCAAAGTCATGGTATATGCGGGTCGATGGAAAAATTCCGCCCAGACTCCCTCGCCGGCGCCAGGCGCCTGATCCGGCAAAATTCCTAGGGCGTTGCCTCGCTTCAGGGCTCGCAACAACGCCCTGACACCTCGGATATCGGTCGTCGCGAGCGTCGCACGATCTCGTTGCCGCCCCGCCCGCATGATTGGCTCCAGCCAAGCGCGCTTCGGCGGCCGATATAATAGTGTGATCGGAAACTGCGCCGCTAGGTAACGGCCGATCAGTTCGAAGCACCCCAAATGGGGAGTTAGCATGATCATGCCTCTGCCTTCGGCGCGAGCGGCTGCGACTTCGTCCCATCCGTCGACCGCCTGAATTTTGGCGAGCAGGTCGGGTGTCGATCGCAGCCAAACGAACGGAAGTTCGAGTATCGCTTTGCCTGATTCTGCCGTATTCTGTTTCAGTAAATCCCGAAACGCTTGAGGATTTGCGGCGACGCCACTGCGGGCAAGATTTTCGGAGAGCCGCCGCCGATAACGTGGCGCGAGCCAGTAAGTGATCTTTCCCAGCGCCGCGCCGATGACATGGGCGACGGGGAGTGGAATGTGCGCGAACAACCAAACAACGAATTTAACCATCCCAGCGATTTTTGAGTTCCAGCAAAAGTTTGCTAGGATTAAGTATTTTCCAACAACTACTTAACCGACAGGCCGATCTCGACCATGAGCAATTTCCTATTTTCTTCCGAATCCGTTTCCGAGGGCCATCCCGATAAAGTTGCAGATCAAATCTCCGATGCGGTGTTGGACGCGATTTTAGCGCAAGACCCGCGCGGCCGGGTAGCTTGCGAAACCTTGGTTGCGACGGGGCTGGTGGTAATTTCCGGCGAAATCACCACCAAAGGCCACATTAATTACATAGAAATTGCCCGCGACACGGTGCGTCGCATCGGCTACACGGATTCCGATATCGGCTTCGATTACAAATCCTGCGCAGTGCTAACGGCCATCAACCGTCAGTCGCCGGACATTGCCCAGGGTGTTAACGAAGGCGAAGGTTTGGATCTGGATCAGGGCGCCGGCGACCAGGGCTTGATGTTTGGTTACGCCTGCCGCGAAACAGCGTCCTTGATGCCATTACCGATTTATTACGCTCATCGGATCATGCAGCGCCAGGCGGAAGTTCGCCGCGATGGTCGTCTGCCGTGGCTGCGTCCGGACGCCAAGAGCCAACTTACCGTACGCTATGTCGACGGCGTGCCGACGGAAATCGATACGGTTGTCGTTTCTACCCAGCACAGCCCCGAAGTATCCCACGCGCAATTGTCCGAGGCGGTGATCGAAGAAATCATCAAACCAGTATTGCCGAAAGAATTGCTGAAAACCAATACGCGCTATTTGGTGAACCCGACCGGGCGTTTCGTTGTCGGCGGTCCGCACGGCGATTGCGGCTTGACCGGTCGCAAGATTATCGTCGACAGTTATGGCGGAGCGGCCCACCACGGCGGCGGCGCGTTCTCCGGCAAAGACCCATCGAAAGTCGATCGCTCGGCGGCTTATGCCATGCGTTACGTCGCTAAAAACGTAGTCGCGGCTGGTCTCGCTGATCGATGCGAAGTCCAAGTGGCCTATGCAATCGGCGTCGCCAAGCCGGTTTCGGTGATGGTGAGCACTTACGGCACGGGCACGGTGTCGGAAGACACGATCTGCGAATTGATTCAAAAGCACTTCGATTTGCGTCCCAAAGGCATTATCCAGGCGCTGGATTTATTGCGCCCGATTTACAGCAAGACAGCGGCGTACGGACACTTCGGCCGCGAAGAACCAGAATTTACTTGGGAGTTTACCGATAAAGCGGATATACTGCGCGCCGAAGCGGGATTAAAAGGCTCTCGGCCTATTTTGGCTGCTGTTTAGCAATTTCGAATACAAGGGCGGCGCAACGCCGCCCTGCACGTCTACCTTGCTCTGAGGGGCGCTGCGACGGGGAAGTTTCAACACCTCGCCAGGCTCAGGGCTGCAAGGGTAAAGCTTCAACCGCGCTCATTCATTAACTTGAATGGAGAACTGTCCTATGAACGCAATCCTCGAACAATCGCAACAAGACTACTACGTCGCCGACATGAAGTTGGCCGATTGGGGCCGTAAAGAAATCAAGATCGCCGAGACTGAAATGCCCGGCCTCATGGCGATCCGCGAAGAATTCGCCAAGAGCCAGCCGCTTAAAGGCGCGCGCATCACCGGCTCTTTGCACATGACGATCCAAACCGCCGTGCTGATCGAAACCTTGCAGGCCCTCGGCGCACAAGTGCGCTGGGCGTCGTGCAATATATTCTCGACCCAAGACCACGCCGCCGCGGCCATCGCCGCGACCGGCACGCCGGTGTTCGCCTACAAAGGCGAAACCTTGGAAGAATATTGGGATTACACCCACCGCATTTTTGAGTGGGGTGACGGTGTTTACTCCAATATGATTTTGGATGACGGCGGCGATGCGACTCTGTTGCTGCATTTGGGCGCACGCGCCGAAAAAGACGCATCGGTCATCGCCAAGGCCGGCAGCGAAGAAGAGAAATTCCTGTTCGCGGCGATCAAAAAACGGTTGGCTTCGAATCCAGGTTGGTATTCCAAGCGCCTGGCCGCGGTCAAAGGCGTGACGGAAGAAACCACCACCGGCGTGCATCGTTTGTACCAGATGCATAAGGAAGGCAAGCTTGCGTTCCCGGCGATCAATGTGAACGACAGCGTCACCAAATCGAAATTCGACAATCTTTACGGCTGCCGCGAATCCTTGGTCGACGGCATCAAGCGCGCCACCGACGTGATGATCGCCGGCAAAGTCGCCGTCGTCGCCGGTTACGGCGATGTCGGCAAAGGTTCGGCGCAGGCGCTGCGCGCGTTGTCGGCGCAAGTGTGGGTGACGGAAATCGATCCTATCTGCGCGCTGCAAGCGGCAATGGAAGGTTATCGCGTCGTGACCATGGATTACGCTGCCGATAAGGCCGATATTTTCGTCACGGCGACGGGGAACTTCCACGTCATCACCCACGACCACATGGCGAAGATGAAAGACCAAGCCATCGTCTGCAACATCGGCCATTTCGACAACGAAATCGACGTCGCGGGCGTCGAGAAATATCAATGGGAAGAGATCAAGCCGCAAGTCGATCACATCATTTTCCCCGACGGCAAGCGCATCATCATGCTCGCTAAGGGCCGCTTAGTGAATTTGGGTTGCGGCACCGGCCACCCGAGTTACGTGATGAGTTCGTCGTTTGCGAATCAGACGATTGCGCAGATCGAGTTGTACGCCAACACGGCGAAATATCCCATCGGCGTTTATGTTTTGCCGAAGCATCTCGATGAAAAAGTCGCGCGCTTGCAACTCAAGAAACTCAACGCGCAGTTGACGGAATTGAGCGATACCCAGGCCGATTACATCGGCGTGAAAAAGCAGGGACCGTATAAGACCGACCACTATCGGTATTAAGTCGCGCAAGTAGCAGAGGTAGGGTGGATCAAGGCGCGAAGCGCCGGATCCACCATTTCACTTATCGCGTTTCCTCAAATCCGGTGGATCCGCTGCGCTTGATCCACCCTACAGCTCGCTAACAAGGCAATCAGCGAATGACCACCTCACCCCTAACGCCTCACTCCTCACGCACTTTCAGCTTCGAATTCTTCCCGCCAAAAACCCCCGAGGGCGTCGAAAAACTCCGCGTCGTTCGCAAACAACTCGCGCAACTCAAGCCGGAGTTTTTCTCCGTGACTTTTGGCGCCGGCGGCTCAACGCAAGACCGCACTTTAGAAACCGTTCTAGAAATTCAAGCCGACGGCTCGAACGCCGCGCCACACTTGTCTTGCATCGGCTCAACGCAAGAAAATATCCGCGCGATCCTGCAAAAGTATCGCGACCATGGCATCAAGCACATCGTCGCATTGCGCGGTGACTTGCCGTCGGGCACCTATGGCGTCGGCGAGTTTCGTTACGCTAACGAGCTGGTCGAATTCATCCGCAAAGAAACCGGCGATCATTTCCAAATCGAAGTGGCGGCCTATCCGGAATTTCATCCGCAGGCCCGTTCGGCGCAAGAGAATCTTCAGCACTTCAAACAAAAAGTCGACGCAGGAGCGAACGCCGCCATCACGCAATATTTTTTCAATGCCGACGCGTATTTCAATTTCGTCGACGAATGCCAAGCGATGAACATTACGATTCCGATCGTGCCGGGCATTATGCCGATCAATAATTTTAGTCAACTCGCGCGCTTTTCCGATGCCTGCGGCGCCGAGATTCCGCGCTGGATGCGATTGAAAATGCAAAGCTACGGCGACGATGCCGCATCGATACGCGCGTTTGGTTTGGATGTGATTTCCGCGTTGTGCGATCGGCTGTTGTCGCAGGGCGCGCCGGGTTTACATTTTTACACACTCAATCAAGCCGGCACCACCAGCACGATCTGGCAGCGCTTGGGTTTGTAGCATTCCCTCATACGTGGGCGCGCACTCAATGTCTAGGCATTGGCCTGGAAGCCGCACCAGTATTGCCTCTCAGGCTAGTGCCTATACATTGAGTGAACGATGGTAAAAGGTTACGGTAAACTGCGCGTTCTGTTTCAACGAAAAATTCCAGCAAAAAAATGACCGCAAAAATAATCGACGGCAATGAACTCTCCCGACTCATCCGCGCGGATTTCAAAACCGAAGTCGACGCGCTCAAAGCACGCGGCGTTGTGCCCGGCTTGGCGGTCGTGATCGTCGGCGATGATCCCGCGTCTCACGTTTATGTGCGCAACAAAGTTAAGGCCTGCGCCAATGTCGGCATGCATTCCGAGTTGCATGCGATGCCGGCGGACACGACGCAAAGCGCGTTGCTGGCGAAGATTCATGTCCTTAATAACGATCCGGCAATTCACGGAATCTTGGTGCAATTGCCCGTACCTAAACACATCGATAACAAAGCCATCATCGAAGCGATCGCCGTGGAGAAAGATGTCGATGGATTTCATCACGCCAATCTTGGCGCACTAGTCGTTGGCGAACCCACTTTCCAGCCTTGCACGCCCTATGGCGTGATGAAGATGCTGGACCATCACAACATTCCCATCGAAGGTCAGCACGCCGTGGTGATTGGCCGCAGCAACATAGCCGGCAAGCCGATGGCCTTGATGTTGATCAACCGCAGCGCGACGGTCACGGTCTGCACATCGAAAACGCGCGACCTCGGCGCTATCACCCGCCAAGCCGACATCCTCGTCGTCGCAACCGGCAAAGCGAACATGGTTACTGCGGATATGGTGAAAGACGGCGCGGTGGTCATCGATATCGGCATCAATCGTTTGCCCGACGGCAAGCTCGCAGGCGACGTGCATTTCGATACGGTTAAGGAGAAAGCGTCGTACATCACGCCGGTGCCGGGCGGTGTGGGGCCGATGACGATTACCATGTTGTTGTCGAACACGTTGACCGCCGCGAAGCGTTCGATTAAATAGTTTGATGACCAAAACCGACCCGACTAAACACCGCAATCTGATCGCGGTCATCCTCGCTTGCCTTGCAGCGATCGGGCCGTTTTCCATCGACACGTATCTGCCGGCGTTTCCCGAAATTCGCGCCGCCCTCGGTGCGAGCCAAACGGGTTTGCAGCAATCGCTCACCGCTTATTTGCTGCCCTATTGCTTTATGATTTTGTGGCACGGCGCAATCTCCGATTCCATCGGCCGGCGCAGCACCGTGCTGATTGGACTCGGGATTTATATCTTGGCGTCGATCGGCTGCGCGCTCGCATCGTCGATCGAAATGCTGCTCATTTGCCGCGGCATTCAAGGGTCTGGCGGCGGGCGCGGGCATGGTGGTCGGCCGGGCGATGATCCGCGATTTGTTCGAAGGCGCCATGGCGCAACGGTTGATGGCGCAAGTGCAAATGATATTCGGCATCGCACCGGCCATCGCGCCCATCATAGGCGGCTGGCTATTGGGATTGTTCAACTGGCAAGCGACGTTTTGGTTTTTGGCGCTATTTGCCGTGGTATTGACGTTTCTCGTGTGGCGCTACTTGCCGGAAACTCTCGATCCTGCCAAGCGCCAGTCGTTGCGTCCGGCAAAAGTGCTGGGTAACTTTCAACGCGTGTTCTCACACAAATCCATGTTGCCCTTGGCGTTCACCGTCGGCTGTAACTTCGCGGGATTTTTTCTTTACGTATTGGCGGCGCCGGTGTTTCTGCTCGAACATCTGAAGGTGAGCAACCAAGGTTTCGCCTGGCTATTCGTCCCGACAGTCACAGGCATGGTGCTCGGCTCCTACACCTCGCGCCGCCTAGCGGGAAAACGCACGCCGGTCGAGACCGTTTCCCTCGCCTACAAAGTCATGTTCGCCGCGACCGCGCTTAACATTTTAGTTTGCATCTTCGTCGAACCCGGCGTGCCGTGGAGCGTGATCCCGGTGATGGTTTATAACTTCGGCATGGCGTTGGCGATGCCGACGATCACGTTACTCGCGCTCGATTTATTTCCGACGATGCGCGGACTGGTTTCATCAGCCCAGGCATTTATCCAAACGTTGATCAGCACAGTTTCGGCAGGGCTGGTCGTGCCGTTGCTTTACCATTCGCCGCTGCGAATGGCGCTGGGAATGGCAGCTTTTATGCTGTTAGGGTTTGTGGCGTGGCGGAAATATTCGCACGACGTTCAGATCGCTGAAGGTAGGGTGGCCTAGAACGCTTGCCCTGCTTGGTTCCTCGCATGATATGCCTTGAGAGCCACTATTCGTGCGGCTTTTGACGATATCGTCAGAATCTCACTGTCATTCCCGCACAGGCGGGAATCCATTTAGCGTGTCGGATTACATCAGAACTATGGATTCCCGCCTTCGCGGGAATGACAAATAGGTTAGTTTGACGTTTGCGGTAGCGCAAGGACTCGCGCGACGCTGCAGGTTGCTTCAAGCGCGCTCTCAAGGCGGGTAAAGTGGTTTCCTGATTGTGCTTCAAATTTGTATCGGTTTTGCATATGTTGATTTGTTAGGCTTCGAGCGGTCGAAGGGCAGCAAGGTCTTGATATTTGACGCCTTTGGTTATCAAGGCTATACTCTCACGTTTCGTTCGGAGGGGTGCCCGAGTGGCTAAAGGGGGCAGACTGTAAATCTGTTGGCTTACGCCTACGCTGGTTCGAATCCAGCCTCCTCCACCAAAATCCAATTTAATCAGATGGTTGTCGGGAACCGATTCGTTTTTTGAAGTAGCAGGTGCGGGTGTAGCTCAATGGTAGAGCAGAAGCCTTCCAAGCTTACGACGAGGGCGCGTGCGAAGGGCGGAGCAGGGTCCCGCTGGAACAGCGGGATGCGACCCCGAAGCATGCGAGAGAGAACCCGGTGGCGATTTTGTGGTAGTGGGTGCGGGTGTAGCTCAATGGTAGAGCAGAAGCCTTCCAAGCTTACGACGAGGGTTCGATTCCCTTCACCCGCTCCAGAAATTAGGGCGAAAGAATACAGAAAACGATTATTGCCTTGTCAGTCAAGGCGCACAGCGGCGCCGTGTACTGATGTACACAAGCCGATGTGCAACGCAGGATGGCAAGGCAATAATCGTTTTATGCCCATGTAGCTCAGTGGCAGAGCACTCCCTTGGTAAGGGAGAGGTCGCCCGTTCAATCCGGGCCATGGGCACCAAAAATTTTCAAACGTTTGTAGGTTGGCGAAATTTAATGTTTCTTATTGCACTCGAGGACTAGGACATGGCAAAAGGCAAATTTGAGCGGACCAAGCCGCACGTAAACGTCGGGACCATTGGTCATGTGGATCACGGCAAGACCACCTTGACCGCGGCGATCACCTTGGTGCTATCCAAGAAATTTGGCGGCGAGGCCAAGGCGTATGACCAGATTGACGCTGCCCCCGAAGAAAAGGCCCGCGGCATCACGATTAATACCGCCCACGTCGAATACGAGACCGCCAACAGACATTACGCCCACGTCGACTGCCCCGGCCACGCTGATTACGTCAAAAACATGATCACCGGCGCCGCCCAAATGGACGGAGCGATTCTAGTCGTGTCTGCCGCTGACGGCCCCATGCCCCAGACCCGCGAACATATCCTGTTAGCCCGACAAGTCGGCGTTCCCTACATCATCGTCTACATGAACAAAGCCGACATGGTCGACGACAAAGAACTGCTTGAGCTAGTCGAAATGGAAGTGCGCGAACTCCTGGTCAAATACGAATTCCCAGGGGACGACACCCCCATCGTCATCGGCTCCGCCAAAATGGCCATGGAAGGCGACACCTCCGACATGGGCGAAGGCTCCATCTTCAAACTCGCCGAAGCCCTCGACACCTACATCCCCCAACCCAAGCGTGCCTTAGACGGCCCCTTCCTCATGCCCGTCGAAGACGTCTTCAGCATCTCCGGCCGGGGAACAGTGGTTACCGGCCGGATTGAACGCGGCATTGTCAAAGTCGGCGAAGAGATCGAAATCGTCGGCTTAAAGCCCACCATCAAGACCGTCTGCACCGGGGTCGAAATGTTCCGTAAGCTGCTTGACCAAGGTCAAGCCGGCGACAACGTCGGCGTCCTCCTGCGCGGCACCAAGCGCGAAGAAGTCGAGCGCGGCCAAGTCCTATCCAAGCCCGCCAGCATCACCCCGCACACCAAGTTCACTGCCGAGATCTACGTCTTAAGCAAAGAAGAAGGTGGGAGACACACCCCGTTCTTCCCGGGTTATCGACCGCAGTTCTACTTTCGCACCACCGACGTCACCGGCAGTATTGAACTGCCGGCGGGGACTGAGATGGTGATGCCGGGGGACAACATCAGCATCACCGTGGCGCTGATCCAGCCCATTGCGATGGAAGAGGGCTTACGCTTTGCCATTCGCGAAGGCGGCCGGACCGTCGGCGCCGGTGTGGTCGCGAAAATTATTGAATGATTTAACGCGAGTTGGTGCTTTAGAAGGCCAGTAGCTCAATTGGCAGAGCGACGGTCTCCAAAACCGTAGGTTGGGGGTTCGAGACCCTCCTGGCCTGCCAGATAAAGCGAATCGCAACTTCGTTAAACGGAATGTATGAACGATAAGATAAAACTAACGGCAGCAATATTATTGGTGATAGCGGGTTTAGCGGGCTATTACTATCTCGCGGGACAATCAGGGATATTGCGCGCTGGCTCCATAGTACTTGGTATTTTGCTGGGACTGACGGTCGCGTGGCTCTCGGAGCCGGGTAAGCAATTCGTCGGTTTCGCGCAAGAATCCTGGTCTGAGGCGAAGAAAGTCGTTTGGCCTTCGCGCAAGGAAACCATACAAACCACCATGATCGTGTTTGCCTTTGTCGTCGTGATGGCGATTTTCCTGTGGGGGATCGATTGGGTACTCTGGGAACTGTCGAAATTGTTCGTGGGCGGAGCTCGATGATGACCATGCGCTGGTACGTTGTTCACGCCTATTCTGGTTTCGAAAAGAGTGTCCAGAAGAACCTCCTAGATCGGATACACCGATCCGGCATGCAGGATAAATTCGGTCAGATTTTGGTGCCCGTCGAAGAAGTGATCGAGATGAAAGCTGGGCAAAAGAGCATATCCGAGCGCAAGTTTTTCCCCGGATATTTGCTGGTACAGATGGAAATGACCGACGAAAGTTGGCATCTGGTTAAGAGCACCGCGAAAGTAACCGGTTTTGTCGGTGGCACATCGACTAAGCCGACGCCGATCAGCGAGAAAGAAGTCGCAAATATCCTCCAGCAAGTTCAAGAGGGTGTGGAAAAGCCCAAACCCAAGGTTCTGTTCGAAGTGGGCGAGGCGGTTCGTGTCATCGAGGGGCCGTTCACGGACTTTCATGGCAACGTGGAAGAAGTCAATTACGACAAGAGCAAGCTGCGGGTGTCGGTGTTGATTTTCGGCCGGTCGACGCCGGTGGAATTGGATTTTGGGCAGGTAGAAAAAGCGTGAAAAGTGAAGAGTGAAAGGTGAAGAGTACGTTGTCGTTACTTTTCACCTTTCACTTTTCACCTTTCACCTCACCAAGGGCAGAGACGGCCAGTCTCGTTATGACCCACTTAAATTAGGAGTCAGATAAATGGCAAAGAAAGTAGTCGGGTATATCAAGTTACAAGTCCCGGCCGGTAAGGCGAACCCCAGTCCGCCTATCGGCCCCGCGCTGGGTCAGCGCGGACTCAACATCATGGAATTTTGTAAGGCCTTCAACGCTCAAACCCAGGGCGTCGAGGTAGGTCTGCCAATTCCCGTGGTGATTACCGCCTACGCGGATAAGAGTTTTACCTTTGTGATGAAGACGCCGCCGGCGACCATCCTCATCAAGAAAGCGGCGAAGATCGATAAGGGCAGTCCGAAACCCCATTCAGACAAGGTCGGCAAGATCACCCGCGATCAAGCGGAGCAGATCGCGAAAACCAAAATGCCCGATCTGACCGCCGCCGATTTGGACGCCGCAGTGCGTACCATAGCCGGCAGCGCGCGCAGCATGGGCATCGAAGTGGAGGGAGTGAAATGAGCAAGCTTTCGAAACGTTTGCAGACCGTGCAAAAAGCGATCGATCGCAGTAAAACCTACGCGATCAGCGATGCTATCGAGTTGGCAAAAAAAACCGCAACGGCCAAATTCGACGAGTCGATCGATGTGGCCATCAATTTGGGTATCGATGCGAAGAAATCCGACCAGTCCGTGCGCGGCGCCGTTGTGCTGCCCCGCGGCACCGGCAAGACCAAGCGCGTTGCCGTGTTTACCCAGGGCGCGAACGTTAAGGCGGCTCAGGACGCCGGTGCCGATGTAGTGGGTTTTGACGATCTCGCGGAAAAAATCAAAGGTGGGTTCATGGAGTTCGACGTCGTGATCGCGAGTCCCGATGCCATGCGCGTGGTCGGTCCCCTCGGCCAGATCCTCGGACCCCGCGGTTTGATGCCCAATCCGAAGGTGGGCACCGTAACACCCAACGTCGCCGAAGCGGTAAAAAACGCCAAGGCCGGTCAAGTGCAATACCGCGCTGACAAAGCCGGCATCGTGCAATGCACGATCGGACGCGCGTCGTTTCCCGTCGAAGCGCTGCAGGAAAATCTCTCCGCATTGATCGCCGCGGTGAACAAAGCGAAGCCGGCAACGTCCAAGGGTATCTATTTACGAAAAGTTTCCCTATCCAGCACCATGGGTGCTGGCATACGGGTAGATCACGCAAGCCTGACGACAACGACTCAGGCGTAAGGAGTTTGGGCTGCCGATCGGCTGCTGTTCGGGCTGTTCGGCAGGTTATCCAAGACCGTTGGTGCTTTTTAGTGAAACGTGAAAGGTAAAAAGTGAAATGTTGTTGCGTTGCACTTTTGCCCGATGCGCCGAACGGAAAGGCTTAATCGACGAACTCACCAAGGCACCGGTAGTTTGAAACCAACGCAGATGGCGTACCCCACGCAAACATGGCATCGAATTGTAACTGTTATACAGTTTTAATGAGGTCTCCTGAATGCAAGGTCGCTATTCGAAAGGAAGTTGAGCGCAAGCTCGATTCCTTAATTTTTGAAGGAGAAGGACCTTGAGTCTTAATTTGGAACAGAAGCAAGCGGTAGTTGCTGAAATCGCCACTAAGGTGAAGTCGGCGCAAGCTATCGTGCTTGCGGAGTATCGCGGCATTACGGTCGACGATATGACGCGGCTTCGCGCCAAAGCACGGGCGTCCAACGTCTACCTGCGGGTGTTGAAAAACACTCTGGCTAGACGCGCCGTCGCCGAAACGCCATTCGCCGGCCTATCTGATCAAATGGTCGGACCGCTTGCCTATGGTATTTCGGAGGATCCGGTTGCGGTCGCCAAAGTGCTGAGTGACTTCGCCAAAGCGAACGATAAGTTCGTTTTGAAAGGCGGGGCTATGGCTAATTTCGTGATGTCTTCGAGAGACGTCACGAACCTTGCCAATATGCCTAGCCGCGAAGAACTCATCGCGAAGTTAATGGGCACGATGCAGGCACCGATCGCTAAGTTTGTCCAGACGTTGAACGAAGTTCCGGCCAAGTTTGTACGCACCCTCGCCGCCGTTCGCGATCAAAAGCAAGCCGCTTAGTTTATTGAAGAACTATTTAATTCATTCAGGAGTTTACGATGTCGTTATCCAATACTGAAATCCTTGACGCGATCGCCGCCAAGTCCGTACTCGAAGTCTCCGAGCTCATCAAAATGATGGAGGAAAAGTTCGGTGTTTCCGCGGCAGCGACTGCGGTGGCAGTGGCTGCTCCCGCTGGCGGTGGTGCGGCTGCTCCCGCTGCCGAAGAGAAAACTGAATTCACGGTGATGTTGACCGGTGCGGGTGAAAACAAGGTGAACACCATAAAGATCGTTCGCCAGATCACCGGCCTCGGTCTAAAGGAAGCGAAAGACTTGGTCGATGGCGCACCGAAGCCCGTCAAAGAAGGGGTTTCCAAGGCAGACGCCGATGCAATCGCAAAACAGTTGATCGAAGGTGGCGCGACTGCCGAAGTCAAATAGTCGCCAGTTAAGTTGTGCCGGCAGGCTGGTGCGTTTCGCACCAGCCTGTTCGTGTTTTTGGAAATCGCAGTAATTTTGTAGTTTAGTCGTGACGTATCTAGAGGAAGTAGTGGGAATTCGTTTGTATCAAGTTCAGTACGTCGTCGTAGTGTCGCACCCCACCCCGAGCGAGATCGCCGATCTCGTTTCTGAGTTGGTTTAACTCTTAAACGGAGCCTTCATGAGCTATTCATTTACCGAGAAAAAACGCATACGTAAGAGCTTTGCTAAGCGCGCCAGTGTGCTTGACGTGCCATTTCTTCTCGCGACTCAGCTCGATTCCTTCACTGCGTTTCTGCAAGCTGGAATTCCCCCTTTAGACCGTGCCAACCAAGGTTTGCAGTCGGCATTCACGTCGGTATTTCCGATCTCCAGCCACAGCGGCAATGCGCGGTTGGAGTTCGTCAGCTATGTGCTCGGCGTGCCGCCCTTCGATATGCTCGAATGCCAACAGCGCGGCTTGACGTATGCCTCGCCGTTGCGGGCCAAGGTTCGGCTCACGATTATGGACAAAGAGGCATCGAAGCCGACTATCAAAGAGGTAAAAGAGCAAGAGGTTTACATGGGTGAGATTCCGCTCATGACTTCGACCGGCTCTTTCATCATCAACGGCACTGAGCGGGTGATTGTGTCGCAGTTGCACCGCAGCCCCGGCGTATTCTTCGAACACGACCGCGGCAAAACCCACTCGTCCGGCAAGCTTCTATTCTCTGCGCGGGTCATTCCCTATCGCGGTTCCTGGCTCGATTTTGAGTTCGACCCAAAAGACTACCTGTATTTTCGCGTCGATCGTCGCCGCAAAATGCCCGTCAGCGTGTTGCTAAAAGCGTTGGGCTATACGCCGGAACAAATCCTGGCTGAGTTTTTTATGACCGATACTTTTCACTTCAATAAGAAGGGCATCGAGTTCGAGGTAGTGCCGGAACGCATGCGTGGCGAGATCGCTAAGTTCGATATTTCGACCAAGGGCGCCAAGCTCATCGTTCAAAAGGATAAGCGTATTACCGTCAAGCACATCCGCGAAATGGAGCAAGCCGGCTTGAAGAAGTTGGAAGTAATGGAAGACTTCTTGCTGGGACGTGTTGTTGCGCATAACGTCATCGACAAAGATACGGGCGAGATATTGCTAGCTGCCAACGAGGAGATCACCGAAACCAATCTCGCCAAAATGGTTCACGCTGGCGTGGCGGAAATAAAGACCATCTACACCAACGACCTTGATCAAGGTCCTTACATTTCTCAAACCCTGCGTGTGGATGATTGCGTCGATCAGAATGCCGCGCGAGTCGTCATTTATCGCATGATGCGTCCGGGCGAACCGCCGACGGAAGAGGCGGTGAAGGCCTTGTTCGGTGGGTTATTCTTTAGCGAGGACCGCTATGATTTATCTGCCGTTGGGCGGATGAAATTTAATCGCCGTGTCGGTCGCGATGAATTAACCGGAACGGGCACGTTGTCCAACGAGGACATCATCGCGGTCATCAAGATCTTGGTGGAATTGCGCAATGGCCGAGGCGAGGTCGATGATATCGATCATCTCGGCAATCGCCGTGTTCGGTCCGTGGGAGAGTTGGCGGAGAATCAGTTTCGCGCTGGTTTGGTGCGGGTCGAGCGCGCTGTTAAAGAGCGTTTGTCACAAGCCGAGTCGGACAATTTGATGCCGCACGACTTAATCAATGCGAAGCCGATTTCCGCCGCGATCAAAGAATTTTTTGGCTCAAGCCAGTTGTCGCAATTCATGGATCAGACCAATCCGCTGTCGGAGATTACCCACAAACGTCGTGTCTCTGCGTTAGGCCCAGGTGGTCTGACTCGGGAACGTGCGGGCTTCGAGGTACGCGATGTCCATCCAACTCACTATGGCCGGGTGTGCCCGATCGAAACGCCTGAAGGCCCGAATATCGGCTTGATTAACTCTTTGGCGTTGTATGCGCGAACCAACGAGTTCGGGTTTTTGGAAACGCCATACCGCAAGATCAAACACGGCAAAGTATCGAAAGATATCGAATTCTTGTCTGCGATCGAAGAAAGCAATCACGTTATTGCGCAAGCCAATGCACAACTCGACAAAACCGGCGGGTTTGTAGACGAATTTGTGTCCTGCCGCCACAAGAACGAATTCACGCTCATGCCGCCGGATCGCATCACCCATATCGACGTTGCGCCAGCGCAGATCGTTTCCGTAGCCGCATCGCTGATTCCATTTCTTGAGCACGATGATGCCAACCGCGCGCTGATGGGCTCTAACATGCAACGCCAAGCTGTTCCTTGCTTGCGGGCGGAGAAACCTTTGGTCGGCACGGGCATAGAACGTACAGTGGCTTTGGACTCCGGCACGGTCGTTCGCGCACGCCGCGGCGGTGTGGTGGATTACGTCGACGCCTCCCGTATCGTGGCGCGGGTAAACGATGCCGAAACTCAAGCGGGTGAAGTGGGTGTCGATATATATAACCTCACCAAATATACCCGCTCGAATCAAAACACTAATATCAATCAACGTCCGGTGGTTAAGGTCGGCGATATCATCAGCCGCAACGACGTGATCGCCGACGGCGCGTCCACGGACATCGGCGAGTTGGCGCTCGGCCAGAATCTCTTAGTGGCGTTTATGCCGTGGAATGGCTTCAACTTCGAAGATTCGATATTGATCTCCGAACGCATCGTTGCTGACGATCGCTATACCTCGATCCACATAGAGGAACTGTCGGTGGTCGCACGCGACACGAAGCTAGGTCCGGAAGAGATCACTCGCGACATATCCAACCTGTCTGAGCGCATGCTAGGGCGGCTCGACGACTCCGGCATTATCTATATCGGCGCCGAAGTGGAAGCGGGCGACGTATTGGTCGGCAAAGTCACGCCGAAGGGCGAAACCCAACTGACGCCTGAGGAAAAATTGCTACGCGCAATTTTCGGCGAAAAAGCGTCCGACGTGAAAGACACGAGTTTGCGTGTTCCCTCCGGTATGTCCGGCACGGTGATCGATGTGCAAGTATTTACCCGCGAAGGCATTGAGCGTGACAAACGCGCACAGCAGATCATCGATGAAGAATTGAAACACTTCAAGACGGATCTCGCCGACCAAATGCGTATCGTCGAGAACGACGCGGCCGAGCGGATCGAGCGTTTGCTATTGAATAAAATCGCCAAGGGTGGGCCGAAAAAGTTGGCCAAAGGCGCCAAAATCACCAAGGCGTACCTCGACGAGATCAGCCGATCGGAATGGTTCGATGTGCGCGTAGCCAACGACGAAGTAGCCCTGCAGTTGGAAGCAATCAAGGATAGCTTGACGCAAAAGCGTGCCGAGTTCGAGAAGCTGTTCGAAGAAAAGAAGAAGAAACTTACGCAAGGCGACGAGTTGCCACCTGGCGTGCAGAAGATGGTTAAGGTTTATGTGGCGGTGAAGCGACGCCTACAGCCCGGCGACAAGATGGCGGGTCGCCATGGCAACAAGGGTGTGATTTCCAAGATTGTCCCGGTTGAAGACATGCCTTTCACCGCCGACGGTACGCCGATGGACGTGGTGTTAAATCCGTTGGGCGTTCCATCGCGCATGAACGTAGGCCAAATCCTGGAAACTCATTTGGGCTGGGCCGCGAAAGGGTTGGGGCTCAAGATTGGCGAGATGCTCAAAGCCCAAGACAATACCGCGAAGGTGCGCAAGTTTCTGGAGAAGATCTACAACACGACCGGAAAGAGGGAAGAGTTGGAGTCTCTCTCGGATCTTGAAATTTTAGAACTTGCACAAAACCTGCGTAAGGGTGTGCCCTTCGCCACCCCAGTATTTGATGGGGCGACGGAAATGGAAATCAAGGACATGCTTGAACTGGCGGGATTACCTCGCTCGGGTCAGATACAACTCATCGACGGCCGGACGGGCGAAACATTCGATCGGACGGTAACCGTCGGCTACATGCATATCCTTAAATTGCATCACCTGGTCGACGACAAGATGCACGCCCGTTCGACCGGGCCCTACAGCCTGGTTACACAACAACCGCTAGGCGGCAAGGCGCAGTTCGGTGGCCAGCGCTTCGGTGAGATGGAGGTTTGGGCGTTGGAGGCCTATGGCGCGGCCTATACCTTGCAAGAGATGCTAACGGTGAAGTCGGACGATGTGAATGGCCGGACAAAAGTTTACGAGAACATTGTTAAGGGTGAACACAAAATCGACGCCGGTATGCCGGAATCCTTCAACGTGTTGGTGAAGGAAATTCGGTCGTTGGCGATCGATATCGATCTCGATCGATTTTAGCGAAATGCAGTCGAACGGTTAGACGATAGCTTTATTGATTAGGTACACCTCACGTCCAACAGGAGTGAACGATGAAAGCGTTATTAGACTTATTTAAGCAGGTAACCCAAGAAGAAGAATTCGATGCCATTCGTATCGGTCTGGCCTCGCCGGAGAAAATCCGGTCGTGGTCTTACGGGGAAGTGAAAAAGCCGGAGACGATCAACTACCGTACCTTCAAACCCGAGCGCGATGGTTTGTTCTGCGCGAAAATTTTCGGACCGATAAAGGACTACGAGTGCTTGTGTGGAAAGTATAAGCGTCTCAAGCACCGTGGCGTTATCTGCGAAAAATGCAATGTTGAGGTCACTTTGTCCAAAGTGCGTCGCGAGCGTATGGGGCATATCGAATTGGCGAGCCCGGTCGCGCACATTTGGTTTTTAAAGTCGCTGCCATCGCGGTTGGGCATGGTGCTTGACATGACGTTGCGCGATATCGAACGCGTGTTGTATTTCGAAGCTTATGTGGTGACCGATGGTGGCATGACGTCGCTGCAGCGCGGCCAATTACTGACGGAAGACGACTACCTCGCTAAGCTCGAAGAGTATGGCGATGATTTTTCGGCCGCCATGGGTGCGGAAGGCGTTCGAGACCTGTTGCGTAAACTCGATCTCAATCGCGAAATGGAACGCTTGCGTACGGAGCTAGCGGCTACGGGTTCCGACACCAAGATCAAAAAAATAGCAAAACGCCTTAAGGTGCTTGAGGCGTTTTCCCGCTCGGGGGTAAAGCCCGATTGGATGATCATGGAAGTACTACCGGTACTGCCGCCGGAACTGCGTCCGCTGGTACCCCTGGACGGTGGACGCTTCGCGACGAGCGATCTGAATGATCTCTATCGCCGCGTGATAAACCGCAACAACCGCTTACGCAGGCTGCTGGAACTTAAGGCGCCGGAAATCATCGTGCGCAATGAGAAACGCATGCTGCAGGAATCGGTTGATTCATTACTCGATAACGGCCGGCGCGGCAAAGCCATGACAGGCGCTAACAAGCGCGCGCTGAAGTCGTTGGCCGACATGATTAAGGGCAAGAGCGGCCGCTTCCGTCAAAACTTATTGGGCAAACGCGTGGACTACTCAGGCCGGTCGGTCATCGTGGTAGGCCCGCAACTCAAGCTGCACCAATGTGGATTGCCGAAGAAAATGGCGCTCGAGTTGTTCAAACCTTACATCTTTAATCGCCTTGAGGTAATGGGGCTTGCCACCACTATCAAAGCTGCAAAGCGCATGGTCGAAGCAGAAGAACCGGTGGTTTGGGATATTTTGGAAGAAGTGATTCGCGAACATCCGGTGCTGCTCAACCGGGCGCCGACACTTCATCGCTTAGGTATTCAAGCTTTTGAGCCGGTATTGATCGAAGGTAAGGCGATCCAACTGCATCCGCTCGTCTGCGCGGCGTTCAATGCGGACTTTGACGGCGACCAAATGGCGGTTCACGTGCCGTTGTCGCTTGAGGCGCAAATGGAAGCGCGGACGCTGATGTTGGCGTCCAACAATATCCTGTCGCCGGCAAATGGCGACCCGATTATCGTTCCTTCCCAGGATATCGTTTTGGGGTTGTACTACATGACTCGCGATCGCGTTAACGCGATCGGTGAAGGCGCTATGTTCAGCGATGTATCGGAAGTCTCGCGAGCCTATGAATCTCGTAAAGTCGAGTTGCATGCTCGCGTCCTGGTACGCATCAAAGAAGCTGAGGTTAATGACGAAGGTGAACGCTCGGAAAAGGTCACACGATATGAGACGACCGTAGGTCGGGCGCTGCTTTCGGAAGTTTTACCGGATGGATTGCCGTTCCAGTTAATCAACAAAGCGCTCAAAAAGAAGGAAATTTCCCGGCTTATCAATGCGAGCTTTCATCGTTGCGGCTTGCGCGAGACTGTCATTTTTGCTGACAAGTTAATGCAGACCGGCTTTAGTCTTGCGACGCGTGCGGGTATTTCTATCGCGGTCGACGATATGCTGGTTCCGGATCAAAAGGGTACGATTATCTCTAGCTCGGAAAAAGAAGTGAAAGAGATCGAGTCCCAGTATACCTCCGGCTTGGTGACGCAAGGTGAGCGCTACAACAAGGTTGTGGATATCTGGAGTCGTGCCGGTGACCACGTAGCGAAGGCCATGATGGAGCAGCTCGGTTCCGAGCCCGTGGTGGACCGCAAGGGTAAGACGGTAAACCAGGAATCGTTTAACTCGATCTACATGATGGCCGATTCCGGCGCCCGCGGTTCTGCGGCCCAAATTCGCCAACTCGCGGGGATGCGTGGGCTGATGGCTAAACCCGATGGCTCCATTATCGAAACGCCGATCACTGCTAATTTCCGCGAAGGCTTGAACGTGTTGCAGTACTTTATCTCGACTCACGGCGCGCGCAAGGGTCTAGCGGATACTGCGTTAAAAACGGCGAATTCCGGTTACCTCACGCGTCGTTTGGTGGATGTCACACAGGACTTGGTCGTGACCGAACAGAATTGCGGTACTACAAACGGCATGAATATGCGCGCGCTGGTAGAGGGGGGCGAGGTGGTGGAACCCCTGCGCGAACGTATTCTTGGACGCGTGGCAGCCATAGAAATTCTCAGTCCTGAAACCGGCGAGACTATGGTGGAAGCGGGCGGTTTGCTGGACGAGGCACTGGTGGACGCCATCGAGGCGGCTGGCATTGACGAGGTTAAGGTTCGTACGCCGTTGAACTGTGAAACGCGTCACGGTCTGTGCGTACAGTGCTATGGCCGCGATCTAGGTCGCGGTAGTTCGGTAAATGTTGGCGAGGCTGTAGGTGTTATCGCTGCGCAGTCCATCGGCGAACCGGGAACCCAGCTTACGATGCGAACCTTCCACATCGGCGGTGCGGCGTCCCGCGCAGCGGTGGTAAGTCAAGTGGAGAGTAAATCTAACGGTGTGGTTCGCTTCATGCCGACCATGCGCTACGTGACGAATGCGCGTAGCGAGCCAGTGGTGATTTCACGCAGCGGTGAAATTACCGTCGTCGATGACGCGGGACGCGAACGCGAACGCCACAAGATTCCTTACGGCGCGCTGTTGAGCATCCAAGATGGTAACAAAGTAAAGGCGGGTCAGGTGCTCGCAAACTGGGACCCGCATACGCGCCCGATAATCACGGAGTACGCCGGAGAAGTGCGATTCGAGAACGTCGAGGAAGGCGTGACGGTTGCCAAGCAGATCGACGACGTAACAGGTCTCTCGACTCTCGTTGTGATCGATCCGAAGCGCCGCGGTTCCGCACAGTCCAAGGGCCTGCGCCCGCAGGTGAAGTTACTGAACGAAAAAGGCCAAGAGGTGAAGATACCGAACTCCGACACACCGGTGAACTACACCTTTCAGATCGGCGCCATTATCACGGTCAAGAATGGTCAGCAGGCTTCGATCGGCGAAGTATTGGCGCGTATTCCGCAGGAATCGTCCAAGACCAGAGATATCACAGGTGGTTTGCCGAGGGTAGCGGAGTTGTTCGAGGCGCGTTCGCCCAAGGATGCGGGATTGCTCGCGGAAGCGACTGGCACCATTTCTTTCGGCAAGGACACCAAAGGCAAACAGCGTTTGATCATCACCGATCTGGACGGCGTGGCTCACGAGTATCTGATTCCGAAGGAAAAGCACATCACCGTGCATGACGGTCAAGTAGTTAATAAAGGCGAGATGATCGTCGATGGACCGGTCGATCCCCATGATATCTTGCGTTTGCTCGGGATCGAGGCGCTAACGCGGTATATCACCGATGAGGTGCAGGATGTTTACCGACTACAAGGCGTGAAGATCAATGACAAGCACATCGAAGTAATCGTGCGTCAGATGCTGCGCCGCGTGCAGATTTTGAGCGCAGGAGATACAACTTTTATCCCCGGCGAGCAGGTGGAGCGTGCCGATGTGTTGGCGGAAAACGACGCGGTCAGCAAAGACGGAAAACATCCAGCAGGCTACGAAAACATCCTGTTGGGTATCACCAAAGCTTCTCTATCGACGGATTCCTTCATCTCCGCCGCCTCGTTCCAAGAAACCACTCGCGTGCTTACGGAAGCGGCGATTATGGGCAAAAAGGACGAGCTGCGCGGTTTGAAGGAAAACGTCATTGTCGGTCGCCTCATTCCCGCTGGAACTGGGCTCGCGTATCACAATACGCGGCGCAAGCACAGCAAAGGCGGCGATCTGTCGCCAAGCCGTGGTTTGGGGCTTTACGACGAGGATGTCAGCGTGGACAGCGAGCAGGTTGCTTGACAGGGCTAGGTACGCATCGTAAACTCGCAGTCTTTTTTCTACCCCAACCCGCGTAGGGGCTCGTTTTCCATGTGGGGTGGGAGTATTTCTTTTGGACACGTATGCCAACCATTAATCAGTTAACACGCAAACCGCGCGTTAAGCCCGTCACAAAGAGCAAGGTGCCAGCGTTGGCATCTAGCCCACAAAAACGCGGTGTATGTACTCGCGTTTATACCACTACGCCGAAAAAGCCTAACTCGGCGTTGCGCAAAGTAGCTAAGGTACGGCTGACTAACGGTTTCGAAGTCATCGGCTACATCGGTGGCGAAGGGCACAACTTACAAGAACACTCGGTGGTGTTGATTCGCGGCGGTCGCGTCAAGGATCTCCCCGGCGTACGCTATCACATCGTCCGTGGCAGTTTGGACACGGCCGGTGTCAAAGACCGCAAGCAGAGTCGTTCAAAATATGGCGCGAAGCGCCCTAAAGCAGCTTAATAGAATTGTTTCAAGGTGTAGACCATGCCACGTCGTAGAGAAATCCCGAAACGCGAAATCCTTCCCGATCCGAAATATAAAAACGAGGATATCGCGAAATTTATGAATGTCATCATGACGCGCGGTAAGAAATCCGTTGCGGAGCGGATCGTCTACGGCGCGCTGGACCAGATCTCTAAGAAATCCGGTAAGGAGCCGCTAGAAGTTTTCACCACCGCGTTGAATAACGCGAAGCCGTTGGTCGAGGTGAAAAGCCGCCGCGTTGGTGGTGCGAACTACCAAGTTCCGGTGGAAGTGCGTTCCATTCGGCGCACGGCCCTGGCCATGCGCTGGTTGCGCGAGGCCGCTCGCAAACGCAGCGAGAAGTCCATGTGGGGCCGGCTGGCAGCAGAGTTGATCGAAGCATCCGAGGGCAAAGGAGGCGCGATCAAAAAACGTGAAGAAGTGCACCGCATGGCCGAGGCAAATAAAGCGTTTGCTCACTACCGGTTCTAATTCGCTGCAACCCATTCTAGAGAGATAGGCAATATCGTGGCACGCAAGACCCCCATAGATCGTTATCGTAACATCGGCATTAGTGCCCACATCGACGCTGGTAAGACGACGACGACTGAGCGCATCCTGTTCTACACCGGCATCAATCACAAAATCGGTGAAGTGCACGATGGTGCGGCTACCATGGACTGGATGGAGCAGGAACAGGAACGGGGTATCACGATTACATCCGCCGCGACCACTTGTTTTTGGAGCGGCATGGACAAGCGTTTTGCCGAACATCGCATCAATATCATCGATACCCCGGGGCACGTCGACTTCACTATTGAAGTGGAGCGCAGCATGCGGGTGTTGGATGGCGCCTGCATGGTTTATTGTGCGGTAGGCGGTGTTCAGCCACAGTCTGAAACCGTTTGGCGCCAAGCGAACAAATATAAGGTTCCTCGGTTGGCGTTCGTCAACAAAATGGATCGTACCGGGGCGAACTTTTTCAAAGTTTACGACCAGATGAAGTCTCGCCTCAAAGCGAACCCTGTGCCGATTCAGATTCCCATTGGCGCCGAAGAAAAATTCCAGGGCGTCGTTGATTTGGTGCGGATGAAAGCCATCTTTTGGGATGAGGCGTCCCAGGGCATGAAGTTCGATTTGCGCGACATTCCTGCTGAGCTGATGGCCGAGGCGAAGGAGTGGCGCGAGAAAATGCTCGAGAGCGCGGCTGAAGCGTCCGAAGAGTTGATGAACAAGTACCTCGAAGAGGGTGACCTTTCGGAGGCAGATATTAAGTCTGCCCTGCGACAACGTACCATTGCCTTCGAGATCGTGCCGATGTTGTGCGGCTCGGCGTTTAAGAACAAGGGCGTACAAGCCATGTTGGACGCGGTGATCGAGTACATGCCGGCGCCAACCGATGTGCCACCGATTGCCGGCGAGCTTGAAAACGGAACCGCCGCGAACCGCAAAGCCAGCGATGAAGAGCCGTTCTCCGGTTTGGCATTTAAGATCATGACGGATCCGTTCGTCGGACAGCTCATCTTCTTCCGCGTTTATTCGGGCGTCATCAACTCCGGCGACACTATTTACAATCCGATCAAAGGCAAGAAAGAACGGGTTGGTCGTTTGTTGCAGATGCATGCTAACCAGCGCGAAGAAATCAAAGAAGTTCGCGCCGGCGATATTGCTGCCGCGGTTGGCCTGAAAGAGGCGACCACGGGGGATACGCTTTGCGATCCGAATAAAGTCATTACGCTTGAAAAAATGATTTTCCCGGAGCCGGTAATTCACGTCGCCGTCGAGCCCAAGACCAAGGCCGATCAGGAAAAGATGGGCATCGCGCTGAATCGCTTAGCGCAAGAAGATCCTTCGTTCCGTGTTCGTACCGACGAAGAATCCGGTCAAACCATTATTTCCGGTATGGGTGAACTGCATCTGGAGATTATCGTCGATCGTATGAAGCGCGAGTTTGGCGTGGAGGCGAATGTCGGCGCGCCGCAAGTGGCCTATCGCGAAGCGATCAAGAAGTCCGTCGAGGTCGAAGGCAAGTTCGTGAAGCAATCCGGCGGTCGCGGTCAGTATGGTCATGTTTGGCTGAAGATGGAGCCGAACGAGACGGGCAAAGGCTTTGAATTCGTCGATGCGACCAAGGGCGGTTCGGTGCCGCGCGAGTATATTCCCGCCGTGAACAAAGGTTTGGAAGAAACCCTGCCCAACGGTGTGCTAGCCGGATTTCCGGTAGTCGATGTCAAGGTAACGTTGTTCGATGGTTCCTACCATGAGGTGGATTCCAATGAAAATGCGTTCAAGATGGCGGCGTCAATAGCATTCAAAGACGGCATGCGCAAAGCCAGTCCAGCACTGCTTGAGCCGATGATGGCGGTTGAAGTGGAGACACCACCCGAGTTTATGGGTAATGTCGTCGGTGACCTAAGCTCCCGTCGTGGCATGATCCAAGGCATGGACGATGTCGCGGGCATTAAAGTAATTAAGGCGGAAGTGCCGTTGGCCGAAATGTTCGGCTACTCGACGACGCTTCGTTCGGCAACGCAGGGGCGTGCGACATACACGATGGAATTCAAGCATTACAACGAAGCCCCCAAAAGCGTTGCTGAAGCGGTCATCAACAAAAAATAGTAAGGATGAAAAATGGCAAAAGGCAAATTTGAGCGGACCAAGCCGCACGTAAACGTCGGGACCATTGGTCATGTGGATCACGGCAAGACCACCTTGACCGCGGCGATCACCTTGGTGCTATCCAAGAAATTTGGCGGCGAGGCCAAGGCCTATGACCAGATTGACGCTGCCCCCGAAGAAAAGGCCCGCGGCATCACGATTAATACCGCCCACGTCGAATACGAGACCGCCAACAGACATTACGCCCACGTCGACTGCCCCGGCCACGCTGATTACGTCAAAAACATGATCACCGGCGCCGCCCAAATGGACGGAGCGATTCTAGTCGTGTCTGCCGCTGACGGCCCCATGCCCCAGACCCGCGAACATATCCTGTTAGCCCGACAAGTCGGCGTTCCCTACATCATCGTCTACATGAACAAAGCCGACATGGTCGACGACAAAGAACTGCTTGAGCTAGTCGAAATGGAAGTGCGCGAACTCCTGGTCAAATACGAATTCCCAGGGGACGACACCCCCATCGTCATCGGCTCCGCCAAAATGGCCATGGAAGGCGACACCTCCGACATGGGCGAAGGCTCCATCTTCAAACTCGCCGAAGCCCTCGACACCTACATCCCCCAACCCAAGCGTGCCTTAGACGGCCCCTTCCTCATGCCCGTCGAAGACGTCTTCAGCATCTCCGGCCGGGGAACAGTGGTTACCGGCCGGATTGAACGCGGCATTGTCAAAGTCGGCGAAGAGATCGAAATCGTCGGCTTAAAGCCCACCATCAAGACCGTCTGCACCGGGGTCGAAATGTTCCGTAAGCTGCTTGACCAAGGTCAAGCCGGCGACAACGTCGGCGTCCTCCTGCGCGGCACCAAGCGCGAAGAAGTCGAGCGCGGCCAAGTCCTATCCAAGCCCGGCAGCATCACCCCGCACACCAAGTTCACTGCCGAGATCTACGTCTTAAGCAAAGAAGAAGGTGGGAGACACACCCCGTTCTTCCCGGGTTATCGACCGCAGTTCTACTTTCGCACCACCGACGTCACCGGCAGTATTGAACTGCCGGCGGGGACTGAGATGGTGATGCCGGGGGACAACATCAGCATCACCGTGGCGCTGATCCAGCCCATTGCGATGGAAGAGGGCTTACGCTTTGCCATTCGCGAAGGCGGCCGGACCGTCGGCGCCGGTGTGGTCGCGAAAATTATTGAATAATCGGAAAAACTAAATGGCAACCGCAATTCAGCACCAAAAAATTCGCATTCGCCTTAAGGCCTTTGACTATCGGTTAATCGATCAGTCGGCACTTGAAATAGTCGAGACGGCGAAACGTACGGGCGCCGTGGTAAAAGGTCCGGTGCCTTTACCCACGCGAATCGAGCGTTTCGACGTGTTGCGGTCGCCCCACGTGAACAAGACGTCCCGTGACCAATTTGAAATTCGTACGCATTTGCGGTTGATGGACATCGTTGACCCTACGGACAAAACCGTCGATGCATTGATGAAACTCGATTTGCCTGCGGGCGTCGACGTAGAAATTAAGCTGTAAGAGTTGCAAAGAGGACGGTTTACCGTCCCATGTTAAGCGCCGATCAATTGTAATCGGCACCTCACAAAGGGTAAGAAGATGAGCTTAGGATTAGTCGGCCGGAAGGTCGGCATGACACGCATTTTCACCGATGACGGCAGCGCCGTCCCGGTCACTGTGCTCGATGTGTCAAACAATCGAGTCACTCAAGTTAAGACTCCCGAAGTGGATGGTTACTCCGCTGTGCAAGTCGCGTTCGGAAAGCGTCGCGCAAATAGAGTCAGCAAGGCGCAAGCGGGACACTATGCTCGTGCGGGCGTCGAAGCGGGAACCATACTCAGCGAATTTGCTCCTTCTGCGGAACAGCTTGCCCCCTTGAAGCCGAGTTCCATCATCGCACTCGACGTGTTTAAAGTCGGTCAGATGGTCGATGTTACCGGCGTAACTCAGGGTAAAGGTTTTGCCGGCACGATTAAGCGCTACAACTTCGCTTCCGGTCGTGCAAGCCATGGTAATTCTCGGTCCCATAACGTACCAGGCTCTATCGGCATGGCACAGGATCCGGGTCGCGTGTTCCCAGGTAAGCGTATGTCGGGTCACATGGGCGCAGTCAAGCGAACTACGCAGAATCTTGAAATTATTCGTATCGATGCTGAGCGCCAATTATTGTTAGTAAAGGGGGCGGTGCCTGGATCAAAGGGTGGTCACGTGATCGTGCATCCTGCCGTGAAAGCGGGGGCATAATGGATCTTAAGCTGATTAACGATAAGGGCGAGGCTACCGCGAACGTAAAAGTCTCAGACGAGCTCTTTGGGCGCGATTTCAATCAGTCGCTCGTACACCAGGTGGTCACCGCGTATCAAGCGAATGCTCGTCAAGGTACCCGTGCACAAAAGGGCCGTAGCGATGTTGCGAAGTCAACTCGCAAACCATGGCGTCAAAAAGGGACGGGTCGTGCCCGTGCCGGGATGGCGTCTAGTCCCTTGTGGCGCGGCGGTGGTAAGATTTTTCCGAATAGTCCCGATGAGAACTTTAGCCATAAGCTGAATAAGAAAATGTATCGCGCGGGTATCTGCTCCATCTTGTCGCAATTAGTGCGCGAGGATCGCTTAGCCGTTGTTGAGGATATAAAACTCGATTCACCCAAAACCAAGCAACTTGCTCAAAAGCTAAAAGGGATGGGTTTGGATAATGTTCTGATCATCACCGGGCAGGTCGATGAAAACCTATTCCTGTCAGCGCGCAACTTACCGAATGTATTGGTCGTCGAGGCAGGGTATGCGGATCCGGTCAATTTAGTTCGGTATGCGAAAGTTCTTATGACGCGTGACGCCGTTAAGAAGATGGAAGAGGCATTGGTATGACTGCGCAAACCAGCCAAGAACGACTGATGCAGATTCTCGCCGCGCCGGTAGTGTCGGAGAAAAGCACCTACGTCGCGGATAAATTCAATCAAGTGATCTTTGAAGTGATTCCCAATGCGACCAAGCCCGAAATCAAAGCGGCAGTCGAGTTGATGTTCAAAGTCGAAGTGACGGGTGTGCGTGTTTCCAACACGATGGGCAAATCGAAGCGTTTTGGCCGGTATTTGGGCAAGCGCAACGATACCAAACGCGCCTACGTCTCGATCAAGCCGGGCCAAGAAATTAACTTTACCGGTGAATAAAGGAAAGCTATGGCACTCGTAAAACTCAAGCCTACTTCGCCGGGCAGACGCGCCGTTGTTCGCGTGGTTACGCCGGGTCTGCACAAGGGCGCTCCGTTCGCGGCCTTGGTCGAAAGTCAAACCCGTGGCTCCGGCCGCAATAACAATGGCCACATCACCACGCGCCATCAGGGCGGTGGTCATAAGAAACACTATCGAATCGTGGATTTTCGTCGCAATAAAGACGGCATAATTGCTAAAGTGGAGCGCATCGAGCACGATCCCAATCGCAGCGCCCATCTTGCGCTGCTTTGCTATCGCGACGGTGAGCGCCGATACATAATCGCACCTAAGGGTATTTCGGTCGGGATGGAATTGATCAGCGGACCTGAAGCTCCGATCAAGCCGGGGAACACGTTACCGCTACGCAATATTCCTGTCGGCACTACTGTTCATTGCATCGAAATGTTGCCAGGCAAAGGCGCTCAGTTGGCGCGTTCGGCTGGTACGTCGGTGCAACTGTTGGCGCGAGAAGGTAGCTATGCACAGTTGCGTTTGCGTTCCGGTGAGATCAGGAAGGTGCATGTGGACTGCCGTGCGACCATTGGCGATGTCGGTAACGAAGAGCATAACCTCGAATCCATTGGCAAAGCCGGTGCGATGCGGTGGCGCGGAATACGCCCGACCGTGCGAGGCGTGGTGATGAATGCAGTCGATCATCCCCACGGCGGAAGCGGCGGCAAAACTGCGGCGGGCCAGCCTCCCGTTAGTCCATGGGGTCAGCAAGCTAAAGGTTATCGCACTCGCAACAACAAGCGTACGAACGTTATGATCGTTCGCCGCCGCCACGCGAAATAAGGGAAAACGATATGGCACGTTCAGTAAAAAAGGGCCCATTCGTCGATGGGCATTTGATCAAGAAAGTCGAGACCGCTCAGGCAACGAAAGACAAGCGACCGATTAAAACTTGGTCACGCCGCTCGACGGTTTTACCAGATTTTGTGGGGCTCACCATTGCGGTTCACAATGGAAAGCAGCACATACCGGTATATGTCACGGAGAACATGGTGGGGCACAAGTTAGGCGAGTTTTCCCACACACGGACCTTCAAGGGACACCCGGGTGATAAAAAAGTCGCGGCGCCCGCGGCGAAGAAATAGAGGGATTCATGATGCAAGTTTCTGCCAAATTATTTGGAGTACGGTTGTCGGCGCAAAAAGGCCGTTTGATCGCCGACCAGGTGCGTGGCCTTAAGGTCGATCGTGCGTTGAACATCCTGACGTTCGCCCCGCAAAAGGCGGCGAAGATCATGAAGAAAGTGCTCGAATCCGCCATCGCTAACGCCGAGCACAATGCAGGTGCTGATGTCGATGAATTGCGGGTCGCGACAGTTTACGTAGAAAAGGGCGAAATGCTGCGCCGCATGCGCGCGCGTGCCAAGGGCCGTGGAAATCGCATCGTAAAGCCGACCTGTCATATTTATTTAACGGTGGCGGACAAGGAATAAGTTATGGGACAAAAAATACACCCAATTGGCTTTCGCCTCAGCGTGAATCGCAATTGGTCGTCGCGTTGGTTCGCCGAAGGCAAGAACTTCGCGGCGATGATCAAGGACGATCTACAGGTTCGAGCCTTTTTAAAGAAGAAGCTGGCGCACGCGTCCGTCGGCCGCATCGTCATTGAACGCCCGGCCAAAAACGCTAAAATCACCATTTATAGCGCCAGACCCGGCGTCGTAATCGGCAAGAAGGGTGAAGACATCGAAGTACTGCGCAGTAGCCTGCAAAAGATGATGGGTGTGCCCGTACACGTCAACATCGAAGAAATCCGCAAACCAGAACTCGATGCGCAAATCATCGCTGACGGTATTTCCAGCCAATTGGAAAAGCGGGTGATGTTTCGCCGCGCGATGAAGCGTGCGATGACCAACGCCATGCGCCTGGGTGCGCAAGGCATCAAAATCATGAGCGCGGGTCGTTTGAACGGCATTGAGATCGCTCGCACCGAATGGTATCGAGAAGGTCGTGTTCCGCTGCATACCCTGCGTGCGGATATCGACTATGGATTCTCTGAAGCGAAAACGACCTACGGTGTTATCGGTGTTCGCGTGCTGGTTTATAAAGGTGAAGTAATGGGTCCAGGCGAAAAACCGACCGCGGCGCCCGTTGAGCAAGAAAAGAAGACAAGGAAATCTGGGGTGAGAAATGCTGCAGCCAGCTAGAACGAAATACCGCAAACAGCAAAAGGGCCGAAATCGCGGTGTTGCCACACGCGGCGCCAAAGTTAGCTTCGGTGAATTTGGCTTGAAGGCAACGGAACGCGGCCGCATCACGGCCCGTCAAATCGAAGCGGCGCGCCGGGCGATGACACGTCACATCAAGCGCGGCGGTCGTATTTGGATCCGTATATTTCCGGATAAACCTATTTCCACTAAACCCGCCGAAGTCCGGATGGGTAATGGTAAAGGTAACCCCGAGTATTTTGTCGCCGAGATCGTACCCGGCAAAGTACTCTACGAAATGGATGGGGTAGACGAGAAACTTGCGCGCGAAGCGTTCGATTTGGCCGCGGCTAAATTGCCGTTGGCGACCACCTTCGTAACGCGTCAATTGGGATAAGGCTATGAAAGCGAAAGATCTGCGCGCTAAGTCAGCCGCTGAACTAAACGACGAGTTGCTGTCTTTGCGAAAGGCGCAGTTTGGCTTGCGTATGCAAGTCGCGACGCAACAATTAACCAACGTTTCGGAAATTCGTAAAGTCCGGCGCGATATCGCAAGGGTAAAGACGATTATCAATCAAAAGGCGAGCGCAGCATGAGCGACACTAAAGAAAAACGTCGCCTGTCGGGGCGAGTTGTAAGCGCGAAGATGCAAAAAACCGTTACGGTATTGGTTGAGCGTACCGTAACCCATCCGGTTTATGGAAAAGTACAGCGGCGTTCGAAGAAATACCACGCACATGTTGAATCCGGCGCCTTCGGCGAAGGTGACGTGGTGGTGATAGAAGAGACCAAACCGATTTCCAAAACCAAAGCATGGCGAGTGGCTGAGTTGGTGGAAAAATCCAGGAACGTTTGATTTGCCGGCCAAGAAAAGGGAGCACTGTTCTTCTTGCTCTGGTACTTGTAGCGCGAAGTGTTACACGTTATAATTTTAGACTTTCTGAATTGATCAACTCCTAACGGAATCCAAAACTAGTCGTCTATGTTAGCCGTTACGCGCGGCAGGCGAAAAAGTTGGAAATAAAATCATGATTCAAATGCAATCGTTGTTGGATGTTGCTGACAACACCGGTGCCCGTTCCGTAATGTGCATCAAGGTGTTGGGCGGCTCGAAGCGCCGTTATGCCGGTATCGGCGACGTCATCAAGGTCAGCATTAAGTCCGCGGCGCCCCGTGGCCGCGTTAAAAAAGGCGAGGTCTATAGTGCGGTTGTCGTCCGCACCGCCAAGGGCGTGCGCCGGGACGACGGTTCGTTGGTAAAGTTCGATGCTAACGCTGCGGTGTTATTAAACGCCAAACTTGAACCCATCGGCACGCGTATTTTCGGACCGGTAACGCGCGAATTGCGCACCGAGAAATTCATGAAAATTGTGTCGTTGGCCCCGGAAGTGTTGTAAGAGGCGATTGATTATGCAGAAAATCAAAAAGGGCGATGAAGTGATCAGCATTGCCGGTAAGGACAAAGGCAAACGCGGTACGGTGTTGCGCATAGTTCCGGGTGGTCAAGTCGTGGTTGAAGGCATTAACCGCGTTAAGAAGCACACCAAGCCCAATCCCATCAAAGGCCAGGTCGGCGGGATCATGGATAAAGATATGCCGGTCGATATTTCCAATGTCGCGCTTTACAACAGTGCGACCCAGAAGGCCGACCGAGTTGGAATCAAAGTATTGGAAGACGGCCGTCGAGTGCGCTTCTTTAAATCGAACGGCGAAGTGATAGATCGCTAAGGATTAATTCATGGCACGCTTGCATAGCTTTTACAAAGAGACCGTCGTTCCTCAGTTGTTGAAAGAGTTCAGTTATCAATCGGTGATGGAAGTTCCGCGCATCGAGAAGATTACGTTGAACATGGGTGTGGGCGAGGCGGTTGCCGATAAGAAGGTGCTGGATAATGCGGTCGGCGACATGGTAAAGATCGCCGGTCAAAAACCGGTCATTACGAAAACGCGCAAGTCGATCGCGAACTTTAAAATCCGCGATAACTACCCAATCGGATGCAAAGTGACCTTGCGGAGCGGGCGGATGTACGAATTCCTCGATCGTTTGGTGACTATCGCCATTCCGCGGATTCGCGATTTTCGCGGTATTTCCGCTAAGTCATTCGACGGCCGCGGTAACTTCAATCTCGGTGTGAAAGAACAAATTATTTTCCCCGAGATCGAGTACGACAAAATTGACGCTGTTCGCGGCATGAATATTACGATCACCACGACAGCGAAAACCGATGCTGAAGCCCGTGCTCTGTTAGCATCATTTAAATTCCCGTTCCGCAATTAAGGTAGTGAATGGCTAAACTTTCGTTAATTAACCGCGAAGCAAAGCGGCGCGATACCGTTAAAAAGTACGCCGCGCGCCGAACGGAGCTTATCGCGATCATCCGTAACTCCAAAGCTACCCCGGAAACCCGGCAAGAGGCACGCACCAAGCTGGCGGAATTCCCGCGCAATGCGAGTCCAGTCCGGACGCGTAACCGCTGCGCACTGACCGGGCGTCCGCGTGGAACGTTTCGCAAGTTTGGCCTTGGCCGCAGCAAGTTGCGTGAAATCGCGATGCGCGGGGAAATCCCTGGCCTAATCAAGGCAAGTTGGTAGTCGGAGATATTTGAATGAGCATGAGTGACCCTGTAGCCGACATGCTGACGCGCATACGCAATGCGCAAGGCGCTGAGAAAACGGCTGTGATAATGCCGGCATCGAACCTTAAGGCAGCAATCGCCAAAGTGCTTAAGGACGAAGGTTATATAGATGACTTCGCGGTGCGCACGGAAAGTAATAAGGCCACCTTGGAAATCGCATTGAAATACTATGCCGGCCGCCCGGTCATCGACAAAATCGAGCGAGTAAGCCGACCTGGATTGCGTATTTATAAAGGACGCGATGATCTGCCCAAGGTTATGAATGGGTTGGGGGTCGCGATCATCTCTACGTCTAAGGGCGTGATGACAGACCGTAAAGCGCGGGCCACCGGTTTAGGTGGTGAAGTCCTGTGTATCGTAGCGTAATTTAAAGAGAACCACTATGTCGCGCGTTGGTAAAGCTCCTATCACTCTACCGGATAAAGTCGATTTGGATATCTCCGGCACCGAGGTAACCGTAAAGGGTCCGCTGGGCTCATTGAAGCACGCATTCGGGGACAAGATCTCGGTTGCCCGCGAAGGTAACGACGTGACGATTACGCCTGCAGATGGTTCGATTGGCGCCAACGCGATGTCTGGAACTGCCCGGGCGCTAATCGCCAATATGGTAAGTGGCGTCACTAAGGGTTTCGAAAAAAAATTGAACCTGGTCGGAGTGGGCTATCGTGCTCAGGCCAGCGGTCAGGTATTGAATTTAACGTTGGGTTTCTCCCACCCGGTGGCACACAAAATGCCCGATGGAATCAAAGTGGAAACACCGACCCAAACGGAGATCATCATTAAAGGTACGGATAAGCAACGAGTCGGCCAGGTGGCGGCGGAAGTGCGTGCCTACCGCAAACCCGAGCCTTATAAAGGCAAAGGTGTGCGTTACTCCGATGAAGTGATAGTGTTGAAAGAAACCAAGAAGAAGTAATCGAGGACAGACATGGTCGAAACCAAACATGCTCGCCTGCGCCGTGCCCGCAAAACCCGGGCCAAAATCGCAGAGCTCAAAGTTGCGCGTCTTTCTGTGCACCGTACCAATAGCCATATTTATGCGCAGATTATCGATGGCGTCGCCGGTAAAGTGCTTGCCAGCGCTTCAACCGCCGAGGCGGAAGTGCGTAAGGACATCCCCAACGGTGGGAATACCAAGGCTGCCGCATTGGTAGGCAAAAGGATAGCCGAGCGTGCGAAGAGTTTGGGACTTGCGAAACTGGCGTTCGATCGATCCGGATTTAAGTATCACGGCCGCATCAAGGCATTAGCCGATGCGGCTCGCGAGAACGGTCTCGCGTTCTAAGGAAACAGTATGGCAAAAGTCGAAACAGAAGAGCGATCCGACGGTCTCCGGGAAAAAATGGTGGCAGTCAACCGTGTCACCAAAGTGGTTAAGGGTGGCCGTATCATGGGTTTCGCAGCGCTAACCGTGGTCGGTGATGGCGACGGCGGTATCGGCATGGGCAAAGGCAAAGCGCGCGAGGTGCCGGTGGCCGTGCAAAAAGCCATGGAGCAGGCCCGCCGTAACATGGTGAAGATCAGCTTAAAGAGCGGCACCTTGCACCATTCTGTGATGGGTAATCACGGTGCTGCGCGTGTGTTCATGCAGCCCGCGTCGGAGGGTACCGGGATTATCGCCGGCGGTCCGATGCGCGCCGTGTTCGAGGTAATGGGCGTGACCAACATCTTGGCTAAGTGCCATGGTTCGACCAACCCCTATAATGTCGTTCGCGCGACGCTCGAGGGGTTGCAGGCGATGAATACGCCGTCGGAAATCGCCGCTAAACGCGGCCTGCGCGTCGAAGATCTAACGGAGTAAGAGACGATGACCAGCGATAGTAAAAAGATCAAAGTGACTTTAATCAAGAGCCCGATAGGGGCAAAGGTTAATCATCGCGCCTCGGTAAAAGGTTTAGGTTTGCGCAACATGCGCGATACGGTCGAATTACAGGACACACCGGCTATTCGCGGCATGATTAACTGCGTGAGCCATTTGGTCAAAGTCGGCTGAATCAGGAAAGTACGCTATGCGACTAAATACACTGAAACCCGGAGCGGGTTCCAAGCGCCCCAAACGCCGCGTCGGACGCGGAATCGGCAGTGGTCTGGGTAAGACCGCCGGCCGTGGCCACAAAGGGCAAAAATCCCGCGCCGGTGGATTCCATAAAGTCGGTTTCGAGGGTGGGCAAATGCCGTTGCAACGTCGCTTGCCGAAGCGCGGATTTATTTCTCTGACGCGTAACGATATTGCTCAGGTACGCTTGGTCGATCTCAACGAAGTCAAAGCCGACGTGATCGACATGCTGGCGCTTAAGCAAGCTGGGCTTGCAACTAGCCTAGCCACAACGGCAAAAGTGTTTCTTAAGGGCGAGATCAAGCGCGCTGTCAAATTGCAGGGCTTGGGCGTGACCAAAGGCGCCCGCGCCGCGATCGAAGCCGCCGGCGGCTCGATCGCCGAGTAAAAATATTTTGGCTACGACGACACCTAGTACCGGGCTATCCCTAGGGAAGATGGGCGATCTTAAGAAGCGCCTCATATTCCTATTGCTTGCTTTGATCGTGTATAGGATCGGTGCGCATATCCCAGTGCCTGGCATCGACCCGAACGAACTCGCCAAACTATTCGAATCCCAGCAGGGCGGCATACTCGGCATGTTTAACATGTTCTCCGGTGGTGCGCTGCAGCGCTTTACGGTGTTCGCCCTCGGGATCATGCCGTATATTTCCGCCTCGATCATCGTTCAGCTTCTAACGGTGGTCTCTCCCACTTTGGAACAGTTGAAGAAAGAGGGCGAGGCAGGGCGCCGCAAGATCACGCAATATACGCGCTATGGGACTGTCGCACTGGCGTTGTTTCAGTCCATGGGCATCGCTATTGCTCTGGAGTCACAAGCAGGTCTAGTGCTCCACCCGGGAATGCTATTTCGCGTAACGACTATCATTTCGTTAACTACCGGAACCATGTTTTTAATGTGGTTAGGGGAACAGATTACAGAACGCGGTATCGGTAACGGCATATCGCTCATCATTTTCGCCGGCATCGTCGCGGGGTTGCCTCAAGCGTTAGGCGGGACTTTGGATCTAGCGCGAACCGGCGCACTGCATCCCTTGACCGTTATCATCATTTTCGCGCTGGTTGTATTGGTGACGGCCGCGGTGGTATTCGTGGAACGCGGCCAACGCAAGATATTGGTCAACTATGCCAAGCGACAGGTCGGCAACAAACTCTACGGCGGGCAAAGTTCCCATCTTCCGCTTAAGCTTAATATCTCCGGCGTGATCCCACCGATTTTCGCATCCAGCATCATCTTGTTACCGGCGACCGCGGTGAGTTGGTTTGGGAACTACGAAGGTTTCACCTTGCTCAAGGATGTCGCCGCTGCGCTGTCCCCCGGTCAGCCGCTGTATGTGTTGCTCTACGCCATCGCGATCATTTTCTTTTGCTTCTTCTACACGGCTCTAGTTTTTAATCCGAAGGAAACAGCGGATAACTTGAAGAAGAGCGGCGCCTTTGTCCCCGGTATTCGTCCCGGCGAGCAAACTGCCCGCTACATCGAGAAAATCATTTTGCGCCTGACCATGGTGGGTGCGATTTACGTCACGCTGGTGTGTTTATTACCGGAATTTTTGATTGTTAAATTCAATGTGCCGTTTTACTTCGGCGGTACGTCGTTGCTGATTATCGTGGTAGTGACCATGGACTTCATGGCACAGGTACAGTCCTACATCATGTCGCATCAGTACGAGAGCTTATTGAAGAAGGCTAACTTCAAGGGCGGAGGATTCCCTGCTCGCTAGCGTTGTCGTATTCCATGGCTAAGGAAGACACTATACAGATGCCGGGCGAGATCTTGGAGACTCTCCCGAATGCAACCTTCCGAGTCAAGCTAGAAAATGGCCACGTGGTATTAGGACATATTTCCGGCAAGATGCGCATGCACTACATACGCATCCTGCCGGGCGACAAGGTTACGGTTGAGTTAACACCCTATGATTTATCGCGCGCGCGCATTGTGTTCCGCGCGAAGTAACTGGAGCTAGAAATGAAAGTGCAAGCATCTGTAAAAAAGGTTTGCCGTAAATGCATACTGGTGCGCCGTAAACGCGTATTGCGTGTAATCTGCAGCAATCCGCGCCATAAGCAGCGGCAAGGCTAATTAGTAAGTAAGTTGTTGATCCGTTATAATTTAAGGTTTCCCCAGCGGGGTAGGTAAATGGCGCGTATTGCAGGCGTAAACATTCCAAATAATCAGCACACCGACGTGGCGCTCACGGCGATATTCGGCGTTGGCCGCAGCCGCGCGCGCGTGATTTGCTCGGCAGCCGGAATCGGCTTCACAGTCAAAATCAAAGATCTGAACGATGAGCAAATGGACAAGTTGCGCGTCGAAGTCGGCAAATTCAAACTCGAGGGCGATCTGCGCCGCGAAATCTCCATGAACATCAAACGACTGATGGACTTGGGATCCTATCGCGGGGCGCGTCATCGTCGTGGTCTGCCAGTGCGCGGTCAGCGCACGCGCACCAACGCCCGCACTCGAAAAGGCCCGCGCAAAGCCCGTTCCGCGGCATCTTCTCGTTCTGCCACCTCTAAGTAAGACAAGGACCTAACTAAATGGCTACTAAAGCTACGGCTCAACGAGTTCGCAAAAAAGTTAAGAAGAATGTTGCCGAAGGCATCGCTCACGTGCACGCGTCGTTCAACAACACCATCATTACCATCACCGACCGTCAGGGCAATGCCCTGTCGTGGTCGACCTCCGGCGCCGGGGGTTTCAAGGGCTCGCGCAAGAGCACGCCCTTTGCTGCTCAAGTAGCCGCCGAGGCCGCGGGCAAAGCCGCGCAAGAGTGCGGCGTGAAGAATTTGGAAGTTCGAATTAAGGGTCCCGGCCCTGGCCGGGAATCAGCCGTGCGCGCTTTAAACGCCATTGGTTTCAAGATCACCAGTATCGCTGATGTCACGCCGGTGCCGCATAACGGTTGCCGTCCGCCTAAGCGCCGCCGTATTTAAGGGAGACAAAGTTGGCTAGAAATACCGATCCGCAATGCCGTCAATGTCGCCGTGAAGGCGAAAAGCTGTTTTTGAAGGGCGAGAAGTGCTTTACCGATAAGTGTGCGATCGAGCGTCGCAATTATCCGCCGGGGCAACACGGACAAAAGAATTCCAGAATGTCCGATTACGCCAATCAGTTACGCGCGAAGCAAAAAGTGCGTCGCATATATGGTGTATTGGAACGTCAATTCCACAAGACCTACGAACAAGCGGAGCGGTCGCGCGGCGTGACCGGCGAAGCGTTGTTGCAATTGCTGGAAAGCCGCTTGGACAGCGTGTCGTATCGCATGGGCTTCGGCGTCTCCCGCACCGAAGCGCGGCAGATCGTGCGGCACAACGGCATTCTGGTCAACGGCCATCGCGTGAACATTCCGTCCTACTTAGTTCGCCCTGGTGATATCGTTGAAGTCGCCCAGCGCGCTAAGGATCAACTGCGCATCAAGGCCTCGGTTGAGGCGGCGGAGCAGCGAGGTTTCCCCGAGTGGATAGAAGTTGATGTGAAAGGTTTGAAGGGTACTTACAAAGCCCGGCCGCAACGTTCGGAACTACCGCCTACCATCAACGAAAACCTCGTCGTCGAGCTTTATTCGAAATAATCGCTGCCCAAAGGAAATTACCCTATGCAGAGCCAAAGTACGGGCTTTCTAAAACCGCGTATTATCGATGTCCAAAATATTTCGCCCTACCACGCAAAAGTGGTGATGGAGCCGTTCGAGCGCGGATATGGTCACACGCTGGGTAATGCCCTGCGCCGTATTCTCCTATCGTCCATGCCCGGCTACGCGCCCACTGAAGTCAAAATCAGCGGTGTGTTGCACGAATACTCCGCGCTGGAAGGCGTGCAGGAAGACGTCGTCGATATTCTGCTGAACCTCAAAGGCATCGTCTTCAAGTTGCACAACGCCCACGAAATTGTGCTCAAGCTCAAGAAGCAAGGTCCAGGCACCGTCACGGCGGCCGATATCGAGTTGACGCACGATGTGGAAATCATCAATCCCGAGCATTTAATTGCCCATCTTTCGCAAGGCGGTAAACTCGATATGCAGGTTAAAGTCGAGCACGGCCGCGGTTACGAGCCCGCCAGCACCCGCCCGGAGCAGGAAAATCGCGCCATCGGCGGCATCTTGCTCGATGCCTCGTTCAGCCCCGTCAAGCGCGTTAGCTATGCGGTGGAAAGCGCTCGCGTCGAACAGCGCACCGATCTGGATAAATTGATCGTCGATATCGAAACCAATGGCGTGGTCGAGCCGGAAGAAGCGGTGCGTTACGCCGCGCGTGTGTTGGTCGATCAGCTATCGGTGTTCGCCGATCTCAAGGGCACGCCGATTTCCATCGAGCAACCGAAGGCGCAGCAAGTCGATCCTATCCTGTTACAACCGGTCGACGACCTCGAGCTCACGGTGCGTTCAGCGAATTGCTTGAAAGCGGAAAACATTTACTACATCGGCGATTTGATTCAGCGTACGGAAACCGAGTTGCTCAAGACGCCGAATCTGGGTCGCAAATCCTTGAACGAAATTAAAGAAGTGCTCGCTTCCAAGGGTCTTACGTTAGGCATCAAGCTGGAAAATTGGCCACCCGCTGGACTGGTCGAAAAACCGAGCGCCTAGAACAACACAATGGAAAATTGCCATGCGTCACCGTCAAAGTAATCGCAAACTTAACCGCACGACTAGTCATCGTCTAGCCATGTTGCGCAACATGACCAATTCGTTGCTGCAACACGAGTCCATCAAGACCACGTTGCCGAAGGCGAAGGAATTGCGCCGCGTTGCCGAGCCGCTGATCACGCTCGGTAAGAAGCCCACGCTTGCCAATCGCCGCCTTGCATTCGATCGTCTGCGCGATCGCGATGTCGTCGTTAAACTGTTCGATGAACTCGGCCCGCGTTTTCAAAAACGCAACGGCGGATACCTGCGAATTCTGAAGTTTGGTTTCCGTCAGGGCGACAATGCGCCGATGGCGCTAGTTGAATTGCTTGACCGGCCCGATGTGGTTGCGGATGCTGCTGCAGATACTAAGTAAATCTAATAAGCGTCACTCTAGAAGAAAGCCGGCGATGCCGGCTTTCTTGTTTTAGGTTGTCATTGCCAGGAGCCCCATGGATATTGCCTCACGGCAATGCATGGCGTGGAAGCCGCTCTGGTATTGCCTTGTGGCCACCTCTCAAAAATTATCTAGTACGTTCCCAGATTCAACATCACGCCCGATAGGTGATTCGCACGCTCCGACGCAAAAAATAAAACCGTATCCGCCACTTGTTCCGGTTCAATCACGCGAGTCTGCTTCAGTAGTTCTTCCCAGCGCGATTCATCGCCGAACTTTTGCTTCGCGATGGTCTTGTTCAACTGAATAATGCGATCGGTGCGGGTCGCGGGCGGATGAAGCCCAAGCACGCGCACACCGTATTCGATCGAGCCTTTGCCGACGCCTTTGGTGAAGGCTTCGAGCGCCGCGTTACCCATCGTCCCGCAAATATACTCCGGCGGATGCGTGACACCCGCCATGCCGATCACGTTCACGATCACGCCTTTGCCGCGCGGCTTCATGTGCGCCAGCATCGCCCGCGTGAGGTTGATGTAACCGAAGACTTTCAATTCCCAAGCGTGGCGCCAGCGCGCTTCGTCGACCGTTTCGATATTTCCACCGGGAATATCGCCGGCGTTGTTGACTAAAATATCAACGTCGACGCAAGCATCGGCCAATTGCTTCACCGCGCCTTCCGTGCGCAAGTCACACACGTGACTATCGACTTTCACCCCATGGCGCGCCTGAATTTCGCTCGCCACGGTCGCCAGTAAATCCGCCGAGCGAGCTGCGAGATGCAGATTGCTGCCTTCCGCGGCGAAGGCCTTCGCGCAGGCGAGGCCGATGCCCTTCGATGCGCCGGTGATAAGAACCGACTTACCTTTTAACTTTAGGTCCATGATGTTTGCAAACTAACAAGGTGGCAAATACGAGCATACCACTTTCTACCTGAGCCCTAGCCGCTTGGAACGCCGCAACCGGAATAAATCAGAGCTTCCCTAGCTGCTGGGGAATTGTGGAGATAAGTAAACAAGCTATCTCCCTATGCCTTCCCAATTTCGGTTAATAAAATCGGAAAAAAAAATAAACTTCGAAATGATTTAGAATAATAAAGTAAGTGGTCGCAGCCCCAAAAACCTCTGTCAAATAATCGACCCCAAAGTCGATCCTTGCACAGTGGTAATGGGCGTGATAAATGCATCGCTTATGCCGCAGCTCTTGGACGGCAATACTAATAAGGAAAAATATAATGAACAAGAAAATTTTGCTATTTGTTTTATTCTGCTTCTCCATAGCAGCCGTTGGCGCCACCATGTATAAATGGCAAGACGACAACGGCATTACCCATTATTCCGAAACACCTCCACCCGATCGCAAGGCAAAAACGATTTCAGTGCAGCCGGCGCCACCGATCAATTCAGGTGAAAGCCCGCCCGCTACGAAGAGCTGGCAAGAAAAAGACATCGAGTTTCGTAAGCGTCGCGCCGAGCGCCAAGAAGTGGAACGAATACAGCAGGAACACGACGCTGCGGTCAAACGCGATGCTGCGATTCGCAAGCAGATTTGTATTAGCGCTTGGCAAAACTTGCAAACGCTGCAAACCAAGCGAGTGGTCTATTCGCTCGACGAACAAGGCGAACCGGAATATTTTGACGATGAGCGACGCACGGCGGAAATCGAGAAGGCGAAAAGACAAATTCAAACCTATTGTCCGCCGCGATGATTTTATTTCGCGGTGACCAAGTGCAGTGTTTTATTTTGTTTGCGACTTATTGTGCTTAAGACAGAGCGACTGCTTATTGGGAGCGGCGGCCTTCCCCCCTCCCTTGCGCGCATCGCGCGCGGGGGAGGGAAGGGGTGGGGGCGAAGCTTTTTCGAACGCGCGATTTCGGTATGGATATAGATCGGTTTTTCGAGCTACAGGCAAGGGCTGCCCCCATCCCGGCCTTCCCCCGTGCGCGGTGCGCACAAGGGAAGGAGTAGTCCCACTACTCTGTGGCCGCTAGTTATTTGAGCTGCGAGAAGTTGCATCTTAACCCTGCCTACATTTTCTTGAAGCATCGCCACGAGCCAAATCCAGCTTGCCTGGTGGCGTGGCATGGCCCGAGAGGCAGTATCCATGCGGTCTCTGGCGCACCTCACTTATTCTTCGACAATCCTCATCCGCAAGGTTTAAACTTTTCGCTTCGACGATAGGCGAGGAAAAACTCAAATGAGCGAACAACTTTCAGGCGTAGCAGTGGTGACGGGCGGTGCGAGCGGTATCGGCCTGGCCTGCGCCCAGGAACTGGCGGCGCGAGGCGCACACGTTGCGATTGTCGATCGCGATCCGCGCGCTCACGAGGTTGCAAAAGAACTCGGCGGACGAGCTTGGATCGTAGATGTCGGCGACGAGGCCGCCGTAGATAGATGTGCTGCGGAAATCGACAGCGAGTTCGGCGCGCCGGAAGTGTTGGTGAACAGCGCGGGGATTATTCAAAAGCCATTGCCGCCCGAGCAACTGTCCATGCAAATTTGGGACGACGTGGTGCGCATCGATCAGCGTGGCACCTATGTCGCCTGCGTCGCGTTCGGCAAGCGGATGGCCGCACGGCGGCGCGGCAGCATCATCAACATCGCGTCGATTGCGGGCATGCGCTCGATGCCGATGCACGCCTATGCGCCCGCGAAGGCGGCGGTCATTTCCATTACGGAATGTTTGGCGGCCGAATGGGGACCGGCACAGGTGCGCGTGAACGCGATCGCGCCCGGTTACACGCGCACCCCGCGCTGCAAGGGGCGATCGACAAAGGTGAACGCGATGTGTCGGCGCTAGAAGGCAACGCCGCGCTGGGCCGCATGGTTGAACCCATCGAGATCGCACGGGTAGCGGCATTCCTCGCGGGCACGGAGGCATCGGCGATTACCGGCGCGACTATCCCCGTCGACTGCGGTTGGTTGGTTACGACTTCTTGGCATACCTACGGAGGGTTGCGGCGCGAACATCATTAGAAAATGTCGGTTGGGCTGACCAAAGAAGCCCAACATTCTTTAGCCGGCGATTAGGTATCCTTCGCCAGCCCAAAACTGCGCTAACCAGCGCTTATGCTGTGCTTTGGCGGAGTACGCGACACGCCGCTGGCGATGATACTGAAAGAAAAATGTAGGTTGGGTGAGCGAAGCGTTACCCGACATTCAACTTAAAGAGTTCGATACGCGCGACATTCGGCAGAAGGCGCTGCGCTTTTCTGCCCTACGGGCAAATTATCAAGCATCAGCTAACCGAAAAAATCAGAGCGAACTAGGAGCAGATTAATATGGCGGAAATCAACGATCAAGGAAGTGTTATCGCGCACTGTCCAGGTTGTAGTGGCGCTTTGTCGACGTACGAATGGCGTACGCAAACAACCGAGTTCGGTAACATAACTCTGGGGCAAAAGGTGACGCATCGAAGCTTTCCCGATTTGTCGCTAAGTTATCGATTATTTCGATGCGCAGGTTGTGGGCAAGGCGGTCTTGGGAAGATTGCTCACAAAAACGCTTATCCAGGAAGTTATCGAGTCCTTATTCAATTTTTTCCAGAATCGTGGGATCGTCTGACGTTACCCAAATCTGTGCCACCGGGTATTATTGCAGAATTTCGAGAAGGGGAGCTTTGCATAGACGTCGATGCTTTACGCGCAGCAGCGGGGATGTTTCGCTCGGTGCTCGATAAGACTCTTCGCGCAAATGGGTACAAAGAGGCAAGGGGAACTACACTGGAGCAACAAATCGACAACGCTGCCAAGGATGGATTAATTACCCCGACACGGCAACGAAGGGCGCGCGAAGAAATTCGGGTGCTTGGTAATGATGTTTTACACGATGAGTGGCACTCAATTCCCATAGATGACGTTGAAGCTGCACGCCATTATGCACAAAGAATTCTGGAGGACTTCTACGATGACAGAGACTCTGTGTTGAGACAGTTACGCGAGGCGGGACGGAAGCCATCTGAGGATAAAATTCAACCAGGCTAAGGCCGTGTGGTGATCGACCTACCGCGCCATCGATCGCAAAGTGCGTCGCACCGCAAAACCGGCGCTGAACATCGCCAGGACTACTAAAGCGAATAATCATCGCCGCGCCGAACGTTATGTCGGGTTTGCGGAAAGAAAATTCGCCTGCATAAAGTTTAACTAGCGGCGCGGTGGCTTGATTGAGGCCGTAGATGCCGAGGGTTACTAATCCAATCGCCAACAATCCGCCGAGCGCGGCTTGCATCATGCCGAAGTAGAGAAATGGCCGGCGGATGAAGCTGGGCGTGGCGCCGATCAATCGGCTGACTTCGATTTCCTCGCGCTGATTCATAATTTGCAGCCGGATAGTATTCGCCATGACGAAGATCAGCGTTAAACCGAGCACCAGCGTCAAAAAAAATACCGCGTGCTTTCCGAACTCGACGAAGGCGCTGAGTTTGCGCGCCCAATCGGAGTCCAGTTCGACTACATCCACTTCAATCCAGGATTCAATTTTTTTCTTAAGATCGTCGAGCGCCGTGGATTCGATAGACTTGGGTTTGACTACAAATGCGTGGGGCAACGGATTTTGTTCCAGCGTCTTGGCGACATCAACGATGCCCGCGGATTCCAATTCAGCCAGCGCAGCTTCCTTCGACACAAAGCGCGAATCGGCGATATTCAGCGTCGTGCTTAACCGTTCTTTCATCGCGGCGACTTCCGCTTCTCCCGCCGTGGTCTTGAGATAAACGCTGAGCTTCGGCTCGGGATCGAGGTTGCCTGCGAGGCTGGCGACATTGTTGACAACCAGGTACGCAAAGGCCGGCAAACTTGCGACCAGCCCGATCACCAAAATGGTAAACAACGAACCGATGGGACGGGCGAACAATCGCCGACCCGCGATTTGCAGTGCGTGCAAATGCTGATTCAACCACGCGCTCATGACGCGAGCTTGCCTTGCTCAAGGTGCAGGATGCGCGGTTTCAAGCGTTCGATATGGGTGTGGTCGTGGGTCGAAACCAGCACCGTCGTGCCGACTTGATTGAACGAATGAAACAACTCGAATATCGCCGCGCCGTAGTCCACGTCGAGATTACCCGTGGGCTCATCGGCGATCAGCATGGTCGGGCGATTGACGATGGCGCGGGCGATACACAGCCGTTGTTGTTCTCCGCCGGACAACGCGATGGGATAGGCTTTTTCCCGTTCGAGCAAGCCGACCTTGTCGAGCGCCGCGCGCACTCGGCGCACCATGTCCGAGGGTTTGTAGCCGTTGATGTAAAGCGGTAACACCACGTTGTCGAACACCGTGCGGTCGAACAACAGTTTGTGATCCTGAAACACCAAGCCGATATTCCGGCGCAATACCGCCAGTCCCGCTGGGCGCAAGCGGCTCAAGTTTTGATTGCTGATTTGCACGTTGCCGTTACTCGGCAGTTCGATGCCGGCGATGAGTTTTAACAGCGTGCTTTTGCCGGCGCCGGAATGGCCGGTAAGAAACACCATCTCGCCTTTAGCGATGCTGAAGCTGACGTTCTTGAGCGCCTCGAAACCGTTCGCGTACCGTTTGTAGACACCGCTGACTTGAATCACTCGATCAGCGCCTCGACGAAATCGCTGGCGGTGAAAGGGCGTAAATCGGCGAGGGTCTCACCGACGCCGATGAAAGGAATCGAAATCGGCCGGGCGCCGGCGATCGCCGCGACCACGCCGCCCTTGGCCGTGCCGTCGAGCTTGGTGACGACCAATCCCGTCAGTTTCAGCGCGTCGTCGAAGATCTGCACTTGCGACAGGCCGTTCTGCCCAGTGTTGGCGTCAAGCACCAGCAAAATCTCATGCGGGCCGGTGGGATCGGCCTTTTGGATGACGCGCTTCACCTTTTTGATTTCTTCCATTAAATGCAGTTGCGTCGGCAAGCGCCCCGCCGTATCGGCGAGAACGATATCGACGCCGCGCGCTTTTGCCGCCTGAATCGCGTCGAAAATCACCGCGGCGGAATCGCCTTTCTCCTGGGTGATTACCGTGACGTTGTTGCGCTCGCCCCACACCATCAATTGTTCGCGTGCCGCGGCGCGAAATGTATCGCCGGCGGCGAGCAACACGGACTTGCCCTGGGCTTGATACCATTTTGCTAATTTGCCGATGGTGGTGGTCTTGCCTGCGCCGTTGACGCCGACGAACATGATTATTTGCGGCTTCGCGGCATCGGCCTGAGAGCCAATATCCATGCGCCTCTCCAAGGGGCCGAGGAGCGCTTCGAGCGCGCCTTTCAACGCCCCTTTGAGTTCCAAGGCATCGGTCAGTTTCTCTTTTCGAACGCGTATGCGAACATCCTCGATCAGCTTCGCTGTCGCGGTTACACCCACATCGGAACTGAGCAGAATCTCTTCCAACTCTTCGTATAGTGCCTCGTCGATCTTGCCGCGGCTAAACAGCGCGGTGAGCTGACCCCCTAATTTTTGCCGGCTTTTCGTGAGGCCGGTCTTAAGCCGTTGCAGCCAACCTTCTTTTTTTTCTTCGACTTTGGCGGGCTCGGCGACCTTGTCGGCGGACTTAAAGAAACTAAACATGAATTGAAGGGTCAGAATCCAAAGGCTAATGAGCAGACGGGATAGTTTAGAATAGGAACAACATATTGCGTGTCACTCCGCATTCTAGCGTCAAAGCCATTGCCTGACCACCGAACCGACCATCTACACATAAGCGACCCATGAAAAAATCTATAGGCCGATTACTATTTTTTGCCCTCAGTCTTTTTGCTGCCCTGCCTCTATTGGCTGCGGAATCCATCACCAAGGAGTATAAACTTGAGAATGGTCTCAAAATCATCGTCCGCGAAGATCACCGCGCGCCGGTGGTCGTGGTTCAAGTTTGGTATCTAGTCGGCGGGGTCGATGAATCGAACGGCACGTCGGGCGTCGCGCACGTGCTCGAACATATGATGTTCAAGGGAACGAAAGAAGTTCCGCCCGGCCAGTTCTCCAAAATCATCGCGTCCAACGGCGGCCGGGATAACGCATTCACCAATCGCGACTACACCACTTACTTCGAGCAGTTGCGTAACGATAAGTTGGAACTGGCGCTTAAGCTTGAAGCCGATCGCATGGTGAACTTGAATTTTTCCGACGAGGATTTTTGGAAGGAGATTAAAGTGGTGATGGAAGAACGGCGCCTGCGTACCGAAGACAAGGCGCATTCCATCGTCTACGAGCAATTGATCGCCAATGCCTACAACGCCCATCCCTACGGCCGGCCGGTGATCGGTTTTATGAACGATCTGGAAAACATGAAACCGGCCGATGCGCGGGAATGGTACAAGCGCTGGTACGCGCCCAACAACGCCACCTTGGTCGTGGTTGGCGACGTTGATCATCAAGAGGTACTGGCGCTCGCCGATAAATACTTCGGCCCGCTGAAATCGCAAGCGTTACCGGAACGCAAACCGCAAACCGAGCCACCGCAACTCGGCGTCAAACGCATCACCGTCAAAGCCCAAGCGGAATTGCCGTACCTTGCCATGGCCTATCACGCGCCGGTGTTACGGGACGCAGCCAAGGATTGGGAACCCTATGCGCTACAACTGCTAATGGGTGTGTTGGATGGTAACGAATCGGCGCGATTAAACAAGACCTTGGTGCGTGACTCGCGTATCGCGAGTTCTGCTGGAGCGGGTTACGATGCGGTCGAGCGCGGCCCCGGGATGATCGTCGTCGACGGAACGCCGAGCGAAGGCAAAACCGTCGCTGAGCTTGAAGTGGCTTTGCGCGCACAACTCGAAAAAGTAAAAATGGAAGGCGTGACTGAAGACGAACTGCAGCGCGTGAAATCGCAAATTATCGCCGGCCAGGTCTATGGACTAGACTCGATGTTCGGCCAGGCAATGCAGATCGGTCGCACGGAGAACGCTGGGTTTTCCTGGCGGGATCTGGATGTGATGTTGCAAAAGCTAAGGGCCATTACCCCCGATCAAGTAAAAGAAGTCGCCCAGAAGTATCTACAGGACGATCGCCTAACGGTGGCGATTTTAGATCCACAACCCATCGACAAAGCGCCACCGCGCCCCACGCCCGAAGGGCTGCGGCACTCTCAATAAACCAGAGACGACAATCCCATGACAAACACAATGAAACAGTTTCCCGTCGCCGTGCTTAGTCAGCTAATCGGCTTGTCGATGGTGCTGATGATGGCCGCGCAAGCTCAAGCAGGTTTACCTATTCAACACTGGAAGACCGCGGGTGGGGCGCGGGTTTATTTCGTCGAGGCCAGAACCTTGCCGATGCTCGATGTGAGCGTCGAGTTTGCCGCCGGATCGAGTCGGGATACTGCAAACCTATCCGGCGTTGCCAGCATGACGTCGGGGCTGATGAATAACGGCGCCGGCGGCTTAAGCGAAGATCAAATTTCGACCAAGCTCGCCAACGTCGGCGCGATTCTGGGCGGCGCCTTCGACCAAGACCGCGCCGGGTGGAGCGTGCGCACCTTGTCGAGCGAGATCGAACGGGTCGAAGCGATCGGCGTACTCGCCAAAATGATCCAGGAGCCGGCATTTCCTGCCGAGATACTGGAACGCGAAAAAGCGCAAATCATCTCCGCGCTGAAACAATCCGGCGCCGACGCCGGCAGCGTGGCCGAACGCCAGTTCTATAAGGCGCTGTATCAGGACCATCCCTATTCGCGCAAACCGACCGAGGCAACGGTAAAGCCGATCACCCGCGACGATCTGCTCACCTTCTATCGCAGCTATTACACCGTCGACAATGCAATCGTAACGATGATCGGCGCCATCTCGCGCGCGGAAGCGGAGGCCATTGCAGAAACCCTAACTTCCAAATTGCCGAAGAGCGAGCAGGCCTTCATCGAACTCGCGCCGGTGCAGATCCCCGCCAAGCCCTTGCTCAAGGAAGTACAGTTCCCATCGACTCAGAGCCACATCATGCTCGGCTATCCCGGCATGAAGCGCATCGATCCTGATTACTTTCCGCTACTGGTCGGTAACTACATACTCGGCGGCGGCGGTTTCGCATCCCGCTTGACCAACGAAGTTCGCGAGAAGCGCGGTCTGGTTTATAGCGTGTCGAGTTATTTCATGCCCATGCATGATCTCGGCCCTTACCGTGTAGCGTTGCAAACGCGCAAGGATCAAACCAAAGAAGCATTACAAGTGGTGCGCGATACCATTAAGGAATACATCGAAAACGGCCCCACCGACGAGGAATTGGACAACGCCAAACGCAATCTCGCCGGTGGTTTTCCCCTGCGCATCGATAGCAATCGTAAGTTGTTCGAATACCTGCAGTTGATCGGATTTTATAAATTGCCGATGACCTTCCTCGACGACTACGTTAAGAACGTGGAAAAAGTCACGGTCGCGGAAATCAAAGATGCTTTTAAACGCCGCCTCGTACTCGACAACATGGTGACCGTTGTGGTGGGGCTGCCGGATGCGACCGAGCAAAAAGCCGGCGTGAAGTAAATGCCGCCGCGGGCGGCGAACCAAGTCCGCATCATCGGCGGAGACTGGCGTAGCCGCCTCATTCAGTTTCCCGACAGCGTTGGTTTGCGTCCCACGCCGGACCGGGTGAGGGAGACAGTATTCAACTGGCTCGGCCAACGGCTCGACGGCAAGAGGTGTCTCGATCTGTTCGCCGGCAGCGGCGCGTTGGGTTTCGAAGCCTTGTCCCGTGGCGCGGCGCAAGTGGTGATGGTGGAGCAATCGCGCCTCGTCGCCCGTACGTTGAGCGAAAACGCCCAGCACCTAGGCGCGGAAGCGGCGGCGATCGTGAACGCCGATGCCTTGCAATACCTGCGCGGCGTGAAGCAGTCGTTCGACATCGTGTTCCTCGATCCACCGTTCAACCAGTCCATGTTGCCGGCGATTTTAGCGTTGTTGCCGCCTTGGCTTGCACCCAATGCCCAGGTCTACATGGAATGTGAGCCTAGCGTCCAACCGAACGCTGAATGGAAAATCCTCAAACAAAGCCGTGCAGGTCAAGTAAAATTCCAATTGATGACACCCGATACGGGGGAGGGACGTTAATTGGCAAAAGCCGTTTATCCTGGCACATTCGATCCGCTTACCCTCGGCCACGAAGATGTGGTGAAGCGCGCCGCGCTATTGTTCGATCAAGTGATTTTGGCGATTGCCGAAAGTACCGCCAAGCGGCCGCTATTTTCCCTCGATGAGCGCGTGTTCATCGCCACGGAACTACTCAAGCCCGTCAAGAATATCAAAGTCGTTCGCTTCAGCGGATTGTTGACGGAATTCCTCAAGCAGCAAGGTGCGAATGTGATCCTGCGGGGCTTACGCGCCGTGTCCGACTTCGAATACGAATTTCAGATGGCTGGCATGAACCGCAAGTTATTGCCCAATATCGAAACGGTTTTCATGACGCCGTCCGACAACTATATGTTTGTTTCCGCCACCATCGTGCGCGAGATCGCCACTATGGGCGGGGATGTGAGTCAGTTCGTTAGTCCCCTGGTGATCCAGCGGCTTAAGGAAAAGATTAAAACATAACATGGCGCTTCTTATCACCGATCAGTGTATTAACTGCGACGTGTGCGAGCCGGAATGCCCGAACGGCGCGATCTATCAAGGCATCGAGTTCTACGAAATCAATCCCAAACTCTGTACCGAATGCGTCGGGCATTTCGATCAACCCCAATGCATAGAAGTGTGTCCCGTCGAGTGCATCATTCCCCACCCCGATGTGGTCGAGAGCAAGGAAATCCTGCACAAAAAATATCTCGAACTGACCCACGCTGAAACCAAGGCAGGGTCTGCCTCCGGGTAATGCATGCCTGGAAAGGGTTATGGATATTGGCTCTTAGGCCGATAGATAAAAACTACCACAGCGGAACGAAACCGAGCCTATAAGCGTTATGCACAAGCTTTGGCAACGTTTCCTCAGTCTGTCCTTGCACGATGCGGTGATCATCGGCGCGGCGGCGCTGGCGCTGTTGTTCGCGGTGTTCTGGGCGACGTATAAATTTATGCGGCCGGCGCCGCCGGATCACGTCACCATCGTAACCGGCCCCGCCGACGGCGCCTATCAAATCTACGCGGCTCGTTATAAAGATTTCTTTGCCCGCAACGGCATTACCTTGGATATCAAAGCCTCGGCCGGCGCCTCGGAAAATCTGCAACGCCTGTTGGATCAAAACGAAGACGTCGATATCGGTTTTTTGCAGAGCGGCCTCACGCTCGGCAAAGACACCGAAGGGTTGGTGTCACTGGGTGTGATTTATCCGGAGCCATTGTGGTTGTTTCACCAAAAAGCGCTGAATCTCACCGATCTCGAAGAGCTGAAAGGCAAGCGCATCGCCGTTGGCCCTGAGGGCAGCGGCACGCGGTCACTCGCCGTCGAATTATTGCGCGCCCACGGCGTGGCGGATGCGCCGACCATCCTTTCTCCCCTAGGCGGCATGAATGCCGCGGAGGCATTGTTGCAAAGGCAAGTCGATGCGGTATTTATCGTCGGCCCCGCGCAATCGAGCGCCGTGTGGACGATGTTGTATACGCCGGATTTGGACATGTTCAGCTTCACCCAAGCGGAAGCTTACGTGCGCCGCTTTCCTTATTTGTCGGCGTTGACTTTGCCGCGCGGCACTATCGATCTACCACAAAATATTCCGCCGAAAGATATGAGCCTAGTCGCCCCGAGCACCAATATCGTCGCGCGGGAAGATTTTCATCCGGCGTTGATCGACTTAACCTTGCAGGCGCTCAGCGCGAACCACGGCGCCGCCGGATTATTCCAACGGGCGGGACAATTTCCGACCGCGACCGGCGTCGACATTCCGCTCTCGCGCGAGGCGGAACGCTACTACAAATCCGGCAAACCGTTCTTGCAACGTTACTTGCCGTTTTGGGCGGCGACACTCGTGGATCGCTTGATCTTCATGCTGTTGCCCATCGTGGCGATTCTCTTTCCGTTGTTTCGCTTAGCGCCATTTTTGTACTCGTGGCGCATACGCCGCCGCATTTTTCGTTACTATGGCGAGCTAAAAATGATCGAACTGGAAGCGCGGCAAAAGCCCGAGACCAAGTCGCGCAGCGAGTGGCTCGAAGAGCTGGATCGCATCGAGCGCGCCGCCCACCGCATACCGACGCCGCTAGCCTTCGCCGACCAGGTTTACACCTTGCGCCAGCACGTGCACATGGTGCGCAAGGCGTTGTTGCATCAGTTTTCTGGTGGTGAGAAATCGGAGTAGTGTTTTTCGGTCGGTCGCGAGTTCATGATACGCCGCGCCCTCCCTTGCAGGGTGCGTTGCCCGGTGCATCGGGCAACCGTTCCGCGGGCGGCCAGCGTGCTGGCCGAAATCCCCGCTACACTCCCCGCCCTTCTCCCAGAGGGAGAAGGGAGTCAATTCCCCTCTCCCTTTGGGAGAGGGTGAGGGGTGAGATGAGGGTTTCGCGACGCATGCGTCGCGCTCAATGAACGGCTCCGGCTTGCAAGCCGGAGCGCGCACTGCAAGTGAGGGTAGGTCGGAAAAAGCACGATCATTGTTCGAATCTCTAGGAGAGCCAAAAAAAATGCAGCCGCAGCGCCAATACAAATACTACGAACTAGTCATGGCGGCCTTTGTAACAGTCTATCTGTGCGCCAACTTGATCGGTCCCGCAAAACCCGCCGAAGTCGCTTTACCCACGTGGCTGGCGAGTATTTTCGGCAGCCCAACCTTCATCTTCGGCGCCGGCGTATTGTTCTTCCCGCTGTCCTATGTATTCGGCGATATCCTCACGGAAGTCTACGGTTACGCCCGCGCGCGCAAAGTCATCTGGGCGGGATTCGGCGCGCTGATTTTCGCGTCGATCATGGCGACGGTGGTCGTCGCGCTGCCGCCGGCTGCGGGTTGGCCGAACCAAGCGGCCTACGAAAACATCTTTGGCCAAACGCCGCGCATTGTCGTCGCCTCGTTGATCGCTTTTTTTGCGGGCGAATTTGTGAATTCGTTCGTGCTAGCGAAAATGAAAATCCTCACCAAGGGCAAACATCTGTGGAGCCGTATGATCGGTTCCACCATTTTGGGCGAGGGCGTGGATACGCTGATTTTCTATCCGCTCGCTTTTGCCGGCACTTGGGACAACGCGTTATTATTTTCCGTGATGCTCGGCAACTACATCATGAAAGTGCTGTGGGAAGTGTTCGCGACGCCGCTGACTTACAAAATCGTCGCTTGGCTAAAGCACGCGGAACGCGAAGATTATTACGATCGCGATACCAACTTCACGCCGTTTTCATTGGAAACTTAACCGAGCCAGCAAGTCCATCCAGCTTGCCTGCTGGCATAGGCATTGCCACGAGCCAGTATCCATGCGGCTCCTGGCGAGGGTATATCTCTATCGTTGTATCGCTGTTAGAATTTGGGTAGTGATGCGATCGGTTCCTCCTATTGTTATTGTTTGTGGTGCCGCTCCAGCTTTCCTGGGGCGCCGATCTCTGCTTATTGCGAGCACGAAAGCGAAGCAGCGTCCCATCACGTCGGTCATCACGAACATCAGCATCAATCTGACCAACCGAGTAAAGGTGACCACCCCGGCACCGATTCTAAGTCGGGTAGTTTTGATGCCGATTGCGGGGTCTGTCACGCAAGCTGCTCTACGGCAGTGTGCGATGGAATCGCTTCTCTGAGTTTCGCGGGCGCCGAAGCCGTGTTTGCGCCCGTACCTCCGTTTCACCTTACACTTTTTTCCTCGAAGCCCACCCGCCCGAAATGGCTCAGCCTCGCTTAATCGGCGAGGCGGCCTTCCGATCTAGCACCCTTTAGTATTCTTGCGTCATCGACGCAAGCCGCTCGCCGAATTCTTTGTTTCGTCCTGCTGAAGGATTAACTTTGGAGAATTCGATGCGTCCATTCGCATTTACCGAGATTTTTAAATCACTCGGGTTGGCAGCGCTGCTTATCAACCCCGGCTTCGCGCAGGAAGCCGGCGCACCGCCAGCCGTGGATAGAACGCGCGGTACCGTGCAAGAGCCGGCCGTGATGACCTTGCGCGCGGCGGAGAATTTAGCTTTAACGTCGAATGCCGATCTTGCAGTGGCCGCTCGCGAACTGGAAGCCACTCAGGGGGCCGTGATTCAGGGCGGGGCGCGGCCTAATCCGGAATTGGCGTTCTTGCAGGAGGATACCCGCAAGGAAACCCGCACCTCGACGCTGCAGCTCAATCAACCGATCGAGCTGGGTGGCAAACGCTCCGCCCGCATGGATGCGGCTGAGCGTGGACGCGATATTGCCGCGGTCGAACTCGATGTTCGCCGCGCGCAGATTCGGGCGACGGTCGCGGCGAGTTTCTTCGACGTTTTATCCGCGCAAGAGCGCGTTCGGCTCGCCCAAGATGTTGCGAATCTTGCAAAACGGGCGACGGACGTTGCCGTCAAACGCGTAGCCTCGGGGAAAGTAGCCCCACTTGAGGAAACTAGAGCGCGTGTTGCCGAAGCGAACGTGCGGCTGGATTTGTCGCTGGCTCAAAGCGAGTTACGCACCGCGCGTCAACGACTCGCGTCGACTTGGGGCAATCCCTCGCCGCGGTTCGAACGGGTGGATGGACGTCTCGAGGCACTGCCAGCGTTGCCTTCCGCCACAAGTTTGAACGCACGACTGGCAGAGTCACCGCATTTAAAACTAGCGAAGATTGAAATTCAACGCCGCAAGTCGCTCGCCGACCTGGAGCGTGCTAAGCGAACGCCGGACCTGACCGTCAGCCTCGGCGCGATACGGTCGGAGGAACTGGGTCGCAATCAAGTTCTGCTCGGGGTGTCGATCCCGATCCCAGTATTCGACAGCAATCGCGGCAACCAACTCGAAGCGTTAAAGCGCACCGACAAGGCCCGCGATGAACTGGCGGCCACACAAATTCGGCTGACGAGTGACGTGCGGCAAGCTTACGAACGCTTGAGCGCCGCCCGCGACGAAGTGGAGACCTTAAAGCGAGACGTGCTGCCCGGTGCGCAAAGCGCCTATGACGTAGCGACCAAGGGCTTCGAATTGGGTAAGTTCAATTTTCTCGACGTGCTCGATGCCCAACGCACGTTATTCGAGGCCAAATCTCAACATCTGCGTGCGGTTGCCGAAACCCATCGAGCCAGCGCTGAGATCGATCGGCTGCTAGCCAGCCCAGTATCCACTGGCCAACCTTAGGAACCCAACTATGAATTTCGATACGACGAAAAGGATGATGCTTTCCAGGAGGTCGATTCTGATCGCTTTGCTTTTGGTGATTGGTGGTGCGTTGGCCGGATGGATCGTGTCTTCCGGTAAAGCTGGGCCGGAAGGACCGAAACCTGAAGCCCATGCAGAAGGCAAAGACGAGCACGGCAAAGCGGAAGGTCATGCTGACGAAGAAAAAGAATCACGTATCACGATGACCGATGTGCAACTCAAGCAAAGCGGCGTGGGAATCGCCACGGCGGGGCCGGCGCGCATCGGCAGTGCGGTGAAACTGATCGGCGAAATCCGCCTGAATGAAGATCGCGCTGTGCACATTGTGCCGAGGCTAGCCGGCCTGGTCGAATCGGTATCGGCGAGCGCAGGTGATCGGGTGCGCAAAGACCAAGTCCTTGCGGTGATCTCCAGCCAGTCGCTAGCCGACCAGCGCAGCGAGCTTCTGGCTGCACAAAAGCGGCTCGCCATGGCGCGCACCACGCTCGAGCGTGAGAGGAAATTATGGGAAGAAAAGATCTCTGCCCAACAAGACTATCAGCAAGCCCGGCAAGCCGAATCGGAAGCCGAGATCGCCATGCAGAGCGCGAAGCAAAAGCTGGTGTCGCTGCGTGCCGGGTCAGCTTCTGGCGGCAATCTCACTCGCTATGAAATCCGCTCGCCCATCGACGGAATCGTTACGGCGAAAGACATCTCGGTAGGCGAGGTCTTGAAGGACGACAGTAGTATTTTTACTGTCGCCGATCTCGCCACCGTGTGGGCGGAAATGACGATTTATGCGAAGGATTTAAACGCCGTCAAAGTGGGTCAGAAAGCCATCGTCAAAGCCATCGCGTTCGATTCGCAAAGCACCGGCGCCATCTCCTACGTTGGGTCGCTGGTGGGTGAAGAGACGCGTGCCGCGACCGCGCGCATCGTACTCCCGAATCCGGACGGCGTGTGGCGCCCCGGATTGCCTGTGAACATCGATCTGATTGCCGGCGAGGTCGACGTGCCCGTCGTCATTGCCAGCGAGGCTGTGCAAACCTTAGACGATAAACCCACGGTGTTCGTGCGCGAGGGCGATCAATTCGAGCCACGTCCGGTGCAACTCGGGCGCAGCGACGATAAGTGGTCGGAAGTCATTGCCGGGCTCAAAGTGGGCGAACAATACGTCACGAAAAACAGTTTCATCCTCAAGGCCGAAATCGGCAAGGGTGACGCCGAGCACGAACACTAAGGAAACGCCATGATCGATGCATTGTTACGCTTTTCAATCACCCGCCGCTGGGTCGTGCTGTTCCTGGTGCTGGTGGTGGCTGCGCTTGGTGTGTGGAATTACCAAAGGCTGCCGATCGACGCCGTGCCGGACATTACCAACGTCCAGGTACAGATCAACACCCAAGCCGCGGGATATTCACCGCTCGAAGTCGAGCAGCGCATTACCTTTCCGGTTGAGACCGCTATCGCCGGTCTGCCGCACATCGAATACACTCGCTCCCTGTCGCGCTACGGTTTATCGCAAGTGACGGTAGTGTTTGCGGATGGCACCGACATTTTCTTCGCGCGGAATCTTATCAACGAGCGCTTGCAGCAAGTCAAAAGCCAATTACCTGGCGACATCGAGCCGGAGATGGGGCCGATCGCCACGGGTTTGGGAGAAATTTTTCTCTACACCGTCCATGCCGATGAAAAAGCTCGTCAGCCGAGCGGTGAGCCTTATGATGCCACCGCTCTACGCACATTACAGGATTGGGTGATCCGTCCGCAGCTTTTGCAAGTGGCCGGCGTGACCGAGGTCAACACCATCGGCGGTTTCGAAAAACAGTTCCATGTGACGCCCGATCCCGGGCGTCTGATGGCCTTTGGTCTGACCCTAGATGACGTAGTCAAGGCGCTCGAAAAAAACAACGGGAGTGTCGGCGCGGGTTATATCGAGAAGAACGGCGAGCAGTATCTGATCCGTTCGCCTGGCCAAATTGCCGACATCGCCGGTCTGGAACGCGTTATCGTCGCGCATCGCGAAGGTGTACCGGTGACGGTGCGCGACGTGGCCGAAGTCGCGTTCGGCAAGCAACTGCGTACCGGCGCGGCGACGCGTGACGGCGAAGAAGTCGTGCTCGGCACGGCGGTTATGCTGATCGGCGGTAACAGCCGCACGGTGTCATACGCGGTATCCACCAAGCTCGACCAGATCAATAAGACCTTGCCCAAGGGCGTGACCGCGGATCCGGTTTACGACCGTACAATCCTGGTGGATAAGACCATCGCCACTGTGCAGAAGAATCTGCTCGAAGGCGCGGTACTCGTTGTGGTCGTGTTACTGCTGATGCTCGGTAACGTGCGTGCCGCGCTGCTCACCGCCATGGTTATTCCGCTGTCGATGCTCATCCTCATGACGGCCATGGTCGAATCCAAGGTAAGCGCCAACCTGATGAGCTTGGGAGCATTGGACTTTGGCTTGATCGTGGATGGTGCGGTGATCATCGTCGAGAATTGCATCTTGCGCTTAGCCGAGAAACAGCATCACATGGGCCGGCTGTTGACGGTTGAAGAGCGGTTTCATGCTGTTTTTGCCGCCAGCCGCGAGGTGTTTACGCCTAGCTTAGTCAGTGTGCTGGTGGTGATTCTGGTCAACCTGCCGCTCCTAGCCTTGACCGGGGTGGAGGGGAAAATGTTTCGGCCGATGGCGCTCGCGGTCATCATGGCGCTGCTCGCTGCGTTGGTGTTGTCGCTCACCTTCGTGCCCGCCGCTGTAGCGCTATTTCTCACCGGGAAAATCGAGGAAAAAGAAAATCTTATTATTCGCAGCGCGAAGCGAATCTACGCCCCGGTACTGGAAATCGCACTTCGGCTACGCATCCCGTTTCTAATCGGCGCGGTCTTGTTCGTCGTCTTCTGCGGCTGGCTCGCTTCTCGCATGGGTTCGGAATTCATCCCGAGTCTGGACGAGGGGGATTTGGCGGTACAGGCGCTGCGCATTCCAGGCACCAGCCTGACCCAGTCGCTCGATATGCAATTTCAACTGGAGCGTGCGCTCAAAGATATGCCCGAAGTGAAAACGTTTTTCTCACGCGTCGGCACGGCAGAAGTCGCGACCGATCCGATGCCGCCGAATATCTCCGATGGTTATGTGATGCTCAAGGAACGCGAGGACTGGCCCGATCCCGACAAATCAAAAGCAGAGTTGGCCGAGGAGATCGAGAAACTGCTAGAGAATGTTCCCGGCAACGCGTTTGAAATCAGCCAACCCATTCAATTGCGCTTCAACGAATTGATCTCCGGCGTCCGCTCCGATCTCGGCGTGAAGGTCTATGGCGATGATCTCGATCAGTTGCTTAAAGCTGGTAATGAGATCGCGCGGGTTCTGAACAGCGTATCCGGCGCACAAGGGGTAAAGGTCGAGCAGATCGCGGGTCTGCCGGTGTTGTCGGTCGAGCCTAATCGCAGCGCGCTGTATCGTTACGGGCTCAACGTCGCTGATGTGCAGGACGTGCTGGCCGCTGCCACCGGCGGCCAGGACGCCGGCCAGATATTCGAGGGCGACAAGCGCTTCGCCCTCGTGGTGCGGCTGCCGGAACATTTGCGCAGCGACCTCAACGCGCTGAAGCGCCTGCCGATTCCTCTGCCTGGTGGCGGGTTCGTTCCACTGGGCGAAGTGGTCAGCCTCAACATCGCGCCCGGCCCCAACCAAATCAGCCGCGAAAACGGCAAGCGCCGTTTGGTCGTTTCTGCAAATGTGCGCGGCCGCGATCTTGGGGGTTTCGTCGCCGAAGCGCGGCAAAAGATCGAACAAGGGATCAAACTGCCGACCGGCTATTGGCTGGCCTACGGCGGAACTTTCGAGCAATTGCAGTCCGCCTCGGAACGCTTGACCTTGTTGGTGCCGGTCACGCTGGTGATGATCTTCGGGCTATTGATGATGACATTTGGTTCCGCCAAGGACGCGGCGCTGGTGTTCTCCGGCGTGCCGCTGGCGCTGACCGGCGGCGTGATTTCATTGTGGTTGCGAGGCATTCCGCTTTCTATCACCGCAGGTGTGGGGTTCATCACGCTCTCAGGCGTCGCCGTGCTGACCGGCGTGGTGATGGTCGCGGCGATCCGTGACCGCCTCGCCAACGGCGTTGAGATCGATGCGGCGATTCGCCAAGGGGCCATGTTGCGGCTGCGGCCCATCCTGATGGTGGCCTTGGTCGCAGCGCTGGGCTTTTTGCCGATGGCGTTGAACGTCGGCACCGGCGCCGAAGTGCAGCGCCCGCTGGCCACCGTTGTGATCGGCGGAATTATTTCGTCCACGTTGCTGACACTGTTGGTGCTGCCGGGGCTTTACCGCATGGCTTATCGGACCGAACCCGAGCTTGTTGCTCGACCGGCCGAGGTCGCGAGTTGAACTTCCACTAAAGTCGCCCAACAACGTGGAGTTGGGCGATTTGATCTCCCTCAAGCACGGCATGATCGAAAGCCCGGGTATGCCCCGCATGACGACGATGTTTCCCCCCAACGACGCCGCGATGTTCGATCAGGTCAAAGAAAGGGATAAAATTAACGTCGTCGCCGGGAAGATCAACGGTAGCTACATAATGACGCATGTTGAGTCGGTAACAAATATTCATGAATAGCTGGCGTAATCCGGGTGTGATGGCCGCATTGTCTGCGGCCCTGCTGTTCGGCGCCGGTGCACCGGCCGCTAAACTCTTGCTCGGGTCGACGAGCCCGTGGCTATTAGCTGGGCTGCTTTATTTCGGTTCGGGAATTGGTCTTGCCTTGGCACGGCAGTTTCGGCGTACCGAATCCGTCAGCCTGGGACGCGCAGACGTCAAGTGGCTGGCCATCGCGGTTGCGACCGGTGGCGTGATCGGCCCGGTGCTGCTCATGGTGGGGCTGTCTCGCATGCCGGCCTCGGCTGCGTCGCTATTGTTAAACGCCGAGGCAGTGTTCACGGCGTTGCTGGCTTGGTTCGTGTTCCACGAAAACTTCGACCGGCGCGTCGCGCTCGGTATGGCACTGATCGTGGTCGGAGCGCTGGTGCTCTCCTGGCCGGACGATATTAGTTTCGTCTCCGCACTGCCCGCACTCGCCGTGATCGGAGCGTGTTTTTCGTGGGCGATAGACAACAATCTGACGCGGAAGATAGCGCTAACTGACGCGACTTTTATCGCGATGATCAAGGGGATGGTGGCTGGTGTGGTAAATGTCACGATCGCGTGGACAATCGGCGCAACGTTCCCCTCATTTCAAGTTATTGCCGCTGCTGGCGTAGTCGGGTTTTTCAGTTTCGGCGCGAGCCTTGTGCTATTCGTCGTTGCGCTTCGTCATCTCGGGGCTGCGCGCACCGGCGCGTACTTCTCGATTGCGCCGTTCGCCGGTGCGCTGATCTCTTTTGTCGTGCTCGGCGAAACGGTTACGGCCACGCTCGTGTTTGCCGGTTTGTTGATGGGTGCGGGGGTGTGGTTGCACTTAACCGAGCGTCACGAGCACGCGCACGCCCACGAAGCAACCGAGCACACGCATGAACATGCGCATGACGAACATCATCAGCACCAACACGAGATCTCTGTGCCGCATAGCACTCGTCATACTCACCGGCATAGGCATGATCCGCTAACGCATTCTCACTCGCATTATCCCGACGCTCATCATGGACACCGGCATTGAACAACGGACGCATCATAAGCCTGGCCACCGTGTTGCCGTTGCCGAGAGAAGGCGTCAGTCTTTCATGAAACACCAAGCCTAATGCGAACGCGCCGATGCTGATTGCTCCCAAGATTACCCTAAGATCAAATAAGAAATTGCTTCGCGACAGCGGAAGGCCGAATCCTGAATTTGCCCTGGCTAGCTACAAGAAATTAGCTCATCAGTACGATGGGACCTGTCGTCTCATCGATCCCATTCGCCGCAAAACAATTGAATTGCTTGGTCTTTCCAAAGGCGAAACAGTCATTGATATTGCCTCCGGAACGGGCTTATCCCTGCCGGCACTGTCGCAGGCCGTAGGGCGCGCGGGGCCGAGTAATCGCAATCGAACTTTGCCCCGACATGGCGGCAATCGCACAACATCGAATCGACGTGAACCACCTCGATAACGCGACACAGATCGTCGCCTCGATGGAAACGGCAAGCATCGATGTCAGCGCCGACGCGCTGCTGTTTCACTATACGCATGACGTGCTCCGCAGCAGCGCCGCAATCGAGCGTATCTTTCGTGCGGCAAAGCCTGGCGCGCGCATCGCGATTGCCGGATTTAAGTTACCCACCGATTGGCGCCGCGTCTTCAACCCCTGGCATCGATACCGTGCATGGGGTTATCTGAGCACGTTCGAAGGGGTACAGGCACCGTGGGACCGTTTGTTGCCTTACATCACTGATTTTCAAATTCACGAAGAATTTTTTGTCGGCAGCGGTTACATTGCGACAGCACGGGCCGGTGGCTCGTCGATAGCTACCACATCCTTCTAGCGGGCCTTGTAACACTATCTGCCCGGTTAGAGTTGCCGACATTCACTCAACGGGTGCAGCTCAGACGCTCTGCTTCCGTCTGCGGAAAAAGTGGCGTGGCAAGCGCTATTGTCTGGCGCAGGCATGACGTATCTTATGCTCGACTACTTGCTCCTTAGTAGAACCTACCTCTGGTTGTTTGGACTCGCAACAGGTGCAACGTAGACCGATCAGAACGGCGAATCTATGCGATGCTCCTTGAACGGTTGATGGCAACTTGATCTGGATCAACGAAGTCTTGCATGCTCAGCGCTATATTTGTTTTGATCGTGTTAGGTTGCGGCCAAAGTTAGCCCCGCCGTAGCGCGAAGACAAGCGGACACTATGAAAACTTTGTTCGTTCTGAATGATGCACCCTATGGCAGCGAGCGCAGCTACAACGCACTACGCTTAGCGGGAAGCCTGTCGAAGGCGGAAGGCGAAGAGGTCAAGATCTTCCTAATCGGGGACGCTGCTTCCTGCGCCAAAGGTGGACAGAAAGTGCCCGAGGGTTTTTACAACATTCAAGTGATGTTAGGGCGGGCAGTACGCAACCGAGGCGAAGTCGGCGTTTGCGGAACTTGTATGGACGCACGGGCGATTACCGACTCGGAACTGATGGAGGGCGTCCATAAAAGCAGCCTCGTTGAACTCACGTCGTGGACGCAGTGGGCTGACAAAGTGATCGTATTTTGAGACGGTGATTTTGCGCGCGGCGAAACCGTCCGGCATGGGCGGCGTCGATATTTTTTGCTCGCGCCTTGTCTCGCTTAGAACTCGAAATAAATCAGAGCTTCCTTAATTGACACCTTCTAAGTTTGACGGAGGTCAAGAAGCCAAAGCGTCCACGGCGTATATTGCGATTGCCGCTCACAAAACCTAGAGGAGAACTACTATGAGAACATTGGCTGCGCTACTTTCACTGGCTTATTTAACATCGTTTTCACCGGCGCTTCTAGCCCAAACTCAAGATACCGTAAAACCGTTGTCTATCGAACAGCGTTTGTTCAATGATTTCGCCGTACAGATGCGCCATCACCTTCACGAGACCGCGGCTTTGCTCGACAAAATCCGCCAGAGCAGCGATGCCAAGGAACGCGAAAAGCTCATGAAGGAATATCACCAAGCAACGCAAACCAGCACCAAGATCAACGACGCCATGCACGTGCTGATCGGCGGCAAAGGCGATATGATGGGTGGTAAGAAAATGGGCGCCAAAAGCGGAGGCATGGGCTGCATGATGATGAAGAAAAAATCCGCGAGCGCTGAACAAGACGGCGACGATACGTCCAGTCAAGAGGACGCTGACACTGCGGTAGCGGAACCGGCCGCGGGTGACGAGGCTGGTAAAGCGAGCGCGCATGAAGGGCATCATTGAGGTTTAATGCAACGAGCGACATTGGCCGACATGCTTGTAACGAATAGTCAGTGGTAACGGGAAATGACAACACCGCGCTTACCTAAATGGTTCACCACACGATCAGGAATGAGGCTGGCGTTTAGCCCTTTAAGCCGCATTGATATTGGCGTTGAAGCGAATCAACGCCAGAGGAAAGCCGACGCCGGACTGTATCCTACAGTCACTGATAACGCTTTTGGTGCGGGACGGTCATTGCCCCTATTTGCCCCACGCTTCGGGCCGAGTACGGTCAAGCACGGATAGACAATTACCCCACCGCGCGTTATTCTAAGATGAGAATGATCCCCCGATCACACCATCGCCTTCGTCAAATTGCTCGCTTCGCGCTTGTGTTGTTGTTTTTTACACAAGCGGCGCTGGCTGTGAGCGGCTGCCTCATGCCGGCGGCCGGACTAGCCAAGATTATGGCTGTGGTCGAAACTTCGGGTTGTAGCGAGACGGGCAGCATGAACTTGAACCTATGTCATGCGCACTGCACCGCGGATCAGCAGTCGTTGGACACGGGAGAACCGACGGCATTGCCGCCGCTGCATACGGTTGTGTTGCTCGTTCCAACATTCAAATACGTAGACCATTCCACCTTCACTGTTTCGCGTGTCGAGCACACGGGTGACCCCCCCAAACCGATTCGTTTCTGTAGCTTTCAGATTTAAGTCTTCTCGTAAGTTCTAGTGATCTCCGCACGTTTCATTCACGTGTGGCGATTCTGATTTCTTACCAGGAGACTTTTCATGATTTTTTCCATTGTTGCGCGACTAGCTCGCGCACCCATACCCACCGTGCCGGGCTTGCTGATAGGTCGGCTCCTGTTCGTCACGATCGCGTTCTCGCCGCTGCTGGTCGTCGCGCAGAGCCCAGCGGCACTATCGCTGCCAGAGGCGCTCCGGCTTGCGTCAAGCGCGTTCGCCGCAACTCGCCGCGCAGTCGGCTGCGATCGGCGCCGCTGAGAGCTTGATCGTGAGCGCCGGTCAGCGGCCTGATCCGCAACTCGGAATCGGCGTGGAGAACCTGCCTATTAACGGGTCCGACGCATTCAGCGTTGGGCGCGATTTCATGACGATGCGCAAAATCGGCATCAGTCAACAGTTCACTCGTACGGAAAAGCTGCACGCACGGGAAGCCAAGGCAGTGGCCGAGCGCCAAAGGGAACAGGCCAAGTTAATCAGTGCCGAAACTGATTTGCGCCGCGACGTCGCGCTCGCGTGGCTGGATCGCTACTTCATCGAACAGCGGCTGCGCGTCCTGCGCGATCTCGAAAGTGAGACGGCGCTGCTGGCGGAGGCGGCACGCGCCGCGCTTGCAGGCGGCAAAGGTAGCCCTGCCGATCCGATCATCGCGCGCACGACACGCGTACAAGTCCAAGACCATATTCAAGAAGTAGACCGAGACCTACAAGGAGCGCAAGCCTTGCTCGGTCGCTACGTGGGAGATACCGAGGCCGCGCGGCCACTGGATAAACCGCCGTCATTTTATGCATTGCCGCATACGCCGAACGAATTTTTGCGGGTGCTTGAGCATCATCCGCAGCTCCTGACGTATGAGCCGATGGAGGCCATGGCGCGCGCGGACATTGCCGAAGCGCAAGCGGCAAAGAAGCCGGACTGGAGTCTCGAACTGGCGTATGCGCAACGCGGCTCATCGTTCTCCAACATGGTCACGATTCAGGCGCGCATCGATTTGCCGATCTTCAGCGAGAAACGTCAGGATCCGGTCATCGCGGCGCGGTATAAGGCGCTGGAACAAGTACGGGCCGAACGAGAGGAGGCGCGCCGCATGCACGAAGCCGAGATTAAACGCATGCTGGCAGATTGGGAAACCGCGCGAGCACGTCTCAAACGCTATTGGGAAGAGTTGGTTCCGCTTTCGCGCGAGGCGGCGGCAGCGGCCTTGGCGGCCTATCGGTCCGGTCGCGGCAATTTAGCCGCTGCCCTGGACGCGCGCAGAACTGCGGTTGAAACACGCTTCGCCGACGTTCAAACGCAAGCGGAATTGGCGCGCGCTTGGGCTAATCTGAATTTCTTGGTTTTGGAAAACGCTCCCAAGAAAGAACTGAAATGAAACGGTCTATTTGGTTAGGCGTTGTGGCATTGATCTTTATGCTTGCGGCCGGCGGTGGGGGTTATTGGTACGCCATGCGGCAGATGTCGACCATGACTTCGGTGGCAGGAGCGGATGCCGGTACTTCGAGCGCACCACGGGAAAAAGACGGACGCAAAGTGCTGTATTGGCACGATCCGATGGTGCCTGGGCAAAAGTTCGATAAGCCGGGCAAGTCGCCGTTTATGGACATGCAATTGGTTCCGGTCTACGCCGATGAGGGCACGGATGACGGCAAGGTCAGCATCTCGCCGCGTGTGGTGCAAAACTTGGGCGTGCGCACAACCAAGGCCGTCAAGGGATCGCTGGCGCAAAAAGTCGACGCGGTCGGCAGCGTAGCATACAACGAACGCAACGTCGCAGTCGTCCAGGCGCGCGTGACAGGCTACATTGAAAAGCTGTACGCGCGGGCGCCGCTCGATCCCGTGCGCAAGGGCCAGCCTCTGGTAGAAATCCTGGCGCCGGAATGGGTGGCCGTACAGGAGGAATACCTCGCGCTCAAGCGCATGCAAATACCGGATATGGAAGAACTGCAGAGCGCCGCGCGCCAGCGTTTGACGCTGGTGGGCATGACCGAGGACCAAATCCGCATGGTCGAGCGCAGCGGCAAGGTGCAAGCGCGCATTACTCTCTATGCCCCAATCAGCGGTGTCATCACCGAACTGGGCGTGCGCGAAGGGATGACCGTGATGCCGGGGGCCACCCTGTTTCGCATCAATGATCTCAGCAGCGTTTGGGTCAATGCTGAAGTGCCGGAATTCCAGGCCGCCGCAGTCAAGCCCGGCAACGCCGTGCAGGCGCGCACACCAGCCTATCCGGGTTCGGTCTTTAATGGAAGAGTCAACGCGATACTCCCCGAAGTCAATGCGACTACCCGCACGCTTAAAGTACGCATCGAGCTCGCTAACCCGGAAGGCAGACTTTCCCCGGGCATGTTTGCGAGCGTTGATTTTGCTATGGAGGCGAAGCGAGATATGTTGATGGTGCCGACCGAAGCGGTGATCCAAACGGGAAAACGCAGCGTCGTGCTGGTCGCGGAAGGCGAGGGCAAGTTCAAGCCGGTCGACGTGGAGATCGGCATGGAGACCGACGGCCAAACGGAAATCCGCAAAGGTCTGGAGGTGGGACAAAAAGTGGTCGTCTCCGGTCAATTTCTGATCGATTCCGAGGCGAGCCTGAAGGCGACGACCACGCGCATGGAAGCAATGCCCGCAGCAAGCGCAGACCAAGCCGGCTCGGACAAAACCCACCGCGCTAAAGGCAAGCTGGAACACATCGGCGCGGCTGCGGTGACCATCTCCCATGGTCCCGTCGCTAGTCTCGATTGGGGCTCGATGACGATGGATTTTCAGATCCCGCCGACAGGCCTCCCAAAGGACCTGACCGAGGGTGATCAAGTGAGCTTTGAATTTCAAGCTGGCCAAAAGGGTGGATTCGAACTGAAATCGATCGCACCGATGGGTTCGACCGTTCCGGAACGCAAAACGCCATGATCGCTAAGCTCATCCGCTGGTCGATCACGAATCGGTTCTTAGTGCTGCTGGCGACCTTGATGGTGACGGCTTGGGGCGTGTGGTCGCTCGCCAATACGCCGCTCGATGCGATTCCCGATCTGTCAGATGTGCAGGTGATCATCCGCACCACCTATCCGGGACAGGCGCCGCGCATCGTCGAAGATCAGATCACCTATCCCCTCACCACCACCATGCTATCGGTGCCGGGGGCAAAAACGGTGAGAGGCTATTCGTTCTTCGGCGATTCTTTTGTGTATGTTTTATTCGAGGATGGGACCGATCTTTACTGGGCGCGCTCACGTGTTCTGGAGTACTTGAATCAGGTGCAATCGCGCTTGCCCCAGAGCGCGAAGGCGTCGCTCGGCCCCGATGCGACCGGCGTGGGCTGGGTGTACGAGTATGCGCTGGTGGATCGTACGGGTCAGCACGATCTGTCTCAGTTACGCGCCTTGCAGGACTGGTTTCTCAAGTATGAATTAAAGGCCGTGCCCAATGTCGCCGAAGTCGCCAGCATCGGCGGCGTCGTGCGCCAGTATCAGATCGTGCTCGATCCCGACAAGCTGCGTGCCTACAACATCATGCACAGCAAAGTGATTCAGGCCGTGCAAAACGCCAACCAAGAAAGCGGCGGCTCGGTGCTGGAACTGGGTGAAGCCGAATACATGGTGCGCGCAAGCGGATATCTCAAGACCTTGGACGACTTCCGCAAGATCCCGCTTCTGACCACGGAGACCGGCGTGCCGGTGCGCCTTGGCGACGTAGCGCGTATCCAAATGGGCCCGGAGATTCGTCGCGGCATTGCCGATCTCAACGGTGAGGGCGAGGTCGCGGGTGGCGTCATTGTGATGCGTTCCGGTAAGAATGCGCTGGAGACAATAGCCGCGGTTAAAGCCAAGCTGGAAAAGCTCAAGCACAATCTGCCTCCTGGAGTCGAAGTCGTGACCACCTATGACCGCTCCGAGCTGATCGAGCGCGCGGTCGGTAATCTAAAAGACAAGCTGATCGAAGAATTCGTCGTCGTCGCATTGGTGTGCGTGGTGTTCTTGTTCCATTTACGTTCGGCTTTTGTCGCGATCGTTTCCTTGCCGCTCGGCGTGCTGATTGCGTTCATCGTGATGCACTATCAGGGCGTCAACGCCAACATCATGTCACTGGGAGGTATCGCGATTGCGATCGGCGCCATGGTCGACGCGGCGGTGGTGATGATCGAGAACGCGCACAAGCATATCGAAGCTTGGCGCCATGCTCATCCTGGCAAAAAGCTTGATGGCGCTGAACAATGGCAAGTCATAGCGGAGGCGGCCGCTGAAGTCGGGCCGGCGCTGTTTTTTAGCCTGCTGATCATCACGCTGTCGTTCATCCCAGTGTTTACATTGGAAGCGCAAGAAGGCCGCTTATTCTCTCCACTCGCCTATACCAAGACCTATGCGATGGCCGCTGCTGCTGGGCTGTCGGTGACCTTGATACCGGTCCTGATGGGATATTTGATTCGCGGAAATATCCCGGACGAGACGAAAAATCCGCTTAACCGCGCGCTCATCGCGCTGTATCGGCCGATGTTGAACGGCGTACTGCGCTTTCCGCGTGCCACGCTGGTGCTCGCATTGCTAGTAGTGGCATCGACGATTATTCCGATCAAAAGAATCGGCGGCGAGTTCATGCCGCCGCTGGACGAAGGCGACCTGTTGTACATGCCTTCGGCACTGCCGGGCCTGTCGGCGGGCAAGGCTGTCGAGGTGCTGCAGCAAACCGACAAACTGATTATGCAGGTGCCCGAAGTGAAGCAGGTGTTCGGCAAGATCGGACGCGCCGAGACCGCGACCGATCCGGCGCCGCTCGAAATGGTGGAGACGACGGTCCAGTTCAAACCTCGCGCCGAGTGGCGAACCGGGATGACGCCGGAGAAGTTAGTCGAGGAACTCGATCGTGCTGTGAAAATTCCTGGGCTCGCCAATATCTGGGTTCCCCCGATTCGCAACCGCATCGATATGCTTGCCACCGGTATTAAGAGTCCCGTCGGCATCAAGGTAGCGGGCGCGGATCTGGCCGAAATCGACCGGATTACCGCAGAGATCGAGCGCGTCGTCAAAAGTGTGCCGGGCGTAAGTTCGGCATTGGCCGAACGCTTGACCGGCGGTCGCTATATCGATCTCAAAATCGATCGCGATGCGGCTTCGCGCTACGGGTTGAACATCAGTGACGTGCAGAGCATTGTCTCGGCTGCGATCGGCGGTGAGAATATCGGTGAGACGGTTGAGGGATTACAACGCTTCCCGATCAATGTGCGCTACCCACGCGAGGTGCGTGATTCAGTTGAGAAGCTGCGCCAACTCCCGGTGCTCACCGAGCGCGGCGCACAGATTCCGTTAGCGGCCGTGGCGGCAATTAGCATCACCGATGGCCCGCCGATGCTGAAGAGTGAAAATGCGCGCCTGTCCGGTTGGGTCTACGTGGATATCCGTGGCCGCGATCTTAGATCCGCGGTCAATGATATGCAGCAAGCCGTGAGACGCGATGTCAAAGTCCCTGCCGGTTACTCGATCGCCTGGTCGGGACAATTCGAGTTTTTGGAACGAGCAACGGCCAAGCTGAAAGTGGTGGTACCGTTCACTTTGCTGATCATCTTCGTCCTACTGTATCTCACATTCCGGCGCTTCGACGAGGCTTTGTTGATTATGGCGTCGCTGCCGTTTGCGCTGGTGGGAGGCTTGTGGTTGATTTACCTCCTCGGCCATGCCATGTCGATTGCGACCGCGGTCGGGTTCATCGCGCTCGGCGGTGTAGCGGCCGAGTTCGGGGTGATCATGTTGCTGTACCTCACGCAAGCGCTCGAGAAACGCCGGCGACTAGGGGTAGCCGTAACGCCTGCAGCCTTGGACGACGCGATACGCGAAGGCGCAGTGCTGCGGGTTCGGCCCAAAGCAATGACTGTTGCGGTTATTTTGGCCGGATTGCTGCCGATCATGTTCGGCGGCGGAACCGGGTCGGAAGTGATGCAGCGGATTGCAGCGCCGATGGTGGGCGGCATGATAACCGCGCCGCTGCTGTCGATGTTTGTGATTCCGGCAGCTTATCAACTCCTACGGCGACGTTCACTGCGCAAAACAACTCAGCACGAAGCCCCCGCAGAATCGCAAGTCCATAGTTGATTGTTGAGACAGAGAACAGTAGCGGAAAACATCATCATGCCACGACGCGCATCCAGCTTGCCTCTCAGCAGATACATTGCCACGAGCCAATATCTATGCGGCTCTTGGCAATGCCGCTAAAGGACTTTGCCGGGATTCATAATGCCGAGCGGATCCCACGCACGCTTTACCGCGCGCATCAGATCGAGTTCAAGCTTGCTTTTGTAGCGTGTGATTTCATCGCGCTTGAGTTGCCCTAAACCATGCTCGGCGCTGATGCTGCCGTTCATGGCGTGAACCAAATCGTGGACGATTTCGTTGATGCGATGAGATTGCGCGAAGAAATCCGCGTCGCTCTGCGCGAGCGGGCGGCTGACATTGAAGTGCAAGTTGCCGTCGCCCATGTGGCCGAACGCGACGATGCGTATGCCTTGCAACGCCGCTTCCAGCGCGGCGCTCGCGCGAATTACGAATTCCGGAATGGAACTGATGGGCACGGAAATATCGTGCTTGATGCTGGCGCCTTCGAAGCGCTGCGCTTCAGAAATATTTTCGCGCAACGACCACAGCGCTTGGCTTTGCGCCGTACTTTTTGCGACGACTGCATCGACAGCAACGCTCGTCTCCAACGCAGTGCCGAGTTCTTGTTCCAGCATGTCGCTTGCATTGAGTGCGGCAGCGCTCTCCGATAGCTCGACTAGCACATACCAAGGATAGGCCGTTGGCAACGGGTCGCTGGTGTTCGGAATGTGGCGCAGAACGAAATCGAGGCACAGCCGCGAGATGAGTTCGAATCCGGTCAGTCGTTCCGCGCAGTTCGCGCGCAATTGATTAAAGAGTTGTAGCGCCTGCGACGGACTAGTGATGCCGACGAAAGCGGTTGCACTCGATTTCGGTTGCGGAAACATTTTCATTACCGCCGCGGTGATGACGCCCAGCGTTCCTTCGGCGCCGATGAATAATTGCTTGAGATCGTAGCCGGTATTGTCCTTGCGCAAACCCCGAAGACCGCTCCAGACTTGGCCGTCGGGCAATACCACCTCCAGCCCCAAGGTCAATTCGCGGGTGTTGCCGTAACGCAACACCGCCGTGCCGCCCGCGTTAGTAGACAGATTTCCGCCCAGGGTGCAACTGCCCTCGGCCGCCAGGCTTAGGGGGAACAAGCGATCGTTTTCCCGCGCGGTTTGCTGTAAGTGCGCGAGCACGCAACCGGCTTCCACGGTCATGGTGTTGTTGTCGAGATCGATGGCGCGGACTTTGTTCATGCGCGTGAGGTTCAACACAATGGCATTGCTTTTTTCTGCTGGGACCGATGCACCGCATAGGCTCGTATTGCCGCCTTGCGGCACGATAGCGGTGCGGGTGTCCGCGCAGAGTTTGACGACGACGGCTACTTGCTCCGTGCTGTTGGGTTTTACAACCGCGAGTGCATCGCCGTGGTAGCGGCCGCGCCAGTCGGTGAGGTGCGGCGCCATGGCTTCAGCGTCGGTGATCACGGCGTTGGCGCCGGCGATGGCGGTTAGTTGTTGTAGGAGTGCGTCGGACATACTTATATTTCGCTCGCGTGCGAAAAAATAAGATGTGTCATTCCCGCGCAGGCGGGAACCCATTCTGCGTTATTAATGCCAAGGCCCAATGGATTCCCGCCTGCGCGGGAATGACACGCTAGGAGAATTGATAGTCATTGGAAATAGTTTCGTCACGATCGAATCTTCCTAAGCATTTCCGTCGTCGACCGCTCATACAAAAACGGAATCGAATAAACCTTTCCCCCCCAACTCTGCACTTCATCGGCACCGACGATTTGTTCGACCGGCCAATCGCCACCTTTTACCAACACATCGGGCTTGCAGGCGAGTATTAAATTCAGCGGGGTATCGTCTTCAAAAAAGGTGACCAGATCGACCATGGACAGCGCCGCGGCAACCGCCATGCGGTCTTCCAAGGTGTTGATCGGCCTGTCGTCACCTTTGTTCAAGCGTTTCACCGAGGAATCGGTGTTCAACGCCAGCACCATGCTCGCACCGAGTGCGCGGGCTTGAGCGAGATACGTCACATGGCCGCGATGCAAAATATCGAATACGCCGTTGGTGAATACCAGCGGCCGCGGCAATGCCAACACCCGATGAACCAATTCCGTCGGAGAACAAATCTTTGCCTCGAATTCCTGCAGCGAAACATTCATGCGAGTTCTTTGCGGTAACGGCTCAAATCTTGGGCGGTGGCGAAGGTACGCTTACACAAGCTCGATAAATTTTTTAGGATGACCTGTATCACCCGCTCATCCCACGATTTATCGAAGCGTATCTGTTCGTCCAGCCAGTGGTCCATCCAGCCGGGGTCGGGCAGTCGGCTTTGCACGGTATCGTTCGGGAACATGGAGCGATTGACATGCAGGTTGGTCGGATGCATCGCTTTGCCGATTTTGCGGCTGGTCATCAATAGCCCAATTTTAACGAACGCCAGCCGCGCGCTGTCGCCGTGGCGTTCGATCGCGCGCAGCATGTAACGGCGATAGGCGCTGCCGTGGCGCGCCTCGTCGTGGGACAGCAGGCCGTAGAGATGTTTGATCACCGGTTCGGTGTGCCAATGCGCTGCACGGCGATACCATTGCGTCAAGCGCACTTCGCCGCAAAAATGCAGCATCAAGGTTTCCAGCGCGGGCGCCGGATCGAACTCGAAGCGCACCGCGGAAAGCTCCGCCTCGGTCGGCGTCAAGTCGGGACGAAAGCGCGATAGATATTCCATCAACGCCAGCGAATGTTTTTGCTCCTCGTAAAACCACACCGATAAGAACGCGGAAAAATCACTGTCGTCGCGATTATCGCGCAGAAACATTTCCGTCGCCGGCAGCGCTGCCCATTCGGTGATGGCATTCATTTTGATGGTCTGCGCCTGCTCGTCGCTCAAACGCGCGGGATCGAAGCGATGCCACGGCACGTCGTCCGTGAGGCTCCAGCGAGCATGTTCCATTTGTTTGAATAGTTTGGGATAGAGCATGGTGGCTTTACGAAAATCCGCGGCCCGATGGGCGCGGGGAGCGCGGAGGTTGGACAGCGTAGGAAACGACGGATTCTTCGTTCATCGATGTTACCTATTCTACAGGACATCCGAACTAAGCATGCATTGTCATGGACACCAAAGAGAGAGTTCAGTAATATCTTCGCGACTAGACCGATTTCGACCGGAACCGGATCCCGCCGCCGTGAATTTACGGAGTGCTCGCATCGGCAATACTGGTGCGGCGTTCGGGCATGGCATTGCCAGGAGGCAATCTGGGCGCGGTGTTCCAAGCGGTCAATTTGAAAAATTTGAATCAAACAGGCTGTTAAAAATGCAGATGCGCTCTGCAGCAGTTTTGCAACAGGAGGCATGTCGTTGGTATGCAGCATGGAGGCAGGCGGGTTGCCGTCGTCGGGTCCGGTATCGCCGGGCTCTCCACGGCGTGGTTGTTGTCGACGCAATATCAAGTGACGTTGTACGAAGCCGAGCCTCGTCTAGGCGGCCACACCCACACGGTGGATGTGACGCTCGATGGCCGCACCCATCCCGTCGATACCGGATTCTTGGTCTTCAACGATCGAACCTATCCCGAGCTCAATGGACTGTTCAAATACCTGGGCGTAACTTATGCCGAGAGCGACATGTCGTTCAGCGTGCGGATAGACGATGGCGATATCGAATGGGCGGGGACGAATCTAAACAGTGTATTTGCCGATCGACGCAATCTTTTGCGCCCGGCGTTCTTATCTATGTTGCGGGAGATTATGCGATTCAACCGGCGCGCGACGAAACTGGTGCGAAACAATACGGTTCCCGCTTGCACGCTCGGGGACTATCTCGACGATGGGGGCTACGGCCGCCCGTTTCGCAACTGGTATTTGCTGCCCATGGTCGCGAGCATCTGGTCGGCGCCCGCTCGCGACGTTGTGGATTTTCCGCTCGCGCCGTTATTGCGCTTTTGCCATCACCACGGCTTATTGCAGCTTAGCGATCGGCCCCGTTGGCGCACGGTCATCGGCGGCGGGCGCGACTATGTGAACCGGCTTGCATCCGGCGTCACTGACATTCGTCGTGCTTGTCCGGTAACAACAGTTAAACGCACACCGGCGGCGGTGCAGGTGGTGAGCGCCGTTGGCGAGGAAAGCTTTGACCAGATCGTGCTGGCGACCCACCCCGATCAATCGCTCGCGCTGCTCGCTGCGCCATCGCCGGCGGAACGGGAGATATTGGGCGCGATTCGTTATCAAGACAACGATGCAGTACTGCACACGGATGCCACCTTCTTACCGCGGCGAAAACAAGCGTGGGCGTCGTGGAACTATCACGTCAGCCGCGACTCGATAGTAGGGGCGCCCGTCAGCCTGAGTTATTTGATTAATCGATTGCAGCCATTGCCATTCAAACAACAAGTATTGGTCACCCTGAACCCGAACCGGCCGCCTAAGGAAGATAAGATATTGGGTAAGTATCGCTACGCTCATCCATTGTTCGACCGCGCCGCGATCCAAGCCCAGCAGCGTCTTAACGATATTCAAGGCGTCGATCGCACTTGGTATTGCGGCGCTTGGACGCGAAACGGATTTCACGAGGACGGCCTCGCCTCGTCCATCTCGGTCGCGAAACGATTCGGCGTTGCCATTCCCTGGGCCGCGGAACGGATTACATGAGCGCAAACTTGTTCTTTGGCAGCGTGATGCACGAGCGAGTAACGCCGGTGAGCAACCGTTTTCGCTATCCGGTGTTCTTCATCCAAGTTCGACTAAGCGCGCTAGAGGCATTGGGCGGCCCGCTGTTTTCCATCGATCGCTGGAACGTATTTAGTTTGCGTCGCCGCGACTACGGCGCGCGCGATGGTGGCGATCTGCAATCCTGGATGCGGGAACTGCTAACGCGCGAAGGGCTGGGCGATGTCGACGGCGAAATTATTTTGCAGACTTTTCCCCGCGTGCTGGGTTATGTTTTTAATCCGGTGAGTTTTTGGTTGTGTCAGGATCGGCAGGGTATATTGCGCGCAGTACTCGCCGAAGTGAATAACACCTTTGGCGAACATCACGTTTATCTCTTGAGCAAGCAGGACAACTTGCCTATCACCGGCGCCGATTGGCTGGAGACGGATAAGCGTTTCCACGTCTCGCCCTTCCTGAAAATCGATGGACGCTATCGTTTTCGCTTCACCGTCGATGCAAAAGCTAGCGTCATCCGTATCGATCACAGCAATGCAAACGGCGACCTGTTGAGAACCAGCATCGCCGGCCAAGCGAGGCCGTTGAATACTCGCAGTCTGGCCTATGCGTTTGTCCGCTATCCTTGGATGACTATGGGCGTGATGCTGCGCATCCTTTGGCAAGCACTCAAGCTGTGGGCCAAGGGCGTGGCGTGGTATCGCAAGCCGGCGCCGCCGACGCAGGATTTGACGCGATGAACGCGCCACTACAATCCAACCAGTTGCGCCGGATGCGCGCCATGCCCCGGGCCATGAAGTTATTCTTGCGCCTGCTGGAAAATTTGAGCAAAGGCTCGCTGGTCGTGGCGCTGCCCGACGGCTCGATCCGCCATTTCGCCGGCCGCGAGCAGGGCACCAGCGCGGTGTTGAGTATCCACGACGATCGCTTTGCCGGCGCGGTGCTGCGCGGCGCCGAAATCGGTTTGGCCGAGGCCTATCGAGATGGCTGGTGCTCCACGCCGGATTTGACCAAGCTGTTGACCCTGGCCATCGAGAACGAAGCCGTGTTGAACCGGGTCTTCTATACCAATCCCCTGGTGAATTTGGCTTATCGCGCCGTCCACTGGTTGCGCGCCAACTCGCGGCGCGGCAGTCGCAAAAATATCTCCGCTCATTACGATTTGAGCAACGATTTCTACGGGCTGTGGCTGGATGGGAGTATGACCTATTCGTCCGGGTTGTTCGGCGGCAACGACGCGGCCGATCTTAAGGCGGCGCAAGAGGCAAAGTATCAACGCATTATCGATCGACTGGGCATCGCCCATACCCACCATGTGTTGGAGATCGGCTGTGGCTGGGGAGGATTCGCCGAATATGCCGCCCGCCATGCCGGCGCGAAAGTCACCGCCATCACCATTTCGCAAGCACAACTCGACTACGCCCGCGAGCGCATCCAACGGGCTGGGCTTACGGATCGAGTGGAGTTGAAATTTTGCGATTATCGCGATATCGCCGGCGAGTACGATCGCATCGTCTCCATCGAAATGTTCGAGGCCGTCGGCGAGCGCTACTGGCCCGACTACTTCGCCGTCGTCTCCGCGCGATTAAAATCCACCGGCCGTGCGCTGGTGCAGACCATCACTATCGCCGACGAATTGTTTACGCAGTACCGGCGGCGGGTCGATTTTATTCAGCGCTATATTTTTCCCGGCGGCATGTTGCCGAGCCCGTCGCGTTTTGCCGCTGAGGCGGCCCGCGCTGGCCTCGCCGTTTTTGCCGAGCATAATTTTGGATGCGACTATGCGGAAACGCTGCGCCGCTGGCGGCGGCGATTTATACAAAAGAGCGGGGAGCTCGAAGCGCTGAGGTTCGATAGGGCGTTCCAGCGGCTGTGGCAATTCTATTTTTGCTATTGCGAAGCCGGTTTCGATACGGCGCGCACGGACGTCATGCAGATCGAACTTGGGCGAGCCCATGGCGCTTAACGCCAAGATATCCGATTGGGGTCGGCAGCGGGTGTGGGTGATCGGCGCGAGTTCCGGCATCGGCGCGGCGTTTGCCGCGTTGCTGTTGAAACGCGGCGCGCGCGTCGCCGTGAGTGCCCGGTCGCGGTCAGGCCTGGAGGAATTAGGACAGAAATATCCGTCCGATCGCGTGCTGGTGTGTCCGTTGGATGTACGCGACGTCGCCCAGTTTCAGGCAGCCCATAGCGCAGTAATCGACGCGTGGGGCGGCTATGATCTGGTGGTTTATTGCGCCGGTAGCTACACACCGCAGCGGGCATGGGACTTTCAACTCGATACCGTGCACGAAATGTTTTCAATCAACGTGGAAGGCGTATACGCCTGCCTTAGCGTCGCGCTGCCGCAATTGATTAAGCAAAGTCGCGGCGGCATCGGCATCGTCGGCAGCGTGGCGGGTTATAGCGGTTTGCCTAAGAGCCTGGTGTACGGCCCGACCAAAGCGGCGTTGTTGAATTTATGCGAGACGCTCTACCTCGACCTCGCGCCTAAGGGCATGAGCGTCTATGCGATCAGCCCCGGTTTCGTGCGTACGCGGCTCACGGACCAAAACGATTTCGCCATGCCGGCGCTGATGGAAGTAGAAGATGCAGCGGCCGCGATGGTCGCGGGCTTCGAACGCGGCGAGTTCGAGATACACTTTCCGAAACGCTTTTCGATGTTCATGAAATTGTTGCGGCACTTACCTTATCGGTTATTTTTTCTTATCGTCGGCAGAGCTGCCAAACCGTAAGCAAGGCCGCTGTTCTCGAACTGCGCGTTACCGGCATACCCGCGGTTGCGTCACTGTTTCTTTATGATATCCTATGGATATCTATAATTTTGAGATAAGCACATGGCCTCGACACCTACTCGCTCCTCTTCCGCACGCCTGCGTCAAGGCATGGTGTTCCGCTTTCGCGATGTCGATACCCGCTTCGGTGTGTCTCGGCGTACAACGACGCGCCTGGCCAAGCAGTTGGGGATGACGGAGACGGAAGTGATTCATTTTGCGATCGCGCAACTTGCTCGAGAGCAACTGCCGGCCTACGAGCCCGACGATGCGGCGCTGTCGCGCAAACAACTGGAACGTATCAAAACGCTTGAACCGCAGGGGCGCATGCGCACGGTGGAAAGTTTGTTTTAGGTGCCCGAAAGCGATAAATTTTTTTCACCGCCTAGACCGGGCGACATCGTTTGGTGCCATTTTCCACAAGACAAAATCTTGGCGCCAGGCCCGAAACCGCGGCCGGCTCTTGTGGTCAGGGTCGGCGAGATCGATGGCGATCCCGCTGTCGCCGTGGCTTACGGCACTAGTCAGCGCATCAGCGAGTTGCACCCAGGTGAGTTTGCGATCATGCGCGCGGACCACGAAGCATTCGCCTTGGCGGGCTTAAGTTTTGACACCAAGTTCGATCTAACCAACGTAATCGAACTACCGTTCTCGGCCCGGTGGTTTACTGTGCCGCCGGGCGCACCGTATGGGCAGTCACCCAAGCTGGGTCTGTTGCATCCGACCATCATGCGCCGGGCATCCGCTGCCCATCGGGCCGTGGTGAAAAAGTAATTCGAAGATCCACCGGCCTCACCTATTGCGTGATAACGCGCCGCGGAACGGAAGGTAAAAAGGCTGAGCAGCCAGGCGTGGCAGCTTCCGATTGGCGTCCTATCGATGAGGTCTCCGTAAATCAGTTCGACGCGGCTAATCTTATCAGGGATGCCCGCTCGCGCCATTTGGTGGTACGCTTTCAAGGCCAACTTATGGCGCGGAATGGAATGAAGTAGATTCATTGATATTATCTACTCCCTGCGTCGGAACGCAGACGCGCCACTTGAATCGCTGAGTAGTGACTTTTAGGAAAAACCATGACCACCACCCATACCAATGACGTCCAAAACATGGCGCTGTTCTGCGACTTTGAGAACGTGGCGCTGGGTGTGCGCGACGCGAAATATTCGGAATTCGATATCCGCAAAGTACTGGAACGTCTGCTAGTGAAGGGCGATATCGTGGTGAAAAAAGCCTATTGCGACTGGGATCGTTACAAGGATTTCAAGAAGGGCATGCACGAGGCCGCATTCGAGCTGATCGAAATACCGCACGTGCGCCAGTCGGGCAAGAATTCGGCCGATATCCGCATGGTGGTCGATGCGCTCGATCTTTGTTATACCAAATCTCATGTCGATACCTTCGTCATTATCAGCGGCGATTCGGATTTTTCTCCGCTGGTGAGTAAACTCAGGGAAAACAACAAGACGGTGATCGGTGTGGGCGTGCGCAGTTCAACCTCCGACCTGTTGGTGGGGAATTGCGACGAGTTTATTTTTTACGATGATCTAGTCAAAGCCGAAGAGATGCGCAAGAAAGCGGCGTCGAAGAAGTCCGCCGATGCCAGCGCGAAGAAGCAAAAAGAGCAGGCGATAAGGAAATCGAACGATAAGCAATCCGCTGTCGTAGAAGAGCCCAACAATACCGAGATTGCGCTTAATGCCAGGCGTCTGGAAGCGATCGAACTGGTCGTCGATACCGTTGAAGCGCTGCTGAACGAAAAGGACCTCGACGAAGTTCACGCCTCGGCGGTTAAAAATGCGCTTAAACGCCGTCGGCCGGATTTTGTCGAGTCCACCTACGGCTACAAAGCGTTCGGCAAGGTACTCGAAGACGCCGAGAAGCGCGGACTGCTGGAGATACGTCGCCATGGTAAGACAATGGCGGTGTGTTTGCCGTCGTAAGTAGCGGCGATTATTTTTCCGCAATGAGCTACAGCGTCGTCTGGTTCAAGCGCGACCTTCGCCTCCACGATCACGCTGCGTTAATGCACGCTTCCCGAGCTGGGCCGATGTTGTGTCTTTCTGTAGTCGAGCCCAGCGTGTGGGCGGAGCAGGACGCGGCTAAACAGCATTATCAGTTCGTATTGGAAAGTTTACTCGAACTGGATAAGGAATTGCAGCGACAAGGCGGACGGTTACACATCGTCAGCGGCGAAGTTCCCGCCGTGCTAAATCGGCTGTTCGCTTTGGCGCCGTTCGCCGGCCTATATTCACACGAAGAAACAGGTAACGGCATTACCTTTCGTCGCGATCAGGCAGTCGCGCGCTGGTGCCGCGAACACAATGTCTCATGGCAGGAGTTTGCACAATTCGGTGTGGTGCGGCGACTGAAAAGCCGCAATGGCTGGCGTGCCAAATGGGAAGCCCACGTAAGCGCTCCGTGCTGGCAAGCGCCAACGCCAGCCGATTTGCAGTTTACGCCGCTGCCGTGGGATGAGCCGTCGCCTCCGGCGCCCGATGCGCTGGGACTTGGCCCATACGATCCGCCGCAACGCCAGCGCGGTGGGCGGGCGTTGGGCCTGTCGGTGCTCAATGATTTTTTACAGCAGCGCAGCGCCGAATACCGCGGTGGCATTTCCTCGCCACTGACCGCGCCAAGCGCCTGCTCCAGGCTGTCGCCCTACCTTGCCTATGGGTGCTTGAGTCTGCGCGAGATAGTGCACGCCACGCGGCGGCAGCGTGCGAGCTTGCCTGCCGAGGCCAGTCGTCAGAAAAAAGGGTTGACGGCTTTTACCAGCCGCCTCTATTGGCACTGCCACTTCATTCAAAAGCTGGAGAGCGAGCCGGAACTGGAGCACCGCAATCTGCATCGCGGTTACGATGGCCTGCGTGAAGCGGATTGGAATCCGGCCCACTTCGAAGCCTTGGTGAACGGCCGCACCGGCTGGCCCATGGTCGACGCCTGCGTCGCGATGTTAAGGGAAACCGGCTGGCTCAACTTTCGCATGCGCGCGATGCTGGTTTCGGTCGCGGCTTTCCCGTTATGGCTGCACTGGCGGCCCGTAGGGCTGTGGCTGGCCCAGCAGTTTCTCGACTACGAACCGGGCATCCACTGGAGCCAGATGCAAATGCAATCGGGCACCACCGGCATTAACACCGCCCGTGTCTACAACCCGATCAAGCAGGCCCGCGACCACGATCCGAAGGGGCTATTCGTGCGGCGTTGGCTGCCGCCGATGCGTAAGGTGCCTGACGCCTGGCTGTTCGAACCTTGGCTTATGCCTGCCGAGGTACAGGCTCGTTGTGGCGTGCGGGTTGGGGTGGAGATTCCCGCGACTATCGTCGATTTGGAGTCGGCGACACGTTTGGCGAAAGCGCGATTTTTTGCGTTGCGCGCCGAACCCGAGGTGCAAGCAGCAAAGGCCGCTATCGTCGATAAACACGGCTCGCGCAAACGCACCATTTCGACTGGGCGTAAGCGGGCAATGGACAGTACCCAACTAAAACTGGACTTCTGACTACCGATATCGATCCGAGATACAACTTGGCGGCACTATTGAGGCTCGTATAAATGAAGACGGCTCACCCCTCACCCTAGCCCTCTCCCCGTAAACGGGGCGAGGGAACACTCCCTCTCCCGCCAGAGCGGGAGAGGGCTGGGGGCGTAGCGGGAAAATCGGCCAGTACACCGGCCGCCCGCGCAGCGGCTTGCCGTTGCAACGGCAAGCGCGCCCTGCAAGGGAGGGTGGGCGTATTTAGAAAAAAAGCTGTCATCCATTTTTACGAGCCTCAATAAATAAAAAAACCAACACGGCCTGCAGACCGCGTTGGAATGGCTGGACAATACGGCGAGAAGTTAACGCGAGATCGCCGCGTGTCGGCGTCTCCATGCCAGCAAAGACAAACCTGCTAACGCCGATGCCAACGTACCCGGCGCCGGTACGGCTGCGGCCAGGGTGGGTTCGGCGAAAATAAAGTCATCGGTGGCCGCCAGGTCAATGCCGCGGGCAAGATCCTCGGCGCCGAAGGATTGGAACGTCGTTCCGTCAAAATTGAACATCGCGTTGGTGCCGACCGTCAAGCTCACATCGGTGACAACCGGGCGATCGAACAACACGGCGAGGAATTGCGGCTCACCATCGGCGCCAACCGGTACGGCGAAGGTGCCCAAGCTTACTTCGTTTCCGTTGATGTCTCGGCCGAAATATTCGATGCTGCTGCTCGCGGCGTCTTCCACATCGAGGAAAATAGCGCCGAAGCCGCGGGTGCCGGCGGCGGTGTCCGTTCCCGCCAAATTAAAGCTCTCGCCGATGAAGCGGTCATCGAACTGCCCCGAGTTCGGATCTTGCATGACGAAGGTATTTTTCGGGCTGAAGGCCGGGAACTGCCCCGCGCTGGCCGGGTTAACGCTGCTAAACCCATCGCCGCTCACTGCATAGGGATCTTCGAACAGTGTGCCTTGGCCCTTAAAGCGGTCGACGTCGATGATCACGGTTTTGTTCGGATCGACGACAACTGTAGTTGGACTTACGTCGGTGCCGTCGAGCTTAACGCCATCCCAATTGATCTCGCGCCGTCCGCCGACTTGCGGCGCTGCCGCGGTATTCTTCACACCGCCGATCGCCGCGCGGAAAGCGTCGAGCGCCGTCGTAGCGCCGGCTCCCGAACCGCTGAACACGATCGGCGCCGACCAAGCGGCGCCTGCACCCAGAGTGCCGGTTATAACCATTAGTCCGGCAAGGACGTTGATTGATTTCATGATTTGTTTACTCGTTCGATTCATTTCGTTTCTCCATGTCAAAAAGGCGATTCATTCATACGTGCTTTTATTTCGATTACCCAACACAGACGTCACTATTTAGGTGCAGGTAACCGTTATTTCCCCTAAACGATCAGAAGGTTCAACGAATGGTTGAACCTTCTTCGATTCCGTGGAAATTACCGATTAGGGCAAGCGAATGAGACTGTCTCTCGTGACCGGAGCCGCAATCGAACAGGAGCAGGAAAATGCTTGGATACTATTACAACAGCCGCAGTCCCGATCGAGAGTGCCCCCGATGTGCCGGCAGCGTGGTGCGAATCAAACGAGTTCGGCTGGATCGAATAATCAGCGCGCTATTGTTTCCCGTGCACCGCTATCGGTGCGAGCAGCTTGGTTGCAACTGGGAAGGGCGTTTGAAAGCCGAGCAGGCTCAGCGTCGGATCGAACCGTTTTTGCGCCATCTAACAAACGAAAAACTAGGCCGTAGCCAACAACTCGCGCGTGTCGTGGGCAGTTCCAGGCCGCGCGATGATTAAGCGATTCTGGCGATTATTGCAAGTCGGCAAAAAAGCGTTCGAATCTCAACCGATAATTATGAACGTCTAGCGATATCACCAAGCGGTTGGCACGGCCGACGATTTCTTCGCGTGGAACGAAACCAAAGTAGCGCGAATCTTTGCTGTTATCGCGACTGTCGCCGAGCATGAAGTAATGGTTCTCCGGAACGGTTACCGGAGCGAAACTGCGAATCGCTCCGGCGCGCGGCAAAGCCATCACCGCATGGGTGCGATCGGGTAATTTTTCTTCGGCTAAGACCGCGTGGTGTTCGTTTATATATTTCAATTCACTCGATGGAACAACTCTTACATTGTCGTAGCTCACGGAGAGGCCGTTGATAATCAGTTCTTGATTGCGCATTTCGATAGTATCGCCCGGCAGACCAATCACGCGCTTGACCAAACGCACGCCATCTTCCGGTGAATAGAAAACCACGATGTCACCGCGCTCGGGGTTGGCCCAGCGCGCGATGTGCATGGTCGTGAACGGAAACTTGAGATCGTAGGCGAGTTTATTGACGAAGATTTCATCGCCTTCCAACAGGATCGGTTTCATCGAGCCGCTGGGCACGAAATTCCAGTCCGCGAACGATGAGCGCAGCGGAAACATGATGGCGCCGAAGATTAGCAAGAAACGAACTGTCCCAGGCAAGGATTTCCAACCACGCAAAAGTTTTTTCATACCGATGGCCTCCGAGGACGGGTCAAAGCGATTTCAGTTACGACCCCCCAAAACGCATATTGTTCCAAACAATTCCTAGTCGCATGGCGCCGATAAGCCTCAGCTTCCCACGGGCATCGTATCTGGTGCGCCGCAATCGCGCGCGTTGCTCAACGCGCCAGAAGGCAATAGCTATGCGGCTCTCCGGTTAGGCCTCGCCAGCAGGCAAGCTGGATAAAGCTCGTGGCGGCATCTCGGTAAAAGATCGGGGGCACCGCCGCACGCCGTACGGCAGCGTCTTTTGAAACACATCTGAAATCAACTCGGCCCGTAACTGTCGATTAGCGGCACGCGGATTTGCTGCGCTGCATCTACAACTTTTGGGCTAGGCCATTTGGCCAATTCCCAGTGATGCTTATTTTCGAGACACTACCGATTATCGCTATGCAGGGTTGAACAAAACTGTAAAAAATTCCAGTATGGCGTCGTTTATCCAAAGAGTACTGTTCGGAGAAACAATAATCCTGTCATAAGACCGGAATAAGATTTTAAGAACGAGAATGGTCGTTTGACCTGGTAACGCCTGGTTGGCGCTGCCATAAGCACGTACCCCTTACCGTCCAGATTTCACCTATCGCGCTGTATATCCTAAACAGTATCTCGGTATTCGAGATTTCTCGAATGCTTTGATCGGTAGGCTTTGCGGGAGGCAAAATGGATCGTGAACATAGCAATAGCTGTGAATTGTCAGCGGACGAAAACAAGCTTTTTCTCGATGTGGTGTTAGAATCGCTCGAAGTTACCACTCGAACCGACTTCGAGAGCTGGGCAAGGGGAAGCTTAAGGAAACTATTCCCCCATGAAATGCTGATCTGCGGGATAACGGCACTCGAGGATGGCAAATTCAGCGTGGACAAATTGTTGAGCGTCGATTTTCCGCTTGAGTACATCAGCGCAGCGAGAAATCGTGAAGGTCACTTATCTTGTCCGACCTTAAGTGCATGGTCGCGCACACTAACGCCGCAATTCTACGACCCGGAAAATAATCGCAGCGCGGCGCCCATTACATCGGCATTCAAAAAACATCGCCTTAAGAATGTCGCTGCGCACGGTGTCATCGACGCCCAGCACCGGAATGCTACTTATTTCAGCTTTTCCCAGATCCCACAAAAGCTGTCTGCGTGGCATGCGCATAGCCTCTCCCTGCTTGTGCCACATATGCATCAGGCGTTCGTCCGAGTCATTTCGAATGAAAACCAAACTATCCCGACGTTCGTCGCCGATTTTACTGAACGCGAGCGGGAAATTTTGCATTGGCTTACACAAGGGAAAAGCAACTGGGCGATAGGACAAATACTGAACCGCAGCCAACACACCGTAAAGCATGAAGTAGGACACGTAATGGCCAAGCTACAAGTATCGACGCGAGCTCAGGCGGCCGCCAAGATTTTGGCGGTTAGGCCAGCAAGCGGCATCGGTAGTTTCATCGATAAGACGTTAACAAACTCGACGTTATCGCTCAACTGGTAATTGACGTAGCCCTAACTTTAAATGTTGTCAATAGCCCACCCGGGCTATTGCGCTTGGTCAAAGCAAGGCGTTATGGTTTGTATTACAAATACGCTCGTGCCTCACGGCAAGCGCGAGGGAGTGTCCGGCTGTAAAGCAGCCTCATCGCGCTGATAAATAATTAACAACCGTCAATAGCAAAAATATGGAGGACCACATGTTCGGTTCGTACGCCCGCAAAATTCAATCCCAGTTCAAATGGCCTTTCATTAGCAAGGCATCACTGCTTGCAAGCCGGCGACATTCGCTTAATGCAGCCATCGTCTTTGGTGGGTTGATCGCACTCGCGAGCCCTGCTCAAGCGCGGGTATACACGCCCGGCGCCTTCGCCGTGACTGAGACGGGCGCGGCGACCTACAGCATTCCAATCCAAGTGCCGCCCGGCACAGCGGGCATGGCGCCGACGCTATCGCTTAACTACAACAGCCAGTCCGGCGATGGGTTAATGGGCACCGGCTGGTATCTCGGCGGTCTTTCGGCGGTTCACCGCTGCCCGGCCACGATTATTCAAGATGGCTTTAGAGGCGGGATTAACTACGATGCTAACGACCGGCTTTGTTTGGATGGACAGAGGCTGATACCCATCAACGGCGGCGCGTACGGTGCCAATGGAACCGAGTACCGCACACAGCAGGAAACCTTCACACGCGTTATTTCTTACGGCACAGCGGGCAACGGCCCAGCCTACTTCAGGGCATGGAATAAATCTGGGCAGATACTCGATTTTGGCACGACCCCCGACTCTTCCATAGAAGCTGATTTCTTTTACGCGAGCGTGAGGGTCTGGGCACTGGCAAAAGTAAGCGATCGAGTCGGTAACTATTTTACGGTTCGCTACAACGACTCAAAGGGACAATATTATCCTGACCGAATCGACTACACGGGAAATACGGCCGCAAGTCTTTCGCCCTACAACTCCCTGCGATTTGTATACGAAGCCCGGTCGGATAGCATTCCTATCTATATTGGGGGATGGGAAGCTGCGTATTCCAAGCGCCTTTCTCGCATACAAACCTACTCTGGGTCTACGCTGGCAAAAGAGTACAAACTGAACTACGAACCTATTGGGGACACACGGCTGAGAACTCTCCAAGAATGTGGCGCTGCCAATTGTCTTAATGCCACGCAATTCACTTGGCCCGGTAACAGTAGTGGCAATCAATTCACAGTGGCGGGCAGCACTCCGACCGGGTTTTCTGACGCGGCTGGTTGGAACAGTGGCCTGCGCTATTTCACCATGGATGTTAACGGCGATGGTCGCGGCGATCTTGTTGTTCGGGGAGGTGACGGCACGTTGTTTACTTGCTTTTCAACGGGGACGGGATTTACCTGTCCTTATTCAATGGCGACAGGTTTCACCGACGCGGCTGGTTGGAACAGTGGCCTGCGCTATTTCACCATGGATGTGAACGGCGATGGTCGCGGCGATCTTGTTGCTCGTGGGGGTGACGGTACGTTGATTACTTGCCTTTCAACCGGGACGGGATTTACCTGTCCTCATTCAATGGCGACAGGTTTCACCGACGCGGCCGGTTGGAACAGTGGCCTGCGCTATTTCACCATGGATGTGAATGGCGATGGTCGCGGCGATCTTGTTGCTCGTGGGGGTGACGGCACGTTGATTACTTGCCTTTCAACCGGGACCGTCTTCTCTTGCCCGTACTCTACTCCCACCGGACTTACAGACGCTGGCGGCTGGAACGCTGGAGACAGATATTTTGTCACCGACGCCAATGGCGACGGCAAGGGTGATTTACTCGCCCGCGCCGCCAACGGCACCTTTAATATCTTTGTATCCAATGGGGCGACCTTCTCTTTCGCGGGCGCTGCCTCCAGTTCTTATTCCGACACGGCCGGGGGAAACACGCATTTCTTGATGGATGTGAATGGCGATGGGCGTTTGGATTTGGTCAACCGCGATTCCACGTCCGGCCGACTTACGACATACCTATTCAACGGCTTAAGATTCAATAGTACCGGTGATTTGGGCGCTACGGGACTAGTGGATGGGGTGGGCTATGGGAGTGGAGTTCGATTTTTCCCTATGGATGTCAACGGCGATGGCAAAACCGACTTGGTCAGTAGAGACACCAGTGGAAATCTTCGGAATTTCATTTCCAACGGATCTTCATTTGGTTACGGATCCTCGACCTCTGCCGCTCTCACCGATGCAAATGGCTGGAACAGCGGAATTCGTTTCTTCATGATGGACGCTGATGGCGACGGTAAGGTCGATTTAGTGACTCGCGATGCCGCCGGTACGCTGCAGACCCTGGTTGCAAGCGGCCCGGCCCGGCCATTGCTGCAAACCATCACGAGCGGTATCGGCGGCACAACCGCCCTGACCTATAGGACACTGGCCGACGGCACTGTTTACACCAATGATACGAACGCCGTCTACCCAGTACAGGACCTGCAAGCGCGCATGTACGTGGTTTCGTCCGTTTCGGCCAGCAATGGCATCGGCGGCAATTATGTCACCCGATACACTTATGCGGGGGCCAAAAACCATCTCACCGGCCCTGGCATGCTTGGGTTTCGGCAAGTGACGACGTGGGACGACCAAACCACTATTCGGGTAACCAATACCTATCGACAGGATTGGCCGTACAACGGCCTGATGACGGGCTCAGACGTCGTCAGCTACGGCAACACCCTGCTAAAGCGAACTACAAATACGTGGGCGACGAAAAACGTCTATCCGAGTGTCTACGCCCCTTACCTATCGCACAGCGTCGAGAGCCGCTATGAGTTAAGCGGCACACTGATTGTCACAGCCACCGCGACCAATACTGCCGACAACTTCGGTAATGTGACGCAAAACACCATTACCACTAGCGATAGCTATACCACGACGACGGTCAATACCTTTACCAACGATACGGTCAATTGGCTGTTAGGGCAATTGACTCAACGCAAGGCAACAAACACCATCCCAGGCGGCACCAGCCTGACCCGAACGCTTGCCTTTACTTACGACGCGACCACCGGTCTGCTGAGGCGAAAAGTCGTTGAGCCAACGATTCCCACACAACAACTCACCGCCGACTACGGCTACGACGCGTTCGGCAATAATAATAGTGTATCCATCAGCGGGGCCGACATCGTAACGCGCACCGCAACGGCGCTTTACGATGCGCAAGGCCGCTCGGTCATCCGCATGACCAATGCGCTTGGTCATGCGGAAAACCTAACTTACGACAACCGGTTCGGCGTACCCACGAGTCACACCGATCCAAATGGGGCAACGACCACGTGGACCTACGATAACCTTGGCCGAATAGATACAGAAACATCGCCGAATGGCTTATCACGGAGATGGGCATATAGCGATACGACTTCGGATGCCCTACCGGAACCACCTACGGGCTAGGCACGTACATTAACTTTAATACTCGCTTCGGCTCCTGTTTCGACATTGCTGACCGACCCATCCGAAAAATAACGTCAGGGTTTGATAGTAATGTTTCTCACGATACTGCTTATGATGCGCTCGGCCGAGTGGCGAGTGTTTCGCGCCCCTACAGCTCGGGCGCTAGCAACTTATTTCACTCGTTACTCTTACGACATTCTTGGACGCGTGAGAACCGAGACGGCGCCAGACAATAGCGTAACCAATCTGGCCTACAGTGGCTTCACGACCAGCGTAACCAACGCAAAAAACCAAACGTCCTCGGGGCTGATCAATAGCCAGGGGCAACTCATCCAATCTACGGATGCACTGGCTGGAAGAATCACGTATTCCTATAACCCATTTGGCAATTTGACGCGCACCACGGACCCTGCTGGCAATGTAACTACGATGACCTATGATCTGCGTGGCCGGAAGACGGCAATGACGGACCGTGATATGGGGAGTTCGACTTATGCCTACAACGCGGCGGGAGAACTCGTCCGGCAAACCGATGCGAAACTGCAAGTCACCAACCTTACTTACGACAAGCTCGGCCGAATCCTTACTCGCACTGAGCCTGGCCTAACCAGTACGTGGACCTACGATACGGCAGTTAAGGGTATCGGAAAATTGACCCAAGTAAGTTCCAACAATGGGTTCGCGCGCGTCGTATACCTATGACACAATCGGGCGCGTCAGTCAGATCGCGACCACGCTCGAAGGCGTAGCGTACACCATGGGTTATACCTACGACTTCAGAGGCCGCCTCGATAAGATCACTTAAACAGGCTTCCAAGTACAAAACACTTACACTAACACTGGCTATCTCGAGTGAAGTGAAGAATCCACCGACGAATAAGTCTTACTGGAAACGCCCTGGGGGTTAACGCGGACCTCAATGTCACATCCGAAACCTTGGGCAACACGTTACAAACCGCCCGAACTTACAACGCCGTCACGGGCCGGCTAGAAGCGATTGCAACGACCGGGACAGCCAGCCCGGTTCAGCAAAACGGCTTTAGCTATGACACCATCGGCAACCTATTGTCGCGATCAGATTCCACGCAAGGCATAACCGAAACCTTCGGTTATGACGCGTTGAATCGCCTAACCAGCGCAACGGGCGCAGGCGTTGCGAAGACCTACGCCTACAACGCCATCGGCAATCTCACGTCGAAGACAGGCACCGGGACTTACATTTATCCGTTGGCCGGCGCGGCGCGCCCCCATGCCGTATCGTCCATCACCGGCACGATAAACGGTGTCGTCAATCCCACCTTCACCTACGATGCCAACGGCAATATGTTAACCGGTGCCGGACGCAGCTTAACCTGGACATCGTTCGACATGCCGGCATCGATCACGCGCGGAACCGCGACCGACACGTTCCTCTACGATGCGTATCACGAGCGCTTCAAGAAAACCGGCCCAGACGGCACCACTATTTATCTAAGCCCGCGCCTAGACACCGGCACCCACTATGAAAAAGTCACCAGCGGCACGCTGGTGAGCCACAAACACTACATCTACGCCGGCAACCGCCCGATCGCCATCTATACCCAGCGCAGCACCGGCGTCAATGACACCCGTTATCTTCATGCGGACAACTTAGGGTCGATTACCGACCGTCACCAACGAAACCGGCGCCGTCGTCGAGCGGTTATCCTACGATCCGTTCGGCAAACGCCGCAACGTGAATGGCAGCGACGCGACCACGGCACTGACCAGCACCCAGTTACGTCACGGCTACACCGAGCACGAGCATCTGGACGAAGTCGGCCTCATCCACATGAACGGCCGCGTCTATGACCCAACGCTTGGCCGCTTTGCCAGCGCCGATCCGTTTGTGTCGCGGCCGGCAAACACACAGAGCTTCAATCGCTATAGCTACGTGCGCAACAATCCGCTGAAGTATATCGATCCGAGCGGGTATATGGACGTGTACACGCTCGAATCCGGTCATCGGTCGAAGGCCGATACCTCGGCAACCCGGCCGATTACGCTGATAATCTGTTCTTATCGTCGGCGTTTGGCAATACCGTATCCAATAGTTCCCTGGGTGATATCAGCAACGGCGGTACGTCCCTGGGTGCTTCTGGCCCGAACCTGCTTGGCGTGGGTTTCAGCGGAAGCGGGTCGAGTTCCTTCTCGGGCGGCGGCGCCACCATCGTCAGTCAATCGACCAGCCCGACGACGACCACGGTCACCTCGACCAGCACGCCAGACGGCGAACGGCGGTTTCTCGAACACCACGACGTACTACAACGGCGCACCGAATGGCACCTGTATTTGCGGCACGGGCGGAACCTCAGGCGGCGCTACGACCACGGTAGCCGCAGCCGGGTGTGGTGAACGGGAGTTCGACTTCGTTCTTTGGGAATTTCTATGGGGAACTTGCGCATCCGCGGCCATTAGGCGGCGCCGCTTCGGGCGCACGAGGTTTGTTGCGGTTCTTAAATCCTGCGCTGATTTTCTGCGATGCCGCTTGAAGCGGGGCGAGGCTCGGATTCATTTACGTTCTATCATGGAACTGACTGAACGAGCACCCAACGGTTAGGTTCTGGCGCGCCATTGGACGTTTCGTTAGCCAAAGCAAACATGCGTGAGGGGCCGTTAGGTTTCTATATGAGTAACGATCAAGAAGCGGCCATCTTCTATGCGAATGCCGCTAAAAATTACGCAACATTGGTAAAATATAATATATCGATTGGTGCTTACAGCGCGCTAATTGCTGCTGGTGCTGAGAGTGGAATGACGGGACAAGCCGGAAGAAATAGTGTTATTTTTCATGAGTTTATCATTAGGCCAGCGGAATTCCCCTTGTTTAACACCTTGTTACTTGGTCGGGAGATTAACTCAACTGTACGCCTTATGAGTGACGCAAATTGATCGAATTAACGCAGAACGAAAGTATGTTTGTTTCCAAAATGGCACCATTTGATCAATTCAGAGATATGGGGTGAATAGTTGTTAGTCCCGCGAATTACTGATCATGGAAATTCAATCGTTTCACGGCCTTGATTGGGTTAAATCTCATCCCGAAAAATTTTTCTTACCTACGGATGTTCCGAACGCTCATCAGCTGGCTCAGCGAATGGCTGGGGATGCCATGATCCTCGGAACGCTACCGTTTTCATCGATCAATTTGGCGAATGGTGGCTTGTGGCAGCGAGGCAAGATTGGCTGGCCAAAGGCACTCCGCTTCCCTTATCCGAATCTTTCCACGAAATTGGGAGCTTTCCAGAAGCCGGTCCAAATGCTGTGCGAACTAATGTCTTGTTAACGGCGTTTGCACGTGATGTGGTCACCTACGGGATGGATGGCTACACTATTATCAAAGGTTGTGAGGACGGGTTGACAGAACTTAAGCTGATGATCAGTCAGAGCTACGCTGAATACCGTGTTGTATCTTTTCGCATGTAGCCAGTCGAATTTGGGCAAAGCTTCAGGAAACAGTTCCTCGTAAGGCTAGGTATTTCTTAAGCCTAAATCGTTAGGCCCTGCGGTTCCCGATGAGATGCTTGAAAACATCAGCAACAATCTTTCTCGGCACTCCTGCTCTAACCTGCTCGGCGTCGAATTCAACGGAGGTACGTCGAGCTCCTTCTCCCGGCGGCGGCGCGACGATTGTCAATCAATCGGTCAGCCCCACGACGACCACCGTTACCTCGTCGACCACGACCACGGCGAACGGCGGTTTCTCGAATACCACGACGTACTCCAACGGCGCGCCGAACGGCACCTGCATTTGCGGCACTGGCGGAACGACTGGTGGGACCACCACCGCAGCCGCGCCGGGTGTGGTGAACGGCAGTTCGACTTCGTTCTTTGGGAATTTCTATGGGGAACTTGCGCATCCGCGGCCATTAGGCGGCGCCGCATCGGGCGCACGCGGCTTGTTGCGGTTCTTAAATCCTGCGCTGATTTTTGCCATGCCAAACGACGCGGGGCGAGGCTCGGATTCACTTACGTACTATCACGGCACATCGTCACAATCCGCTGCTATCGTACTAACAATTGGACTTTCGATTAAAGACGCAGCAAAGTACAATCACGGGGGTAGTGGGCGAGCAGGTTTTTACCTGACACCGGAACGCAGGGTTGCGGAGTTCTTTGCGGAAGAAGAGTATCCAAATGGCGCAATATTAAGGTACGACATTGCAATTTCAGCAGTCGGAGTATTGGAAAGCGCAGGGGCGAGAATGAATACGATAACGTACAACCGCGGTCGAGATGTAGCTAGTGAGTTTTTCATTCCTGCTAGCGCGTTTGAAATTTTCAATGGCCTTACCAGAGATGGGTTAATTAGGCCTTCAGTAGAGTGAGTGGGCCTGCCAATATGTCGAAACCGCCGATAGAGTTTGCTCGCGAAAATCCAACAATGTTTCTTCCTGGCGGCGTGGCGGATCTGCGAGATTTTGCTGGCGCACTTGTTACGGATGCGCTTGTCTTAAGCGTCTGCCCTGTGGTCGCGGAAATTGACGATGGTTGGTACATAGTTGCGGCCAAGGAAGATTGGATCAGAAAGGAATGTAAGTACTCGGTTTTCGATTCGTTTCACCGGATACAAATATTTCACAAACACCAACAGAACTCCAATCGAGCTAATTTAATGATTACCGCGTTTTCCCAGCATGTCGTGACTTTTGGGGCAGATGGCAAAACTGTCGTGAAGGGCTGTGATCTTGACCTATCTGGGCTGGAGCGCTTAGTTTGCGAAAAGTACGAGGGTTATCGCGTTGTCGCGTTTCGCGGGATTGATCCTCCTAGTTAGGTGCTAAGAATCTAGCGCATAAAGGCCATTACACAGCCGGTTCCTTTGGGCGACGAAAAAAACTATGGGACACGCTAGCAACCCGCGTAAGGCGCACCCGGTAGGGCGTCAATAAGCGCAGCGCATTGCGCCGCATGCAAGCAATCGACACACGAAGCCGTTTCCATTACATTGCCGCGTCATGAATGGCCAACAGCGTTCAGCCGTTATTTAGAAACGGTGCGCGCTCTGCGCAAATTGCGGACATATGCGCCAATGTCGCTATCCCATAATGGCGCGCCGGACACAGATATCAATCCAAAGTGAATGGCTTGATTTTAAGTCCGGCTATCATTTTAAAGTGCTTGCTGTTACCGGTTGCGAGTACTAATTTATGCTCCAGCGCAGTGGCGGCGATCAGCGCATCGGCCAATTGCAAGTGATGGCTTAGGAAATGCCGTTCGACGAGTTTCCACCGCACGAGTAGAAATGGATTCGGTTATGGGAAAGGAGTGCGCGTCCCAGACACGCATAAAATCGCGTAGCGCCCTGAGCTCGCGCCGGTTGCGCATCCCTTGGATAAGTTCGATGTGGTTTACGGCGGAGAGGGCGATGCTAGACAAGGTTTCCAGAAAAGCGTTTGCGCGCATTTCACCGCGCATGACCCGAATCAACACATCCGAATCGACCAACGTCATTTAGAAACGGCGCGCGCTTTGCGCAAACTGCGGACATATGCGCCAGTGTCGCTCAAGTCAGTACGATCCGCCCAAATCCCGAATAACGGATTCTGCCTATCACCTTTACGCTTGACCTTGGTCCCTCGCTCGGGTGCTAGCGTTACAGTGAACGTTTCGTCGCCCTTAGCGTTTATGGATTTGCTCCACTGCTTGGGGAGCTCACTTGCCTTGACGTGCGCGATGACGATTTTTTCCATGAGAACTTATCTTTCGACCATGAGCTGCTCATGATAGCGGTACGCCGCGAAAGATTCCATGGGAACAATGCAACATTTCATAACAAGATCAATGTAAGTGTTGTGTCTGCCGCATGCGCCACAAGCTAGTCGAACGGTGCATGAAATGCGTCCTACATATTTGCAGGACATGCCGGAGAGGTAAATCCAGCGCGGCTCTCCAGCATGCGTGCCTGACGACGCGCACCGGGATTGGCTCGTGGCATGCCGGTTTTTCAACTGGTATGTCACTGATCCGCGCGCCGCGGCCTTTTTTTCGGTCTCGCTTAGCGCAACCCGCGTAAGGCGCACCCTGTAGGGCAATAAGCGCAGCGCATTGCGCCGCATGAAAGCAGTCGACCCACGAAACCATTTCAATTACATTGAAGCGTCATGAATACTCAACAGCCTTGCATAGAATGCTGGGGAGGCAATACTAGCGCTCATCATCCAGATGACATGCCCTGAAAGGCAAGCGAGCACTGCCTCCCAGGGCAGGACCCTAATTTCTATCCCATTCCCCGTCTCGACACCGGCACCCGTTACGAAAAAATCACCAGCGGCACGACCGTTAGCCACCAGCGTTTGCTCACCACCGGTGCGACCATCTCGCGATCGTATCCCGGCGCGATATCGGCAGTCTTCATCCCGCCGCCATTCGCCCGCACCACCGGATAGGCATAGTGGCTATTTAACAACTCCTCAACGATTGCCATGGGGTTTGGCGGGCACCGATCGAAAGTACAGCCACAGCGCTTGAAGTTCATCGTCGGTCATCTTGCCGATGACCGGCCAGGGCATGTAGCGTTTGTTTAGCTGCCGACCTTCCGGCGTAATGCCGGTGCGCAGCGTGTGAGTAAATTGCGCAGCATTCCAATGTGAGCTGTCCGCATCTGCTGCGGGCGTGAGATTGGAGGCTTGCGGCCAGTCCGGCGGCACGCCGGGAATTTTCCCGCCGGAGAAGGTCGCGCCATGACAGGTGGTGCAGCCCGTCGCGAGATACGCGCCATATTCCGGCGTTACACCGGGAGCCGGCGCCGCCGCGGGGGATGCATCGTGGGCGATGCGTTCCGCCGGCAGGATTGCGACATCGCGATTCAACGTGACGATCGCTCGTCCCGCGGCCGAGATTCGGCTTGCCGGCAATTCGTTGTCGACGGCCGGCACACTCTTGGCGTAGGCGATCGCAGCGGCGAGATCGCCGTCGGAAAGCTGAAAGAATTCATCCGAGGGCATGATCATCAGCGCCTTGCCGTTTGGCCGCACGCCGTGGCGGACGGCGCGCACCCAATCGGAGTCGCTGAACGTTGCGCCGACGCCACCCTTGCCACGAGTGAGATTGGTGGCGACGAAGCGGCCGATCATGGGATCGTCGAGGAACACTCGCCCTGCGAGGTTGTCACCGTGGCAATCGGTGCAGCCGCGTACGGTGGCGATGTGGCGGCCGTGGGCGAGCGTCGCCGTGTCCTGTTGAATAGTCAGCTCACGCGGTCGAACGTCGTATGTGCGGTCGAGGCGCGACTCGCTGGCCCAAAACACGATCAAGAACGCGCCCGCCAGAACTACGCCGATGGCGCTGCCGATTCGCACCACCCATTTCAGCAAAATTTTCATGGCTAGTCCGATTTCAGAACGACACGCAGGATTGCTCGTCGACCCTCAGCACGGATTGCTGTTGGAAAGCGTCTTTGTAGTCGGTGCGTATTTGTTCGACGTCGGCGCTGCGGGCTTTGTTGAACGGATAAAGCAAGATCAACAGCTTCGTTCCCTCTTGAATGATGAAACCGGTGGAATCGCGAAACTGGCCTTTGCCGCTCAACAGCGTCAATCCATCGGGAAAGCGGGGTGTGATTTTGTTGTCGACAAAGAGTTGAAACTCCTCTTCGGTGACGATGCCGCCAGGCTTGGAAAGGCCGAAAAACAATTCTGTTCGAGCGAAAAGTTCGCCACGCAAAACGTGTTTACAAAAGAAGCGTTCGCTAGGGGACGTGATACTGCGTTGCGGCGAGAAATTTTCCGCCGATACGCTGGTGACCATGAGTCCCAGCGCGATGCCGGTGATGGCGAGACGTAGTCGATTCATCTGGATCTCCTTGCTGACTATCGCAGCGGTAGTGAGGAGCGACTACGATACCGGCGCCTGCATCGCAACGAAGCCAGTGAAACGCTGAGCCAGTTGTCAGGGCAATGCGGAAAAACGGGTGAGGAAATTCCTACAGAGGAAAAATGCCAGCGCAAGAGAAGGCAAGCCACGAGCCGCGCTGGGCTTGCCTGACAGCATGGCATGGCCTGCGGGCCACGCCAGTATTGCCTTTTCGGCTAGGTCTTGTATTCGAACAACTTGACCACCCGCTGCACACCGGTGGTGGTGCTGGTCACTTCGGCGGCTGCATCAGCCTCGGATTTGGTGACTATGCCCATCAAATAAACCACACTGTTCTCGGTCACTACTTTGATATGATTAGGCGTGAAACGTCCGCCGTTGCTGAGAAAGCGGGTTTTCACTTTCGAGGTGATCGCGGTATCGTTACTGCGCGATCCGAGCGAGCTATTGCCGGCGATGCTCACTTCGTTAAACACCGTCTTGACGCCTTCGATCGTGCGCACGATGGCTTCCGCTTCCGATTTAACATCTTCGCTGCCAGCTTCGCCGCTGAGCAGCACGTTGCCGTTATAGCTCGTGACGTTGATGTTGGAGTTGTTGCGATAGCGATCGTTTATCGCCTTGATTGCTGCGATTTCTATTCGTTCATCCTTGACATAAGCGCCGCTCGGGCGGCGGTCGGTGACTAACAACGCACCAGCGCCAACGGCGCCGCCGATGATCAATGGAATACAACCCTGCAGAACCGGTAAGGCCAATACGAACAAAAGAAAAAATTTATGCATCGTCTTCAACTCCAAGTAAAGAACAATCGATTGCATCGCATAGGCAATGCAAGGTGAGTAGGTGAACTTCTTGTATCCGCGCAGTGACATCCGACGCTACGCAGATGTGTACATCTTGATCAGCCAATAATTTCGCGATGTTGCCGCCTTTCTTTCCGGTCAACGCGACAACCGTCATCTCCCGTTCGTGAGCCGCATAAATTGCCTCGATGACGTTCGGGCTATTGCCGCTGGTGGAAATACCCAGCAATACATCGCCGCTGCGCCCCAGCGCACGGACTTGTTTGGAAAAAATTTGCTCGAAGGAATAATCGTTGGCGATCGAGGTCAAGGTCGAGGTATCCGTGGTCAGTGCGACCGCGGCCAGACCCGGGCGCTCCATCTCGAAGCGGTTCAGCAACTCGGCGGAAAAATGCTGTGCGTCCGCAGCGGAACCGCCGTTCCCACAGGCGAGGATCTTGCCGTCGGCCAACAGACACCGCACCATTTCCTCGGCCGCGCGGGCGATATCGGGAGCGAGGGTTTTTGCCATCGCTAACTTCAGGGCTGCGCTTGCTTCGAAATGTCTGGCGATGCGTTTGGTTGAAACCATGGGGCGGATTGTAAAGTGAAACGCGGCGAAACAAAATAGTTTGTTTTGACTTTTTGAGGAAGCTCTGATTTATTTCGAGTTCTAAGCGAGACAAGGCGCGAACAAAAAATATCGCCGCAGCATATTGGTTATATGTAAGGAGATATTTTTTGTTCGCAACGCAGTATCGCGACGAAATCGGAATAAATCAGAGCTTCCTTGAGTTATTCAGTGAACGCGTTGCGTATCCATTCGATTTCGCTGTCCTGTACGTCGCTCAATAACACCACATCGCAACGGCAGACAGGCGAGCCACGCAATTCGCTTAGATAATGGCGCGCGGTGGCGAGAATGCGGCGCTGTTTGTTGCTGTCCACACTGGCGGAAGCGCCGCCGAAAGCGTTTGATTTGCGTAAGCGGACTTCGGTGAAAACGATGGACGAGCCATCGCGCATAATGAGATCTATTTCGCCGAAACGGCAACGATAGTTCTTGGCGATTAACTTCAATCCTTGGCTTTGCAGATACCGCAGCGCCGTGGCTTCGGCCTCCTGGCCGCGGGAGATCACGGCGTCTGCGGTTTGACCGCGCCGGTTTGATCGAAGGTGGCTTGCAACAGATCGCGCGCGAACCAATGGCCGCCGGTGAGGGTGATGCGGCCGGTCACGCCATCGATGGTATCTGTCGGTGGTAACTCGGTGCGAACTAATACCTGCGTCAAACGAAAGGCATCGATGCCCAGCGCGTAGAAGCGCTGCAAGTCGGCACTCAGCGATTTCTTCGGCGGTGGGTAGACCATCACCGCCGTGTGATCGGGCTTGATCAGCCACGGCATGTCGACAAATTGTAATCCTTTCAAATCGACGTTAAGCGCGGTATCGGTCTTGCTGTGCAACACCTGCGAGGTAGCGTAAGTGGCAATCGACGCTTTAATATGGGGACGAATCCTGCGCGCCACGGCCGCATCGGTGGCGATGAACACCACATCGACCTGCTGCGCTTTCAGCGCAGTTCTGAAGCGTACAAGAGATTTGGGGTCGGTGTTGTAGACATACTCCAAAGTTGTCGTGCCGCCCAGCTTCAGCCACTCGTCGGCGAAGGCGCTTTGCATGCGCTTTGATAGCGCCGCCCGACTGGCGACGATGGCGGCACGCCGCAATCCGCGGGCATAAGCGATATTCGCCAACTGTCGCGCCTCGGCTTCTTGCGACAGGTTCAGGGAGTAGAACAGTTTAGGCAACGGCGCATCGCCGTCGGGAACATTCAATGCCAGCGTCGGCGTGGTCACCATGCCGCTACTCGCGATCAGCGAGACTTCGGTGCGGGTCATGGGGCCAACGACGATTTTCGCGTTTTCGCCGAGGATGCGGTTATAGATTTCCAGCAGATTCTGGGCATTTTCCTCAGAGTCGTAGACTTCGATCGGCAGGGTCACCTCGGCGCCGGCGAGTTGTGAGGCGGCGAAAAAGCCTTCCTTGACCGCTTCCGCTGCGCGCCCGAACGTCTTGGACTTAAGCGGCAGCAACAAGGCGATCTGCGGTGGTTTAGGCGGCACGACCGGCGCCGGTTCCGCAGCGACGGGTTCAGGTTCCTGCAAGGGGAAGGTCACGGCTTCCGGTACGGTGACCTCGTCGGCTTTTTTTTCCGGTTCCGGTTCCGTTACCGGCGCGGGCGCTTGCGTTTCCTCGCTGGTGCTGGGCGCCTCAGGGTTGGGCGCGGTTGCATTGGTTTCGTCATCCGCAGACAATGCCGTGTGGAGCGAAAACAAAACCGTGAGAACGAGCGCGCGAACAACGACAGGGAAAGCCATTTGTTTGAAGCCGAAGTGAAGTCGTCTACATTATATGTGGTCGCCACGCCCATAGGAAATTTGCGCGATATAACGCTGCGCGCGTTGGATATTTTGGCCAAAGCGGATTGCATCGCGGCGGAAGACACGCGCACCACCGGGATCCTGCTCAAGCACCACGGCATCGCCACGAAACTGTTTTCGCTGCACCGGCATAACGAGCGTGAGCGCGCACAACAACTGATCGCGCGTTTGGCCGCTGGTGAGTCCGTCGCACTGGTGAGCGACGCCGGCACACCGGGAATTTCCGATCCCGGCGCGGTTGTGGTGAACGAAGTGCGCCGGGCGGGCTATACCATCGTCCCGATTCCCGGTGCGAGTGCACTCACGTCGGCGTTGTCGGCATCAGGCATGGCGGTTTTGCCGTTTTGTTTTCACGGCTTCTTGCCGACAAAATCATCGGCGCGTAAAACCTATCTGGAGCAGTTGCAAGCTCACGTAGGTACGTTGATTTTCTACGAGGCGCCGCACCGGATTACCGAGACCGTGGCTGATCTTGCGGCAGTGCTGGGCGCCGAGCGCGACATTCTGATCGCGCGAGAATTGACCAAGCTATTTGAAACCCTACACTGCTGCACACTAGGTGAGGCATCCGCGTGGTTAAGCGCCGACGCCAATCGTCTGCGCGGTGAGTTCGTGCTGGTTGTCTCGGGCGCTGCGCCGGCGGCGAACGACGATGACGCCGAATTGGAGCGAATATTGAAATTAATGTTGGCGGAAGAACTTTCGGTAAAACAGGCTGCTAAGCTGGGCGCCGCTATCGCCGGGGTGGGCAAAAATCTCGCCTACGAACGGGCGCTGGCGCTAAAACATTCCAACGGATAATCCTTATGCAAACCATTACCATCACCCGCCCCGACGACTGGCATCTGCATTTGCGCGACGGCGCCGAGATGGCCGCGGTGTTGCCCGATACGGCAAAACGCTTCGCCCGCGCTATCGTCATGCCGAACTTGAAGCCGCCGGTGACCAGCGTCGAACTCGCGCGCGCCTATCGCGATCGTATCCTGGCGGCGCTGCCGACTGGGTTGGAGTTTACGCCGTTGATGACGCTTTACCTCACCGACCATACCTCACCACAAGAAATCGAACGCGCCAAGGCTAGCGGCTTTATCCACGCCGTTAAGCTCTATCCGGCGGGCGCGACGACTAATTCGCAATCGGGTGTCACGGACTTGAAAAAAGTAAGCGCGGTGTTGGCGGCGATGGAAGCGAACGGCCTGCCGCTGCTGGTTCACGGCGAAGTCACCGATGGCGATATGTTCGATCGCGAACAAATATTTATCGACCGTTTGTTAAGGCCGCTAGTCGAGCGATACCCGAATTTACGTTTAGTGCTGGAACATATCACCACTAAACAAGCGGCGGAATTCGTTGCGAGCGCCGGCGCTAATATCGGCGCAACCATCACCGCGCATCATCTATTGCTCAACCGCAACGCGTTGTTCCAAGGCGGGATACGCCCCCATCATTATTGCCTGCCGATATTGAAGCGCGAGGAGCATCGCCAGGCGCTGGTTCAAGCGGCAACGAGCGGGAATCCGAAATTTTTCTTGGGCACCGACAGCGCTCCCCACGCGCAACACACCAAAGAAAATGCCTGTGGCTGCGCCGGGGTCTACACGGCGAACGCGGCGATTGAACTTTATGCGGAAGTCTTCGATAACGTCGGCGCGCTCGACAAACTGGAAGGCTTCGCGAGCTTTTTCGGCGCGGATTTTTATGGGCTGCCGCGAAATAATTCCAAGATCACGCTTGACAAAAACTAGCGTGACCGTTCCCGAAGCTCTGCCGTTCGGCGAGCACTTGTTGGTGCCGTTTCGCGCCGGTGAAAAAGTTGCGTGGGTGATTGCGAATGGATGATCCTCACTCGTTTCGTGACAGCCTGTTCCCTCATCCCAACCTTCTCCCGGAGGGAGAAGGAGAAGTTTCCCCTCTCCCTCCGGGAGAGGGATCAAGGGTGAGGGCCGCGCGTTATCTAGTAGTTGAATCAATACTCTGCGAAATCCCGCCCTGAAGGCCAATACCAGTGCGCCTTTTCAGACATGCCTCGCCACGAGCCAATCCCAGAGCGGCTCGTGGCAGGGTAATTACAGGAAAAAGTACTACGGAAAAGCCGGCACCATGGCTTCTTGCCCGCCAGATTTTGCTTCCGGATGGCGCTGAGTGACGAGGGTGCGAATTTCTTCCGCCCGCGACATGGGTAGATCGAGCATTAACAGCACTTTCCCTTGGTCGATGGCCTGTTCGAATATTTTTAGGCGCGAGTTCGGGACTTGCATCGCCACCATGCTCGACACCCAGGCGCCCAGCACCACACCGATCACAGTGCTGATCAATACCGTCACCAACTGCAACTGAACGCCGCCCGGCGGGAAATACAACAGCAACAGGCCGATGGCAAGTCCGACGGCGCCGCCCAGGGCCATACCCACCGACGCGCCGTGGACAATATCGGTTTTTTGCAAATAAGAAGCCTCGTGCAAGGCGCCCAGATCGGTGCCGCGTTTGGCGAGGAAGTGCATACGTTTGTCTTCAACGCGAGCGAGCAACAGGTCGTCGGCCATTTGCCGTGCGCTGGTGGTATCGGGTAATACGAAATAGAGTCGGTAAGTCATGGAATCCCCCTCAATATTGAACACGTTGCAGCGATTGAGCGGCCATAATGCGAGGGCCGAAGAAGTCGATCGGGACGTTTTGATATTTTTAATTATGACAATCCAGCTTCAGAGAAGTTTAGATTCGCCCTAGTGGTATGATGGATTCGAAGCTGGCCAGACAGTCGCCATGCGCTTGCGCGTGGAGGAAAGTCCGGGCTCCGCAGAGCAGGATGCCGGCTAACGGCCGGGCGTCGCGAGACGACGGAAAGTGGCACAGAGAATAGTCTGCCTATGGCGCGGACTTGGCATTCGTGCGTAAGCACTCATGCCAAAGTCCTGAAAGAGAGCGGCTTTCGCTTAAGTGCGCGACCTAACGGGCGCGCGCGTAGCGCGAGGCCGAACCGCGTTAGCGGTGCGGCAGGCGAGGGTGAAACGGAGTGGTAAGAGCACCCCGCGGACGCAGCGATGCGGACGGCACGCTAAACCCCATCCGGAGCAAGGCCAAATAGGGGAACAATCGCGCGGCTCGCGCGGTTCCCGGGTAGGCTGCTTGAGCGGCGCGGTAACTCGCCGCCTAGAGGAATGACTGTCTGGGGCCCGGAAACGGGCTCAACACAGAACCCGGCTTATCGGCCAGCTTCAATTTTTTCGCCTTCGGAACGTTGTCATAACGCTTTCGTTGCTAAGCTTTGTCCTTCGATGTACAGTAAGTTTGCTGGAATGTCTTGCGGCAGTGGGGCTTTTTGCACCGTCTTGCGCGAAGCCAAAAAATAAGTCCAAATGCTAAGTAGTCTGACCAAATCCGCTTTGCTTTGATCTATCCCAAAGAGCTACTGGCTGGAAGGTTTACATGGGCGTCGATAACAAATCTTGGAATGAAGAACCACACTTCACTTTCGAGCGGATAGATAGCACAGACGCGCTGAATAATTGCTATAGGTTGCGCTTCGATGTCTATTGTGTCGAACGGGGGTATCTTCAACGGGAGAACTACCCATCGAGCCTTGAAATCGACAAATTTGACGCCCATTCCCTACACTTCGGCGCGTTTAATCGAGCCGGCGAAACGGTCGGCACGATTCGGCTCGTACAACCCAATTCGCAGGGCTTTCCGTTGCTGCAGCATTGTCAACTGCACGATGAGGTCATCCCGGACGAAATCGTGGAAATCTCGCGCTTGGCCGTCAGCAAGAACTACCGTCGTCGCCGTGAGGACGACATTTATGGCATTTCCCCGGATCAAATCGTGATGCCCGACCCAGTCCCGGAAGACCGTCGCCGCCGTCCGGAAATCGTGCTGGGCCTTTACAAAATCATCTATCAGGAAAGCAAGCGGCGAGGCATCACCCATTGGCTTGCTGCAATGGAACGTTCGCTCGTGAGGTTGCTATGGCGGTATGGGTTCTCGTTTGACGCCATCGGTCCCGAAGTAGACTACTATGGTCCCGTCACGCCTTACATTACAAAAATTTCTGAGATCGAACGCGACGTGTTGGCGATTAGGCCGTCTATCTTTAAGGAATTCAACGAGGGCCTATGATAAAGCCGATAAAACAAAAAGGGCTCACCACAATCGGCGCACCCAACAAGATGCCAAGTTACAGAAAAACGGACTATATTTTTCTTGGGCGGGCGGTAAATCCCAGACCAAGCAAACCTAAACCTAACAGCGCCAGGCTCACGGGCTCCGGAACCTGAACGATCTGTGCCGTTAAGAACAACTCGCTTTGTGTTTCTTCCTCGGTAAAGACCCTATTGCCATTACAAAGGTTCCAACTCCGGCTTCGAGTCCAAAATTAGCACATAGTCAATGCCACCGAAATAAATGGTATTGATGCTAATCCAGAGGCGTCAAAGTCGAAAAAATCATCACAGTTGCTATTCCGGATTGGAAGTCGCATGGAGCTATGTTGAGTGTTTCCGTGAAAGTGATGTCGATCGAACTTCGTTTTCGGAATACCTCCACATTAGCGGCATTCTTCACCTCGATGGTATCATATAGGAATGGTATAAGTGAATGACAGCGGAATCATGACGTTGTCATGTGTTCGTTTGTTAATGCGAACGGCCGGACCGCCGGGGTTGATTCCGAGCGGGCCAAGCGTAAGACATTCAAGGTCAAGCGAACTGACTGCGATTTGAAAGCCGTCGACCCACTCGATATGTTCGGTGTTGGATCCGACAACGTATAATTGCGGGTCAACCCGGGTGTGCATGGGCCACAGTCAAAACCGAAAGGTGCTATGTTTTCAACAGTAAAAGGAACAGCCGTTGCGGCGGCGGGCAGGGCAAACGAATGCCTAAACGCAGCGAAGCAGCCTTACCTGATGAAAAGACTTTAAACATATAATTTCCTTCTAGAGGTTAATAATCAAAATGTCGAGTACTAGTTTTTTATTATCTTAGATCCTGTCATGCACAAACTGTGCCGATAAAAAAAGATTATCAATATCAATTAGATATCAAAAGCTTGCTTCCGGTCGCTAGAATGTGTGTCAAGAATTTCGACATGGATTTCGGCGAGAACGGTGCGATAGAATCATAATATTTGGACGTACGATCTATTAAATTTCACAGCATGTTTTATAACCTCATGTTTAATAAACATTTTGTACTTCGGGTGGACATCCACGCGTGAAAACGCCATCTAATTGATACTGTAAAAATAATCGACAATCATTTGTGCAAAACAAACACGAAGTCACGGCACTGACGAACGCCGGCGCGGCCTTCCCAAAAATTACGCATCAACCGATACCAACGTAATCGAATTTGCGTTCGTAATCAAGGACATGCCATAGGGAAAACTCAGGTAGGGCCAAAACTGAATGAGGTGCGGTTTTTAAACTCGGCAAGTAAACCATCAGATACAAGTCTGGCGACCGGTTCGCGGTGGTTTTTCCTCAGTTGAATATGCATGGTTGTTTCCCCATCTTCCGAGACGAGTCTAAATGCGCCCGTCACAGCGTCCGCGACGGCATAATTTGCATATAGCGCATCTTGGAATTGAATGACGTTGCCACCGGCAGGAAGATTGCTCTTCTCTCGACCCAACAGCGCAACTATTGGTAGCGGGGACATCGTAGGCATCGCCACACTGAGCTGGTCATAGGCTTGGCGAATGCTGTCGCACGTGATCATTCGGGCGATGTCACCCGTCATGTACCGAATCAATGGAATAACCCTACGGTGCTCGATCATGGACACAACCAGTTGGCCAAAACCGTGTTCGTCGGGATTGAGAATTTCGATATAAGTCCGCATTGGGTTGTAGTGAAACAATGTCGCGACCGAACCGTTACGCGAGTCTGGCCCAAAGAGCGCATCGCGGAATGATTGATTAGAGTGAGCAAGACGACGCAGGCGTGCGCTTTGTCGCGTTTCAAACAAGATGTTCAGCCCCAATTCCGCTACGCCATAAGAAGAACCGATCCAACCGCGCGTCGTGCTATCTAGATCTATGGCCAATTGCCGGGCAAGGTAGCTGCGATAGTGCTCGCCGAAGGGTTCCTCGCCGATGATGATGCTGACCCGTTGCTGGCTCCAGTCAAACCCTTGTTCACGCGCCGAATCGACCAAGCACTTAAGAAATAACGGATCGCTTACGATTAGGGTCTGATGTAAATAAATTCACATCTGCGATAGGGCGCCATATCCTCACGCACACTTGTTTCCGCGACGCAGACGGTGTTTGACGAAAACCGCACACCCATGGGCAAACAGTTAATCACCAGACTGTTCAGATGGTCGATATCAAACGCCTCCTGCAAACCCAAGTCGATATCCGCCGCTGCAGTGCGCGCTGCGTCCCATGTCGACAACCCGAAACTAAGTCGACCGGTCGACCCGGAGCTGGTGAGCACAGCGGCGAGCTTGCTCAAGGTGCCCGGCATCGCAAGCTGGGCAAGGGAAAAGCGCATGAACGTGTTTTGTTTGTTCAACAACGGCACTGAGCGCACGACATCATCAGCATGTCGCACACTTTGCCAGTCGAGATTGTGCTCTCGAAGCAACGTAAGATAGGCTTCACTTTTTGCGGCGGCGCGAAATGCTTTCAGCAACCTTCGCTTACTGATTTCTAGTAGCTTATCCGGTGTCGCTTTCCTAGTAACCAAGGCGAAAGCGTCGCATCAGTTTATTCTTGAGCGAAACATTACCGACATTAAACAGCGGATATAGCTTACCGCACTGTTTTAACGATACGCAGCGTTAATCGCGCAAAAATTGGAAAAGGCGCGGAAAAATGTCTCTAAAGAAGAACGCTTGGCGAAGCGGATATCGTCTTGGGTTGTAAGTGACTCGGCGAGCGGCTGCATCGACATCGAACCAAAGCGATGCATGCTCAAGTCGCATGACGATATTAACGCAACTGAGAGATGGCGGAACTCGATATAACCGGCTAGCTAATCAAACTATGGTTCGGCAAATTCGCCTTCGCGCCGTATTGCGATGCCGTCGTCAGCCGGATCACCTGGATGCCGTTACTAAGATCGGGTTCCGGATCGTTAAACCAGTCCAACAGTTGCTCGCTTAATCGTCCGACACTGCCCTGCAGGCTGGTCAGGCTGACACAATGGGGAATCACTGAACCGAAATAATTTGCAACGGGGCCAATGGGGGAAAAGCTGACGCCGTAGCGCGCTAGTAAGCGGACGAGCGAACGTTCCATTGCAGCGTACCAATGCTTAATGCCCGCTTCGAGGCAGTATTGATACCTCGCCTTATATAGTCCTAATACGATCGCTTCGCAGCGCGAGCTTGAGCGCCGTTCGGCGCCAAGGCATGGTGACCGCCGCATCGCAGTAGCATCGATGAAGTCGGCATCTCGATCTTCAGATCGGCGCAGGTGGATCTTGCTTACAACGAGGCGAGAAATTTCCACAGCATCCTTGATCGGTAGTTCTGCCTCACCCGGGAAAAGATCCTGACAGTGTTCTTGGTAGGGGAAACCAATTCCCGGGGTATGTTGGACTAACCGCACACTCCCCAACACTTTTCCCGCGCGATCGACCGCGGCGAAATGCACAGCGGCAGCGTCAAACAGGTCGGATTCTTCGCCGTTTGGATACTCATCCCCAGCCAAAAAGCGTCTCTCGACACAGTAGACTTGATATCGCAACGCGAATAACTCGCGAAGGTCTTTTATCTCGAATTGAGCTTGCATAGTTATGATCCCTGAGCAACCGTAAAGTTAATGCAAGATCAGGGCCAACTAAATTCTCTATTAATAACATAGAGTTAAATATTGTTTTTCCGATTGAATAATTATTTTGTCTACAAAAAACGACGATTCTAATGAAAAGATGCTTAACACTTTGAATGAAAACGGAAAATTTTGTCGCGAAACCAAGACAAATTGATGGCCGTCTTCTGTAACGCAGTTTAGATTGCCATTTCAATCGCCAAGAGGCTCACGAATAATCGACTCAAGACATTACTTCCATCTAAGCCTTCATAATATTTTGCAATCTATGCCGCTGAAAAACTTTATCCGGCGAACGAAACAACAGATGCACGAAATTCTTTGGGGTAGCCGCATCGATAGGTTTGGGTACCCCATCTAAGTCTTTGTCCCACCGTAAAAAAACTGTAATTTCCACTTGACCTGCTATTTTTTTTCCCTTAGAGTGGAAAAATGTAGGAGAAAGTGGAATTTTATGGATTTTTTGGTGCGTTAAAAACTAGCTATGTTCCAGGGATCAACGGCCCTCACACTCGATGCCAAGGGAAGACTGGCAATTCCTACCAAGCATCGCGAGCTGATCAACGGCCAATCGACAGGAAAGTTAGTGCTCACTGGGCACCCAGACGGGTGCCTTTTGCTTTATCAATCAGCAACCTTTGACGGTGTCCGCTCGCGTTTGATAGAGATTAGCGATACTAACTCGCAAGTCGCGTCTTGGAAACGAGTGATCGTCGGGATGGCGGAAGAAACCGAAGCCGACGCTCAAGGGCGGGTATTGATTACCCCGGAGTTGCGTAAGTACGCGGGCATGGAAAAACAATTGATGATGGTCGGCCAGGGGAATCGTTTCGAAGTGTGGAGCGAAGCGGCGTGGAACCAGCAACTAGAGCAAATTCGCGCGCAGAGCGGCCGAGCGATGCCGCAAGCGATGGAGAGCTTCACCTTGTGATCGCTGGGCTCGCCCACCGCACGGTGTTGCTGGAAGAAGCGGTGACGGCGCTGGCGATCAAAGCGGACGGGGTTTATGTCGATGCGACCTTTGGTCGCGGCGGACACAGTAGACGAATTTTAGAATCGATCGGGCAGGATGCACGGCTCATCGCACTGGATCGGGATCAAGTGGCGATCCAGGCGGCGCAAGAGCTAAAAGACCCGAGATTTAAAGCGCTGCAAGCAAGTTTTGGTCGACTTCACGCGGTGCTAAGCGCTGTGGGTGTGACGAAAGTAGCTGGGGTGTTGCTGGATTTAGGGGTGTCATCGCCGCAATTGGATGACCCAAGCCGAGGATTCAGTTTTAGACACGACGGGCCTCTCGACATGCGCATGGATCAAGGCCAGGAACAAAACGCTGCGCATTGGTTGAACCACGCGAGCGAGCAAGAAATCGCGGGGGTCTTGAAAGACTATGGTGAGGAGCGGTTTGCTAAGCAGATTGCAAGATCGATTACTACGGCACGGGGTGAGCGGCCTCTTAGCACCACAAGGGAACTTGCCGCACTCGTGGCAAGGGCGGTCAAGACGCGCGAGCGCGGCCAAGACCCGGCGACGCGCACCTTTCAGGCTGTTCGGATTTTCCTCAATCGGGAGCTTGAAGAATTGGCGTTAGTGTTACCACAGGCACTTGATGTATTGCAACCTAGCGGACGTCTGGTGGTGATCAGCTTCCACTCGCTGGAAGATCGCGTGGTCAAACGTTTTATGCGCGATCAAGCCCATCCCGATCCAATGCCATCGCGCTTACCACTGAAAGCCACGGAATTGCCACAAGCTACGCTCAAAATCATCGGCAAACCCGTATACCCGTCGGATGCCGAAATCGCCGCCAACCCGCGCGCGCGAAGTGCGGTGTTGCGCGTGGCTGAAAAGACCTAAGCGTGACACGGCTTAACTTAATTATTTTGGTTTTGCTGGTGGCGTCGAGCCTTGCGGTCGTAACGGCGCAGCATAATGCCCGCAAAGTATTTATGGAATTAACGCACGAACAAGATGTCGCCGCCGCCCTCGATGTGGAATTTGATCGCCTGCGCTTGGAACAGCGCACGTGGGCGATGCATTCACGCATCGAAAAGGTCGCGCGGCAAAACCTCAGAATGCAGACGCCCCAGGCCGAGCGCACCCGCGTGCTGGACCTTAACGGAAGCGTGCTCCAGCCATGAACCACGCGCCGCTTAACCCAGCCCTTAGTCTGAAACTCGAAGGCTGGCGCTCGCGTTTGTTATTGGTGTTGCTGTGTTCGATGTTTCTCGGCTTGGCAGCCCGGGCCGCCTATCTGCAGGGTGTGCGTCACGATTTTTTGCAGCAAAAGGGCGAGGCGCGTTATAGCCGCGTGATCGACTTACCGGCGAATCGCGGTGTGGTGTATGACCGCCACGGAGAGCCGTTGGCGATCAGTACGCCGATGGAATCCGTATGGGCGAGTCCACCGGATGTCAACATCAAGGCCAGTCAGTTATCAAAGCTGGCGAAGATCTTAAGCGTAGACGAAAAGGAAATCGAAGCCCGCTTGCGCGACAAACAGCGCGGCTTCGTTTATCTGCGCCGCCAAGTATCGCCCAACCTCGCGGCGGCCGTTACCGCTCTCAATATTCCCGGCGTGTTCCTGCGGCGCGAGTACCGGCGCTACTATCCGGCCGGTGAGGTGATGGCTCACGTATTGGGCTTCACCGGCATCGACGACAATGGGCAAGAAGGCATGGAGCTCGCCTTTCAAAGCAGCCTCGCCGGATTGCCCGGCGCGAAGCGTGTGATCAAAGGCCGCGACGGCCGTATCGTCGAGGACGTCGAAAGCATAAAGCTGCCGCAAGACGGTAAGCCGCTGACGCTTTCCATCGATAGCAAAATCCAATACCTGGCCTACCGCGAACTCAAGGCGGCGGTGGAGGCGCATCGGGCAAAAGCCGGCGCGATCGTGGTGCTCGATCCGCAAAGCGGAGAAGTGATCGCGCTGGCAAGTTTGCCCGACTACAACCCGAACAACCGATTGCACGCCAAACCGGCGCAGATACGCAATCGGCCAGTGACCGATATTTTTGAACCGGGCTCCACGTTAAAGCCCTTCACCATTGCCGCCGCCCTCGAAGCGGGCAAGATCAAGCCCGACACGATGATCTCGACGGCGCCGGGATCCTACGCCATCGGTGGCCGCACCATACGCGATGCCCATCCGCACGGCGAACTGACGGTCGCGGAAGTGATCCAAAAATCAAGCAATATCGGATCGGCGAAAATCGCGCTGTCGCTCCCGGCCGAAGTGATGTGGGATCTGTTTATCAACATGGGTTTCGGCGCCGCGCCCCATTCGGGACTCCCGGGCGAAGCCGCGGGCAAGGTGCGGCCGCACAAGACTTGGCGGCCGATCGAGCAGGCGACGATGTCTTACGGTCACGGTATTTCGGTGAGCTTAGTGCAACTGGCGCGGGCCTACATTCCGTTTGCGAGCGGCGGTGAAATCAAGCCGATCACGTTACTGAAATCCGATGTACCGGTGGAAGGTAAGCAGATTATTTCGGAACGCACCGCGCGATCGGTTACCGCCATGTTGGAGATGGCGGTACGGCCCGGCGGGACCGCGCCTAAGGCGCAGGTGCCCGGCTATCGCGTTGCGGGCAAGACCGGAACCGCGCACAAACAAAGCGGCAACAGCTATGCGGCGGACCGCTACGTGTCATCGTTCGTCGGGTTCGCGCCGGTGTCCATGCCGCGTTTAGTCATCGCCGTCATGATCGATGAACCGTCCGCGGGCCAATATTACGGTGGCGCGGTCGCTGCACCGGTGTTTTCCAAGGTCATGGGTGAGGCGCTGCGCAGCCTGTCGGTCGCGCCCGATGCGCCGTTAAAAGAATGGTCCGATCCCGTCAACGTTCCAGAGATCAAGGAAGAAGCTTGACCGTACTGCAACAATTAGAGCGGTTGGGGACTCGGATCACGCGGCTTACGGCCGACAGCCGAAAAGTCTCGCCCGGCATGGCTTTCGCGGCCTATCCGGGGGAAAAAGCAGACGGCCGCGCCTACATTCCCCAGGCGATCGAGCGCGGCAGCGATACCGTACTGTGGGAACAGGAAAATTTTCGCTGGAACGGGGATTGGCAAGTCGCTAACTTGGGTGTTGCCAGGCTTCGCGATCGTGTTGGAGAAATCGCCAGCGCCGTATACGGCCACCCATCGGAATATCTGTGGATGCTGGGCGTAACGGGTACTAACGGCAAGACTTCCGTGAGCCAGTGGTTGGCGCAGTGTTTCAATGCCAATCAACGTACGACAGCTATTCTCGGCACGTTGGGCAACGGTTTTCTCGAATCCCTCGCGCCTGCAATTAACACCACGCCGGACGCAATCGAATTGCAAGAGTATTTGGCAGCTTACCGCAAAGAAGGGGCGGATACGGTAGCGATGGAAGTTTCCTCCCACGGCTTGGCACAAGGCCGGGTTAACGGCGTTTTGTTCGACGTCGCGTTGTTTACTAATTTAACCCGTGACCACCTCGATTTTCACGGCGACATGGCGAATTACGGCGAGGCAAAAGCCAAGTTGTTTGGCATGCCGGGACTAAAGCACGCCGTAGTCAATTTGGACGATGCGTTTGGCGCGGCGTTAGCCGAGAAACTGCGCAACAGCGCGGTGCAAATCACGGGCTATGCAATCGATAAAGGCACGGACTTTGGTGGCCCGGTTCTTCAGGCCAAGGACCTTGAATTCACTACCCAGGGACTAGCGTTCGAGGTCAACAGCCCGTGGGGAAACGGCGCCATCGCCGCCCCAGTATTCGGCCGATTCAACGCCTATAACGTACTCGCCGTGCTCGGCGGATTACTTGCCAGCGACATCTCATTCACGGCGGCGGTGCAGGCGATCGCCGCTATTCAGCCGGTTCCGGGTCGCATGCAGCAGCTAGGCGGCGGCGATCTACCGTTGGTGCTAATCGATTACGCCCACACCCCCGATGCGCTGGAGAAGACGCTGGGCGCAGCACGCGAGTTAGTCGTCGCGACAGGTCGGCTGGTCTGTGTATTTGGCTGCGGCGGCAATCGCGATCCCGGCAAGCGCCCGATGATGGGCGCCATCGCTGAGAGGCTCGCCGACCGGGTGATACTCACCAGCGACAATCCTCGTGACGAAGACCCGCGCTCGATCTTGAATGATATCCGCGGCGGTATGAGCCGCGACTGTCAAATCGTGCCGGATCGCGATGCTGCCATCGCGCAATCCATCGGCCAATCGAAACCGGGCGATGTGATCTTGATCGCCGGCAAAGGCCACGAAAATTATCAAGAAGTTCGCTCCGTGCGCTTACCGTTTAGCGATATCGAGGTCGCGAGACAAGCTTTAGGGGTGCAACCATGATGACCTTACTCGACGCGGCTCAGGCGATCGGCGCACTCGCTTCCGGGCCTAACGTTTCGTTCATGGGTGTATCAACCGATAGCCGTAACGTGACGAAAGACAGTTTGTTCGTCGCCCTCAAAGGCGAACGCTTCGATGGTCATGACTACATCCGCAGCGCGTTGAGCTTCGGCGCCGCTGCCGCAATGGTCGATTTGAATTGGCCCGTACAAGATTTCGGCCTGCCGCTTCTGCGCGTCGAAAATACCCGGCTCGCGCTCGGTAAGCTCGCGCAAGCATGGCGGGCAATGAGTAACACGTCGCTGGTGGCTATCACCGGTAGCAACGGTAAGACTTCCGTCAAAGAAATGATTGCCGCGATTTTGCGGGCTGATTTATGGAACGAAAGCCGGGGAGAACCGCAAGAAGGAATGTTGGCAACCGAGGGCAATCTGAACAACGATATCGGCGTTCCGCTGACCCTGCTTAAACTGCGCCCGCAGCACCGTTACGCGGTGATTGAGATGGGCATGAATCATCCCGGCGAGATCGGCTATCTGTCGCATATGGCGAGCCCCGACATCGCGCTCATCAACAATGCACAGCGCGCGCATTTGGGGTTGCTCGGAACGGTCGAGGCCGTTGCGCACGCTAAGGGCGAGATTTTCTCGGGTCTGCGGCCGAGTGGTATCGCCGTTATCAATGCCGATGATCCCCACGCTTACGTGTGGCGCGAATTAACCGGCGCCCGTCGTCGGCTCGAATTCGCGCTGTCGCAGCCGGCCGCGGTATCGGCCCGCTATAGTTTAACGGCGTTCGGTAGCCACATCGACTTTCGCACACCAGCAGGGGAAGTATCGACCCAATTACAGGTGCCGGGGGTACACAATGTTCACAATGCCCTGGCCGCTTGTGCTATTGCCGTTGCCTTGGATATCAAGCCGGTTAGTATCAGCGCCGGCTTGCGTGCGTTTGCCGGGGTGAAGGGCCGCTTGCAGCGCCGCAGCGGATTGCAAGGGGCGGTGTTGATAGACGATACCTATAACGCCAATCCCGACTCAGCCATGGCGGCGCTAGACGTATTGGCGGAAATTCCCGGCACGAAAATCTTTGTGTTGGGGGACATGGGAGAGATCGGCCCTGACGGCAACGCACTGCACGCCGCCATCGGACTCTACGCAAAGGAAAGAGGTGTCGATCGGCTGTTCAGCTTAGGTGAGCTATCGCATCAGGCTGCATCGAAATTCGGCAACGGTTCAGCGCTCTACGTTCGTGCTGAGGACCTCATCGCCAACTTACGGCCCTTGGTAAAAAGTGGCGTAACGGTATTGGTCAAGGGCTCCCGCTTCATGCACATGGAGCGAGTGGTGAACGCGCTCACCGCTGAGCCCGCGTACAACTAACCATGCTGCACGCGCTAGCCGAATACCTATCCCAAGACGTGCGAACCTTCAACGTGTTCGGATACATCACGTTGCGCGCCGTATTGGCGAGCCTGACCGCGTTGGCCATATCGTTTTTTGTCGGGCCTATCATGATACGCAAACTCACGGCTTACAAAATCGGACAATCGATCCGCGAAGACGGACCGCAAACCCATTTAATCAAAGCCGGCACGCCGACCATGGGCGGCGCGCTGATTCTCGTGGCCATAGCGATTACGACTTTGCTGTGGGCAGACCTCAGCAACCACTACGTCTGGATCGTGTTGCTGACGACATTGGGTTTTGGCGCGGTAGGTTGGGTAGACGACTATCGCAAGGTCGTCTACCGCAATCCCAAGGGACTTTCCGCCAAGGCGAAATTCTTCTGGCAGTCCGTGATAGCCGTCGCTGCCGGAATTTACCTCTCCTACAGTGCGAAGTTGCCGGTTCAGACTGACCTGATCGTGCCGTTTTTCAAAACGATCGCAATTCCCCTCGGCGCCTTCGGATTTATCCTCCTCACTTATTTTGTTGTAGTCGGCACGAGTAATGCGGTGAACTTGACGGATGGGCTGGATGGCCTCGCCATCATGCCGACCGTCATGATCGGCAGCGCGCTTGCCGTGTTTGCTTATGTCGCGGGCAATGCGGTATTCGCCCGCTATCTGGGCTTGCCCAATATTCCCGGCGCTGGCGAGCTATGCGTGATCTGCGCCGCGATCGCCGGCGCAGGGTTGGGTTTTCTTTGGTTCAATGCCTATCCGGCCGAAGTATTCATGGGTGACGTCGGCGCTCTGGCGCTGGGCGCGGCGCTCGGAATGATCGCCGTGATCGTGCGGCAAGAAATCGTGTTGTTGATCATGGGCGGCGTATTCGTGGTCGAGACCTTGTCGGTGATGGTGCAAGTGAGCTATTTCCGCTACACCAAGCGTAAGTTCGGCGTCGGCAAGCGTATTTTTCTAATGGCGCCGTTACACCATCACTTCGAACAGAAGGGTTGGAAAGAGAACCAAGTCGTGGTGCGTTTTTGGATCATTACCATGATGCTGGTGCTGTTCGGCCTGTCGTCCTTGAAACTTCGGTGAACAACGATGACAGCACTGGCAATCGCCGATAAACGCTGGTTGGTTCTGGGTTTGGGCGATACGGGCCTGTCGCTCACGCGCTGGTTGTGTGGACGCGGAGCAAAGGTTCGGGTAGCCGATACCCGCGCCCATCCACCTCACGCGGCCAAGCTCGGGCGCGATTTCACTGGAGTTGAACTGCATACCGGGCCTTATGGTTCGACTACGTTTAGCGATATCGACGCAATCGCGATTAGTCCCGGTGTGCCGCTGCAGGAACCCCTGGTTGTGGACGTGGCGGCGCGCGGGATTCCTGTGGTAGGCGATGTCGAATTATTTGCTCAAGCGTTAGGCGATCAGGAAACGTCAACAAAAGTGATCGGGATCACCGGTTCCAACGGCAAATCGACCGTGACGACCATGGTGGGAGAACTTTGCAAAGCGGTGGGCCTTAATGCGGTGGTCGCAGGCAATATCGGATTACCTGTACTCGATGCGCTGACAGAATCGCAAGCAAAACCGCCTGACGTCTATGTACTCGAGCTGTCTAGCTTTCAGCTCGAAACCACCTCGAGTTTAGCGCTCGATGCGGCGACCATGCTGAACCTGACCGAAGATCATCTGGACCGTTATGCATCGATGGATGCTTATGCCGCCGCTAAGGCGCGCATCTTCGCCCATTGCCGCCATCAAGTATTGAACCGCGATGATTCCTACAGCATGGCGATGTTGAGACCTGGATCGCCTACCGGCTATTTTGGCCGCTCGGCGCCGCTGGGCCATGGTCATTGGGGCATGAGCGTGCTCCGCGGCGAAGCCTGGTTGTTTGAAGATCGTCAGTCGCTTATGCCCGTGGCGGAGTTGCCACTCGCCGGCGGACACAACGCAACGAATGCGCTTGCGGCTTTGGCATTGACGCGGTCTATCGATTTGCCCTACGAGCCATTATTAGGCGCGTTAAAGCGTTTTCGTGGCTTACCCCATCGCGTGGAAAAGGTGATGGAGATCGGGACCATCGGTTTCTACGACGATTCAAAAGGGACCAACGTTGGCGCAACGGTCGCTGCGCTGGAGGGGATGAGGGAAAAGGTGGTGCTTATCGCGGGTGGCGACGGCAAAGGCCAAGATTTTTCGCCGCTGAAAGATGCCGTGGCTAAACGCGCGCGAACGGTGGTGCTCATCGGCCGCGACGCAGGCTTGATTGCCGCCGCTATCACTTCGAGCGGCGTGCCTATCCTGCGTGCCCAAACCATGGACGAGGCGGTGCGCTTGTCGTTTCACGCCAGCGAACCCGGCGATCGTATTTTGTTATCACCAGCCTGTGCCAGTTTCGATATGTTCAATAACTATGGCCATCGCGCTCAGGTGTTCATCGATGCAGTTCGCGCGCTGGCGGCGGAGCAGCGAGCGGCCAATCATGGTGCAGCGTGACATGTTTTATACCGCAGCCCGTCCGCAACGACCTGAATACGATCCCTTACTCGTCTGGGTCACGCTGTTGCTATTGGCGCTTGGACTCGTGATGGTGTACTCCGCGTCTATCGTCAGTGCTGAGAGTAGCCGCCATGCCGGCTACCAGAGCACCTTTTTCTTGATCCGCCACGGACTCTACGTTGTGGTCGGTCTGTGTACTGCGATGGCGGCATTCCAGATTCCGTTGCGCATGTGGCAGCAATGGGCGCCGTATTTATTTCTCGCGGGTGTGGTGTTGCTGTTGCTGGTGTTGATTCCGGGTATCGGACGCGAAGTGAATGGCAGCCGGCGTTGGATAAGTCTGGGAATTGTGAATATCCAGCCGTCGGAACTGGTGAAGTTCTTTGCGGTGCTCTACGCCGCGGACTATACCGTGCGCAAAGCGGCGTTCATGGATAGCTTCAAAAAAGGATTTCTTCCCATGCTCGCCGTTATGTTGTTGACCGGCGGGTTGCTGCTGCGCGAACCGGATTTCGGTGCGTTTGTCGTGATCATGGCCATCGCCATGGGGATATTGTTTTTGGGTGGAATGAATTGGCGCCTGTTTGCGGGCTTGATCGTGCTGTCAAGTGTTGGATTTGTGCTGTTGATTATGACCTCACCCTACCGCATGCAGCGAGTCCTAGGCTTCATGGACCCATGGGCGGATCCCTTCGGCAAAGGTTACCAATTGAGCCATGCCCTAATCGCCTTTGGACGCGGCGAATGGTTCGGTGTCGGGCTGGGCAGCAGCGTGGAGAAGCTGTTGTATCTACCGGAAGCCCACACGGATTTTCTACTCGCGGTGATCGCCGAAGAGTTGGGTTTTGTCGGTGTAAGCGTAGTCCTTTCTTTGCTTGTATTCATCGTCTATCGCGCTTTCATTATCGGCCAGCAGTCGGCGTCTCTCGAACGCTACTTTTCTGCCCTGGTTGCGCAAGGCATCGGGCTCTGGCTTGCCGTCCAGGCGGCGACCAACATCGGTGTCAACATGGGCGTATTGCCGACCAAGGGCCTGACCTTACCGCTACTCAGTTTCGGTGGCAGCGGCATCGTCTCGAACTGCATGGCCCTGGGAGTACTAATTCGCATTGATTGGGAAAATCGTCAGCTCATGAAGGGAGTGACATTTTGATGTCGCGCCTTCTGACGATTTCAGAGGAGGCTCACGTTCGCGAAGCTAACGTTACGCCGGAACTAAAATCGTCAGCTCATGAAGGGAGTGACATTTTGATGTCGCGCCTTCTGACGATTTTGAAAGTCGCGAACGTATGAGTGCCACTATCTTAATCATGGCTGGTGGAACCGGTGGCCACATTTTTCCCGCACTGGCGGTAGCTGATCGTTTGAAACACGAGGGCTGGCGCATCGTGTGGCTAGGGACGCGCAGCGGAATGGAAGCGCGAGTTATTCCCGGCCGTGGCTACCCCATGGAATACATCGCGTTCTCTGGTTTACGGGGTAAAGGGCTGCTACGAATGCTGATGTTGCCGCTGGCGTTGGTGCGGGCATTTTGGCAATCGGCGCGCATCATACGAAGTCTGCGTCCCGATGTCGTGCTGGGTGTCGGTGGTTACGTAACTTTTCCGGCTGGCATGATGGCCTCCTTGCTCAATCGGCCATTGGCGATACACGAACAAAATTCCGTCGCTGGATTAAGCAATCGTGCTTTGGCAGTCGTCGCGGATCGCGTTCTCGCCGGTTTCCCCCGGGCATTCGATGAGCCCATCACCAGTCCCATCGCCCGATTCCTCAAACCAAACGCAACAGTCGAATGGACCGGCAATCCGGTGCGCACGGAAATTGTTTTGTTAGCCGAACCACAGCAGCGCTTCGCCGGCCGGCAGGAAAGTCTAAATTTGTTGGTGGTGGGTGGCAGCTTGGGCGCGCAAATTCTGAACCAAGTCGTCCCCGAAGCATTGAGCATGATGGATCCGGCCCAACGTCCAACGACTATTCATCAAGCGGGTGAGAAACATATCGACGACCTTCGGGCCGCGTATTCGAAAGCCGGTGTCGCCGCCGAACTCAAGCCGTTCATCGACGACATGGCTGCGGCTTACGGGAGCTGCGATCTGATCATTTGCCGCGCCGGCGCCCTCACCGTCGCTGAGATCTGTGCTGCCGGGGTAGCGAGCATTTTGGTGCCGTTCCCGCATGCCGTCGATGATCACCAAACCGTCAACGCCCGTTTCCTCAGCGAGGTGGGCGCCGCCGTGCTGATGCCGCAACGCGAGCTGACGGCGCAGCGTCTAGCAGACGTCATTAAAGCCTTTACCCGCGATCAACTGCAGCGGATGGCGACTAAAGCACGCGCCCTCGCCAAACCTGATGCAACGAATCAGGTAGCCAAAGTTTGCATTGAGTTGGCGCATGCAGCATAGAGTGAAGAAAGTGCATTTCGTCGGCATCGGCGGCGCGGGCATGAGCGGTATCGCCGAAGTGATGCTGACACAGGGTTACCAAGTCAGCGGTTCCGATCTCGGCAGTAATGCCGCGACCCAGCGCCTCGCCTCATTGGGCGCAAGGGTCACTACAGGCCATGCGCCTGCCAATATTCAAGGCGCGGATGTGGTCGTCGTTTCGACGGCGGTGAAGCCGGATAACCCGGAAGTGGTTGCCGCGCGCAGTCAGCATGTTCCGGTGGTGCCACGCGCCATGATGCTGGCGGAGTTGATGCGTCTGAAGCAGGGGATTGCCGTCGCCGGCACCCATGGCAAGACCACGACAACGAGCTTGATCGCCAGTATTTTGGCAGAGGCCAACATGGATCCGACTTTCGTGATCGGCGGCCGGCTCGAAGCAGCGGGCGCGAATGCACGGCTGGGTCGCGGCGAGTTCATCGTGGTCGAAGCCGACGAGTCCGATGCCTCATTCCTTTACTTGCAACCGGTACTGGCGGTCGTCACCAATATCGACGCAGACCACATGGAAACCTACGGCCACGATTTCGAGAAACTGAAAACGGCCTTCGTCGATTTCCTCGAACATTTGCCGTTTTATGGTTTGGCAGTGTTGTGCGCCGACGATCCCCACGTCAATGCCATCATCCCGCGCATCAGCAAACCGGTCATCACCTATGGCACTGCCGAGGGGGCGAGTGTACGAGCGATCAATGTCAGGGCCGACGGCGGCCGCATGCGTTTTGATGCGGTGATCGGCGACCGGCGTTTGAGTACATCGGCCAGCAATCTTTCTATCACGCTCAACCTCGCCGGTATCCACAATGTATTAAATGCCTTGGCTGCGGTTGCTGTTGCGTTGGAAATCGGCGCATCGGGCGATGCCATTGTCAAAGCGCTGGCGGAATTTAAAGGTGTTGGACGGCGTTTCCAGCACTTGGGAGAAATCCAATTGTCAAGCGGCGGTGCCTTCAGCTTGATAGATGATTACGGCCATCATCCGGTCGAAATGGCCGCGACCATCGCCGCCGTGCGCGGCGCCTACCCGGAACGCCGCATGGTGCTTGCCTTCCAGCCCCATCGATATTCGCGCACAAGGGATTTGTTCGAAGATTTCGTGAAGGTGTTATCGCAGGTGGATAGCTTGTTGCTCACGGAAGTGTATGCCGCGGGCGAAGCGCCTATCGTCGCGGCCGACGGCCGTGCGCTGATGCGTGCGGTTCGTTTGGCCGGAAAAGTCGAACCGCTGTTCGTCGATCGCGTTCAAGATTTAGCGCAGACCATCCTCGATACCGCCAAGCCGGGCGACGTGGTGCTAACGATGGGCGCCGGTTCGATTAGCCAAGTGCCGGGTTTACTCGCAAGTTCTCGACGATGCATTGCCCAAAACGGTGTCCGTATGAATCCAGCCAAAGCGAAAGAGTTGGATTTTTCGGTTAGAGGCGAGATGCGCTACCAAGAGCCCATGCGTCGCCACACCAGTTGGCATACGGGAGGCTTTGCCCAGCGGGCGTATATCCCTTTCGATCTACCGGATTTATCGCGATTCCTGCGCGGCCATCCCGCTGCCGAGGCGATCACCGTGATCGGTTTGGGCAGCAATATCTTGGTTCGCGACGGGGGTTTGCGCGGCACGGTGATATTGCTGCATCGCGCGCTGAACGGTATAAGCGTTTCCGCTGCTCCCGATGGCGGCGGCATCATCTATGTGGAGGCCGGTGTTGCGGCGCCGAAATTGGCGAAGTTTGCCGCCCGCCAGCGGTTGGACGGCGCAGAGTTTTTTGCGGGCATCCCGGGGACCGTCGGCGGTGCGGTGGCGATGAATGCGGGCTGCTATGGCGCCGAAACGTGGGATTTCATCGTATCGGTAACTACGGTGGATCGCATGGGTCGCTTGCGGGAGCGGACACCGGAGGACTACGAAATCGGCTACCGCAGCGTCAAGCCAAAATTTAAACCCACGGTAACCCTTTCCGGAACGCTTTCGTCGGACGAGGAATGGTTTGTCGCCGCGCATTTCGCGTTCCCACCGGGGGAGACGGAGTCTTCCGAGCGGAAAATCAAAGAATTGCTCGATCGCCGCTTGAAGTCACAGCCCTTGAGCCAACCCAATGCGGGATCGATTTTCCGCAATCCCATCGGGCACCATGCGGCGAGCCTGATCGAGGCTTGTGGATTGAAGGGCTTGACCATAGGCGGTGCGCAAGTATCGACCAAACATGCGAACTTCATCGTCAATCTCGGTACGGCAACGGCGGCGGACATCGAGCACCTGATTGAAAAAATTCACCTAGTCGTCAAGGAACAGCAGGGCGTCGAGCTCGCGTGTGAAATCCGCATCATCGGGGAATGGAACTAGTGGCGATGGAAAAATTCGGCAAGGTCGCGGTGTTGTTGGGCGGAAGATCGGCGGAACGGGAAGTTTCGTTACTTAGCGGCACGGCAGTGCTGGACGCCTTGCGCAGCCGCGGCGTCGACGCTCATAGCTTTGACCCGGCACAACGACCGCTGGAAGAATTGCAGCGCGAAGGTTTCCAAAGGGTGTTCATCGCACTCCATGGCCGGTATGGGGAAGACGGGACGGTGCAAGGCGCGTTGGAATTACTCGGCATCCCCTATACCGGCAGCGGTGTGATGGCTTCGGCGCTGGCGATGGATAAATGGCGCACCAAACTCGTCTGGCAATCAGTCGGTATTCCCACTCCCGGTTACGCGATGCTCACCGCCGACAGCGATTTCGCGGCGGTTGCTGCAAAGCTAGGTCTGCCATTAGTCATCAAGCCATCGCGCGAAGGCTCCACGATAGGGTTGACCAAGGTTATGCGCGCTGAGCAAATGGCGGATGCCTATACGCTCGCGGCCAAGCACGATTCTATGGTATTGGCGGAGCAATTTATTTCGGGTGCGGAAATTACCGCATCGATCCTGGGCGACACTGCACTGCCCTTGATTCGTATCGAAGCAGCAAGCGGGTTGTACGACTATCACGCTAAGTATTTCGCCGACGATACGCAGTATTTTTGTCCAAGCGGTTTACCACCAGCGCAGGAGCAAGCGTTGCAAGCCCTAGCTGTGCGGGCATTTCAGATCGTAGGTTGTAGCGGTTGGGGAAGAGTCGATGTGATGTTGGATCCCCAGGGTGCGCCGTACTTGCTAGAAGTTAATACCTCTCCGGGAATGACCAGCCACAGCCTCGTGCCCATGGCGGCGAAAGTTCATGGCTTGGCATTTCCGGATCTGGTGATTCAAATTTTGGAATCGGCCCATGTTGGATAGGCGCAGCGACAAGCGCAAACCCCCACCCGGACTCGTTCCTGGGGTGACATATAGCCGCGGCAGCATGGGGCAAACGAAATCGGCTCGCGTCGAATCGATTCCCATCGCCAATTGGTTTAGCGCCGATCATATGAACGGCCTCGCCAATTGGTTGTTAGTCATCGCCGCATTGCTCACAGTCTACATCGCGTTCCATTGGGTTAGCCGCGCGAGTATTTTCAGCCTGCATCACGCGTTCGTCAGCCAACCCGTGAAACAACTGGACCAAGTGGTGCTTAAAAACGTGATGCGCTCGCTTCAGGGAGATTTTTTGAGCGCGAACCTCGCCGAAGCGCGGGACAAAATCGCCAGACTTTCCTGGGTTCGGCATGTGGACGTCCGGCGCGAGTTTCCCGATCGCTTGTATTTTTCCATCGAAGAGCACGAACCTTTGGCACGCTGGGGCGAGGAAGCATTGATCAATAGCCGTGGCGAATTATTCGAAGCGGACTATGGTGGCACGCTGCCGCTGTTTTCCGGGCCTGATGGTAGCGAGCGCGACGTGGTCGATTTTTATGGTCGCAGCAAATCGGCCTTGGCTGCTCTCGGAATATCGCCCGTTGCAATCGCCTTGTCCGCACGCCGCGCCTGGCGGGTCACCCTCGACAACGGCTTGGTGTTGGAGTTAGGCCGGGATCGCATCGACGAGCGCTTGGCGGTATTCGTCCGCGCCTATCCAAAAACGTTTTCGCGCCTGCAAGTAAATAGCGGCACGGTCGACCTCCGATACGACGGTGGGTTCGTAGTGAAGAACGGTTTAGGCAGTGGGCTTTTGAAGAAGGAAAGTGCGCAAGGCAATAAAGGATGATCAACAAAAATCGCGAGTATAAGAACCTAATCGTCGGTCTGGATATCGGGACGTCCAAGATCGTCGCGATAGTTGCCGAGGTCACGCCTGAAGGTCGGTTGGAAATCATCGGCATGGGTAGTCATCCTTCCCGCGGTCTCAAAAAAGGCGTCGTCGTCAATATCGAAACGACGGTGAATGCGATCCAGCGCGCCCTGGAAGAAGCCGAACTGATGGCCGATTGCAAGATACGCGAAGTGATCACAGGCATCGCCGGTAGCCACATCAAGAGCTTTAACTCGCACGGCATGGTGGCCATCAAAGATAAAGAGGTGGCCCAGGCCGATGTCGATCGCGTGATCGAGACGGCGCGCGCCGTGTCGATCCCGATGGATCAGCAGATCCTACATATCCTCACGCAAGAATTCGTCATCGACGGCCAGGAAGACGTACGCGAACCCTTAGGCATGGCCGGTGTTCGACTTGAAGTGAAAGTTCACATCGTCACCGGCGCCGTGAGCGCGGGGCAGAACATCATGAAATGCGTGCGCCGCTGCGGGTTGGAGGTACGCGATTTGATTCTGCAGCCATTGGCGTCCGCCATGGCGGTGTTGTCGGAAGACGAGAAAGACCTCGGTGTCTGCTTGGTCGATATCGGCGGCGGCACCACCGATATCGCCGTCTTCACCGAAGGGGCGATACGCCACACCGCCGTTATTCCCATAGCGGGGGATCAAATCACCAACGATATCGCCATGGCGCTGCGTACTCCGACCAAGGATGCGGAAGATATCAAAGTCGCCCACGGCTGCGCGCTGCGGCAATTGGCGAGCACCGAGGAAGCGGTGGAAGTTCCCGGTGTGGGCGAGCGCGGAGCGCGGCAGTTATCGCGGCAAACCCTGGCGGAAGTGATCGAACCACGGGTCGAAGAATTGTATTCGCTGGTACAGGCGGAACTGCGGCGCAGCGGCTTCGAGGAACTGATGTCGTCCGGCATCGTGCTGACCGGCGGTTCCAGCATCATGCGCGGCATGGTGGAGTTGGGCGAGGAAGTGTTTCATATGCCGGTACGACTGGGCGTACCGAATTACGCGGGCGGATTGGCCGAAGTGGTTAAGAGTCCGCGCTATTCCACCGGCGTGGGATTGCTACTCGCCGGCCATGAGCAACATAAACGCAATCAGATCATCAAGCTTTCTACGAGCTCGTTCCAGCAGATTTTGGAGCGCATGAAAAATTGGTTCAAAGGTAATTTTTGAGTAACGCTTTTAGTTAACATTACGGAGGACTTAAACATGTTCGAAATCATTGAAAATCTCTCTCAAGACGCAACCATTAAAGTGATCGGTGTCGGCGGCTGCGGCGGTAACGCGGTGGACCATATGATCAACGCCGGCGTATCCGGCGTGGAGTTTATCTGCGCTAATACCGATGCGCAGGCGCTAAAACGCAGCCACGTCAAGAACGTCATTCAGATCGGCGCCGGCTTGACCAAAGGCCTTGGCGCGGGCGCCAATCCCGAAATCGGCAAACAAGCTGCCGAAGAAGATCGCGAACGCATCGCCGAAGCCATCCAAGGTGCGGATATGTTGTTCATTACCGCCGGCATGGGAGGCGGAACCGGCACCGGCGCCGCGCCGGTGGTCGCACAAGTAGCGAAAGAACTGGGCATTTTGACCGTGGCGGTCGTGACCAAGCCGTTTGCTTTCGAAGGCAAGCGCATGCGAGTCGCTCAGGCAGGCATCGAAGCCCTGTCGCAGTATGTCGACTCCTTGATCATCATCCCTAACGACAAGTTGATGGAAGTATTGGGAGAAGACGTTGGCTACCTCGATGCTTACAAGGCAGCGAACGACGTGTTGCGCGGCGCCGTGGCAGGCATTGCTGAAGTAATCAACTGCCCGGGCTTGGTGAATGTCGACTTTGCCGACGTTAAAACCGTGATGTCGGAAATGGGTGTGGCGATGATGGGATCGGCGCAGGCCGCGGGCATCGACCGTGCGCGCATGGCGGCGGAGCAAGCGGTGGCCAGCCCCTTGTTGGAAGACGTGAATTTGTCCGGCGCGCGCGGCGTGTTGGTCAACATCACCGCTGGTCAAACCATGAAACTCAAAGAAGTCCACGAAGTCATGAACACGATACGCGGCTTTACCGCCGACGATGCGACGGTCATCTTCGGCAGCGTCATCGATCACGACATGGGCGATAACTTGCGCGTGACTATCGTTGCCACCGGCCTTGGGGCTGTGACCCGTCACCATGCAAAACCCTTTGCCGTGATCAAGAACGGCACCGACCACAGCGCCATGGAAGTCGACTACGAAGCGCTCGCGGCGCCGGCGGTAATGCGCCGCCGCCGCGACAACACGGTAGAAGCGCTCAAGCAATCGGGCGTGGAATTACTCGATATTCCGGCATTTTTGCGTAAGCAGGCCGACTAGGAGCGCGATAATCGACGCCGACAGGGCAAAGAATCGCAACAATAAAAATAATCCGAGCTTTGCCCAGATCGGACACGAATGTGTTATTATTTTCAGCTATTTACGCAATCCTCTTGCGTAATCAGTCAAAATGATTAAACAACGCACAATCAAGTCGGTCATACACGCGACCGGAGTGGGGCTACACTCGGGTCAAAAGGTCTATATGACTTTGCGGCCCGCGCCTGTCAACACCGGCGTGGTGTTCATACGCAGCGATCTCCCCCAGCCCGCGACCATCCGGGCGGAGGCCGTTCGCGTCGGCGACACGCGTCTTTCTACTTGTTTGGAGAGCAACGGCGTGCGCGTCGCCACCGTCGAGCATCTGATGTCCGCGATTGCGGGTTTGGGGATCGACAATTTGTTTGTCGATCTGACTTCCGCCGAAGTGCCGATCATGGATGGCAGTGCCGGTCCTTTCGTATTCTTGTTGCAAAGCGCCGGCATAGAAGAACAAACCGCGGCAAAGAAATACCTACGCATCACCAAGCCCATGAAGGTTACAGACGGCGATAAGTGGGCGCAATTCGAACCCTTCAACGGTTTCAAGTTGACCTATACCATTGAATTCGATCACCCAGTGTTCGACGATGCCAATTCCAGTGTAACCGTTAACTTCGCGGAAACGTCCTACGCCAAGGAAGTAAGCCGCGCGCGCACCTTTGGTTTCATGCAGGATGTCGAAACTTTGCGCTCCATGGGCTTGGCTCAAGGTGGCTCCCTCGACAACGCCATCGTCATGGACGAATACCGCGTGTTGAACGAGGACGGTCTGCGTTATCGAGACGAGTTTGTGCGCCACAAAATACTGGACGCCGTCGGCGACCTTTATTTGCTTGGTCACCCTGTGATCGGCGCGTTCCACGGCTACAAAGCCGGTCATGCGCTGCATAACCGCTTGCTGCGTGAACTCCTTGAGGAAAAATCCGCCTGGGAGTTCGTCACGTTTGAATCCGCCGAGGCGCTGCCCCAGGGATTCTACGGTCTAAGCGCACAACCGATCTAAAACCCGCTAAGTCGCCGGCGAGATGGTCCTGTTTCGCCTAGTTGTCGTCGTCCTCCTAGCCGCTCTCGGCATTTGTGTAGTGCTTTGGGTATTCACCCGGGATCGGCGCTATTTGCGCTATGCCGGCCAGATACTCAAGATCGGTCTCATCGTTGTGCTCGTCGTGCTCGCACTATTCGCCGTTGAGCGCATCCTATAACTCGATCTATTTTCGTTTAGTCCGCGTTTGGCGAGTAACCAACAGCGAGACTTCTTCTTTCAGCGGCGATGGCTGCAAGTCGTCGGCGAGTTTGCTTAGGCTTTGAATCGCGGCCGGGGTCATGAGAGGTTTTTGTCGCCGCTTCGGCTCAGCCTGTCCCGCAAATAGATCAACTTGTACGCTGACGCGAACATCGAGCACTTGATTCAGCCGTTGCGAGAGCTGCTGCGCAATTTCTGGTAGTACCTGTTTTAGTTTCGCCGCTGCCGCGCCATTTTCCGTAACGATAATGAGCGTTCCATTTTGAAACGAGCCGACTCGGCCGAGTTTGGCCTGAGACCGTGGAACGATCTGGTCGTAGAGCCCCTGAATAACGCTTAGTTCTGAAAGCCTACGCATGAGCGGCTTTAGCGCAGGCTCGGCTTGAATAAACGTATTAAGCGATCGCATCGACAAACCACCCCATCGGAAGCACTAGCTCAAATACTATCATCGTTACCGAATATTTGAACACGCCGACCCTGCGCTCGTTTTTCTTCAATGCGCTAGGGACTGGCCTGCAAGCCAGTATACATGCGGGTCCTCAGCATAGTGCCTGAACATTGAAGCGCGCGTGCATACACTTGTAGCCGGCTCACTGAGATATTTCGCACCGCTGTAGTCAAGATTTAACACTTGGTGACGAATAATGGCATATCCATTGCTGAATCAAAAGTGGAGCGGCGGATTTCTATGAGCTAGGGAACTAAATCATGGAAAAATCGGCCGTACGCAAAAAAGCGACACGTGATTGGGAAAGGATAAAGCCATGTTCGACGCATACGATAATAACGGTCAAGAATTCGATTCAAATCAATTTGTTGTCCCTACCGCCGGCAACAACGCCGAGGCCGATATGCAGCACTGCGTCACCTTGATTGGCACGAGCGACTACAGCCTCGAAGTCCAAATGTGTGGTTTTGTGTCGGTCGAACGGGAACTATTGGAAGCCGAAGCGTTTCTCGCTAGCCTATACGAACACTGCTAGGCTGTCGAAGTTACGAGGGAAACGTCAAATTCTCGACAGGCCAAGCGTGGCGCAGCATCGCAATACCATGGGCGCCATGGCGCCAAGCGGTTTCGAGTTGGCTTTCGTCTAAGCCACCGAGGGCGAAAACCGGAAGCGAATAGTCGCTAACCAATTCTTCGAACCGATCCCAACCCAGCGTCTTCCCATCCCGGTGGCTCGGAGTCGGCAGCAACGGCCCTAACACGACAAAGTCCATACCTATTTTCGCGGCATGAAGTAACTCCCGTTCATCGTGGCAGGATGCCGCACATAGGCTCACTTCCGGGCGCGCAGTCAACGTAAGCAATTGTTTCGAGTTCAGATGAACGCCCGCGTTTAGACGCTGGGCCAATTCGATATCGCTGTTTATCAGAATCTGGGCACGAAACGGCGCTGCGACATCCCGCACACGCATCGCAAACGCAGCTAACTTCTCCGCCGGCCCATCCTTTTCGCGAATTTGAATTAAGCGCAAACCCTTATTCAGTGAGGCGCCCAGTCGATCTAGCATAATCGTCTCGCCTAAATCATGCGCATGGGTAATGCCGTAAATGGTGGGCAGCGCCAGAGCTTGCAGAATCGGGCCGTTGGCGGGCAACAGCGGCGTGACGTTAATGTTGGAAATATGTTGCCAGGAAAACGCCTGATTCTCGCGGCCGTGGGGTTCGTTACGCCATTGCGTTACCCGGCGAAAGTGCAGCCGCACGTTAGCGTGGGGATAGCTGAAGTTGCGCGTGAGCCAGGGATAGCTACGCTCGACGACTATGCCAAGTTCTTCTTCCAACTCCCGCGACCGTGGCTTGCGCAACGGTTTCGCCGGGGTCGACTTTTCCGCCAGGGAAATTCCCAATAGCCCGCGTAGACTTTTCCCTCGGGTCGTTGGGCTAACAGAAACTCACCGTCAGGTTTTTGAATGACGGCGCAGACGACGTCGACAAGCGGTCGATGATCGACCGGCGGATCGCCGCCCGTATTTTGCACCGCTAAACTTTTTTCGGCCGCCCGGCCCAATCCAGCGCGAACTGATAGGCGACGCGCCCGCTGCGGGAACTGCGCGTCAATGCCCACAGCAACGCTTCTTGGCGCATGACGTTTGCATCGGGGATGGCGGCGCCGAGCGCCTTGACCCAGTGCTCGGCGATGGTCAGGTAATCATCCTGGTCGAACGGATAGAACGACAGCCACAACCCGAACCGCTCAGACAGGGAAATTTTCTCCTCGACGGTCTCGCTCGGGTGCACTTCTTCGCCGACATGTTTGTATTCCAAATTCTCCGACATATATTCCGGCATCAGATGCCGGCGATTGCTGGTGGCGTAGATCAGCACATTTTCCGACGCGGCGGCAATCGAGCCGTCCAAAATAACTTTCAGCGCCTTATAGCCTGGATCGTTAGCCTCGAACGACAAGTCGTCGCAAAAAATAACAAAACGTTCCGGCCGCGCGGAAATAATATCGACGATGTCGGGCAGATCGACAAGCTCGAGCTTATCTACTTCGATCAAACGCAGACCCTGTTTGGCGAATTTGTTGAGTACGGCTTTTATCAGCGAGGATTTGCCGGTGCCGCGAGCGCCGGTCAGCAAGATATTGTTGGCGGTGCGGCCCTCGACGAATTGCTTGGTGTTTTGCTCGATGCGTTTTTTTTGCTCGTCAACCCCGTGGATATCTTTTAGCGTGATCTTGTGGGGATGAGCGACCAGTTGCAAATAGCCGACACCGTTCTTCTTGCGCCAGCGAAACGCGATCGAGGTTTTCCAGTTCGGTTCAGGCGCAACATTAGGAACGATGCGCTCGATTTTTTCTAGCAGTACTTCCGCGCGCGCGATGAGTTTCGTTAAGTCGTTCAATTCGATCTAGCTTCGGTAATCGGCGTTGATCTTGACATAATCGTAGGAAAAATCGCAGGTCCAAACAGTGGTCGTCGCGGCGCCGCGATTGAGCACCACGCGGATGGTGATCTCGCTTTGCTTCATCACGCGCTGGCCCTCGGCTTCCGTGTAGCTAGCAGCGCGGCCACCGTTTTCCGCGACGAGCACATCGTCCAAATACACAGCGATTTTGTCGACGTTGAGATCGTCGATGCCGGCGTAACCAATCGCGGCTAGGATGCGCCCGAGGTTGGGATCCGACGCGAAAAACGCCGTTTTTACCAGCGGCGAATGGCCGATGGCATAAGCGACTTTCGCGCACTCGTCTTCGTTGCCGCCTTGCTCGACTCGGATGGTGATGAACTTGGTTGCGCCCTCGCCATCGCGTACGATCGCTTGCGCGAGTTGCATCGATACATCGGTGATCCCGTCGCGCAAGGCAATGTAGTCAGCGCTCGCGGCTTCGTTGATTTCCGTGTTGCCGGCGACCCCGGTTGCCATGACGATGAAGGAATCGTTGGTCGACGTGTCGCCATCCACCGTGATGCGATTGAACGACCGATCAGCAGCGTACTTAGTCAGCGTTTGCAGCAGCGGTTGACCGATCGCCGCGTCGCATGCGACAAACCCGAGCATGGTCGCCATGTTCGGCCTGATCATGCCCGCGCCTTTGGCGATGCCGGTGATGGTGACAGTCTTGCCCTGTAATCGAATTTGCTTCGATATCGCTTTCGCGATCGTGTCGGTGGTCATGATCGCGTGCGCGGCGACGAACCAGTTATCTGCTTTCAAGTCCGCAACAGCGGCAGGCAATCCGGCTTTGACGCGCTCGATCGGCAACGGCTCCAGGATTACGCCGGTGGAAAACGGCAATACCTGCGATGGCTGGAACCCCAGTGTCCGCGCGGCTTCCAGGCATGTCTCGTGGGCGCGTTTGAGCCCATCTTCTCCGGTACCGGCGTTAGCGCAACCGGTGTTCACGACCAACGCGCGCACGCCGTCGTTCGTCATCAAGTGATCACGGCACAAAGTCACCGGCGCGGCGCAAAAACGATTCTGTGTGAATACGCCGGCGACCGTGCTGTTCGCCGCGAGGCGCATTATCAGTAGATCTTTGCGGTTGGCTTTACGGATGCCTGCTTCTGTGACGCCGAGTTCGACGCCGGGAACGGGAAATAGCTTTTTCGGATCGGGTGGATTGAGGTTAACGGGCATGGTTGCGTAAGGCGCTAAAAATTCCTACCAGTCATCGCGAGAAGTCCATTGGACAACTTGGCGATCTCAGTTTTGCAGGCGCCACGAAAAACAAGATTGCTTCGCGTTGCTCACAATGACAGTCAGCAAAAAAATCGTTAAGTTAACTTACCATGGCACTGCTTATACTTTTTGCCGCTGCCGCAAGGACACGGATCGTTGCGTCCGATTTTTTGTCCTTGCCGAACAAAAGGCTGAACCGCCGTGTCGTCGCCAGCCTGCGCTGTCTCCAACGCTTCTTCGTAATCGGCGTGGTGATATTGCACATTCTTCGGTTCCGGTATGTGCTCGACTTGCTCGGCCGCCTGCTCTACCTCTTGTTCGGTTTGCACCCGCACCAGCATCAGCTTCTGCGTGACCTCGCGTTTTACCACATCGAGCAAGCCCGAGAATAACTCGAACGCCTCGCGCTTATATTCTTGCTTGGGATTTTTTTGCGCGTAACCGCGCAGATGTATACCTTGGCGCAGGTGGTCGAGCGAAGCCAGATGCTCGCGCCAATGGTTGTCCAAAGTTTGCAGCATCACGCCGCGTTCGAATTGGCGCACGTATTCTTTATGCTCGACCACGGCGAATTTTTCTTCGTAGTCGCGCGCGGCAGTTTCCAAGATACGCGCTTTGATTTTTTCTTCGTCGAGCGTGGGTTCTTGTTTGATCCAATCGGCGACCGGGGCTTTGATATTAAATTCGCCGAGCAGGGATTTTTCCAGTCCCGCCGCATCCCATTGCTCTTCGACGCTCTCGGGCGGAATAAATAGATTGGCCTCGGCGGTCAGCACATCGTTACGCATCGCCGTGATGGTCTCGGTGATGTCGGTCGATTCGAGCAGCTCGTTACGCTGTTGGTAAATCACCTTACGCTGGTCGTTGGCGACGTCGTCGTACTCCAACAATTGTTTGCGGATATCGAAGTTACGCGCTTCCACTTTGCGTTGCGCATTTTCGATGGCGCGGGTCACCAACGCATGCTCAATCGCTTCGCCTTCCGGCATTTTCAAGCGCTGCATAATCGCCGCGACTCGATCGCTGGCGAAGATCTTCAGCAAGGGATCTTCAAGCGACAAATAGAATCGGCTTGATCCCGGATCGCCCTGGCGCCCGGAACGGCCGCGCAGTTGATTGTCGACACGTCGCGATTCGTGGCGTTCGGAGCCGATGATATGCAGGCCACCTTCTTTAATGACATGATCGTGGCGTTGTTGCCATTCGGCCAGTATGGTTTCGACGCGCTGATTCTTCTCGCTATCGCCTAGGCTTTCGTCGTTTTTTACGGCTTGAACTTCCGGATCGGGATTGCCGCCCAACACGATATCCGTACCACGGCCCGCCATGTTGGTGGCGATGGTGACCATCTTCGGCCGGCCGGCCTGTACGACGATGCCTGCTTCTTTCGCATGTTGTTTCGCATTCAGCACCTGATGAGGAAGCTTTTCTTTTTCCAACAGGCCGGACAATAGCTCGGAATTTTCGATCGAGGTGGTGCCAAGCAATACGGGCTGGCCGCGCTCGTAGCAATCCTTAATATCGTTGATGATGGCTTGATGTTTTTCTCGCGCGGTTTGATACACCTGATCCATGCGATCGTCGCGAATCATTTTCTTATGGGTCGGGATGATCACCGTTTCCAGGTTATAGATGTGCTGGAATTCGTAGGCTTCCGTATCCGCCGTACCGGTCATGCCCGACAATTTTTTATAGATGCGGAAATAATTCTGGAAGGTGATCGACGCTAGCGTTTGCGATTCGCTCTGTATTTTCACGCCCTCTTTCGCTTCGACCGCTTGATGCAATCCCTCCGACCAACGCCGCCCTGTCATCATGCGGCCGGTGAATTCGTCGACGATAACGATTTCGCCGTTATTGACGACGTAGTGCTGATCTTTGTGGTACAGCGTATAGGCGCGCAGTGCGGCATACAAATGGTGGATCAACAGAATATTCGAAGGATCGTAGAGACTCGCACCCGCCTGCAACAACCCGGCATCGGCCATCAATTGCTCGGCCTTCTCGTGCCCCGCTTCCGTCAGCGTGACTGAATGCGCCTTAAGATCCAGGCTGTAATCGCCGGGACCGTTTTCTTCTTCTTGTTTAGTCAGGCGCGGCGCCAGGCGATTGACTTGCTGGTACAACTCGGCGTTGTCGTCGGCTTGGCCGGAGATGATCAGCGGCGTGCGCGCTTCGTCGATCAGGATCGAATCGACTTCGTCGACGATGGCGAAGTTCTGGCCGCGCATCACCCGCTCCGACGGTTGCTGCACCATGTTGTCGCGCAGGTAATCGAAGCCGAATTCGTTGTTGGTGCCGTAGGTAATGTCGGCCGCGAACGCTGCTTGCTTTTCGTCGTGGGGCATTTGCGATAGATTGCAGCCCACGGTCAAACCAAGAAATTTGTAGACCCGACCCATCCATTCCGCGTCGCGGCTGGCGAGATAATCGTTCACCGTCACCACATGCACGCCGCTGCCGGTCAAGGCGTTAAGGTAAGCCGGCAATGTGGCCATCAGCGTCTTGCCCTCACCGGTGCGCATCTCAGCGATCCTGCCCTGATGCAATACCATACCGCCGATCAACTGCACATCGAAGTGACGCATACCCAGCACGCGCTGCGACGCTTCACGCACGACCGCGAACGCCTCCGGAAGAATTTCATCCAGCGGAGTTCCGTTTTTCACGCGCTCTTTAAATTGCTCGGTGTTAGCTTTTAACTCGTCGTCGGTAAGCTTTTTGAGATCCGCTTCCAGGCTATTGATGACGAGAACGGTTTTGCGGAATTGCTTTAACAGCCGTTCATTACGGCTGCCAAAAATTTTCTTGAGCAGATTTGCGATCATAAAGTGGTGGCGCGCGAGGCCGACGTTGGTTTAGCCCCTAACATGGCGCCTAATCGACAAAATAAAAGGGTCTAAGGATACCATAGGCGGTTGTGGGGCGCACTCGGAAACGGGTCTATGACCACGCCAGGAGCCGCATGGTTATTGGCTCCTGGCGTGCCATGGCGTGACAGCCAATATCGATGAGGCTCCCCGGCATACCTGAAACCCAACTTCGATTTGAGTTCACTGCCTGAATAATGTCGCTAGACTCTGCTCGACATGAACTTGATCGGTCTTGTTCAATCGCCCCGCTTTTCTCAGAACAAATTGTTGATCCAACGTGAACAGTTTCATACGGACAACAGACGCGGCCGGTAAGCCTGCCGCCTTCAGACTACCGATTTTCGCGTCCAACGGCCACGGCGCATTGCCCACACTGGTAATCATCGCCATCACACTATGACCACTCTGCTTGTTGAAGTCCGCGTCGGATAAAACAAGCGCGGGCCGGCGTTTCTGTTGTGCACGATCGGTAAACGGAAACGGCACGATCACCACATCGAAGCGATCAAAGGTCACGATAAGCCCGTTCGTCTGCCTCGGAATTCCACTCGGATAGCGTGCCTTCCACCGCTTTCGCGTACTCGATGTCTGTCGGCGTTGCCCGACGCAGGGTGACAATGCCATCGCGAATATCGAATGCCACCGCATCGCCCTGCTTGATTTCTAGAGCCTTACGCACCGGCGCCGGGATCGTCGCTTGGAATTTGGTAGTGAGTTTGGCTATCGCATTCATAGTGATGGTATTACCTTCCAGGTGGTAATACGGTAATACTATCAGGAGGCGAAAGGAATTTCAACGCCGGGGATCGACATACCGATCTGTCATTCCCGCGCAGGCGCGACAACGAGGCCGCAGGCCGAAGTTTCGAGGAACGGCCATCCATCACCTCAAAGGCACTATGGATTCCCGCCTGCGCGGGAATGACACGTTGGTATCTTGAGGGGATTTAGTTAAAAATTTTCCCGGGATTCATAATATTCAGCGGATCCAGCGCCTGTTTCACCAGCCGCATCACGCTCACGGCCTCGCCGTGCTCCGCCGTGAGGAATTTCATTTTGCCTAGGCCGATGCCGTGTTCACCGGTGCAAGTGCCATCCATCGCCAGCGCGCGCAGGACTAAGCGATCGTTGAGGCGTTCTGCTTCCGCGAGTTCTTTTGGATCGTTGCGGTCGATCAAAAATCCTAAATGGAAATTGCCGTCGCCCACATGGCCGACCAGCGGCGCGATCAAGAAGCTTTCCTTCAAATCTTTTTTCGTTTCTAAAATGCATTCCGCCAGACGCGAAATCGGCACGCACACGTCCGTCGCCCAAATTTCGCAGCCGGGGCGCAGCGCTTTGTTGGCGTAGGTCACATCGTGGCGCGCCGTCCACAGTTGAGTGCGTTCCTCTTGCTTGGTCGCCCACTTAAACTCGCCGCCGGAATTTTCCTGGGCGATGGCTTGCACCATTTCCGCTTGCTCTTTCACTGCGGCTTCGGTGCCGTGAAATTCGACGAACAAGGTGTCTTTCACCGGATAGTTGAGCTTGGAAAACTTGTTCACCGAATCCATTTGTATATCGTCGAGCAACTCGATGCGCGCGACGGGAATACCGAGCTGTATGGTTTGAATCACCGTATCGACCGCGCCTTGCAGCGAGTCGAAGGAACACACCGCCGCCGCCATGGCTTCGGGTATGCCGTAGATGCGCAGCGTCACTTCGGTGATGATGCCGAGCGTGCCTTCGGAGCCGACGAACAAGCGCGTGAGATCGTAACCCGCGGCGGATTTTCGCGCGCGGCGCGAAGTGCGGATGATGCGGCCGTCGGCCAACACTACGGTAAGCGCGAGCACATTCTCGCGCATGGTGCCGTAGCGCACGGCGTTGGTGCCGGAAGCGCGCGTCGCGGACATGCCGCCGAGCGATGCGTCGGCGCCGGGATCGATGGGAAAAAATAAACCGGTGTCTCTTAAATGTTCATTAAGTTGCTTGCGCGTGACCCGTGCTTGCACGGTAACGTCGAGATCGTCGACGTTGACTTTCAATACTTGATTCAAGTTGGCGAGATCGATCACCACGCCGCCGTGCTCCGGGATCACCGCGCCTTCCAGCGACGTGCCCGTACCGTAGGCGACCACCGGCGTGCGATGACGCGCGCAAATGCGCACGATGTCGGCGATTTCCTCCGTGGAATTCGGGAACGCCACGGCATCGGGCCGATGGGGAATATGCCAACTTTCATCTTTGCTGTGGTGGTCGCGCACGCCGGTGCTGGTTGATAAACGCTCGCCCAACAAGGCGCGGATTTCGTCGACGGCGGAATCGATACTAATGGGGACGGCGCTCATTTTTACCCTTTCACAATTTAAATGCACGTGCCTGCGAGGCAATACCAGCGCGGCTCGCAGGGCATGCAATGCTGCGAGCCAAGCTACAAGCGCTGTCTGGCGAAGCCGCACAGTGAGCTTTTTATTGCTCTAAGCCCTCATTATCCGTCATTCCCACACAGACGGGAATCCAGTGACTTTTGCCGTCAGCCACACTGCCGTGCCACCCAAAGAACGTTCGCAAACGGCGTGCCTTCGCTCATAGTCATCGTCTCGATCGCGAAACCATTTTCCGTGAGCAAATTATTCCATTCAGCTTGCGACCGAAAATGAAAACGTTGCGCGTAGTGGCCACGACACATCGCCGCGATTCGTTCGGCGATATGCGTCACGCGATAACTCATGCCCGCCGCCGCGTCGGCATCGCGCACCAATAATATTCCGCCGGGGGAAACCGCGCGAGCGATACGTTTGATCAAATCCACTTGTGCGTCCGCGTGAAGATAATGCAGCACATCGAACAACGTCATCACATCGGCATGGGGAATATCGCCTCGACTCAAATCCATCGATTCGATTTTCGCGGAAGATCCCAGTGCTTTTCGCGCAATCGCAACTTCACTTTCGCGCAATTCGATGCCATGTAAATCCAATCCCAGCCCGGGCGGCGGCCAATCATCGGGCCAGGCACCGCGCTGGTATTGGCGCTCAGCCGCACGCAGCAGAGCGAAGAGCAAACCTTGACCGCAGCCGAGATCGAGCACGGTCATGCCGTTTTTGATCAAACCGCTTTTCAACACGGCGAGAAATACCGGATCATGGCGCAGCTTGCCGCGGGCGAAGTGAAACGGAAACGGGCTGATCGGTTGATAGAGCGACGCCGCCGCGTCGATCAACTCATCGCCCGCCGAGGACATCGCGATAGGCGTAGCGCAAGGTGACGGAGCGAAGCCCGCGATCGGATATTTTTTTCAATAGTTCAGGCAATACGTCGAGCACGATGGGCCGCTCGCGACGAGCGCTCAACATCGAACCATCGTGCAGCAGCAAGATGTCGCCTGCACTTAGATCTACGACCAAGCGTTGCAACACCGCCGCCGGATGCTTGGCCAGAGAATCGAAACCACGCCGTGTCCATGAGCTGTAGTGCAACCCCAAACGCGCGATGACGGGATCGAGAAACGGCGTGCGAAAGCCCATGGGCGCGCGGAAAAATCGCGGTAATGAACCCGCTGCGTCGGCGATGGCGTGTTGCGCTGCGTTGAGTTCAGCATGTAATCGCGATGATGGGTAGAACGCAAAACTATTAGTGTGATGGTGAGAATGATTTTCCACCGCGTGGCCGCGCTTGACGATGTCTTGTATCACGTGCGGATACTTCATCGCGCGCTCACCGACCACATAAAAACTCGCTTTATGTTCCGTGCGCATCGAGCAAATCTAATACCTGCGGCGTAATGTCCGGATCGGGACCATCATCGAAGGTTAACGCGATTTCATTAGCTGCGCTGGACGATGGCGGCAAGCGGCGAATGTTCTCGCCGATCCACGTGCTCCTCGGCCACATCACCGCACCGCCGATCAACACTTGATTAGCAGCGACCGCCGCGAGCGCCCACGGCCAGGTCGCGGGCGAAGTGCCGACCGCGATAGCGGACACCGCGTGTAATGCAAACGAGGCTTTGACGAACGGCGTGGGTTGCCACGGGCGTGGTAAGAGGGAATCCGTTGAGGACATAGTTATCATTCTAAGGAAACCCAACTGGATTGTCGCGTAACCCTGCCTGGATTTTTATTCCCGAGCAGGCGGGAAATTCATCACTCACGTAGGTTGGGCTGACGAAGTAAGCCCAACACCCCCACGGGAGGAATTGTTGGGTTTCCTGCCTCGACTCAACCTATAGGTCAATCGAGATCCTCCAGCGCCCGAGGCCAACTCTTTTTAAGCAAACGCGACAGCGCGCGGTCCGCCAAAATCACGCCGCCCGTTTGGCAACGGGCGCAATAGTTGGTTTCGTTTTCCGCATACACGATGCGTTGCACCGGACTCGCACATACCGGGCAGGGCAAGCCGAAGCGGCCGTGGACGGCCATCTCCGGGCGGAACGCGGTGACTTTCTCCGGGAATTTTTCGCGCGCGTTGGCGCGTAAACGTTCCGTCCACTCGCGCAACGTGATTTTCGTCGCATCGAACAATCGCTCGATTTCCTGCTGCTTAAGTTTTTGCGTTTGCGCAATCGGCGACAATTTCGCGCGATGTAAAATTTCGTCGGAGTACGCGTTGCCGATACCGCTGAAACTGCGCGGGTCGGTGAGCGCGCGTTTCAATGTGTGGTTACCTCTTGTGAGCCGCGCAGCGAATTCATCGAGGCGGGCATCCAGCACTTCGAGACCTTGCATGTCGAAGGGCGAGAGCGCATCGCTGCCTTTAACCAGGTGGATAGATGCGAGGCGTTTCGTGCCGGCTTCGGTGAGCAGCAGGGTTCCGTTCGCAAAATGAAAACTCGCGAGGCCGATTTTGCCGGGCGGTTTTGCATTAGATTCGAGCCAACGAAAGCGGCCTGCGATCATTAGATGAATCACAAAAAAATAATCTGGCCGCAAGCCGATCACAATGCGCTTTCCCATCCGATGCACGCTGGAGACTGGCTTTCCCTGCGCTTCTTCAAGGGGTGGTGCGAACGAACGCAAAACAAAGGGATTGAGAATTTTTACCCGTTCCAGAGTTTTGCCGAGGATGCGCGCTTCGAGGCTTTCGATGTAAACGACGATATCGGGGAGTTCGGGCATAGTCGTACACAGTGGATACGTCGGCAGTGTACGCCAATTTTTTGCTGCTTTATCAACGCTGGGTAGTGTCGTCCCCCTGCGGCGCCGTTTGCGGGCGGGCGAGATGTCCGCTCTTGATCCACAGCTTCGCACCCTGTTCGCCGGTGTTGCATTGGAATGGTTCGCCCGGCGGTAAACGCAGCCAGGATTGCGCCTCGAAGCTTTCTTCGCCTATGGTAAAGCCGCCATCCAACACCAACAGTTCCATACCGCCAGCCGGACTTAAGTTCACTTTGAGACTCGCCGCGGCCCGCTCGATACGCACATTCTCGCGACCATCGGAAAACAACGGCAGGATCTCAACACCGGGCCGATCGACGGCGGGCAGAAATTCCATCTTTTTGATATCGATGCGTACCAACGTCCGGTCCGCGCGATCGAACTGCCAGAGTTTGACGAAGATGATGCAACCCGGCGCCGACCTGGGCGTGTGTCGCGAAGTCGGTGGATTGCGGATATAGGTCCCAGCCGGGAAATCCGCCGCTCTCATCTTGGAACACGCCATCCAATACTAGGATTTCTTCGCCGCCGCCGTGAGTGTGCGGCGAAAATAAACTGTTAGGCGCGTAGCGCACAATGGACGTGGCGCGGGCGACTTCCGCGCCGATACGATCGAGCATGCGCCGCTCGACGCCTGGGATGGGCGAGGGCGCCCACTCCATGCGCGCCGCGTGAACCGCGACTCGTCGGCCAAAATCTGCGTTCACTTCCACGGACGCTCCTTCAAATCTGCTGGGCGATTAAGCTGCTGCGACGCTCGGCCGTGCTGCGATTCGGGTGCGCCCAGCATGGAGATTGGCGAGATCTGCCGGGACTTCGATCTTCGCGAAATCGGCAAATCCCAGTCCGGCGAAGGCGGTAATGTCGGCCATCGAAAAATTCTCGCCTGCTAAATACGGTTGCGTCGCAAGTACGCCGTCAAGATAACGCATGCCTGCAACGGCCCGTTCGCGACTCTTTTCACCCCATTCGCGGTTTTGGTAGCTCTCGATATGCGGGCCCAATCCCGGCGTCGCGTGATGAAAATAGCTTGCCACTGCATCGAGCAATCCCACCTCGGCGCGCCGTTGCATCATGTCAAAAACCGCGCGCTCCTTGGCGGCTTTACCGGTGAGTATCGGATTACCGTCCAAGTGATCGAGGTATTCAGTGATTGCAGTGCGCTCGGCGATAGTCGTACGTCGTCCAGTTCCAATACCGGTACGGCCCCGATGGATTCTTCGCGAGGAAGGCGGGTTGCTTGTGCTCGCCGCCGGGTACATCGATGGTGATAAACGTCACCTTTTCCGTGAGACCTTTTTCGGCGAGCGCGATACGCACGCGCGCTGGATTGGGGGGACCTTTGAAATCGTAAATCTTCATCTTCGTGATCCTAAACTGGTTATGGATTGGATTAGAAACCGGCATATCGTCGATCGCATCGCCCTATTGTTGGCTTGGCCAAGCATTAATGAAGCCGTCGCGATTCGGCATTTTTACCTTCGGCAGGGATTTGGCATCGAGAACGAAGTCGTCGGCAATAATACCGTTCTTCGCCAAAATAAATGCGCAGACTGCGTAAAGCTCATCGCTAGACAAGGTTTTCGGTTTGTCGTAAGGCATGGCGCGGCGAACGTAGTCGAACAGCGTCGTCGCATGGGGCCAGAAGCTGCCGACGGTGCGCATGGGATACTTCGAAGACAGCGTGCCGATACCGCCGACTAGCGCATCGGCCGGTTTACCGGCGCCATCTTCGCCGTGACAGGCCAAACATTTTTGGCCGTACACGACGAGTCCCTGGGATGCCGTTCCACTGCCGGGCGGCAAACCTTCGCCGCTAGGCGGGACGTCGATGTCCCAGGCAGCGATGTCTTTTTCGTCCATAACTTTTCCGAGATCGGGCCCGGCATACGCGGGGACATAACCGAGAGCAACAAAGATGGCTACTTGTGCAGCGCGCTTATACGAATACATTTTTCACCTCGCCGTTTGCTTCGACTTTCCAGGTTTGAATCGCGTTGAAATGATAGATGTTGCCGGGCGAATACCGGGTTTTCCACTTTTCGCGCGTCTCTTGCACGCGGCCCTTGTCATCCGTCGCGCGGCTCTGCATAGCGACCGGCGCACCCTCCCATTTCCACGGTAAACGAAACCGCACGAGGCTTTTATCGAGCGCGGGTTCCTGTATCGCCGCATCGACCCAATTCTTGCCACCATCGGCAGATACTTCAACTTTGTTAATCTTGCCCGCCCCCGACCAGGCGATACCCGAGATCTCGTAGAACCCCGGCGCACCCATGGTCAGGGTCGGTGAAGGCCGGGTGATGACCGATTTCACGCCCATCACATACGTGAACTGCAATGCTTTACCGTTGGGCAATAAGTCGGTGTACTTCGAGGTTTCGTCTTTGCTGTGAGCAGGGCCTTCAGTGACCTTAATGCGGCGCAGCCATTTCACGCTCATATTGCCCTCGAATCCCGGCAACACCAGGCGCATGGGGAAGCCCTGTTCCGGGCGGATGGGTTCGCCATTCTGATAGAGCGCGACCATCACATCGTCCATGGCTTTTTCCAACGGAATACTGCGGCTCATGCCGGCGGAGTCGGCGCCTTCGGCGACTATCCATTTTCCCTTGGGATCTACGCCGGCTTCATCGAGCAGCGTCGCTAACATCACACCCGTCCATTCGCTGCAAGACACCAGCCCGTTCAGCATGCCGACAGGCATTTGTTGCGCTTCAGCGAAAGTTTGAAACAGGCTGTTGCCGGAACATTCGATAAACATCGTACGATTCACCATCGGATAACGCAGCAAGGCATTTAGATCGAATGCCAACGCGCGTTTTACCAAGCCGTGTATCACCAGTTGATGTTTGCCCGGATCGATCTCCGGTATACCGCTGTGGCTGCGTTCAAAATGCAGGCTGGCGGGAGTGATAGTGCCGTGCAACGCTTGCAAAGGCGTGAACGAAGCACCCGCACCGGGCGCGAGTTGTCCATAAGGCTGGCCGATGCCGCGTTTCAGGCTGGGCAAAACAAACTTAGACGGCTCGCCATAGGGTTGGAATGAAGCGCCGGGCACTTTCGAGTAGATCGGTACTTCAAGCGGGGCAGCGTTGGATTTCAATGCGATAGAACCCGCTGCCGCAAGCGTGAGCCCCCGCGACATAAACAAGCGGCGATCCAGCAAACCACCCGGCGCAATGGGTTGCGCGTCGCCCAACCCCATTCTTTCTTTGCCCATCACTTCTCCTTCCCAAATGTTTAAGGTATTTTTGATGCTTCAAAAAAACAAAACTACTAGTTGGTAGATTGTCAAGTGGATAAAAAAACTTCAGCTCTGTACCGCGAAAATGAAAGTGTTTGCGACGACGCTGGGGCCTAGCGACGAGTGCAATCCCCGGCCTACGATCATGGCGCCCTCTAGAGCACATAAAAATGATTCCGCGAGTTCCTCGGGCTTGGCGCCAAGGCGGATCGATTTAGTCCGCTGACCGTCGCTCAATACCCGCGTTAACCATTCGAGGTTGACGCGGAAGAAATGATCAGCTTCGCTTACGACATCCTCGGGCAGTGAATCAGCTTCGGCGCCGAGCATGCCGCAGACACAAAGCCGCCGGTCCTCGGCAAACGTGCGCTCGAACAATGCGGCGTAGGCCGCCAGCCGTTCCGGTGCTTTGGCATAGCTCCCGTCGATTTTCAGCAAGTGTTCGCGAAACCGATGGGTGTAGCGCTGCGCCACCACGGCGACCAGGTCGGACTTGGTCGGAAAGTGATGATGTATGCTGGGTTTCTTGATGCCGACTAGACGCGCTACGTCGTCGTAGGAAAAACCGTTATAGCCGTGTTGTTGTACTAGCCCCTCGGCGGCGTCGACAACGCGTTCCGCCGTCGACGAAATTTCAGAGAAAGTGTTTCAAACCATGCCTTTATAGCTACCGACTACTTGGTAGCTAATTTAAGCCATGTCATGACATACTTCAAGGTATTCTTCGATACCAACGATAGTAGGGAACATCCCGCGTTATTCACCGACGGCGACACCCGCCTCGTGCGCCTGTTGATCTGCGTGATAGCTCGACCGCACCATCGGCCCGCAGGCGGCGTGCGCGAAGCCCATAGCCATGGCCTGGCGTTCGAATTCTTTGAAGCCATCGGGCGGCACGAAACGCATCACCGGATGATGGTGGATAGATGGTTGCAGATATTGTCCGAGGGTAAGCATGTCGACATGGTGTTCGCGCAAATCGCGCATGACATCCAGAATTTCAGTCGTCGGTTTCGCCCAGGCCCAACATCAATCCGGACTTAGTAGGAATGTGCGGGTGAGCTGTTTTGAAATCTTTTAGCAGCTTCAGCGAATGGTGATAGTCCGAGCCGGGCCGTGCTTGCTTATAAAGGCGCGGCACGGTTTCCAGATTGTGGTTCATCACATCCGGCGGGCAGGTGTTGAGAATCTCCAGCGCACGATCGAGCCGGCCGCGAAAATCCGGCGTAAGGATTTCGATTTTCGTTTCCGGCGACAGCTCGCGCACCGCGCGGATGCAATCGACAAAATGTTGCGAGCCGCCATCGCGCAAATCATCGCGATCGACGCTGGTGATGACGACGTATTTCAAGTGCAGCGCGGCGATGGTTTCGCCGAGATGGCGCGGCTCGTCGCGATCGAGGGGCTTAGGCCGGCCGTGCGCCACATCGCAAAACGGGCAGCGGCGCGTGCACAAATCGCCCATGATCATGAAGGTCGCGGTGCCTTTGCTGAAACATTCGCCGATATTCGGGCACGACGCTTCTTCGCACACGCTGTGCAAATTATTTTCGCGCAGGATGCGTTTGATTTCCGCGAAGCGCGGGCTATTCGCCGCCTTTACCCTGATCCAATCGGGTTTTTTCTGCGGTGTGCTCGGAATAATTTTGATCGGGATGCGCGCGGTTTTCGCTGCGCCGGTTTGCTTCTCGCCGGTGATGGCCACGATGATTTCCTAAAGCGAAAGTTGAGTGTCTAGATGTTGCGTCAATCTCAGCCATGACGTCGTTTATGCTAGCACGAACGCCTAGCGCGGCAAGATCGGTAACCTGCATGCCCGCATAGCCGCAGGGGTTGATCGTTTCGTAGGGCGTGAGATCCATCGCCACGTTGAGCGCAAGGCCATGGTAACTGCAACCACTTTTCACGCGCAGACCCAAGGCCGCGATCTTGGCGCCCTTTACGTAGACCCCGGGCGCGCCCAGCTTGCGTTCACCATCGACGCCATAATCGCGCAGTACCTCCAGGATACTTTGCTCGATGCGCCGCACCAGCTCCTTCACGCCCATCCCTTTGCGCTTAAGGTCGACCAGCACGTAGGCGACGATCTGGCCGGGGCCGTGATAGGTAATCTGGCCGCCGCGATCGGTCTTAACCACAGGTATCGTCGTGGGCTGCAACAAATGCTCGGGCTTGCCCGCGAGACCTTGGGTATAGACCGGCGGATGTTGCAGCAGCCAAATTTCGTCGCCCGTTTCGGCGTTGCGCTGCGCAGTGAAAGCCTGCATCGCGTGCCACGTGGTTTCGTAATCGGCGATACCGAGTTGCCTGATCGTCAGCGCCGGCGCGAGGTCGGTCAATAACATTACAGGACGATCTTTACCATCTCATGCTTCGACAACTCGCGATACAGATCGTCGAGCTGGCTTTGCGACGTCGCGTTGATCGTGCATGTAAGGCTTAAATATTTCGCGTTGCTGCTGGAGCGCATTTCCATGGTGGCGCCATCGAAATCCGGTGCGTGACGGTTGACGATCTCCAAAATAGTCTGAGCAAAATCATCGCGCGTGAGCCCCATGATCTTGATCGGGAACTGCGTGGGGAATTCAATGAGCGTCGCGCGGTTTTCGTTCCGGTTCCGTCATAGCTTAGTTTTGTAGGCTTGAAACAGTTCGTATAAGCGCCGGAATACCGGGCCGGGTTTGCCGCCGCCGACCGGTTTGTCGTCGAGCTCGGTGATTGCAAGTAACTCCCGCAGGCTCGCGGAGAGCATTAATTCATCTGCGGTTTTTACTTCGGATTCGGGGATATTGCGCACTTCGGTTGGGACTGCGTTTTCCGACCGCGAGTTCCAATAACAAATCGTAGGTGATGCCCGGCAGTATGAGTTGGCTCTTCGGCGGCGCGATCAGCGTGCCATTTTTGACCAGAAAAATATTGCTCGACGAACCTTCGGTTAAATATCCGTCGCGGAATAACACGCATTCGGCGCCGCCGGCATCGTTCGCGAACTGGCGCAACATATTGGCGCCCAAGCAACGACGTCGATTTGATATCGCAACGCTGCCAGCGGAAATCTGGCAGACTCACCGCGCGAATACCGTTATCGATCTGTTGCTTAGGCGGCGGCAACGAACGGCGTAGCTCAATATAAAAACCGTCGGCTCGATTCCCTGCATCAGACCGAATTCTCGTTTCGCGACACCGCGGCTCACTTGTAGATAGATCGCTTGATCGTCACTGTCGTTGCTGGCGATGAGTTCGTCGATCAATCCGGACCACTCGCCTTCGGACAACGGAAAGGGGATACGAATTTCGCCGAGGCTGCGTTTTAAGCGCGCAATGTGGGCGGCCAAACGTAGCGGCTTGCGGCGATAGACCGGGATCACTTCATAGATCGCATCGCCGAAAATAAATCCGCGATCCAGTACGGAAATCTTGGCTTGATCCAGCGGTAGGAATTCGCCGTTGAGATAGCAAACCGGTTGGTTCATTTCAGCATTAAGCGCAGGCTGTCCCACGTACGGCGAAAAAAGCCGGCGACCGGCACCGTTTCGAGCGCAAGCACCGAATACTGAGCGATGGTCTTATCGCCGAGGGTGAGTTTCATGGTGCCCACTTCTTGACCTTTTGCCAGCGGCGCGATCAGCGGCTGCGCGGTGGTTAGCGTCGTCTGAACTTTTTCGAAGTCGCTGCGCGGTAAGGTCAGAAACAGATCTTTATCGAAGCCCGCCCTCAGTACCTTTTCCTGACCTTTGTAGACATTCAAGGACGCCACCGATTCGCCCTGGCGATACATGCGTTTCGTGTCGTAAAACTGAAAGCCGTAGTTCAACAATTTCTGGCTCTCGATGGTGCGCACCGTGTCCGATGTCGCACCCAGCACCACGGAAATCAAACGCCGATCGCTGCGCTTCGCTGAACTTACTAAACACCAGCCTGCGCTGTCGGTATGGCCGGTCTTCATGCCGTCCACGGTAGGATCGAGCCACAGTAAACGATTGCGATTCGGTTGCGTGATGCCGTTGTACTTGTATTCGCGGGTCGAGTAAATGGTGTAGTACTCGGGGAAGTCGCGAATGACGGCGGCTGCGAGTAAGCTCAAATCCTCGGCGGTGGAGTAGTGTTGCGGGTCGGGCAAGCCCGTGGCATTAAGAAAGTGGGTATTCTTCATACCCAGCCGCGCGGCTTCTTTATTCATCAATTCAGCAAAAGCCTCTTCGCCGCCGCCCATGGCTTCCGCCAAAGTGATGCTCGCATCATTGCCGGATTGAACGATCATGCCGCGCAGCAGTTCGTTAACGGTCACCGGCACTTTAAGATCGATAAACATGCGCGACCCGATCGCTTTCCACGCCTTCTCGGACACGGGCAAGCTTTGGTTTTCCGACAAGCGCTTTTCTTTGATGTTTTTAAAAGCGAGATAGGCGGTCATCAGCTTGGTAAGCGACGCGGGTTCGACTTTCAGATCGGGATTTTGGCTAACGAGGATTTGGCCGCTCTGAAAATCCCGCAACACATAGGATTTCGCCGCGACATTCAGCGCGCCAAACGCCACCGGCGCCGCCGGTTGGAGCAGCGCCTCCGCGGGTTTCGGCTCGGATTTAGCAGCGGGCTTGGCGGCGACCGCGATCAGTGGGGACAACAGCAGCAGCAGAACGAAGAATCTCTTCATGATTTCAATGGAAAACTTGGAGCCGACATTATACTGAAGGCGCGTGGGTTAAGTTCGGTTCGCATGCCGCGAAGCGTTATGCCCTCACGTGTGCGTGCGTTTCAATGTCGACCGGATGGCTGGGGAGCCGCACCAGTATTGGCTCTCAGGCCAATGCAATCCTATTGAAGCGATGACGGCGTTTTAGTTCGCGCGAACTTCGGCCAGTGCGTTCAGTTGCAACGTGGTTTTGTCGGCGAACTCGAAGGTAAAGCTGAGCGTGGCTTCGTCGCCCACATTAAGCGGCGCTTTCAAATTCGTCAGCATGAAATGCATGCCATTGGGCGCGAGCGTAACGGTTTGGTTGGCAGGTATGTCCAGCACACTGAGCTCTTCCATGCGCATGATATCGTTCTGATGAACGGTGCGATGAATACTCACCGCGCCCGCCTGAGGGCTAGTGACTTTGACCAGCCGTACCGGCTTGTTGCTGTGAAACTCAATGTAGCCGACGGCGGCAGTTTGACCCCCGACCGTGGCGCGCACCCAAGGGTCCACCATGCGGATCGGCACTTCGTCGTCTTGCGAAGAACAAGCCGCCAGCAATAATGCAGCGACAAAATAAATTAGAAATAATCGCAACATACTCATGATTTTTTCTGCTTCAACTGCTCAAACTGTATGATTTGACGGCCATCGGCAGCGATGCGTTCAACCCCGCGCCAGGCGTGGAGGTAGATTATCTCAAACGTCGCGGGTAGCCGGCCCCCATGACGCAGATGTTCATAAGCACTTTCGGCGAGCCCCCAGCGAGATTTCCCCATCAGGGTGGTGCGCCGATTGGGTTCCATATTGGTTGCACCGGCCGCGCGCAGATCTTGGGCAATGGTTTTGAGATCGGGATAAGTGAGCGTGATCATTTCCATATCCACGACCGGCGTCGCGAAACCTTCGTGAGCCAGCATATCGCCTAAGTCGTGCATGTCTACTTGCGGTTGAATGTGTGTGAGCGTATCGACTTGCGAAAACGCCGCGCGTAATTCTTTCAGTGTATCGGGACCCAGCGTCGAAAGCATGAGCAAGCCGCCGGGCCTTAGCACGCGTTTTGTTTCGCGAATGATATCCGGCGCTGCGTAACTCAACGCAAACAGACTGGACCAAACCAGATCAAAGCTGTTCGGCGCAAATGGCAGGGCGTGGGCTTCCGTGCAAACGCGCATCGGGAATTTCTCAAACCAATTGAAGAATTTTTTTCGCGGGTTTTTCGCTGTGGAAGGTCGTCGCAATAAATCGAACGCGGGATCGAGTTGTACGACCTTTGCTTGCGGAAAACGCCTAGCTAAGGCCTCGCTCGCGGCACCGAGTCCGCAATGCAAATCCAAAATCATCCCAGGTTCGAGCTTGATGTAATCGAGCCGCTCCAACATGCGGCCGGCGATTTCCTCTTCAAAGAAACTGACTCGCTCATGGGCTGTGGCGCTGCGATTGCGGGCACGGCGGCGCAGGGCGAGGTTGGTGGGTGGCGTTTGAGAGATCGGCGTCGACATTCATCACTATTATCCTAGAAACGGCAGTCGAACGCTTTGCCGAAAGCCCCATTACCCTTGAACACGGACTTAAGAAAATTTTACACCGTCTATTTTAAGGCTAGAATACATCTTATTATAGACATTCTCACAGAAAATTATGGCTAGCTCACCAGTACAACAGCACGCACCCCAGCGTTATCGTTCCACCATCCCTCGGCGTTCAGCGGGGATCGTCTACGAGCGAGTCAAGGGAATTGATGATTTCGTTAAGCAGGTAGCCCGCGCTACGCCGATGCAGCTCGTCGACCTCGAACGACAAGGTGTCGTGGGCTCGTTGGTTAAGGATCTCGCAAAACAAATGGACGTGCCCGCCTCGCGAATGTTCGCCCTTCTGGGTGTGCCCAAGGCAACCGCGGAGAAAAAAGCGGCCGCTGGTGAAGTCATTGCAGGTAGCGGCGGCCAGGCGGCGATCGGCATGATTAGGCTGCTTGGCCTTGCTCAGGAGATGGTCGCCAACAGTAAGGCCGCTAGTGCAAGGGGCTTTGACGCGGCGAAGTGGCTAGGACTATGGATCGAGCGCCCTCAGCCTGCGCTCGGTGGGCGTAAACCTGCCGAGCTAATCGATACGCCGACGGGGATTGAAGTCGTCGCGAGATTGCTAGGCTCGATCGAGAGCGGCGCTGTGCAATGAAGCTTTGGCGCATCGCCGCCGAGACCCGCAAGCATGGCGCCACAGATTTAAGTGGTGCAGGCGCCGCGAAGAAACCAGGCCGCTGGAACGACTACGGCGAGCCGGTGATTTACTGCGCCCCAACGATTGCGATGGCTGTTCTTGAGACCAGCGCGCATGTCGACGACGGTGGTTTGCCGTTGGATCGTTACGTGGTGCAGATCGACATTCCGAAAACGGTATGGGAAAAGCGGGAGACATTCGTGGTCGGAAAACTACCGGTCGGCTGGGATGCAATCCCGGGTGGTCGTGCCAGCGTGGAGGTTGGGTCGAATTGGTTATCATCGCTGCGGACAGCGATATTGTTGGTTCCGTCGGTAATTGTTCCAGAGGAACGCAATGCGTTAATCAATCCAAGGCATCCAGATGCGGCGATAATCTCTGCGACGCTGCCGCGCCGGTTTGAATACAACCGATTGTTTCGGTAGCGCCGAGGTGATCATCGTCTCGCCTACGAACGCACCCCTGGGAAGGCATCGAGAACCCTGTTTTGCGGCGCAAAGATCAGGTTGGATGCAATCCCAACTTTTCAAACAACGCGCGATCCGCCTCAGCTTCCGGATTGCTAGTCGTCAGCAGTTTATTCTCGCCGTAAAAAATCGAATTAGCGCCGGCGAAAAAACACATCGCTTGAACGGCGTCGCTAAGTTCATGGCGGCCGGCGGAAATTCGCACGTAGGATTTCGGCATAGTGATGCGCGCAACGGCGATGGTGCGGACGTATTCCAAGGGATCAAGCTTGTCCGTACCGAATAGCGGCGTGCCTTCCACTTGCGCTAAATTATTGATCGGCACCGATTCCGGCTGGGGATCAAGGTTGGCGAGTTGCGCGATGAATTCGGCGCGCGTCGCGCGGCTTTCGCCCATGCCGACGATGCCGCCGCAGCAGACGTGCAAACCCGCGTCGCGGACTTTGTTTAATGTGTCGAGGCGGTCGTCATACTCGCGGGTCGAGACGATCTCGCCGTAAAATTCCGGCGAGGTGTCGAGGTTGTGGTTGTAGTAATCGAGGCCGGCGTCTTTCAGTTGCTGCGCTTGGCCGTCGCGCAACATGCCCAGCGTGGCGCAGGTTTCCAGGCCCAGCGCGCGCACGGCTTTGACCATTTCGATCACCGGTTCCAAATCCCGCTGCTTCGGTCCACGCCATGCGGCGCCCATGCAAAAACGTTGCGCGCCTGCGGCCTTCGCGGCTTTTGCCGTGGCAACGACTTCTTCCAGCGGCACCATGGCTTGATTGTCGACGCCGGTGTGGTAGCGCGCGGCCTGCGGACAATAGCCGCAATCCTCCGGGCAGCCGCCGGTTTTGATGGACAATAAAGTAGAAAGCTGCACCGCGTTCGGATCGAAATGTTCGCGATGCACCGTGTGCGCTTTGAACAGCAGATCGTTCAGCGGCAAGTCGAACAGCGCCAACACTTCGCCGTGGGAAAATCGGGGTTTGCTGGGGTGAGGCTTTAAACGCTGAAATTCAACGGCGGTGGTCGTCATCACGTCATGCGCTTCGGGTTAAAGTAGTTACCTCGAATCCTCGACTAAGACGAAGTTTTTGTCAAATCGATTGTTAAAATTATTAAACAATAGATTAAAAAATGTGCAACTCTCCCAGGATTGCTTTCTGTGTGGAGCGGCGGGACAACGCGCGGTTTTGTGTCGTCCCTGTGAGGACGATTTGCCACGGTTGCCTGATGCCTGTTGCCCCGTATGCGCTTTGCCAACGCTGGATGGATTGATTTGCGGCCGTTGCGTGAAAAAACCGCCGGCGTTCGACGACAGCGTCGCGGCGTTCGACTACGGCTTTCCGGTCGACGTGTTGATTCAACAATTCAAGTACTCGCAACAATTGGCGCTAGGGCCATGGCTCGCAGAGCGCCTACTGGCGCGGCTCTCCGGCATGCCATTGCCAGAAGCCGCGCTGGCTATGCCTCTTAGCCGTGCTCGTTTACGCGAGCGCGGCTTTAATCAATCCTTGGAAATCGCCAAGCCGCTTTGCCGCGCGCTTAGACTCCCCCTGTTGCCGCACGCCTGCGAGCGTATACGCGACACGGAAAGCCAAACCACTTTGCCGTGGAAAGAGCGCGCGAAAAATGTCCGCGGCGCGTTTGCCTGCCGGGAAAATTTCGCCGGTAAACACATTGCCATCATCGACGACGTGATGACCAGCGGCGCGAGCGTGAATGAATTGGCGAAGACGTTGAAAAAATCCGGCGCCGCCCGCGTGAGCGCTTGGGTGATTGCGCGCACCAGGCCGGAGAGTTTTCAGCCAGCGGTATCCGCCGATGTTTGATGTCGTGTTGTATCAGCCGGAGATTCCCGGCAACACCGGCAACATCATTCGCCTGTGCGCCAACACCGGCGTGACGCTGCATCTAATCAAGCCGCTAGGCTTCACCATGACCGACAAGCAGATGAAACGCGCGGGCTTGGATTACCACGAATACGCGAGCATGCAGATACACGATAACTGGGATGCGTGTCAGGAAAAATTGAACGGCCGCCGCTGTTTCGCCATGACCACCAAAGGCTCGACGCGCTATACCGACGTCAAATTCGCACAAGGAGACGTGTTCGTTTTTGGTCCTGAAACTCGAGGTCTGCCGCCGGAAATGTTGGCGATGTTCTCACCGGAGCAGCGCTTGCGTTTGCCCATGCAGCCCGGTAGCCGCAGCTTGAATCTAGCCAACAGCGCGGCGGTGTTGGTGTTCGAGGCATGGCGGCAGATTGGGTTCGCGCGCGGAAAGTAAATGAGAATGTCATCCTGAGCAACGCGAAGGATCTGTTATTTAATGCGTCGGAAAAGCGGATCCTTCGCGTTGCTCAGGATGACAACTATTTAGCGTGGGCATGTGGTTTATGCCCACGCGTCACGGTTGATAAATAAACGCGTGGGCAAACAACAGCAATGCCGATCAGTTGGCGGGCGGCGGCAATTCCACCGGCACCTGGAAGCCATCGTTCGGCCCCAGTGCTTCTTTGCCGTCTGTCCGAACCCGGCGCGGCGCTTTGAGCGACACTTCGTTCACGAGCCTTTCCAACGCCAGACCAACCGTCCCGGGTGGAGGCTGGTACGGGCAACGGCCGATGCGCGTGAACTTCGCGTTGCGCATAGCCGATCACGCTGCCGTAGGCGCCGTTCTCGCGCCACTCGTGCCAGTGGCCAAAGCCCTCGTTGTTTTTATCTAGCGGTGACGATCTGCCATTCCATGCCGTCGTGACCCACCGCATTACCCAAATAGTCCCCCGCATAGTCGCCGGTCATGAAGATCTGATCGCCCTCCTGGCGCCAGGTGCCGTTCCAGTCGAAAAACGTCGGCGAATACCAAATGCCGGCGGTCTGGGTGCCGATAACGGCAGTTTGGAAGAAGCAAAGTCCTTGGGTCGCCAACTGCGCGTGCACAGTTGAGGCGTCGTTGTAGGCCGTCACCTTCCAATAATTACCGGGAATAATAAGATCGGGTTTGCCGCCGGCCGCGTGGGCGCCCACGCTCGCAGCTAAGCTCAAGACAGAAATGGCAATTGCAATTTAAGATTAAACATGTTGACTCCTAATTCAGTTGTGTGGGGAAGCAAGTACGCTAACAAGTAAGCTAACGTACCGCTGATACTAAGGAAATGCAGAGGGTTTACAATTGGCCAGACGTTGTAGGTCAAATGGCCTAGTGGCTCACGTGCAAACGCTGGAAAAAATCAAACCGGATGAAAGCGATAGGGCTAGGGCGTCGAAATGGGTCTCGCCAGATCGATTGGTTGAAACTGCACCGATGGATTGCCTAGCAGAAGTCCGCGATTAAGCTACAGGTCGAATGGCGGGTAGTCGTTGGTTATTCCATTTCCAGATCAAACTAACTTTGTCGGCTTCACCTTGCCGTGCTACAGCACTGTCTGCGGCTCTCCTTCGCGTCCTTTTTGATCTGGAAATGGAATGAGATCTGCTCTGTTAAAACTGAGCGGCAACTTTGCGTGAAACTTTAAGTCGTCCAGAAAAATTGTTGCCGATGTGGTTGACACCCATCGCTCAATAAAATACCGCGACATCACGACTACGATCCCAATCGGCCGCTTACGACCGTCCGCAATCGGGCATCTCAACTACCCTTGATGTCATACGTCGAGCCGGTTATCCTCGGGGTCATTGCGATACATCACTGTTGGTCGCCCCGCGCCATAGTCCCCAAGCGCTTTCCTGTCTCTCGCGGGCCAATCCAAGACGCGACCCTGAGTCGTCTGGCGTGTCGTAATGTAGGATTTGTTCACCATCTGTCAGCGCCGCCGCCTGCAGGATTAGAAATTAGCTTGTTACTCCTGCCTCCCTCCTTAGATTTATATTATTGAGGCAAGCCGAGGCGCGTCGCCAAGAGCGAGGCGATGACCCGCAGACACGGCGAATTAAAGGCGCGGGCCTGCTGTTCGGTGACGATGGGTCTCATCTTGGAATCCAGCCCGGCGGTGCCGGCCGCATCACATTGCCACTGGTTCGCTAGCGCAACGTCTCGAGCATCTTTTTTCTAGCCGCGCCGAGGATCTCGTCGCGAAATTTTGGGGATGCGGCGGTACGTGCCAGCACCAGCGCGCCGACCATGGTGGCGAGCGCCTGGACAGCGTCCTCCCGGCTCGCGGCTTTGCCCTGCTGACCGAGCGTCGCTGCGATTGCATCAATAGAACTATCAAGCGCGTCGGAGAAACCGGCCCTGACCGTCTCGCTTGCGCGCGGCACGTCGCCTGCCAGTGCGGCATACGGGCAGCCGTTGGCGCGATCGCGCACGTGTTTCGGGCTCAAGTAAGCCTCGATGTAAGCGCGCCAGTTCAGTCTTGAGTCCAATGCAGCGTGGCTCCGGTGCGTTGCGCTCGCGATGACCTCCGCGCACAGTGCTTCCTTCGATTCAAAGTGAGTGTAGAAGGCGCCGTGAGTGAGATTGGCTGCGTTCGCAATCTCGGCGATACCGACCTTATCGAATCCGCGTTCGCGGAATAGCCGGCTGGCGGCTTTTAGCAGTTCGTAGCGATGTTTGGTGCTGGTTTCTTTCGAGACCTTCATATCATTCCTTCTGATGTAGTACTTTATTTTATACCAATGTGGATTAACACTTGACATTAATCGTTATAAACATCATGATTGCCTTTAATGATGATAACTGTAATGATTAATGTCAATGCAGCTTTCGCCGTCGAAACCCAATGACCGAGAGATGACATGGCTATTTAGATCGAATTCTATTTTGACTTCGCGAGTCCCTAGTATCTCGCCGCTACCAATTGCCGGCGCTGGTCGCAGGATGGCTCTCTTCGGCTTTTAATTTCTTCTCGCGACCGGCTGGACTTTGTAACAGAAGCCGCGCGTGCGGCAGCTTGAGGAGAGATTAGTGAATCAACCCATTTGCGTCATCACCGGTGTCGGACCCGGCACCGGCACAGCACTCGCCCGTCGCTTTGCAAACGGCGGCTACCGGGTCGCCTTGCTGGCCCGCAGCGAGCAGCGGCTGAGCGAGCTAGCGAAAGAGCTGCCCGGCGCCCGCCCCTACCCCTGCGACGTGTCGGACCCTAGCTCAAGTGGAGGCTATCGCCGGCGCTATCGAACGCGACCTGGGCGCGCCGTCCGTCGTGATCCACAACGCCGTGGGCGGCGCCTTCGGCTCGTTCCTGGATATCAAGCCTGAGGTGCTCAACCACAATTTTCAGGTCAACACCATGGCTCTGCTGTATCTGGCCCAGCGCTTCGCGCCGGCGATGATCAAAGCCGGCAAGGGCGCGATTATGGTGACGGGCAATACGTCCGCACAGCGCGGCCGCGCCGCGTTTGCCGGCTTTGCGCCAACTAAGGCAGCACAACGCATTCTCGCTGAGGCAATCGCACGGGACCTTGGACCCAAGGGCGTCCACGTCGCCTATTTGGTGATCGATGCGGTCATCGACGTCCCCTGGGCGCGTGAGCGCTACAAGGACAAGCCGAATGACTTCTTCATCCAGCCCGCCGCGATCGCCGAAGAGATATGGCACGTAGCACATCAGGACCGCTGCGCCTGGTCGTTCAACGTCGAGGTGCGTCCTTATGGCGAGACCTGGTAGTCAGGCGACTGGACCAAACACTGGGTTTTCATTGCAACACAACTTCCATGGAGGAAAATTATGAGTCAAGCCAATCCAATTATCGCCAGCCGGCGTCGGTTCCTTCGCAATAGCACCGCCGCCGCCATAACCAGTGCTGTTACCGCCCTGTTCGCTACCCGCGAAACACGCGCGCAATCATCGACCGATTCGCAAGCCAGTTCGCATAATTCCGACACCCATCTGACCGCGCCGACCAGATTCATCGAAGTCGATAATGCCAAGTTTGCCTACCGCCGCTGGGGTAACGCCTCCAGCGGGCAGCCGCCACTGCTCTTCGTGCAGCACTTCCGTGGTGGCATGGACAACTGGGATCCGCTGCTGACCGATGGACTAGCCGCAGGCCGCGAAGTGATTCTATACAACGGGCGGGGAATTGCGTCCTCAACGGGCACACCGCGCAACCGAATCGAAGATATGGCCGACGACATCGCGTTAGTAATCCGGAAGCTGGGTCTGTCGCAGGTCGATCTGCTGGGTTTCTCGATTGGTGGACTTCAAGTGCAGGAAGTAACGCTGCGTCATCCGCAACTGGTGCGTAAGTTGCTTTTGCTCGGCACCGGGCTGCGGGGCGGCGATCCGAGGATGGAACCCCAAGTGGTCGAAGTCGCGCGGCGTCCGGTGCCGAGCGCAGACGACATTGCGTACCTGTTCTTCGGCCGCTCCGAAGCGGCGAAGCAAGCCGCTCTCGCCTTCTGGAAGCGCCGCCATCAGCGAGTCGAGCAGGATCCACCGAGCTCGGCCGAAGTTGCCAAAGCCCAGGGCGAGGCCTATGCCGCTTACCTGCCGCCGCTGCCGGGCGCGAATCCCTATGCTTACCTGAATGCAATCACGCAGCCGACTCTGGTGCTAAACGGCGTAAACGACGTCATGATCCCCACGATCAACTCCTGGCATCTGTCGCAGAACATACCCAACGCCCAGTTGCTGATCTACCCCGACGCCGGCCACGGTGCGCAGTTCCAGTACCCTGGGCGGTTCCTAAAGGACGCGATCCAGTTCTTGGAGGAGTGACGCGCCGCTTGCTTGCCACTGACTGACATCTATTCACAACCGCAATCAACAACAGGAGATTTAACATGAGTCGAGTAGTCCGCTTCCACCGCCTTGGCGGCCCTGAAGTCTTACAGATCGAAGAAATTCCAGACCGCGCCTTGAAAGAAGGCGAGCTGCGCGTCCGCATCGAAGCGATTGGCCTCAATCGCGCCGAGCAAATGTACAGGGCCGGCGTCTATTTGGAGACACCGGTCTTGCCGTCACTCAACGGCTACGAGGCATCGGCAATCGTGATGGAATCAGGCCCCGGCGTTAGCGGGTTCAGTGTCGGTGAGCCCATCAGCGTCGTCCCGAGCTTTTCCCTGAAAGACTATGGTGTCTACGGCGAAGTCGCGGTCGTGCCGGCGTACGCCGTGGTCAAGCGTCCGAAGGGTTTGACGGCAGTCGAAGCAGCGGCGGTTTGGATGGCATACATAACGGCTTACGGCGCGCTCATCGACATCGCCAAGATCGGCAAGGGGGACGCTGTAATCATCACGGCGGCATCGTCGAGTGTAGGGCTGGCTGCCATCCAGATCGCTAATAGTGTTGGCGCAATCTCGATTGCTACGACGCGCACGAGCGCCAAAGCATCCGCTTTGAAGGCGGCAGGTGCCGCACATGTCGTGGTAACCGAGGAGCAGGATTTGGTCGAGTCGATCAATACGATCACAAACGGCAAAGGCGCTCGGATTGTATTTGACCCTATCGGCGGTCAAGGCGTCGACAAACTTGCGCAAGCCACCTCGCCGGGAGGCACGCTGATCCTGTATGGCGGGTTGAGCTTGGAACCGACACTTTTCCCGGTTGCCTCGGCCTTTATGAAAGGCCTCAGTCTTAGGGGCTATGTGCTATTCGAGATCGTTAGCGACAAAGCTCGCCGTGAAGCAGCGATAGCCTTTATCACAAAGGGCTTGGAAGCTGGGACCTTGAAGCCGGTTATCGCCAAGACCTTCCCATTCGACAGCATTGTCGAAGCCCATCGATATCTGGAATCGAATGCGCAGGTCGGGAAGATTGTTGTCACCGTGGGCTAGAGCTAGCGCGCATTGCAGAGCGGATGCGGAACGCCGGTATGGCCACGCCGTTGCCAGGTAAGGCCGAGCTTCAAACCTAGCCACTCGCACCGCCAATCCAATGGCGGTGCGTTTCCAACTGATTAAGACAAAGGAGATACCATGACTAACGCGACAAATGTAGAAACCAAGCACCTCCAGGTGGGAGACGTAAGCTACGCGTATCGTGAGCTACGCCCGAAAACACTCACAGATCCCACGCCCGTGATTTTCCTACACCGCTTTCGTGGCACGCTGGACGATTGGGATCCTGCATTCGTCGACGAACTCGCTAAGACCCGCCATGTCATCCTGTTCAGTGACGCCGCGGTCGGTTCCTCCACTGGCACCCCCGCCAAGGACTTCGACGAGAAGGGGCGCAACGCCGCATCCTTCGCTCGCAAACTCGGCCACGAGCAAATTGATGTCCTGGGGTTCTCGATGGGCGGCTTTGTCTGTCAGACCATTGCAATGCAGGAACCCAAGCTCGTCCGCAAGGCGATCGCGATCGGCACAGGTCCCGCAGGGAACCCCGAGACAGCGCCGCCGACCGACATTGTGTTTGGTATCGCCTTGAAGGAAACGTACGCCTTCGAAGACGTCCGCTATCTGTTCTTCGCCGAGGGCCGCGAGCGCGAGACGCAGGCCTATATCGATCGCTGGGCCATCCGCAAGGATCGCGAACCCGTCGTTGGGCCGCCGGTCATCGCCGCAATGGTGGAATCGGTCTCTGGGTTCATGGGTGGTCAGACCGATCACTACTCGCGCCTGAAGCAATTGAAGCAGCCGTTTCTCATCATTTCGGGTGACCGGGACCCCTTCTTTCCACTGAAGAACACTTGGTTGTTCTATCGAGAGCTCGCGAATGCAGAGGTCGCCGTGTATCCGCTTGCCGGCCACGCGCCTCACCAACAGCACCCGGTTGAGGTTGCAGCTCAAATTGAATATTTTTTAGCGACGTCTTGACGTTCGCCAAGGAGATTTCGTGCCACACATTATCTGCAATACTCGCGCTGGCATGGACGGCGCGCTGAAAGCCAAGGTGGCTTCAGCTATCACCGAGGTCGTACACGAGACGATCAAGTCAGATTATTACCACATCAGCGTGCTGTTCAACGACCTCGCGTCTGAAAGCATTTATGTGGCCGGCAAACCCGGCAGCGACACGATCATCGTGTGCAATATCCGCGTAGGGCGATCTGACAATGCAGTCAAGACACTTTCGCAGCGCATCAGCGATACGTGGCACGAAATGACGGGTCAGAGCGAGAACGAGATTGAGGTCGCGATCCAGGAATTTCAGGGAAAGTTTGTCGTCCGTGGGGGCAAGCCGATGCCCGAGCCGCCGTATGCCTGATTCCGGGCATGGCTCGCATTTTCAATTTCCCGAGGCG